>NZ_JBVIBD010000001.1:325466-622172 GCF_055573595.1 Streptomyces sp. NPDC030165 | reverse complement strand
GGGGGGAAAGGAAGAGAGGGGGGGGGGTTGTTGGGGGGGGGGGGGGGGGGTTTCCCCCCCCCCCCCCCCCCCCCCCCCCCCCCCCGGGGCCGGCGGGCCCGCTCGTACGGGACACGCCGGACGCGTGGTGGGCAGCGGTGGCCGGTAAGGGGGGCTGGCGCTGAAAAACTACCACCGCTAGTTTGGCCCGGCGGGTACCTTCGGGGCTCACGGGACAGCAACCGGCGTGGGAGGGCGACGACGTGAAGCAGCACGACGCTATGTACATCGACGGGAGCTGGCGCCCCGCCACCGGACCGGACACCATCGACGTCGTCAACCCGGCCGACGAACGGGTCATCGCCACCGTCCCCGCCGGCACCGCGCAGGACGTGGACGCCGCGGTACGGGCCGCCCGCGCCGCCCTGCCCGGCTGGTCCCGCACCGCGCCCGCCGAGCGCGCCGCCCGGCTGACCGCGCTGCGCGACCAGCTCGCCGGGCGCGCCGCGGAGATCGCCGAAACGATCACGTCCGAGCTGGGCGCGCCACTGGCGTTCAGCAAGGCGGTGCAGGCCGCCGTCCCGGTCGCGGTGGCCGGCTCGTACGCCGAACTGGCCGCCTCGTACGCGTTCGAGGAGAAGATCGGCACCTCCACCGTCCTGCACGAACCGGTCGGTGTGGTCGGCGCGATCACCCCCTGGAACTACCCCCTGCACCAGATCGTCGCCAAAGTGGCCCCGGCGCTCGCCGCGGGCTGCACGGTCGTCCTCAAGCCCGCCGAGAACACCCCGCTGACCGCCCGGCTCTTCGCCGAGTGCGTGGCCGCGGCGGGCGTGCCGGCCGGTGTCTTCAACCTCGTCACCGGGTACGGGCCGGTCGCCGGCCAGGCGCTGGCCGAGCACCCGGACGTGGACCTGGTCTCCTTCACCGGATCGACCGCCGTCGGCAGGAAGATCGGCGCCATCGCCGGCGCCGCCGTCAAGCGCTGCGCCCTCGAACTCGGCGGCAAGTCCGCCAACGTGGTGCTGCCCAGTGCCGACCTGGGCAAGGCCGTCGGCGTCGGCATCGCCAACGTGATGGCCAACTCCGGCCAGACGTGCAGCGCCTGGACCCGGATGCTGATCCCCGCCGACCGGTACGACGAAGCCGTGGAACTGGCCGCTGCGGCCATCGCCAAGTACGTGCCGGGCGACCCGCTGGACGGCGCCGTCCGCCTGGGCCCGGTCGTCAGCGCCACCCAGCGCGACCGCGTCCGCGGCTACATCGAGCGCGGCATCGAGGAGGGCGCCCGCGTCGTCGCGGGCGGCCCGGACGCCCCCGCGGGGTGCGAGCGGGGCTACTACGTCCGCCCGACGCTCTTCGCCGACGTCACGCCCGGCATGACCATCGCCCAGGAGGAGATCTTCGGCCCGGTCGTCGCGGTCCTGCCCTACGCGGACGAGGAGGAGGCCGTACGGATCGCCAACGGCACGGTCTACGGCCTGGCCGGCGCCGTCTGGGCGGGTGACGAGGACGAGGCGGTCGCCTTCGCGAAGCGCCTGGACACCGGCCAGGTCGACATCAACGGCGGGCGCTTCAACCCGCTAGCGCCGTTCGGCGGCTACAAGCAGTCCGGCATCGGCCGGGAACTGGGACCGCACGGTCTGGGCGAGTACCTCCAGACCAAGTCCCTCCAGCTCTGAGCCGTCAGTTCCGCGCGGCCGCCGCCGTACCCGCACCCGTGCCGTACGTACCCGCGCCCGTACCGGCCCGGAGAACCGTCGCCGTACCCGTCCGCCCCTCAGAACAGGGAGCCACATCCGCATGACCCGTGCCGCCGTACTGACCGCCGTGGGCGCCCCGCTGGAGGTCGCCGAGATCGAACTGCCCGGGCCCGGGCCGGGCCAGGTGCGGATCCGCCTGGCGGCGGCCGGCGTCTGCCACTCCGACCTCTCGCTGTCCGACGGGACGCTGCGGCAGCCCGCGCCCGCCGTCCTCGGGCACGAGGGAGCGGGCACCGTCACCGCCGTCGGCGCGGGCGTCAGCACCCACGCACCGGGCGACCAGGTCGTCCTGAACTGGGCCCCGGCCTGCGGCAGCTGCCACTTCTGCGGCCTGGACGAACCCTGGCTGTGCGCGGACTCCGCCGCGGCGGCGAACACTCCGTACGCCAAGCTGGCCGCCGACGGCAGCGACCTCTATCCCGGCCTCGGCACCGCGGTCTTCGCCGAGGAGACGGTCGTCCCGGCCCACGCGGCACTGCCGCTGCCGGCCGGCGTGCCGCTCACCGACGCGGCGCTGCTGGGCTGCGCCGTGCTGACCGGATGGGGCGCGGTCCACCACAGCGCGCGGGTACGGGCGGGGGAGTCGGTGGCGGTGTTCGGCGCGGGCGGCGTGGGCCTGGCCACCCTCCAGGCCGCGCGGATCGCGGGAGCCGGCCCGATCGTGGCCGTGGACGTGTCCCCGGCCAAGGAGGAACTGGCGCGCGCCGCGGGCGCCACCGAGTTCCTTCTCGCATCGGACGACACCGCCAAGCGCGTCCGCGGACTCACCGGCGGACACGGCGCGGACGTCGCGATCGAATGCGTAGGACGGGCGGCCACCATCCGTACGGCCTGGTCGTCCACCCGGCGCGGCGGCCGCACCACCGTCGTCGGCATCGGCGGCCAGGACCAGCAGGTCACCTTCTCCGCCCTGGAACTCTTCTACTTCGGCCGTACGCTGTCCGGCTGCGTCTACGGCAACAGCGACCCGGCCGCCGACCTGCCGCGCATCGCCGGACACGTCCGCAGCGGAGCCCTCGACCTGTCCGGCATGGTCACCGAGCACATCACCCTCGACGGCATCCCCGCCGCCTTCCAGGCGATGCGGGAGGGCAGGGGAGGCCGCGCCCTGATCGTCTTCTGAGCCTTCGCGCACGTCCCGCGGCCCCGCCGGTCATCGGTCTCATGACCTGGGAGGTCATTGAAGCCCTGCCCCGGTGACGGCATCGTCTCCTCCTGCCGGGCTGCCCCGGCCGGACCGGCCCACGCCAGGAGGAGACGCGTATGAGCACCACGAGCACCACGACCGGCACCGCCGCCCGCCCCGCTCCGGCGACCGACGCCGGGGCGGGCCTGCTGCGCAGGGTCCTGCGGATCGACAGCTGGAGCACCGTCGCGTTCGGCGTCTTCATGCTCGCCGGCGGCAAGGCGCTCAGCGAACCGCTCGGCATGCCCACGACCTGGTCCGTCCCGATCGGCATCGCCATGCTGGGCGGCGCCGCCGCCCTCGCCCTGATCGCCGGCTACCCGCGCATCCCCACCGGCCCGGCCACAGCCGTCGTCGCGGGCAACGCCCTCTCCTTCGTGGCCATGCTCCTCCTCACCTTCTCCGGCCTCCTGCCCCTCACCGGCCTGGGCACCGTGTTCCTGGTGACCGGGGCGGTGGTGGTGGGGGTGTACGCGGTGCTGGAGTACGTGGGGCTGCGGCGGTACCTGAGCGCTGAGGCACGGCGGAACTGAGGAGGCTGCGCCGCCGGGCGTACGCGGACCAGCCATACTCCGCCGTGAAGCCGCCCGGCAGCGTGCCGTTGAGCCAGGCCGCACCTGTGGCCACCGTGGTGAAGGCACCGACCATGAGAGAGAGCGAGGGCCGCCCCCACGACGAGCCGGTCCCTCTGGGCGCGCAGCTTGCGTACGCCGTCCTCCGGCGTCAGCACCGGGCGGAGCCGCGAGCGGAAGGGGGTGCCGGTGGCCGCCGCGGTCAGCCATGTGTTTCTTTCCGGGCGAGGTGCTTCAGGCCGATGTGGAGGTGGTCGGTGGAGCCGGTGCGGGCGCCGGTCTTCCGGCCTTGCGTAGGCGCGGGAAGGCCGGGGCCGCCGCCAGGAAGGCGAAGGTCGTCAGGACGAACGGCCAGGTGAAGGTATGGCCTCCGGAGGGAGCGGTGAGGGCGGTCAGGGTGGAGGTCAGGGCCGTCGCGGTCGCGGCGCCCGCGACCGCGTATGCCGCGGTCCGGGGGCCGGCCGGCAGGAACACCCCGCACAGGGCCATCGTGACCAGTACCGCGTTGTAGCCCGCGGCGCCGGACGCGACCTGCGCCGCCGGTGCGCCCAGTGCCCACGCGGTGCCGGTGCCGGCCAGGCTGCCCAGGCAGGCCATCGCCCCGGCCGTCCGGTTCGCGGCGAAGATGCCGGCGAGGAAGAGCGCGCCGACGTACCACTGCGGCATGAAGAAGATCTGGGCGACGTTGGCGAACAGCCCGTGCCACAGGTCGGTGAGGGACAGCGCGGACGGCGGCCCGGCGGACCGTGGCAGTGCCGCCGGGACCGGGCCTTGGTGCCAGAGGCGCGCGAAGCCCGGCGCCGCGGTCGTCAGCGCGCTCGCGACCAGGCAGAACGGGAGGGTGAGCGTCGGCAGTCGCCAGGTGCCCAGTACGCGGGCGACGGCGGCGGTGACGACCGTGACCACCACGCTGCCGCCCACCGCGAGCAGGGCGGTGGACAGGTGTCCGGGGCCGAGGAAGACCGCCGAACCGACGGCGACCAGGCACGCGTTGAAGCCTTCCAGGCCCGCGGCGACCCGTTCGCGGTCCACGCCGAGCAGGTGCGCCGTGGCCGTGCCCGTGGCGGTGCCGAGGAGCCCGTACAGGCCGTACGCCCAGCCCGCCGCGCACAGCGCCACCGAGAAGACCGCGCCGGTGACCGCGCTCGGCAGGAAGTCGACCTGGGCATGGCCGCGCAGCACGTGGACGGCGAACCGGGCCGGGCGGTGCCGGGGCCGGGGCGCGCTCCGGCCCCGTGGCGCGGCGATCGGATCACGCACGTCGTCTCCCCTCGGACGCAGCTCTCAGGCGGGCGGAGTACGCCGTCGGGCCGTACGCGCACCGCACCGCACCGGGACCACCCGGGCGGATGTACCTTACAGCTACCTGTGCGGCGGCGGGGCGGGATCCGGGTGCCGCAGCGCCAGCCCGTCGACCAGCGCCAGCAGCCCTGTCTCGAACGCGCCCTCGTCGACCCGCTGCTGATGCTCGGCGAGCAGGTGCGCCTGGCCCAGGTGCGGGTAGTCGGCCGGGTCGTAGGCGCCCGGGTCGTCCACGAAGCCGCGCGCGAAGGAGCCGAGCGCGGAGCCCGCGACGAAGTACCGGACCATGGCGCAGATCCGGGTCGCCTGGGCGGGTGGCCAGCCGGCCTCCACCATGCCGCCGAAGGCCGCGTCGGCCATCTTCAGGCCGGCCGGGCGGCGGCCGGGCCCCTGGGCGAGGAACGGGACGATGTTCGGGTGCGCGGCGAGTGCCGCGCGGTAGGAACGGGCCCAGGCCAGCAGTCCGGTGCGCCAGTCCGCGCCGGTGCCGAGGGCCGATACGTCCACCTCGGCGATCACCGTGTCGGCGACGGCGTCCAGGATCTCGTCCTTGGTCGTGAAGTGGTTGTACAGGGACGGCCCGCTGACGCCCAGCTCGGCGGCGAGCCGCCGTGTGGACAGGGCGGCCAGGCCCTCCGCGTCGATGAGCGCGAGGGCGGTGGTGACGATGCGCTCCCGGCTCAGGAGGGGCTTGCGGGGTCGGGCCATGCCGCACATAGTAGAGGCTGCCGCCCGAAAACTAGCAGTGGTAGTTAATGCCCGTCCGGCTGTTCCGGACGGCCCGGCTGCCGTCACCCTCCCCAAGGGGCCTTGATGAACCTGGAGCTCAGCGAGGAGCAGGCTGCCGCCCGGCAGCTCGCCAAGGACTTCGTCGACCGCGAGATCACCCCGCACGCCGCCGCCTGGGACCGGTCCGAACGGGTCGACCGGGGCATCGTGAAGAAACTCGGCGAGGTCGGCTTCCTCGGCCTGACCGTCCCCGAGGAGTACGGCGGCTCCGGAGGCGACCACCTCGCCTACGCGCTGGTCACCGAAGAGCTGGGCCGCGGCGACTCCGCGGTGCGCGGCATCGTCTCCGTATCCCTGGGCCTGGTCGCCAAGACCGTCGCGGCCTGGGGCGACGAGGAGCAGAAGCGCCGGTGGCTGCCCCCGCTGACCTCCGGCGAGGCCATCGGCTGCTTCGGCCTCACCGAGCCCGGCACCGGGTCCGACGCGGGCAATCTGGCCACCCGCGCCGTACGGGAGGGCGGCACGTACGTCGTCAACGGCAGCAAGATGTTCATCACCAACGGCACCTGGGCCGACGTGGTGCTGCTCTTCGCCCGTACCGGCGACGCCCCCGGCCACAAGGGCGTCAGCGCCTTCCTCGTCCCCGCCGACACGCCCGGTCTGGAGCGCCGGGAGATCCACGGCAAGCTGGGGCTGCGCGGCCAGGCCACCGCCGAACTGGTACTGGAGGACGTACGGGTGCCTGCCGACGCCCTGCTGGCTCCGGAAGGGAAAGGTTTCTCCGTCGCGATGTCGGCCCTGGCCAAGGGGCGTATGTCGGTCGCCGCCGGCTGCGTGGGGATCGCCCAGGCCGCCCTGGACGCCGCCGTCGGCCACGCCACGCAGCGCGAACAGTTCGGCCGGACCATCGCCCACCACCAACTCGTCCAGGAACTGATCACCGACATCGCCGTCGACGTGGACGCCGCCCGCCTGCTGACCTGGCGGGTCGCCGACCTGATCGACCGCGGCAAGCCGTTCGCCACCGAAGCCTCCAAGGCCAAACTTTTCGCCTCCGAGGCGGCCGTACGCGCCGCCAACAACGCCCTCCAGGTCTTCGGCGGCTACGGCTACATCGACGAGTACCCGGTCGGCAAACTGCTCCGCGACGCCCGGGTGATGACCCTGTACGAGGGCACCAGCCAGATCCAGAAGCTGGTGATCGGGCGGGCGGTCACGGGGGTCTCGGCGTTCTGAGACTCCCCGGCCCCCGGGCCGCCCCCCGGCGCCTCTGCGAACTCCGGACAGAATGAGCGAGGGCATGCTCAACGCTCATCCCGCGGCTCGTGTGCTCCTGCGCGGCGGCGCTTGTGGTACGCGAGGGTCAGCACGGCCAGGAGCGGTCCCCACAGGCTCGAGGGCAGGACGACGAAGGGCCACGGCATGGGCGGTGAGCCGCAGACATCGGGACGCGCCGGGGATGGGTTCGTGGGCCGCCTGCCAGGCGACGCGAAACCGACCGGGCCGAGCGGCAACGCGATCCTCGCGGCGTGCGGATGACGGCATGTGTGATCCCCGTTCCCAGCGGGCCGCCGGCGGACCCGTTCGGTGATGACGATCGCAGTCGCCGGCAGGTGGCGGATCACTCTGCGGAGGGACCTCGGCTCCGCCGCCGGGCTGATGGACCGTGCGACGGTGGAACGACGGCGGACGGATCGACGCAGCTGGGCGGCGTCCTGTTCGTGCTGTACACCGACATTCAGCGGGTCTGTCTGCCCAAGGAGCTGGGCTTCGGGTCCGGCATGACCTGCCGGCGTCGGCTGCGGGACTGGAACGGGGCCGGAGTCCGGCAGCGGCTGTGCGAGTTGCTGCCGGCCGAGTTGAACAGGGCTGCGTGCCCGGACTGGTCGCGGGCTGTGGCCGACTCCGGCCATGTGCGGGCCATGAACGGGGGAGCCGGACAGACCCCTCGCCGGTCGACCGAGGCCGAGCCGGCTCCGAACACCACCTGATCACCGACGGGCGCGGCACCCTGCTTGCGGTCATCCTCACCGGCGGCAACTACAACGACGTCACCCGACTTGTGCCGCTCCTGGATGCCGTCCCACCCGTCCGCGGCCGCCTGGGCCATCCCCGCCGGACGCCGGAGTCGCTGTTCGCCGGCCGCGGCCACGACCACGACATCTGCCGTGACCGGCTCCGCGAACGCGGCATCATCGCGGCCATCGCCCGCCGCAGCACCGCCCACGGTGGCGGGCTGGGCACTAAGCGCTTGCTCACCGGCGCGGTAAGGTGTTCGGTCCGTCGTGGATGGTCCGTGGCGGGGCGAGGATCGGGGTGTGCGATGGGTGCGGAGGCGGAGTTGGCGGACGGCTCGGGGGAGGACTGGGCGGACGTGGCTCCGGAGGCGGCTCGTCGCCTGGTCCGTGCTGCCGTTCAGGCGTTCGCCGAGCGCGGGTACCACGCCACCACCACCCGTGACATCGCGGGCCGGGCCGGTATGAGCCCCGCCGCGCTCTACATCCACTACAGGACCAAGGAAGAGCTGCTCTTCCGGATCAGCGGCGTCGGCCACGAGAAGGCCCTGCGGATCATGGAGGCGGCGGCCGGTGCCGACGGCGGCCCCACCGAGCGGCTGGGGGCGGCCGTCCGTACGTTCGCGTGCTGGCACGCCCGGCACCACACCACTGCCCGGGTGATCCAGTACGAACTGCAGGCGCTGAGCGAGGAGCACTACGCACACGTCGCCGACCTGCGGCGGCGTACCGACCGTTCGCTGCGCGGCATCCTTCAGGACGGTGCCGACGCGGGGGAGTTCACGGTCGGTGACGTGCCGGGCACCACCCTCGCGGTGCTGTCGCTCTGCGTGGACGTGGCCCGCTGGTTCTCGGCCGAGGGGGCCCGTACGCCCGAGGAGGTGGGGGAGCTGTACGCGGGGCTCGTCCTGCGCATGGTCGGGGCGCGGCCGTGAGCCGGGCCCGGGGCGGATCCGCGGAGCCGGGAGGGCATTGACAGGGGCGGGTCAGCCGCACATGCTGAGCAAGCGCTTAGTCGGTGGCGTGGCGGACGGTACGGTCCACGCGTGCGGAGCCTGAGGAGGCATACGGACATGGCAGAGCCCCGGGTGTTCGGATCGCTCGACGAACTGCGGAACGCGGTCGGCGAGGACCTCGGCACCAGTGACTGGCTGGAGATCGACCAGAAGCGGATCGATCTGTTCGCCGACGCCACCGGCGACCACCAGTGGATCCACGTCGACCCGGAACGGGCCGCGTCCGGACCGTTCGGTACCACCATCGCGCACGGCTACCTGACACTGGCGCTGCTGCCCGCCCTCGTACCGCAGCTGCTGCGCGTCGACAACGTTAAAATGGGCATCAACTACGGCGTGGACAAGGTCCGTTTCCCCGCCCCCGTCCCGGTCGGCTCGCGGCTGCGGGCGACGGCCCGGATCGCGGGCGTGACGGAGGTGCCCGGCGGCGTGCAGCTCGCGACGACGGTGACCGTCGAGCGGGAGGGCGGCGAGAAGCCGGTCTGTGTCGCGGAGACGCTCAGCCGCTTCCACCTGTGAGCGGGGCCGGCCGCCCGCGCGGTGCCGCCGGCGGACCGCGCGTGCCGGGGCCGGGCGCACCGGGGCCGCGCGTGCCCGGGCCGGGCGCACCGGGGCCGCGCGTGCCCGGGCCGGGCGCATCCCCGCAGCCCACCAGGTATGTCCACGGATAGGGTTGTCCCGTGCCTCAGCTTCCTTACAAGGTCCACGAGCTCACGGTCGGCCAGCTCTCCGCGCGCAGCGGCGCGGCCGTCTCCGCCCTGCACTTCTACGAGTCCAAAGGGCTGATCAGCAGTACCCGGACCGCGGGCAACCAGCGCCGCTACACCCGTGACGCGCTGCGCCGGGTCGCCTTCGTGCGCGCTGCCCAGCGGGTCGGCATCCCGCTCGCCGTGATCCGCGACGCGCTCGCCGAGCTGCCCGACGAGCGCACGCCCAACCGGGACGACTGGGCCCGGCTCTCCGAGGTCTGGCGCGAGGAGCTGGAGGAGCGCATCACCCAGCTCGTGGAGCTGCGCGACCGGCTGACCGACTGCATCGGCTGCGGCTGCCTGTCCCTGCAGAAGTGCGCGCTGTCGAACCCGTACGACCAGCTCGGCGAGCAGGGCCCGGGTGCGCGGCGGCTGCGGGTGGACCGGGTGGGCGGACCGGCCCGGGCACGCGGCAGCGCGTCCGGCGGCGGCCCGTCCGGTGCGGGTGCCCCGGAGGACCGCCGCGAGCCCGGAGCGGAGGGCTCCGGTACGGACGAGCGCTGTGTGACCGGAGCCGGGGGCCCCGGCGCGCGGGACGACGGCCGCCGACCCGCACGCCGGGGCGCGGGCCGCTGAGCCTCACCACACTTCAGGTTTGCGCCCCGCCCACGGCCGGGCCTCCTCCAACTGCGCGGAGAGCGCGACGAGCGTCGCGTCCGCCCCGTACCGCCCGCCGAGCATGACACCGATCGGCAGGCCCGCCGCGTTCCAGTGCAGCGGGATGCTCACCGCGGGCTGACCGGTGACGTTGTACAGCGGCGTGTACGGGGTGAACGCGCCGACCACGGCGAACTCGGCCTGCGGGTCCGCGTCGTTGCGCAGTGCGCCGACGCGCGGCGGCGGCTGGGCGACCGTCGGGGTCAGCACCACGTCGAAGCCGCCGTTCCGCGGCATCACACCGTCGGCGATCAGCTGCCCGAGCATCCGGAACGCGTACAGCGACCGCGCGTACTCGACCGCCGGGATCTCCGCGCCGCGCGCCCGCAGGTAGCGGGTCAGCGGCATCAGGTCCGCCTCGTGCTCCGGCGGTACCGGGCGGTTGGCGGCGATCACCGACCAGACGCGGGTGAAGGCGAGGCGGACGCTGTCGTCGGCGGGCAGCATCAGCTCGTCGACCTCGTGGCCGAGGTCCGCGAGGAGCGCGGCCGTCTCCATGACGGCGGCCCGGCAGTCCGGGTGCACCTCGGTTCCGGGGAACGGCGCGTCGGCCAGCCAGCCGATGCGCAGCCGCCCCGGATCGCGTCCGGCGTACGCGGTGTACGTCTCGCCGGGCGGCAGCGCGGGCGCCGCGTACGGATCGCCGGGCATCGGGCCGGCCATCGCGTCCAGCAGCGCGGCGGCGTCCGCGACCGTACGGGCGAGCGGGCCCGAGGTGCCCAGGCCCGCCACGTCGTGCAGCAGCGGGCCGGAACTGATCAGACCGCGGCTCGGCTTGATGCCGTACAGCCCGCAGACGGAGGCGGGGATGCGGACGGACCCGCCGCCGTCGCTGCCGTGCGCCACGGGGGCCAGCCCGCCGGCCACCGCGGCGGCGGCCCCGCCGCTCGAACCGCCCGCCGAACGCTCCAGGTCCCAGGGGGTGCGGGCGGGCGGCGCGAGAAGGTTCTCCGTGTAGCAGGGGAGCCCGAACTCGGGGGTGTTGGTCTTGCCGAGCAGGATCGTGCCTGCCTGGCGCAGCCTGGTGACGACATGATCGTCCATCTGCGCCACGTTGTCGGCCAGCGTCCGCGACCCCATCGTGCAGCGCACACCGGCGACCTGGTTGAGGTCCTTGACCGGTACGGGCACGCCGTGCAGCGGCGGCAGCGTACGACCCTCGCGGCGCGCGGCGGCGGCCTCCTCCTCCGCCGCGGCCGCCTGTTTGCGGGCGAGGTCGGGGGTACGGGTGAGGAACGCGCCGAGCGTGGCGTCCAGTTCCTCGGCGCGGGCGAGATAGTGCTCGGTGATCTCGACAGGGGACAGCTCGCCGGTCCGCACCCCCGCTGCCTGTTCCAGAGCGGTCAGGTCGTGCAGCTCTGCCATGGACGTCCGCCTTCGGGTACGTGGGTGGGGGTAGGGGGTGATGTCGGTCCGACCTGGGGTCCGGTCAGCCCGTGAAGAGTTGTCTCAGTTTCAGGGCCAGTTCGTAAAGGCCGTACCCGAACGGCAGGCCCACCCACAGCCAGGCCAGGACGAGCAGGGCGGTGCGACGGGCGGTCACGGGGCGGCTCCCTTCGGGGCGGCGGACGCGGCGTCCGCGGGCTCGGCCCCGGTGGGCGGCGGTTCGTGGTACCGGGGGTGCACGGGCCGTACCAGCTCGTTGGCGGCGAACCCGATGACGAGCAGCCCGATCATGACGAAGAAGGACGCCGTGTACAGCTCGGAACCGGTGTGCCCGGAGGAGCGGCGCGCGTCGGCGACGGCGTTGACGATCAGCGGCCCCAGCACGCCCGCGGTGGACCAGGCGGTGAGCAGCCGGCCGTGGATCGCCCCCACCTGGTACGTGCCGAACAGGTCCTTCAGATAGGCCGGTACGGTGGCGAACCCGCCGCCGTAGAAGGAGAGGATGATCGCGGCGCAGCCGATGAACAGCGGCTTGGAGGCATCCCCGGCCAGCGCGATCAGCAGATACATCAGCGCGCCGGCGCCCAGGTAGAGGCGGTAGACGTGCTTGCGGCCCGCCAGGTCGGAGGTGGCCGACCAGACGATCCGGCCGAGCATGTTGGCGAGCGAGAGCAGCCCGACGAAGCCCGCGGCGGCCGACGCGCTCACCGGCGCGGAGCTGCGGGCGAAGAAGTCGGAGACCATCGGCGCGGCCTTCTCCAGGATGCCGATGCCCGCCGTGACGTTCGTGCACAGAACCACCCACAGACACCAGAACTGCCAAGTGCGCAGGGCGTTACGGGCCGAGACCTGTGCGGTGGTGACCAGCGGGCGGGGAGCGGCCGCCGCCCGGCCTGCGTCGGGACCGTCCGGCCCGGTGGACGGCACCCGTACCAGCAGCACGCCGAGCGTCATGAAGACGGCGTACGCCAGCCCCATGACCAGGAACGTCCGGGCGATGCCGGAAGTGTCCCGGCCCAGGGCGTCCAGCAGCCCGGCGGACCACGGGGAGGCGATCAGGGCGCCGCCGCCGAAGCCCATGATGGCGATGCCGGTGGCCGTGCCGGGGCGGTCGGGGAACCACTTCAGGAGTGTCGACACGGGGGAGATGTAGCCGATTCCCAGGCCGATGCCGCCGATGAAGCCGTAACCGAGGACGACGAGCCAGTACTGCCGGGTGGCCGCGCCGAGCGCCGCGACCAGGAAGCCGGAGGAGAAGCAGACGGCCGAGACGGCCATCGCCCAGCGCGGACCGTTGCGCTCGACGAGGGTGCCGCCGAAGGCCGCGGACAGCCCCAGCATCACGATGGCCAGTTGGAAGGGCAGCGCGGAGGCCGTGCCGGACAGCCCGAGCGAGGACTCCAGAGGCGGCTTGAACACGCTCCAGGCATAGGCCTGCCCGATGGCGAGGTGAATGGACAGTGCCGCGGGCGGAACGAGCCAACGGCTCCATCCCGGCGGCGCGACGGTACGGGAAGGGGCGGGCGCGCGCATGACGCGGAACGTACATCGCTCACCTACCCCGGGGAAGTACGCCGCCGCGTCCGGGTCGGTACGGCGTCCGGCCGTATGCCGTCCCTTCCAGGCCGCGTGACGCTGGGCCCGGGCCCTACGCCGTCCCCTCCAGGCCGTACGCCACTGTCTCCCGTACGCAGGCCCTCGCCGCTCCCGCTCCCGCCCGCCGCCCCGCGCTCGCGCTCCGGCGCCGACTCCCGCAGCGCCGCCCGCACCAGCTCCGCGTTGGAGGCCGCGGGCGAACCGTCCGGCAGCAGCAGGGTGTCCTCGACGCCGATACGGGTGGCCAGCCCCAGCTCCCCGGCGAGCCGCAGCACCGGCCAGGCCCCGCCGTCCTCGCCGTGCAGCAGCACCGGGCGACCGTGCGCGCCGAACGCGTCCAGCGCGCGCAGCAGACCGCGCCCCGTCTCCCGCGCCGTCCCGGCACACGGATCCATGACCTCGGCCAGCACCCGCAGCACCCGCGGTCCCAACGGCGAGGCGGCGAAGCGCTCCGCGCCGTCCGTGCCCGACCAGATGCCCGCCTCGACGCCGACGCCGCGCTCCAGCAGGGCGGCGGCGACCGCCTCGGCGCCCGGCTCGTGCCAGTTCACCGAGGCGTGGTCGGGCAGCACCGGCCACGCCCGTACGCAGGCCACCCTGCGCTCCGGGTCCGGCTCGGCCCACGCGCCGGTGGTGACCCCCACCGGCACGTCCACCACGGCCCGCACCGCCTCCAGCACCGGTACCAGCACGTCCGGCGTGAGCGACTCCCGCCCGCACGGCGACCTGGGGTGGAGGTGGATGTCCCGGGCGCCGGCCGCGACCGCCTTCCCCGCGGCATCGGCCAGCTCCGCCGGGATCATCGGCACCACCCCGGAACCGGCGGCGTTCCGTGAGCCGTTGAGGCATACCTGAACCATGCCCCCGAGCATGACACCAGGGTCTGACAACGGGCCCCGGCGGCGGGACGGACGCCCCGCGCCCTCGCCCCGGGCCCGCCCGGCTCAGGCCGCCACGTACAGCCGCCGTGTGCGTGAGGACTCCCGCGCCTCCGCCAGCGCCTCCCGCGTCAGCACCGAGAGCGGCGCGACGATCCCGCACTCCTGGCACACCGGTCCGGCCATCGGAAAACGTTCGAGGTCCGTGCGCCACACGAAGCGCCGCGTCCCGCACACCGGGCAGCCGGACCGCGGCGTGCCCGACTCCATCGCCCGGATCACGCTGCGCAGCACCGCGGCCAGCGGCGCCGCCGGATGCCGGTCGGGCGCCTCGCACGGCACGATGTCACAGCCGCCCCAGGTGCGCCGGTGCCAGTCGTCGAGCGCGCTGGGCTGCCGGATGCCGTCGTGCTTCTCGCGGCGCCGGCGCGCCGCGAACTCCTTCTCGTACCCGAGCCAGACGGCGCGGGCCTCCTCCAGTTCCTCCAGCGCGGCCATCAGCCGCGCCGGGTCGGGTTCGCGGTCCTCGGTCGCGATGCCCGCCCTGGTGCACAGATGGTGCCAGGTCGCGCGGTGCCCGTACGGGGCGAAGCGCTCCAGGCACTTGCGCAACGCCGTACGCCGCTGCGTGGCGACGAGACGGGGGTTGCGGACCTGTTCTGCGAGAGCTCTGAAACCGGCCAATTCATCCCACCTCCGTGGGGAGGACCCGACTGGACAGGGAATGGACGTAGCGGGCCGTCCGCCGGATCCATCGAACTGTCTTGCGGATACGTGGTGGCGGCACCCGCGCCGCACCGGTCGCGCCACTCGCTCCCGATGCCCCCCGCGGCGCCCGGCGCGCCTCGTGTGCATCATCCACCGTACATCTGTGGGGATTTGAGAAAGTTAAGGTCGTCCGCCTTCCGGCCGCGGCGCGCTACCGGCAGCCTTTGCGAGAGGTGCGCCGGTGACTGCTGGTACCCGCGCCGCGGCCGTTCGATCCGCGCCGCGGCCCACTTGGCTCCTTCCGCCCCGTACCGGGCGGCGGGCACGCGACCGGAACCGGACAGCCGTTCGGCGTACGGCTCCCCGGCCTATTTCGTCGCCACCCGCCCGGCAGAGAGCACCACGCGCGCCAGCTCACCGTGGCAGACGTCGCTGTGTGCCCCGGCCGGCGGGGGACCGTCCCGGACCACCGAGGACGCGTCGATGCTCACGCAGCCCTTGCCGGGTACCGCCGTGCCCAGGCGCACGCGCCGGGCGCCGTCCACGGCCTGGATGCCGTCGTGGCCGATCGCGCCCCACCGGTCGAACAGGCCCTGGAAGCTCGCCGAGTCGCCGGAGAGCTTCGAGGCCAGGGGGTACAGCATGCTCAGTGCCGAGTCGTGCCGCGAGTAGCAGGACACCGTCGGACCGTCCACCCGCTGCTGCACCCCCTGGAGCGCCCCGCCGCGGTCCGGGTCGTGCGGCAGCCGGGCGGCGAACGCGTAGTGCGAGAAGGCCCCTTGCAGCAGGGTCACGGACTTCACCCCGGTCACGCCGGGCGGCATGCCGCGCAGCCCGTACGACACCAGGCGGGCGCCGAAGCTGTGCCCGATCAGGTGGATCCGGGTGCCCGGCGCGCCCTTGGCCAGCTTGCCGAGCGCCGGCCCCAGCCCCAGCTGGCCCACCACCCCCGCGCGCCGCTTCATGGCGTAGTAGGCCGTCTGCCGCAGGAACTCCTTGGCGCCGTTCCAGAGCCGCTTGAGCCCGTCACCGAACAGCTCTTGGTGGCCGCACTTCTCCAGCGCCGCCGTGAAGACCTCGCACACTCCCAGCGGGTCGTCGGTGAGCATCGCGGGCGTGCCGTCCCCCGTGTCCTCGGCCAGTCGCTGTGCCGGGCTGGTCTCGCGCACCACCACCAGTTCGCGTACGAGGCGCGCGAACTCGTCGAAGGCGGAACGGGCCGCCGGCCGCTCCGCGAGCAGCTCCTGGAGGCGCCGCAGCGTCAGCTCCCGGCCGGGGAACGTCCGCGCGAGGGCACGCAGCGACGTGTCGTCCAGCAGCGGCGGCCCGGCCGGTGCCGCGTGCGGGCCCGCCGCCACCGGGTCGAAGTCCGGGATCGGCTCGTCCGTGAAGCGCATCGCGGGCCAGATCACGCCGGTGTAGCCGAGCCGTACCCCCGCGCCCGCCATGGCCGGGAACGGGGCGAAGAAGCGCCCGTACAGGCGCGTGGCCATCGACCGGTCGTTGTTCCAGCCGTGCGCGAACACCAGCAGGTCGGTGACGCGCTGCCGCGCCGTCCCGGCCACCAGCCGGTCACGCTGCCCGGCGTCCGGATCACCGTCGGCGTCGAACGTCAGCTCCCAGTACGGCTGTACGCCGATGTCCGCGGCCGCCCACGCGCCCGAACCGTCTGCGGAATCCGTCATGACGACCCCCTGGGCGGCGCGTCGGGCCACGCTGCCGGGCCGGAGTTCCGAAGCCGCGCCGCGGTGTGCAGCGCATCGTCCTGCGGGCGGGCGGATCCGGCCATACGCCACGCATGACCGGTTGGCGCCGGGCCGGGGCCGTGCGCCCCTCACCCCAGCTCCCGCTCCCGCGTCTCCGGCAGCGCCAGCACGCACACCAGCGACACCACCGCCATCGCCGTCACGTACCACCCCACCGATCCGGACCCGAAGGCCGCCTGCAGCCGGGTCGCCACCAGCGGCGAGACCGCGCCGCCCAGCACCCCGCCCAGGTTGTACGCCAGCGAGGCACCCGAGTACCGCACCGTCGTACCGAACAGCTCCGGCAGATAGGCGCCCATCGGGCCGTACACCACGCCCATGCAGAACAGCGCGCCGCCGATCGCCACCGCGATGAGCACCGGCTGCCCGGTGTCCAGCAGCGGGAAGAGGACGAGCCCCCAGACGACCGCGGCCGCCGTCCCGGCCAGGACCAGCTTGCGCCGCCCCGCGCCGTCCGAGCGGGTGGCGGCGAGCCAGGTGCCGGCCGCCAGGCACAGGCAGGCGACGAGGGAGAGCGCGAGCATGGTGGCGCGCGGGACACCGACGGTGCCGGTGGCGTACGCCAGGCAGTACGTCGTCGCGGTGTAGAAGAGCCCGTACGCGATGATCATGCCGCCCGCGCCGAGCAGCAGCTCACGCGGGTGCCGGCGCAGCACATCCAGCGCGGGCACCCGGCTCGCCTCGCGCGCGTCCATCACCTTCGCGAACACCGGCGTCTCACTGATCTTCAGCCGTACGAACAGCCCCACCGCCACCAGCACGAAGGACAGCAGGAACGGCACCCGCCACCCCCACGACCGGAACGCGCCGTCGTCCAGCACGGCGGACAGCAGCCAGAACACGCCCGTCGCGGCGAAGAACCCCACCGAAGGCCCGAGCTGCGGAAACGCCGCGTACAGCCCGCGCCGTTTCTTCGGCGCGTGCTCCACCGCCAGCAGCGCGGCCCCGCCCCACTCGCCTCCCAGCCCGATCCCCTGGAGGAACCGCAGCAGGATCAGCAGCAGGGGCGCCCAGATCCCGAGCGTGCCGTACCCCGGCAACAGCCCGACCAGCGCCGTCGACAGCCCCATCAGCAGCAACGAGGCCACCAGTACGGACTTCCGCCCCACCCGGTCCCCGAAGTGCCCGAACAGCACCGATCCGACGGGCCGCGCCACGAACGCCACCGCATAGGTCGAGAACGACGCGAGGGTGGCGTTCACCGGGTCGAGCGTCGGGAAGAACGCCTGGTCGAGGACGAGCGCGGCAGCCGTCCCGTAGATGTAGAAGTCGTAGAACTCGATGGCCGTCCCGATGAACGAGGCGACGGCTACGCGGCGGAGGCTTTCGGGGGTGGCGGACGAACTGGGCGTACCGGTGGCCGGGACGGAGCCGGGGGAGGCCGGCGCGGCCGCGGGGCCGTCGGCGGGAACTGCTGCTGGGGTCGCTTCACTGTGCACGGGCCGCAGCCTCACGCCGGCCGGACAGGTAGTCAAGAGGTGGGATACGCCGTCCCGCACACTGAGACGCGAGGGTTCGGGGCGGCGCCCCGCCGGCCGCCGCCGCTGTTCACCCCGCCACCGCCTCCACGATCGAAAGTGTCGAGTCCGTGGGAATCGTGCGGATCGGTTTCAGACCGGCTTCGGAGAGGAGGTGGTGGAAGGCCGGTTCGGGGCGTTCACGGCCGTTCAGGGAGGTCATCATGAGGACGTCCATGGTCTTTCCGGGGTGGGGGGCGTTGCCCGGGGGAAGGACGGCGTCGATGGCCAGAAGGCGGCTGCCGGGGCGCGTCATGGCGGTGCGGCAGGCGCGCAGGATGCTGACGCAGTCGGTGTCGTCCCAGTCGTGCAGGACGCGCTTGAGGAGGTAGACGTCGGCGCCGGGCGGTACGGCGGTGAAGAAGTCGCCGGGGGCCGTCCGCCAGCGGCCGGTGAGGTCGGGGGTGTCCAGGGTGTGGTGGCCGAGGACGGACTCCTGGTCGTGGAGGACGCCGGTCAGGCCAGGGTTGCGGAGCAGGACCTGGCGCAGCAGGCCGCCGCGGCCGCCGCCGACGTCCACGACCGTGCCGGTGGCGGGGAAGCCGTACGCGACGGCGATGGGGCCGTTCTCGCTCTCGGCCAGGCCGGCCATGCCGGTGTCGAAGACGGCGCCCGCTTCCGGTACGCGCTCCAAGTGGCCGAAGTAGGGCGCGCCGAAGATCTCCTCGAAGACGGTGCGGCCGTCGCGGACGGTGTCCGCGAGCCGTCCGGCCGGCCGCCAGAAGGGCTCGTCGGTGAGCATGATGACGGCGTCCCGCAGGGAGGACGGGGCGTCGGAGCGGAGGGGGCCGGCCGCGGGGGTGAGGTGGAAGGCGCCCGCTTCGTCCTCGCGGAAGACGTCGCGCGTCGCCAGGAGGCGCAGGGCGCGGCGCAGGTGGCCTGCGTCGGCGCCGGTGGCGGCGGCGAGTTCCTCGGCGGTGCGGGGGCCGTCGGCCAGGTGGTCGGCGACGCCGAGGAGGGCCGCCGCCCGCAGCGCGGCGGAGTGGAGGTAGGCCAGGGCGTGTTCGGTGAGGTGGACGGCGGGGGAGTGGGGCGTGGTGGTCACGGGGGTACGGTCCTTCCGTGGGCGGCGGTCGGGTTGCCACCCACCATGGCCGTACGCCTCGGGTGCCACCAGGGCACATTGCGCCGCGCGCGCCCCGTGCGGAACCTACCGGTACCGCAGGTACTCCCGCCGCGTCCGCCCGAAGCGGGTCAGGTCGTCCTGCCAGGCCGCGCACACCTCGTCCACGCCCGCGCCCGCGTCGATCATCGTGCGTACGCGGGGGGTGCCGGTCAGTTTGTCGATCCAGTGGTCCGGGCGCCAGGCGAAGCCGGGCCAGGTCCGTCTGGCGGTGATCAGGAGGGCGATGCCGGTGCGGACCGGGTCGAAGCGCTCGCGGTCGTGGACGTGGAGCTGGACGCCGCCGATGGTCTTGCCCTGGAACTTGGAGAAGGCGGGGGCGAAGTAGGCCTCGCGGAAGTGGACGCCGGGGAGGTCGCATTCGCCGGCCGCGGCGGACCAGCGGCGGTCGATGCCGTCCGCGCCGAGCAGTTCGAAGGGGCGGGTGGTGCCGCGGCCCTCGGAGAGGTTGGTGCCTTCGAAAAGGCAGGTGCCCGCGTAGACCAGGGCGGTGTCCGGGGTGGGCATGTTGGGGCTGGGCGGGACCCAGGGGAGGCCGGTGTCGTCGAAGAAGTCCGGCCGCCGCCAGCCCTTCATCAGGACGGTCTCCAGCTCGGCCGGGCGGCCCGCGGCGCGGGGCACGAACTCGGCGTTGAAGAGGAGGGCCAGTTCGGCCACGGTCATGCCGTGGGCGAGGGCGATCGGCTCGCGGCCGACGCCGGAGGCCAGGGCGCGCTCCAGTACGGGGCCGGTGGCGGAGCGGCCTGTCACCGGGTTGGGGCGGTCGAGGACGACGAGACGTCTGTCCGCGAGGACGGCGGCGACCATGCAGTCGTACAGCGTCCAGATGTAGGTGTAGAAGCGCGCGCCGACGTCCTGGATGTCGAAGACGACCGTGTCCACGCCGGACCGGATGAAGATGTCGGCGAGCGCCCGGCCGCTCTTGCCGTAGGTGTCGTGGACGGGCAGGCCGGTGGCCGGGTCCTCGTAGCTGCCTTCCGAGCCGCCGGCCTGGGCCGTGCCGCGGAAGCCGTGCTCGGGGCCGAAGACGGCGGTCAGTTCCACCCGTTCGTCGGCGTGCATGACGTCCACGATGTGGCGTACGTCCGGGGTGACGCCGGTGGGGTTGGTGACGACGCCGACCCGGCGGCCGGCCAGGAGCGCGTAGCCGCCGGCGGCGAGGCGGTCGAAGCCGGTACGGACGCGGGGGCGGAGGCCGCGCCCGGCGGTGTCGTGCCCTCCCGCGCCGGTCGCATCGGTTCCCGTTGCCGCGCCGGTCGCGTTGGTTCCTCCTGACCCGTACGCCATGCCCGCCTCGCCAGTCACCACCGTCGCACCCATCACGCTCGTGACCGCCGTCGCGGCCAGCAGTTTCCGTCTGGACAGGGTCATGCGTCCACCTCCGCCGTCAGGCCAGTGTCGTGCGCACGCTAACGCCCGGCGGGGTCCGGGGGAACGCGTCCGGCGGCGTGCCGCGCGTCGCCGCCGCGTCCGGCCCACGAGCGGCCCACCAGCGGTTCACCGGCGGCCCACGAGTGGTCCCGCGCCCTTCCGCTCCGGCATACCGACTGGTTAGTCTGCCGGGCAGTCAGGCAGGGCGACCAGGCCGACAGAGGGAGACCGCAGGTGGAAGCCGTACGGGACAAGACAGTCGTGGTGACCGGGGCGGGCGCTGGCATCGGTGCCGCGCTGGCCCGCCGCTTCGTCGCCGAGGGGGCTCGGGTGGTGGTCAACGACCTGGACGCGGCCAAGGCGGAGCGGACGGCGCGGGAGACCGGAGCCGTGGCCGTGCCCGGGGACGCCTCCACCGTCGTACCGGCGGCCCGTGCGGCGCTC
Organism: Streptomyces sp. NPDC030165; assembly: GCF_055573595.1. Taxonomy (NCBI): domain Bacteria; kingdom Bacillati; phylum Actinomycetota; class Actinomycetes; order Kitasatosporales; family Streptomycetaceae; genus Streptomyces; species Streptomyces sp. NPDC030165. The sequence continues at coordinate 601,415 of NZ_JBVIBD010000001.1, read as the reverse complement.
GGCGGGACCGTCGACATCTTCTGCGCCAATGCCGGGGTCGGTACCGGCGGCGGACCCGAGGCGCCGGACGAGGCATGGGAACTGGCCTGGGACGTCAACGTCATGGCGCACGTACGGGCCGCCCGCGCGCTGCTGCCCGAGTGGCTGGAGCGCGGCGCGGGCCGCTTCGTGTCCACGGTGTCCGCGGCGGGCCTGCTCACCATGGTCGGCGCGGCCCCGTACAGCGTCACCAAGCACGGCGCGTACGCCTTCGCGGAGTGGCTGTCGCTGACCTACCGGCACCGGGGGATAGCGGTGCACGCCATCTGCCCACAGGGGGTGCGCACGGACATGCTCGCGGGCACTGGGGCGGCCGGGGAACTGGTGCTGACGCCGACGGCCATCGAGCCGGCCGACGTGGCGGACGCGCTCTTCGCGGCCATGGCGGAGGAACGCTTCCTGGTGCTGCCGCACCCGGAGGTCGGTGAGTACTACACCGCACGGGCGGCCGACACCGAGCGCTGGCTGGGCGGGATGAACCACCTCCAGCGGAAGCTGGAGAGCGCCGGGCGGCCGGACGCGGACCTGGAGGCGAAAGCGGTCGCGGATGCGGTCGCGGGGGCGGCGGCTGGAGCCCGTACGACCGCATCCCGTACGGCCGATGCCCCCGCGGCCGATGCCCCCGCCCCCGGCACCCCCGCAGCCGAAAGGACGCTCCGATGACCACCTACGCGGACAAGCCCTGGCTGGCCCAGTTCACCGAGGCCCAGCGCGCCCCCGTCGACCCGCCCCCCTCCGCCCTGCACGCCTTCCAGGAGGCCGCGCGCCGCGCCCCGGACCGTACCGCCCTCGCCTACTTCGACGGGCGGCTGTCGTACGCGGAGACCGACGCGCTCAGCGACGGCGTGGCCGGGCACCTCGCAGCGCGCGGCTTCCGGCCCGGCGACCGGGCCGCGATCATGCTCCAGAACACTCCGCACTTCGCACTCGCGCTGCTCGGCGTCTGGAAGGCGGGCGGGATCGTCGTCCCCGTCAACCCCATGTACAAGTCGGCCGAGATGACCCACGTCCTCACCGACGCCGAGGTCACCGCGCTCGTCTGCGCGGACCGCACCTGGGACGCCTTCCTGCGGGCGACCGCCGCCGCGGCCCCTTCCGTACGGATCGCCCTGACCGCCTGCGAACTCGACCTCCAGACGCGGGACGACGCACGCGTGCTGCGCGGCGAGCGGCTCGGGCCGCGCGAGGGCGCCGACGATCTGCTGGCCGTGGCCCGCGCGTACGAGGGCAAGCCGCCCGGCGCGGCCCCGCCGGTCGCCGCCGACACCGCCCTCATCAGCTACACCTCCGGCACCAGCGGCACCCCCAAGGGCGCCACCAACACCCACGGCAACATCGTCTACAACGCCGAGCGGCAGCGCACCACCCTGGGCCTGCCCGAAGGCGCCACCTACTTCGTGCTGGCGCCGCTGTTCCACATCACCGGCATGGTCTGCGAACTGGCCGCCTGCTTCGCCAACGCCGGCACCCTCGCACTGGCCCACCGCTTCGAGCCGAACGTCGTCCTCGACGCCTTCCTGGAGCACCGGCCCGCCTACACGGTCGGCCCGTCCACCGCCTACATGGCGCTGATGGCGCAGCCGGGCGCCACTCGCGACCACTTCGCGTCGTTCACCTCCCTGTCCTCGGGCGGGGCCCCGCTGCCGCCCGCGCTGGTCGAGAAGTTCCGGACGGCCCTCGGCCCGTACCTGCACAACGGCTACGGGCTGACCGAGTGCACCGCGCCGTGCGCCAGCGTCCCGCCCGGCCGCGAGGCACCCGTGGACCCGGCATCCGGGACGCTCGCCGTCGGCGTACCGGGCCCCGACACGGTCGTACGGATCATCGACGGCCAGGGGCGGGACGTGCCGTTCGGCGAGCAGGGGGAGATCGCGGTACGCGGCCCCCAGGTGGTGCCCGGCTACTGGCGCCGCCCGGACGCCACCGCCGAGACGCTGCCGGACGGTGAACTGCGCACCGGCGACATCGGCTTCATGGACCCGGACGGCTGGCTCTATGTCGTGGACCGCAAGAAGGACATGATCAACGCGTCCGGCTTCAAGGTGTGGCCGCGCGAGGTCGAGGACGTGCTGTACGGCCACCCCGCGGTGCGCGAGGCGGCGGTGGTCGGCGTGCCGGACGCGTACCGGGGCGAGTCGGTGAAAGCGTATGTGAGCCTGCGGCCCGGGCAGCACACCGAGCCGGCCGAGCTGGCCGGTTACTGCGCGGAACGGCTGGCCGCGTACAAGTATCCGCGGCAGGTGGAGATCCTGCCCGAACTGCCGAAGACGGCCAGTGGCAAGATCCTCAGGCGGGAACTGCGCGCGCGGGACTGACCGCGCCCGCCGGGGCCACCGGGCAACGACACGACGCACGACGCACGAGGGACAGGTGAGGGCGATGGCCGGCACGAAGGACGGCGGTACCGGGAGTACCGGGAGCACCAAGCCCGTGGCGCAGCGGCTGCTGGCCACCGCCACCCGGCTCTTCGCCGAGCGGGGCTACGACCGCACCTCCGTCCAGGAGATCGTCGAGGCCGCCGGCGTCACCAAGGGCGCCCTGTACCACTACTTCGGCTCCAAGGACGACCTGCTGCACGAGGTGTACGGGCGGGTACTGCGGCTCCAGCAGGAGCGGCTGGACCACTTCGCGGACGCCGACGCGCCGGTGGAGCGGCGGCTGCGCGACGCGGCGGCGGACGTCGTGGTCACCTCCATCGAGAACCTCGACGACACGAAGATCTTCTTCCGCTCGATGCACCATCTCTCCCCCGAGAAGGACAAGCAGGTACGGGCCGAGCGGCGGCGCTACCACGAGCGGTTCCGGGCGCTGGTCGAAGAGGGCCAGCGCGCCGGGGTGTTCAGCAGCGCCACCCCGGCCGACCTGGTCGTGGACTACCACTTCGGGTCGGTGCACCACCTGGGCACCTGGTACCGCGAGGAGGGCCCGCTCACCCCGCAGCAGGTCGCCGACCACCTCGCCGACCTGCTGCTGCGGGCCCTGCGGCCGTGAGGGCCCCCCGGCCCGGGCGGGCGCTCAGACCGCGCCGGTCCGCTTCTCGAACCAGTGGTGGGCGTACGGCTCGTCGTTGAAGGCCGCTACCTCTTCGAAGCCGTAGGAGCGGTAGAGGCCGATCGCGCCGCTGAGCACCTTGTTGGTGTCCAGGCGGAGTACGTCATGGCCGTGCCGTACGGCCCGTGCCTCCAGCTCGCCCAGCAGCCGGCGGCCGAGGCCGAGCCGCCGCGCGTGCGGAGCCACCCACATGCGTTTGACCTCGGCCGGTGCGCCGGACGGCAGCTTCAGGCCGGCGCAGCCGACCGGTTCGCCGTGCAGCCGGGCCACCAGGAACAGGCCCTTGGGCGCGCGGAGTTCGCAGGCGTCCGGCAGCAGGCTCCGCGCGGGGTCGAAGCCGGTCTCGAACCGCTCCTGCATCTCGGTGAAGTAGGCCCGCAGGCAGTGCTGGGGCGTCGGGGTGGTCCGGATCGACGGTGTCCAGCGTGACCGTCGTGGCGGTCAGCAGACGGTCGACCTCGGCCATGGCGGCGACCAGCCGGGCGCGCTGGGCGGTGTTCAGCGGCTCCAGCAGGGAGCCGGCGAGCGCGTCGCTGCGGTCGTCGAGCGCGGCGTGCTCGGCGCGGCCGGCGCCGGTGAGCCGGACGGTGCGGACCCGCCGGTCCTGGGGCTGCGGCCGCACCGTCACCAGGCCGTCGGCCTCCAGGGAGCGCAGCAGCCGGCTCAGGTAGCCGGAGTCGAGTCCCAGGCGCTCGCGCAGCCGCCGTACGTCCTGGCCCTGCTCGCCGATCTCCCAGAGCAGCCGGGCCTCGGCGATGGGCCGGTCGCGGCCGAGGTAGTGGTCGTGGAGCACGCCCACGCGTTCGGTGACGGTGCGGTTGAACCGCCGCACCTGGCTGATCTGCGCAGCATCCATTCTCTGACCGTAGTCAGAGGTTGGTGCACGGTCCAGTGGACGGTGCGGGCTCCGGGCCGCCGGGGCAGGTGCCCGACGGCCCGCACCACGTGCCAGGCCGCGCTTCAGCTCCCCGGCGCGTGACGCTTCAGTTCCCGCCGCGCCAGCGACCGCTGGTGCACCTCGTCCGGCCCGTCCGCGAGGCGCAGTGTGCGCGCCGCCGCCCACAGCTCCGCCAGCGGGAAGTCCTGGCTGACGCCGCCCGCGCCGTGCAGCTGCACCGCCTGGTCCAGGATGTCCACGACCGTACGGGGTGTGGCGATCTTGATGGCCTGGATCTCCGTGTGCGCGCCCTTGTTGCCGACCGTGTCCATCAGCCACGCGGTCTTCAGGACCAGCAGCCGCAGCTGCTCGACGGCCACCCGCGCGTCCGCGATCCACTGCTGTACGACGCCCTGGCGCGCCAGCGGCTTGCCGAAGGCCGTACGGGACACCGCGCGTCGGCACATCAGCTCGATCGCGCGCTCGGCCATGCCGATCAGCCGCATGCAGTGGTGGATGCGGCCGGGGCCCAGGCGCGCCTGGGCGATGGCGAAGCCGCCGCCCTCCTCGCCGATCAGGTTCTCGGCCGGTACGCGGACGTCGTGGAAGACCACCTCGGCGTGGCCGCCGTGGTAGTGGTCCTCATAGCCGTACACCTGCATGGCGCGGCGGACTTCGAGGCCCGGGGTGTCGCGTGGGACCAGCACCATCGACTGCTGGCGGCGCGGGTCGGCGCCGTCCGGGGCGGTCTTGCCCATCACGATGAAGATCTGGCACAGCGGGTTCATCGCGCCGGAGATGTACCACTTGCGGCCGTTGATGACGTATTCCCCGCCGTCCCGCTCGATGCGGGTCTCGATGTTCGTGGCGTCCGAGGAAGCCACGTCGGGCTCGGTCATCGCGAACGCCGACCGGATCTCGCCCGCCAGCAGCGGCCGCAGCCACTGCTTCCGCTGCGCCTCGGAGCCGAACTGCGCCAGCACCTCCATGTTGCCGGTGTCCGGCGCCGCGCAGTTCAGCGCGGTCGGCGCGAGCTGCGGGCTGCGGCCGGTGATCTCGGCCAGCGGCGCGTACTGGAGGTTCGTCAGGCCCGCGCCGTACTCTTCGTCCGGCAGGAACAGGTTCCACAGCCCCTGCCTGCGCGCCTCGGCCTTGAGGTCCCGCACGACCGCCGGGGTGTCCCACGGCGAGGCGAGCGCGGCCCGCTGCTCGTCGGCGACCGCCTCGGCCGGGTACACGTGTTCGTCCATGAAGGCCAGCAACCTGCCCCGCAACTCTTCGGTACGGGCGTCGAATGCGAAGTCCATCAGCGTGCCTCAGCCTTCCTTGGCGGTCGTCAGGGTGTCGAGGGTGGCCAGGCCGCGGCCGATGAAGACCGGCACCAGCTCGCCGATCCGGTCGAAGCCCGCGCCGACGGTCTGCCCGAGCGTGAAGCGGTAGTGGATGCCTTCGAGGATCACGGCGAGCTTGAAGTACGCGAACGCCGTGTACCAGGCGATGCCGGACACGTCCCGGCCGGAGCCGGCCGCGTACCGCTCGATCAGCTCGGCCGCCTCCGGGTGGCCGGGCGCGCCGCGCGTCGTGGCGATCGGGGAGCCGGGCACTGCCTCCTGCTCGCTGTACATCACCAGCAGGCCGAGGTCGGTCAGCGGATCGCCGAGGGTGGACATCTCCCAGTCCAGTACGGCCGTGATCCGGTCGCCGTCGCCGACCAGGACGTTGTCGAGCCGGTAGTCACCGTGCACGACGGCGGGCGCGGGGGAGGCGGGCAGCGCCGCGCCCAGCGCCTCGTGCAGCGCGTCGATGCCCGGCAGGTCGCGGTTCTTCGATGCCGCCAACTGCTTGCCCCAGCGGCGCAGCTGGCGCTCCAGGAAACCGTCCGGGCGGCCGAAGTCGGTCAGGCCGACCGCCGCCGGGTCCACGGCGTGCAGTGCGACCAGCGTGTCGACGAGGGAGAGCACCACGCCCCGGGTCCGCTCCGGGCCCAGCGCGGCCAGCTGCTCCGCCGTACGGTACGGCACGCCCTCGACCAGCTCCATCACGTAGAAAGGCGCCCCGAGGACCGCCTCGTCCTCGCACAGCAGCAGCGCCTCGGGGACCGGCACCGCCGTCGGGTGCAGCGCGCTGATCACCCGGAACTCGCGCCGCATGTCATGCGCGGTGGCCAGTACGTGGCCGAGCGGCGGGCGGCGGACGACCCACTGGCCGGTGCCGTCGGTGATCCGGTAGGTGAGGTTGGACCGGCCGCCCTCGATCAGCCCGGCATCCAGAGGGCCCCGCACCGTGCCGGGGCGCTCCCGGTCCAAGTGGTCCCGCAGTGCTTCCAGGTCGAGGCCCGGGGGCGCGGGCCGCGGGGGAGGGGTGCCGTTGCTCATCGTGCTCCTCCGTGCGGAAGGGACGGCCGCTCCGGTCGGGCGGCCGCTACGATCATGCCGACTAGTCGGTATGGCGTCCAGGGGGTGCGTGTGGGGTATGGGTCACCCGGCCGGAAAGGACCGGTCGGCCTCAGAGCAGGATCGCCGCGCCGAGCACCGCGAGCGCACAGGTGCAGGCCGCCAGGGCCAGCGCCGTACGGGCGGACAGGACCGGCGGCCGGCTGATGCACATCGTCCGCATCCGGACGTGCGCCGCCGCCACGAACGCGATCCACACCAGCAGCACCAGTGCCGCCGCGACCACCGTCACCGGCCCGGGACCGCGGTGCTGCACCACCTGGCGGCCCGCCAGGACCGCGACCAGCGTGCAGGACAGGGTGGTACGCCGCCAGGCGAGCCGCGTACGCTCCGGCTGCAGCCCCGGGTCGCGGGCCGGGCGAGGTGCGGACTCCGGAGCGGGCGGTGCTTCCGGGGCCCGGTCCCTGCGCGGCTCCTGCCCTCGGGAACCGGCCATCGGTCAGCGCGTCCAGCCGACCGCGACGAGGACGACCATCGCCGCCGCGAGCAGGCCGACCGCGACCGCCAGTACGGCCGGGAAGCGGGACGCGGGCAGGTCCTCGCCGCGGCGCATCGCCCGCTCGCAGCGCACCCAGTGGTTGACCGCCCGCACCGCGCACAGCGCACCACCCACCAGCAGGGCGACGGTGAACGTCACCCGCAGCACGTCGTGCAGCCGGGGCAGGAACTGGTCCACCGCGAACCCGCCGCCCACCAGCGCCAGCCCGGTCCGCAGCCAGGCCAGGAAGGTGCGTTCGTTGGCGAGGGAGAAGCGGTAGTCGGGCGTCGTGCCCTCCTCGCGGACGCGCGCCGGCGCGAACCACAGCCGTACGCCCGCGCCGATCGACCGCAGCCTGTCGGAGAGGATCATGACCAGAACCCTACGCGGTGCCCTCCGGCCGGTTCCTTTCCCGGGCCGCCCGCCGGGCCCTCCCGGGCGGCGGCCACCCTCCTGCCCGGCGGCTACCGCTCCCGCGCGGCCCGCCATTCCCGCAGCCGCTCGTACGCGGCCATGCCGTCCGGCGTCCACTCCCACTGCGGGATACGCCGCTCCAGCTCCTCCTCGCTGAGGAAGGCGTGCCAGTCCACCTCCGACTCCTGCGGCTGTACGGGCAGCGTGCAGCGCACCTCGTAGACCGCCGACCACCAGGTGTGCTCGGGCGTCTCGTACAGGAACTTGAACAGCGGGACCGGCTGCGGCAGGCCGGTCACGCCCAGTTCCTCCTCCGCCTCGCGCAGCGCGGTCTCGTCGTACGTCTCGCCCGCGCCGACCACACCGCCGACGAACATGTCGTAGTGCGAGGGGAAGACCAGCTTCCGCGCGGTACGGCGGTGCACGAAGATCCGGTCGTCGGCGTCGCGGGCGAGGATGAACGCGCAGCGCGTCCGCAGCCGGTGGGCGTAGCTGTCGCCCCGCCGGGCCTGTCCCACGACCTCGTCGCTCTCGTTGACGATGTCGACGATCTCGTCCGCGCTCAGTGGCTGTTGTCCGTCCATGCCCCCATGCAATCAGTCCGCCGGGGCCGCAGCGGCACGGCCCGGCGGCGCGTGTCACCGCCCCATGACGTAGCGCACGGTCGGCCCGGCGGTCCAGCCGCCGTCCACCGCCAGTTCGGCGCCGGTGACGTAGGACGCCGCGTCGGACAGCAGGAACACCACCGCCCCCGCGATCTCCTCGGCCTCGCCGACCCGCTCCATCGGCGTGTTGGGGTACTTGCCCGCGCCCTTCTCGATACCGGTCCGGGCGGTCATGGGGGTGTGGGTCATGCCGGGGTGCACGGAGTTCACCCGGATCCGTTCGGTGCCCAGCTCCACCGCGCCGATCTTCGTCAGGCCGCGCACGCCCCACTTGGAGGCGCCGTAACCGCCGGTCAGGGCCAGGCCCATGAGGCCCGCCGCCGAGGAGATGTTCACGATCGACCCGGCACCGCGCTCGCGCATCGCCGGAATCACGGTCTTCATGCCGATGAAGACGCCGGTCAGGTTCACGTCGAGGACCTTGCGGAAGAAGTCCACCGAAATGGAGTCCAGCGGCTGCCCGGTGGCTATGCCCGCGTTGTTGACCAGGCCGTCGATGCCGCCGAACGTCTCGGCCGTGAAGCCGGCGGCCCGCTGCCAGTCGTCCTCCGACGTCACGTCGTGCACGAGGAACCGGGCCCGCTCGCCGAGCCGTTCCGCCGTCGCCCGGCCCTCCTCCTCCAGCACGTCGGTGAGGACGACGTGCGCACCGGCCGCGACCGCCTGCTCGGCGGCAGCGGCTCCCAGGCCGCGCGCGCCGCCGGTGATGATGATGGTCTTGCCGTGCAGGTCGGGCATGGTCGGCTCCTTGCCTGGGGGTGTGCGGTGCGGTGTCCGGTCACGGACAGGGGGCGGCGGCGGGGGCCAGCAGGAACGCCACCGTGGTGCCGACGAGGTCGGCGAGGAACAACTCCTCGTACGTCAGTGGCCGGACGCCGTCCAGGTACTGCCGCGCCCGGTCGGCCAGCGCCGCGCCGACCAGCGTCAGCGCCTGCTCGATCCGCTCCAGCCGCAGCGGCTCGGGCAGGCCCGCCGCGGCGAGCGCGTCCTCGGCGAGGCCGATCAGCCGCCAGGTCGCGGTGCCCTCCAGCGTCGGGTGCGGGGTGCGGGTCCGTACGCCGCTCTCGTGGGTCAGCTGGGCGGAGACGCGCAGACAGCGGCGGCCCCGGTCGTCGCGCAGCAGGCTCGCCTCGGCGGTGACCAGGACGCCGATCAGCGCGCGCAGGTCGGGACCCGCCGCACCGGACCGTGCCCGCACGGCCGCCAGCGCGGGCGCCAGCACCGCTTCCGTGCGGGCCAGGCGCCCGGCCATGACGGCGTCCAGCAGACCGGCCCGCGAACCGAAGTGGTACTGCACGGCCGACGGGTTGCTCTGCCCGGCCAGCCGCACGATGTCCCGTGTCTGAGCGCCGTCGACCCCGTGCGCCGCGAAAAGTTCCTCCGCGGCGCGCAGCAGCTTCTCCCGGGTCGCGGCCCCCGACGGTCTCGTCATGCGGGCACCCTAATGCTGGGCATTATCAGCCGTCGAGGGGACCGGAACGGCCCCCCGCGCCTCACCAGCGCACGGCCGCGAAGTCGACCGGCCGCGGGCGCAGTTGCCGGGTGCGCGCGGCCAGCCGCCGTATGCGGTCGGCCATGTCGGCGGCGGGCAGGCGCATCCGGTCGCCGTGGCCGGGCAGCAGCCATTCGAAGCGCAGCCCGACGGCGGTACGGGCCAGGGAGGCGGCCAGTTCCTCGATGGAGTACCAGGTGACACTGTCCGCCACCTCGACGTCGCCGGTCGTGCGCGACCAGTAGAAGCTGTCCCCGCTGAAGCAGTACCGCTCGTCGGCGACATAGAGCACGCTGCCCCGGGTGTGCCCGGGAAGCGGGTGGGCGAGCACGCCGTCGGAGATCTCCGTGGCCCGGGTGCCGCGCAGGACGCGGTCCGCGTCGGGCACGGCGTCCAGGTCGCCTTCGTGGATCCACAGCCGGGCGCCGAAGCGGTCGGCGTAGCGGCGGCCGTGCGCCACGTGGTCCCGGTGGGTGAGCAGGACGTCGGTGACCGGACCGAGGGCCTCGTACGCGGCGGCCAGCGGCTCGCTCCAGCGGGGCGTGTCCACCATCATCAGCGTGCCGCCGGGGCGCCGCAGGAGGTAGGAGTTGGCCCCGGCGGTGTGCTGCGAGTTGTGCCCGCACAGCAGCACGTCGCCATCGCCGAGCGGCATCGGGAACGGGTCCAGCTCCGGGGTCAGGCGGTGGCCGGAGTGCCGGACGGAGCGGGTCGGGCAGGCGAACGCGGCGGCGTGCAGCAGCCGTTCCTCCGTCGCGTCCCGCGGCTGCCGGGCCACCTCGGAGCGCCCGTCGGTCTCGACGATCAGGCCGGGGGCGAGCTGCCGGGCGACATCGCAGTTGGTGCAGCGGTCATCGACGTACCAGGCGTCGTTCATGGCGTGCCTCACTCTTCGGACGGCTTGTGCGGGACGGATGGCTTGTACGGGGGTTCGTACGAAGAGGTACCGCGCCGCGCCGCGGAAGTGGAAGGGGTGCCGGGTCTTGTTTCTGCTGGTCAAGGAGTATCTCGCGAAGGGCAATGGCGTAGCATGAGCATGACAAAAGGGCTCCGGGCGGCTCGCCCCTGCCCACCCGCCGCCTCTCACCCCGCCCGCACCGACTGCACCCATTCCGCTCGCCCGGCCACCCCGGGCGAGCGCCCCGGCGGTCAGGTCAGCCGGTCGCCGAGGAAGCCGACCCCGCAGACGATGCCCGCCAGCGGCTGGGCCGCCGTCAGCGCGGGCAGCGACATGCGCAGGAGCGCCGCCTCCCGGCCCCTCCGTACGCGCTTGGCGCAGGCCGCCACCGGCAGTGCGAGGCCGAGGACGGCGCCGACGCCCAGGCAGCCGGCCGCGCTCACGGCCAGCAGGAGCACCGCCACGTCACCCACCTCAAGACGGCCGGACAGGAGGGGGCTTGGCCGAGGACGGCGCGGCGTGCGGCCGCCCACCGCCCGCCCGTCGCCATCGGGCACACCCGGGTACCCCGGCCGCGGGGCGACGGAACCCGCGGTTGACGCGCCGCTCGGCCGCGCTGAGGATCGGTAGCCACGATGGCGGCCGGGCCCTCCGGCGCGCCGCGGCGAGGAGAGAAGACTGGCGGACATGGCCTACGACGCTGATGTGATCGTGATCGGAGCGGGTCTGGCGGGTCTCGCGGCCACCGCCGAACTCGCCGAGGCGGGACGCAGGGTGATCCTCCTGGACCAGGAGCCGGCGAGCGGCCTGGGCGGCCAGGCGCACTGGTCCTTCGGCGGCCTCTTCCTCGTCGGCTCGCCCGAGCAGCGGCGGCTGCGCATCCGCGACAGCCACGAGCTGGCCTGGCAGGACTGGCTCGGCGCGGCCGCCTTCGACCGCCCCGAGGACCACTGGCCGCGCAAGTGGGCCGAGGCGTACGTCGACTTCGCTGCGGGGGAGAAGCGCCCCTGGCTGCACCGGCAGGGCGTACGGTTCTTCCCGGTCGTCGGCTGGGCCGAGCGCGGCGGCTACGAGGCCACCGGGCACGGCAACTCCGTACCTCGCTTCCACATCACCTGGGGCACCGGCCCCGGACTGGTCGCGCCGTTCGCGCGGCGGGTGCGGGCCGGTGCCGCGCGCGGCCTGGTGGAGCTGCGCTTCCGGCACCGCGTCACCGGCCTGGCCCGCAGCGCGGGTGCGGTCGACACCGTCACCGGCGAGGTGCTGGAGGCGTCCGACGCCGAGCGCGGCACGCCCAGCAGCCGCGAGGTGACCGGCGCCTTCGAACTCCGCGCCCAGGCGGTGATCGTCACCTCCGGCGGCATCGGCGGCAACCACGACCTGGTGCGCGCCAACTGGCCCGAGCGCCTCGGCAGCCCGCCGGAGCGGATGCTGTCCGGGGTGCCCGCCCACGTGGACGGCCTGATGCTGGGCGTCGCCGAGACGGCCGGCGGCCGGATCGTCAACCGGGACCGCATGTGGCACTACACCGAGGGCATCGACAACTGGAACCCCGTCTGGCCCCGGCACGGCATCCGCATCCTCTCCGGCCCGTCCCCGCTGTGGCTGGACGCGCGCGGCAAGCGGCTGCCGGTGCCGCTCTTCCCCGGCTTCGACACGCTCGGCACCCTCGAACACATCATGCGGACCGGATACGACCACACGTGGTTCGTACTCACCCAGAAGATCATCGAGAAGGAGTTCACGCTCTCCGGCTCGGAGCAGAACCCGGACCTGACGGGCCGCAGTGTCCGGGACGTGCTGGGGCGGGCGCTGCCCGGCGCCCCCGGCCCGGTGCAGGCGTTCATGGACCGGGGCGCGGACTTCATCGTCGAGCGCTCCCTCGGCGACCTCGTACGGCGGATGAACCAGCTCACCAAGGAACCGCTGCTCGACGAGGCCGCCCTGCGCCGCGAGATCGTCGCGCGCGACCGCGGGACCGCCAACCCCTTCACCAAGGACCTTCAGATCACCGCCATGCGCGGCGCCCGCAAGTACCTGGGTGACCGGCTGATCCGCACCGCGCCCCCGCACCGCCTGCTCGACCCCAAGGCCGGCCCGCTGATCGCCGTACGGCTGAGCATCCTCACCCGCAAGACGCTCGGCGGCCTGGAGACGGACCTGTCCTCGCGGGTGCTGACCGAGGGCGGCGAACCCCTGCCGGGCGTGTACGCGGCCGGGGAAGCGGCGGGCTTCGGCGGCGGTGGCATGCACGGCTACCGGTCGCTGGAGGGCACCTTCCTGGGCGGCTGCATCTTCTCGGGGCGCACGGCGGGACGGGCGGCGGCCAAGGCGGTGGGGTGAACGCGGGGTGGCCGGACGCGGAGGACGGACGCGGGAGGGCAGGGGGCGGGGGCGCCGGCCGCCCTTCGGCCGGTCACGCGCCGGACCGCCGCCGCACCCCGCCGCTTGTCGACAAGTGTGCTGACTGTCAAGGGAGTTGGCTTTTCGGTCAATCTCCGTGGCGCCTTGACGTGACGCCGCGCCTGCCGCTTTGCTGTGCGTGACCTACTGGTGTCGATCAGTGCACCGATTCTGCACATACGCGCCGGGACACGGCGCGTCCGGAGGTGAAGCGCGTCGTGGAGTGTTCCTGCCCGTGACCCCTCCGCCACCCCCGCCGCTGGGACGGCCCCGCCGCAAGGACGCGCTGGTCCTCGACCCGGCCCTGGACGACGTCCAGCTCGCCGCCTCCGTCGACGCCCTGGCGCACGGCCGCTGGGTCCGGGTACGGACGCTGCTGGCCGACACCGGGACGGACTGGGACCTGCGGGGCCACCGGCTGGTGGTGCTCGCCGAAGGCCCGGCCAGCGCCGCCTGGGCCGGTGACTGGCGCCTCGCCGAGCCGGACAGCGCCGACGCCGCCGTCCTGCTGGCCTGCGCCCTCGTCTTCCAGGCGCTGCGCGGCAAGAGCGACGAGGACGCCGCGCGCGCGGCCTGCCGGGTCGCCGCCGCCATGGCGCCCCGCGACCCGACCCCGTGGCTGGGCCTGCTGATCCTCGCCCGCCGCACCGGCACCCCCGACGAACGCGAGCACGCCTTCGACCAGGTACGGGCCCGCCACCCCGACCACCACCACGCCCACCACCTGATGGCCGCCTGCCTGGCCGAGCAGCAGCAGAGCGGCGCCGACGACCCGCTGCACCAGGTCTACGACTTCGCGTACTGGGCCGCCGAACAGGCCCCCGCCGACTCGCCGCTGGCGATCCTGCCCGTCGTCGCCCATGCGGAGCGCTACCGCGCGCTGGCCGCCGCCGGCCTCGAACCGGCGGATCCGGCCGCCTCGGGCCACTGGTCCACCCGTCGCGCCCGGCAGGTCATGAAGGCGGCCTTCGACTGGTGGCTGGAGTGGGAGGGCGAGGACCACCCGCGCCGCAAGGTGGACCTCAATTTCCTCGCCCACGCCAAGTACCACGAGGGGAGGATGGCGGAGGCCGCCGCGCTCTTCCACCGCATCGGTCCGCATGTCACCGCCGCCCCGTGGTCCTACCCCGACCGGGACGCCCGCAAGGCGTTCAAGGCGGCACGCGCCACGGCCTTCAGCACCGCCTGACCCTGGCGCCCGGCCCCGTCCGGCGCCCGCACGACGTACGCGGCACCACCCGGCACGACGTACTCGGTACACCACGTACGCAGCACTACGCACCACGCGTCACAGCCGTACGCACCACCCGAGCCACCCGCACCCCGCACGACGCGCACCCCGCCTCCGCGCTCCACGGAAAGGACACCTCCGCGCCATGCTGACGAGCAGTACGGGAAACAAGGGCAATCCGGGACGCACGGGAAGTCCGGGCGGCCCCGGGGAGATCAGCACCTTCAAGGGCCAGGAGCGGGCCCTGCGCGCCGGCCGCATCGGCACGCCGGGACTGCTGCTGTCCGTGCTGGCGGCCAGCGCGCCCCTGATGGTGGTGGCCGGTGTCATGGTCACCACGTACCAGGTCATGGGCATCGTCGGGCAGCCGCTGCTGTTCGTCATCCTGGGCGTGGTGATGGCGCTGTTCAGCGTCGGCTACGCGGAGATGAGCCGGCACGTGCACAACGCCGGCGCGTTCTACGCGTACATCGCGCGCGGCCTGGGCGGCACGGCGGGCGCCGGCGCCTCCTTCGTCGCGCTCGCCGCGTACAGCGCCCTGCAGTTCGGCATCTACGGCATCTTCGGCTTCGAAGTGTCCGGGCTGCTCGGCAAGCACCTGGGCCTGACCGTCTCCTGGTGGGTGCCCGCCCTGCTCGGCGTCCTGGTCATCGGCGTGCTCGGCGCGCTGAAGATCGACCTGAACGCGAAGGTGCTGGGCGTGCTGCTCGCCGTCGAGGTCGTGCTCATCGCCGTCTTCGACATCGCCTTCGCCGCCGACCCGGGCCCGCAAGGCCGGTCGCTGCACGCCTTCGACCCGTCCACCCTCGGCGGCGCGGGGCTGGGCACCGCGCTGTGCTTCGCCGTCGCCGCGTTCGTCGGCTTCGAACAGGCCCCCGTCTACGCGGAGGAGACCAGCCGGCCGCAGACCGTCGTGGCGCGGGTGATGTTCCTCGCCGTCGGCTTCGTCGCGGTCTTCTTCGCGCTCAGCTCCTGGCTGATCGGCGTCGCCACCGGCCCGGACCACGTCGTGGCCACCGCCGGGAAGGAAGGCCCCGGCCTGATCTTCGCCCTCACCGGACCGCGGCTCGGCGGCACCTTCACCGACATCCTCCACCTCTTCTTCGTGACCGGCATCTTCGCCTCGATGCTCAGCTTCCACAACGTGGTGGCCCGCTACGCCTTCGCGATGGGCCGCGAGGGCCTGCTGCCCGCCGCGCTCGGCCGGACCGCACGGTCCAGCGGCGCGCCCGCACTCGGCTCGCTGCTCCAGTCCGTCATCTCGCTGCTCGTCGTGGGCGCCTTCGCGCTCACCGACCGCACACCGGACGGTGACCCCACCACCCCGGTGCTGAAGCTGTTCACCTGGGGCGGCAACGTGGGCGCGCTCGGCGTGATCGTGCTGATGGCCACCGCGTCCGTCGCGGTCATCGCGTTCTTCGTACGGCGCGGAGCGGGCCGGGCGCAGGCCGGGCGGCTGCTGGCCGCCGGGCTGGCCGCGGTGGCGCTGCTGACCGTACTGGTCTACGCGGTCAAGGACGTCGGCGTCCTGGTCAGCGCCGCGGAGGGCTCCGCGGTGGCCTGGGTGCTGCCCGGCGTCATCGGCCTGGCGGCCGTCATCGGGCTGGTGTACGGGCGGGTCCTGCGCGCCCGGCGCCCACGGGTGCACGCCCGTATCGGCCTGGGCAACGAGGCGTTCCAACTGGAGAAGGCGGCGAGCGTGCCGTCCCCGTCGACCCCGCGTGAGGAGAGCTGACCCATGGCACACAGCACGACGGAACCCCAGCAGCCCGGACGGCAGGACGCGACGACCGGCGCGGCGCAGCCGCCCGGAGGCGTAGCGGCCACCGCCGCGCAGCCGCCCGCCCCGCACCCCCTCGACCCGCTCACCGCCGACGAGATCACCACGGCCCGCGACGTGCTGCGCGGCGCGGGCCTGGTGGGCGACGCCACCCGCTTCCCGCTGGTCCTGCTGGACGAGCCGGACCGGCACACCGTCGCCGCCCACCGCCCCGGCGACCCGGTCGTACGCCGGTTACGCGTGACCCTCCTGGACACCGCGACCGGCGCGAGCGGCGAGGCGGTCGTCGACGTCACCGCCCGCGTCCTGCTCGCACACCGTCCGCTGGACCCGGCAGCGGACGGCCAGCCGCCGATCCTCTTCGAGGAGTACGAGCGCTGCGACGCGATCGTCAAGGCCGACCCGGGCTGGCGCAAGGCCATGGCCGAGCGCGGCCTCACCGACACCGCGCTCGCCGTCTGCGCGCCGCTGGCCGCCGGCAACTTCGGGCGGGCCGAGGAGACCGGGCGCCGGATGCTGCGCTCGTTGACGTTCCTGCGCTGCGACACGGCCGACAACCCGTTCGCGCACCCCGTCGGCGGCCTGGTCGCCGACGTGGACCTGACCGAGCGGCGGGTCGTCCGGCTCATCGACACCGGAGCGGTGCCGGTGCCCGCCGAATGCGGCCGCTACGAGGCCGAGTTCCACGCTCCGGCGCGCACCGACCTGAAGGCCCTGGAGACCAGCCAGCCCGACGGGCCCTCCTTCACCCTGGACGGACACCGCCTGACCTGGCAGAACTGGTCACTGCGGCTGGACTTCAACGCCCGCGAGGGCCTGGTCCTGCACGAGCTGACCTACCGCGACGGGGACCGCGTACGCCCCGTGCTGCACCGCGCCTCGCTCGCCGAGATGGCCGTCCCGTACGCCGACCCCGGCGCGGACCGCAACTGGATCTGCTATCTGGACGTCGGCGAGTACACCCTCGGGCGCAACGCCAACGCGCTGCGGCTGGGCTGCGACTGCCTCGGCGAGATCGCGTACGTGGACGCCGTCGTTCCCGACGACCACGGCGGCCCGCAGACGCTGCCCAACGCCATCTGCGTCCACGAGGAGGACCACGGCCTCCTGTGGAAGCACACCAACATGTTCGACGACTTCGCCGCCGAGAGCCGCCGGTCCCGCCGTCTGGTGGTGTCCTGCATCGCCACGCTCGGCAACTACGACTACGGCTTCTACTGGTACCTGTACCAGGACGGCGGCATCGAGTTCGAGGTCAAGTCGACCGGCCTGGTGCAGACCTCGGCCTCCGAGCCGGGCACGGACTCCCCGTACGCCACCGAGATCGCCCCCGGGCTCCAGGCGCCGTACCACCAGCACCTGTTCTGCGCCCGGCTGGACCCGGCGGTGGACGGCCACGCGAACACGGTGGAGGAGGTCGACATCGTCCGGCTCCCCATGGGTCCCGACAACCCCAACGGCAACGCCTTCACCGTCCGCGCCACCCCTGTCACCGACTCCGGGGAGGCCGGACGGCTGGCCGACCCGGCCGCCGGACGCCGCTGGCGGATCACCAACCCCACCGCCCGCAACCGCACCGGCCGGCCGGTCGCCTACACCCTGACCCCGCAGCCGACCGGCCCCACCCTGCTCGCCCAGCCCGGCTCCGCGGTCGCCGCGCGCGTCGCCTACGCCACCAAGCACCTGTGGATCACCCGGAGCGCGGCCGGCCGCCACTACCCGGACGGCGACTACCCCAACCAGCACCCCGGCGGCGCGGGCGTCACCGCGTGGTCACGCCCCGGTGAGTCCCTGGAGAACACCGCCCTCACACTCTGGCACTGCTTCGGGCCGACGCACCTGCCGCGCCTGGAGGACTGGCCGGTCATGCCGGTCGACCGCTGCGGCTTCACACTCCGGCCGACCGGGTTCTTCGACCGGAACCCGACGCTGGACCTGCCGCGGGAGAGCGGCGGGACGGGCCACTGCCACACTCAGGAGGCGTGAGCGGACGGCCCGTCCAGGGAAGCCGGCTCCCACGCCCGCCGCAACTGCGTGCGCAGCAGCGGCAGCGGGCTGTCGTCGAGGCCGCGGAGCCGGTCGGAGAGGAGCGTCAGCGTGTCGCAGCGCGCCAGTTGCAGCGCGCGGGCGCACACGCCGGGAGCGAAACCGGCGGCCGTCGCGATCCGTACGGCCGCCACGGCACCGACCGAGATCGCGAGCCCGGCGACGTCCTCGGCGGCGTCGCCGGTCACCGCGTCCGTCCAGTCCAGCACGCCGCCGATCCGCCCGTCCCCGGTCACGAGCAGATGCTCACCCTTGAGGTCGTTGTGCACCAGAGTGGCGGGAGCCGTCGCGGCTTCCGCCCCCGGCACGCGCAGCCTCGGCAGCCACCCGGCGTCGAATTCACCACGCGCCGCCACGGCTTCCGCCGCCGCTGAGGCCCGGCGCAGCAGGCCGGGCATGTTGCGCGGGGCCTCCGGCGGCACGCCCAGTGCCTCGGCGTCCGCCACGGGCACCTGCGCGAGCTGGACCAGCAGCCGTACGAGATCCGCCTCGCCCGCCGCCGGAACCGGGCGCCGCTCGGCGGAGACCCCGTCCAGCCGGGTGTCGAGGGTGAACGCGCGTCCGCGTGCCCAGTTCCCGCTCACCACACTCACCGGCACCGGAACGCCGGTCCGCGCGCCGATCAGCTCGCGCAGCGCGACCTCCCGGCGCAGGCGCTCCGACCCGCCGGAGTCGAGCGCGCACCGCGCCACATGCTCCGGGCCCACCCACCAGGACGCGTGGTCGCCGCCTTCGCCGATGGGCCGGACGTCCGCGGCACCCACTCCTGGCACGGCCTCCTGGACCAGCCGGGCCACCTCTGCCGCATCCGGCAGGTGTTCCTCCGTCATGATCGCCATCATGCCGCAGGACGCCGCCGGGGCGGAGTGACGGTGCGCCACCGCGCGCCGTCCGGAAGTTCCCCGGCCTCAGGAGCATGGGGGCCTCAGAGCCCGCGGAGCACGCGGGCGGGGCGAGGGCTCAGCCCTCCAGCGCCTTCCCCACCCGCCGCGACACGGTGAACGTGTACAGGTCCAGCACCCCCGGCGGCTCCGCGATGCCGGGCCCGCCGGCCTTGATCCAGGCGGCCACGTCGTCCAGCGCCCCGTCGTCGTTGACCAGGCCCAGCCACACCGGGCGCCCGCCCGCCGCCCGGCCCGCGCGGGACGGCTGGACCACGACGACGTCGGCCTGGTCGCAGACGTCCAGGCACTCCGAGGCGCGGACCTCGGCCGCGCCCGCCAGCGCGGCCCGCAGCCGCGGTATCTGCGCCGCGTGGTCCACGCCCGGGACCTTGCGCGGGTCGCCGCAGCAGCAGCCGCGGCAGACGGTGACGCGGCACGGGGTCTCGGCGGGCGCGCGGCCGGAACGCTTGTTGATCATTCGGCCCATGCTACGCGGGGTAGGTATCGTCCCCATGACCTCCATGACGCATTCCGGCCCGGCGATACCGGGGCCCAAGGGAGTTCCGTTCCTGGGTTCGATGTTCGACCTGCGGCGCAGCACGCTCGACACGTTCGCGCGCGCCCGGCGCGAGCACGGCGACCTCGTCCGCTTCGTGGCCGGCCCGCCCGGCCTGCGCAGCGTCTTCTACGGGGTGTTCTCCCCCGAGGGCACCCAGCAGGTCCTGGCGTCCGAGGCCGCGAACTTCCGCAAGGACCACCCGTTCTACGAAGAGGTCCGGCAGTCCTTCGGCAACGGCCTGCTGACCAGCCAGGACGCCGCTTACCTGCGGCAGCGGCGGATAGTGCAGCCGCTGTTCACCAAGCGCAGGGTGGACGGCTACGCGGCGGCCGTGGCGGCGGAGGCGCAGGCCGTCGCCGACCGCTGGCGGACCCCGCCCGGCGGCACCGTCGACCTGGTGGACGAGATGAACCGGCTGGCGCTGCGCACGGTCTCGCGCATCCTGTTCGGTACGGACGTGGAGGCCGCGGTCGCCACCGTGCACCGCTGCTTCCCGGTGATCAACAAGTACGTGGTGCAGCGCGGCTTCTCGCCCCGCAACCCGCCCCGCCACTGGCCCACCCCCGCCAACCGCAAGGCCGCCGCCGCGACGGCCGAGCTGCACGCGGTCTGCGACAGCATCGCCGCCGGGCGGCGGGCCGCCGGGGACCCCGCCGACGGCGAGGGCACGGACCTGCTCTCCCTCCTGACCCGTGCGGGCACCGCGCAGGACGGCAGCCTGGACGCCACCGAGATCCGCGAACAGGTGCTGGTCTTCCTGCTGGCCGGACACGAGACGACCGCGACCTCGCTGGCCTTCACCCTCCACCTGCTCGCCCGGCACCCCGGCGAACAGGCGCTGGTACGCGAGGAGATCGACACCGTACTGGCCGGACGCGACCCCGAGGCCGCCGACCTGGAACGGCTGCCGCGGCTGACGCGGGCCCTCAAGGAGGCCATGCGGCTGTACCCGGCCGCGCCGGTGGTCAGCCGCCGCGGCGTGGCGGCCACCGAGATCGGCGGGCGCCGCATCCCGGACGGCGCGGACGTGATCGTCTCGCCCTGGGTGACCCACCGCGACCCGGACCTGTGGGAGGACCCCGAGCGCTTCGACCCGCTGCGCTTCACACCGGAGCGCGAGGCGGCGCGCCACCGCTACGCGTGGTTCCCCTTCGGTGGCGGCCCGCGGGCCTGCATCGGGCAGCACTTCTCGATGCTGGAGTCCGTACTGGCGGCGGCGGTCCTGCTGCGTACGTACGAACTGACGGCGGTGGACCGGGACGTGCCGCTCACCGCGGGGATCACTCTCCAGGCCGCCGGGCCGGCGCGGGTGCGGCTGCGCGCGGTGGGGTGATCGCCGGGTGGGGCCGGGGGGCCGGGAGGGACGGCTGCGGGGGGAAGGGCGCAGGCGCGACTCCTCCTGCGGTAAACGCAACCGAAATAGCGTTTGCGTTTTCGTGCCGTCCCCCGTACCGTTCTTCTCGGTCCCATTGCCGCCGACAGGAGAAGGCCGTTGCTCGTCTGAGGTCCTGAGACACCGCGCCCACGGCGCGAGGTGCGAACGCGCGCGAGGCGCGCGCCCGGCACCCGTCGTGCGCCCCTGTCCGCGACCTCGGCGATCCGGATTCCCGGCCTGCCCTCCGCCCCGGCCCACCGCCCGGTGCCGCCGTCCGGCTCTCGTGGACCTTCCCGTGGTGTCTCCCGCGCTGTCACCCCTACCTTCACCGCGCATCGAGGAGACCCGTATGACTGCCTCTTCCGCCGCCTCCGTCGTCTGCTGCGGCCTCGGCTTCGCCTGGCCCGACGGCACCCCCGTCCTGGAGGACTTCGACCTGACCGTCGGCCCCGGCCGTACCGGCCTGATCGGCCTCAACGGGTCAGGAAAATCAACCCTGTTGAAGCTCATCACCGGTCAGCTCCAGCCGACCGAGGGGGCCGTGAGAGTGGCCGGCGAGGTCGGCCACCTGCCGCAGAACGCTGCCCTGGACACCGGGCTGCGGGTGGACGCGGCCCTCGGCATCGCCGGAACCCGCGCCGCCCTGCACGCCATCGAGAACGGCGACGCGAGCGAGGCCAACTTCGCCGCCGTGGGCGACGACTGGGACGTCGAGGAGCGCGCCCGCGCCACCCTCGACCAGCTCGGCCTGCACTCCATCGACCTCGACCGCACGATCGGCGAGGTGTCCGGCGGCGAGTCGGTCCTGCTGCGGCTGGCCGCGCTGCTGCTGCGCCGCCCCGACGTACTGCTGCTGGACGAACCGACCAACAACCTCGACCTGGCCGCCCGCCGCAGGCTGTACGCCGCGGTGGCGGGCTGGCCCGGCGTCATGATCGTGGTCAGCCACGACCGTGCGCTGCTCGACCTCGTGGACCGGATCGCCGATCTGCGCGACGGCGAAGTCCACTGGTACGGCGGCAACTTCACCGCTTACGAACAGGCCCTCGCCGTCGAGCAGGAGGCGGCCGAGCGCATGGTGCGGGCCGCCGAGGCCGACGTGGCCCGCCAGAAACGCGAACTGTCCGACGCGCACGTGAAACTGGCGCGCCGCACCCGGTACGCCCACAAGATGTACGCCCAGAAACGCGAACCGAAGATCATCATGAACACGCGCAAGGCCGCGGCCCAGGTCTCGGCCGGCAAACACCGCATCATGCACACCGAAAAGCTCAAGGAGGCCAGGGAGCGGCTGAACGAGGCCGCCGAGGCGGTACGGGACGACGACGAGATCCGCGTCGACCTGCCGCACACCGAGGTGCCGCCGGGCCGCGGCGTCCTGACCCTGCGGGCCCTGCGCGCCCGCTACGGCCCGTACGCCGACCTCGAACTGCGCGGCCCGGAACGGGTGGCGCTGACCGGGAGCAACGGCTCCGGCAAGACCACGCTGCTGCGGACGCTGGCGGGCGAGCTCCCGCCCGAGGAGGGCGAGGCGCAGATCCACGTACCGCACCGCTTCCTGCCGCAGCGGCTGGACGTCCTCGACGACGGCCTGACCGTCGCCGAGAACGTCGCCCGGTTCGCCCCGGACGCCACCGGCAACCGGGTACGGGCCCGCCTGGCGCGCTTCCTGTTCAAGGGCGCCCGTGCCGACCAGCAGGCCGGCACGCTCTCCGGCGGCGAACGCTTCCGCGCGACGCTCGCGGCGCTGATGCTGGCCGAGCCCGCGCCCCAGTTGCTGATGCTCGACGAGCCGACGAACAACCTGGACATGGCCTCGGTACGCCGGCTCGTCACGGCGCTGGAGTCCTACCGGGGCGCCCTGATCGTGGTCAGCCACGACGTGCGGTTCCTGCGCGAGATCGGCATCACCCGCTGGCTCGCCCTGGACGGCGTACTGAAGGACACCGACCCGATGTGACCACCCCGGGCGGCGCGCGGCACCACCGCCGCGCGCCGCCCGCCCACCGCTTCGCGACCGGCGTGCAGGCGCATCCCGGGCCGTACGCCGGGCCGCGCGGTCCGGATCAGAAGTGCCGCAGCAGCTCGGCGAACCGCTCCAGGCGGAGCACCTTCTCGTCGGCCGGGTCGAGCACGCCGTGCTCCAGCACCCAGGTGTGGTCGTTCGGGATGAACACCGCGTTCAGGCCCGCCTTCCGGGCCGGCAGGATGTCCGACTTGGGGGAGTTGCCGATCATCCAGGTGTCCGTCGGCGTCAGCGCGCACGTGCGGATCAGCTCCTGGTACGTGCCGGCGTCCTTCTCCGGCACGATGTGCACCCCGCGGAAGTGGTGGGCCAGCCGGGACGCGTCCACCTTCGCGCGCTGCTCGTCCGCGTCCCCCTTCGTCAGCATCAGCAGCTCGTGCCGCCCGGCCAGCTCCGCCAGCGTCTCGGCCACCCCGGGGATCAGCTCCACCTCGTCCGCCTCGAAGGCCCGCGCCCAGTCCGCGATCCGCGCCAGCTCCGTCTCACTGGCCTCCCGCAGCCGCACCCGCCGCACACACTCGCCGAGGCTGCGCAGGAACACCTTGCTGCCGTAACCGTGCACCACGGCGTTGGCGGCCTCGATCTCGTCCAGCATCGCCCGTACCCCGTCCCGGCCCAGCTCCGGATGGTCCAGCCAGGTCAGGAACTCCTCGATGACCCGCTCGAAGATCACGTTGTTCTCCCACAACGTGTCGTCGGCATCGAAGACCAGCACCTGCCGCGTCCGGGGCGCCCCGGACGTCCCGAATCCGCCGCCCACTGCGCTCACACCGTCTCCTCGTACACGTCGCCGTCCCGGCCGGAAGGCATCCCCGGCCCCGCGGCACCCTACTGACCGGCTCCGTACGCCCGCACCGCAATTCCCCCGGCCCGGCCGCCGCGGGCGGGCCCCCACCGGGGACAATGACCCCATGTCCACAGAGCCCGACACCGCGACCGCGCCCGGCGGCCCGTATGCGGTCCCGGACGCCGCGGCGTACCTGGCCGGCTGGTGGACGATCGACCGCACGGTGCTGGACGTCCGGACCGGTACGCAGGGGACCTTCCGGGGAACGGCGCACTTCCGGCCCGAGGGGCACGAAGAACGCGAGGTCCCGGAGGGACCGGCCGACCGGCCGGCCCCCGGCGCGCTGCTGCACGTCGAGGAGGGCGAGCTGATCTGGAACGGCACCACCGTCCCGGCCACCCGCACGCTGCGGCTGTGCCCGCGCCCGGACGGCACCGCCGAGATCACCTTCGCCGACGGGCGGCCCTTCCACGACCTCGACCTGCGCACCGGCCACTGGACCACCCGCCACCCCTGCGCCGCCGACCTGTACGACGGCGAGTTCACCGCCGTCTCACCGGGGGAGTGGCACCTGCGCTGGCGGGTGGGCGGCCCGGCCAAGAGCCAGGTGCTGCGCTCGGTGTACCGGAAAAACGTTCGTCCGCTGCCGTGAGCGCGCTCTACCGTCGGCGTCCGTGACGCTCCCCGACGACCCTCGGCCCTCCGGCTCCCGCCCCGGCGGCCCCGAGGACCCCAAAGACCTGGTCCGGCGCGGCTACGACGCCGTCTCCCACGCCTACCGTGCCGACGACGCCGGGGACGGCGTGTACGCACCCTGGATCGCCGCCCTGCTCGGCCGGCTGCCCGGCCGCGCCGACGTGCTCGACCTCGGGTGCGGATGCGGTGTCCCCGTGGCGCGGTCCCTGAGCGCCGCCGGGCACGCCGTGACCGGCGTGGACCTGAGCGAGGTGCAGATACGGCGGGCCTGTGCACTCGTGCCGCGCGCCACCTTCCACCGCGCCGACGCTATGAGCCTCGCCCTTCCCGCCGCCTCCTGCGACGCCGTCGTCTGCCTGTACATGCTCATCCACCTGCCGCTCGCCGAACAGCCCCTCCTGCTGTCCCGCATCGCCGGCCTGCTGCGGCCCGGCGGCATCCTGCTCGCCGTCGCCGGTCACGGGGCCTGGACGGGCACCGAGGAGAACTGGCTCGGCACCGGGGCCACCATGTGGTGGAGCCACCCCGGCGCGGACACCTACCGCGAGTGGATCACCGCGGCCGGGCTGACGCTGGACGGCGAGGAGTTCGTACCGGAAGGCGCCGGGGGCCATGCGCTGTTCTGGGCCCGGCGCCCTGAGACCGGCAGCGGCGAGGACCGGCGCCGGTAGCACACAGGCGCAGAGCCCGCCGCGCGACGTCCCCGGCCCCGGTCCGGCTGACATCACGCCCCGGACGCCGGACCGAGCACGGCCGCCATCCGGTCCAGCGCCCGCTCCGGCATGCCGGACCGCAGCGGCAGGCACACGGCCTGCCGTACGAGGTGCGCCGCGGTCCGTGCGCCCTGCGGGCGGCCGGGCGGCGCCGGTACGGCGCCCAGCGAGGTCGGCCGCGCCGCGTCGAAGCCGGCGGACCGCAGGCGGGCGGCTGTCGCGACCGGGTCCGGGGTGGGCACGGCACACAGCCAGTACGTGTGCACGGGCGCGCCCACTCCGTACACCAGCGACGGGTCGGGCAGCCGCGCCACCAACCGCCGTGCCGTCGCCGCCCGCTGCGCCACCGCCAGAGCCGTGCCCGGGGCGCGCAGCCGCCGGTCCAGCAGGGCGAGCAGCGCGGCGCTCGGGCGGTGCCGGATCGCGGGCATGAGATCCGTACCGGCGAAGGCGCCCACCGTGTCCTGGAGACCGCTCGTGTGGTCGCGCCCCAGCGCGCCGGCGGTGGCCATCACACCGCTGTAGACCGGCCGCGTGGTGAGCAGCGCCAGCAGGGCGTACTTGGCGACCCGCCGGGCCTGCGCGTCATGTCGCTGCACCGGCCACTCCCGGTGCAGCGCGCGCATGGCCGCCAGCAGGCCGGGATCGCGAACGACCGCCACCGCGCCGCCCAGCGCCGTGGCGGTCTTGATCGGGCCGAAGCTGAACAGCGACACGTCCGCGCCGGGGCTGCCCCGGAAGTCCGGGCCGCTGTACGCCTGGGCGCAGTCCTCGACCAGCAGCCAGCCGCGCCGCGCGGCCAGTTCCGTGAGAGGGCCCAGCGGTGCCTGGGTGCCCAGCAGGTGGGCGACGACGACGGCCTTCGTCCGCGGGGTGGCGGCTGCCTCCCACTGCTCGGGGCAGGGCAGCAGGGTGCCCGCGTCGAGGTCCACCGGCACCGGGACCAGCCCGTGTTCCGTCACGATCCGCCACATGTCGGGGATCGTGACGGCGGACATCAGCACCTCACTGCCGCGGGGCAGTGCGGCGGCGCTCAATGCCAGGTCCAACGCGCTGCGCACCGACAGCGCCGCCAGGCACCGGTGCGCGCCGCCGGCCGCCGCCCCCGCGCTCCCGCCCGTACCGCCGTCCCCGAACCGCCGTTCCACGGTGGCCGCCCACCGCCCGGCGCCCCCGTCCCGCCCGCAGGCCGCCATCCCGTACGCGAGATCCGGCCAGCCGATGTCGAAGCTCTTCGGTGGATACACCGCGCACCACCTCCTCACCGGGTCGGACGCACAGCGCCGCCGCGCACCTGAGCCGCGGCGTCCTCCCTCGGGCATCCGGCCGCGGACGGCCGGGTAGGGACGCCGTCGTGACTACTCAGGACAGCAGGTCTCAGCAAGGCAGCACGTCTCGCCAGAACGGTCCGTCCCGCCAAGGCGGAACGCCTCACGAGGACGGCACCTCTCATCAGGGCGGTACGTCCAACCAGGCCGCCGCCCCCACGACCGACGCCATGCTGCGGGCCAACCAGGAGAACTGGGACGCCCGTACCCCGGTGCACGTGGCCAGCGACTTCTACGGTCTGGACGGCTCGCGGACCGCCGACGACTGGTTCGCCCCCTTCGAGTGGGACGACCTCGGGCCCCTGGAGGGGCGGGACGTCCTGCACCTCCAGTGCCACCTCGGCACCGAGACCCAGGCGTTCGCCGAGCGGGGCGCCGCGCACACCGTCGGCCTGGACTTCTCCGGCGCGGCGCTGGCCCAGGCGCGCCGCCTGGCGGCCGCCGCCGGACGGGACGTCGAGTTCGTCCAGGCCGATGTGCACCGGGCCGCCGAAGCGCTGGGCGGCCGCCGCTTCGACGTGGTCTACACGGGCAAGGGCGCGCTCTGCTACCTGCCCGACCTGCCCCGGTGGGCCCAGGTCGTCGCGGGGCTGCTGCGGCCGGGCGGCACGCTGTACGTGGTCGAGTTCCACCCGCTGCTCAACTCCCTGGGTGCCACACCCGACCCCGGCCGGTCACCCGGAGACGCGGAGTTGCTGCTGGCCCACGACTACCTGGAGGGCCGGGGCGTGATCCGCAGCGACACGCCGCACACGTACACCGACGGGCCGCCGGTGGAGGGCGCGACGACCAGTTACGAGTGGCGGCACGGCCTCGGGGAGACGGTCAACGCGCTGGTCGGCGCCGGGCTGACCGTCGACCTGCTGCGCGAGACGGACCTGCTGCCCTGGAAGCGGTTCGCGACGATGGAGCAGGCGGACCACGGCTGGTGGCGGCTGCCCCCGCAGGAACCGCGCATTCCCCTGCTGTTCGCGCTGCGTGCCACCAGAGCCTGAGATGTGCGGCGGCCCCGACCTCGGCGGACGGCGAAACGGAATCCGCGGGCCGGGGCCAGGCGCACCCCGACCACCCCGTGGTCAGCAGCGGGGAGGCGGTTTTGGCCAGCCCTGGTGCGGTTCAAGCCGGAATGCCCCGGGCCGCATTGCACCGGCCAAACATCCCATGATCCGGTGGATCCACCGGACGGGCCCGGCCCGGGGCGGCCCGCCACTCCCGGGCCGCCCCGCGCCGAAGGCACCCGGCCAGCAGCTTCAGCCAGCAGAGAGGTGAACCAGATGCGCGACGTGGATGCCGTACTCGGCACGCCCTGGCACGAACTGCCCTCCGCCGACGCCGTCGTGGCCGCGGCCATGGAATGGCACTTCGACCCGGCCACCGGCTCCCGGTTCTGGGTGGAGCGCGCCGCGTCGCTGCCCTTCGACCCGCGCAAGGACATCACCACCCTCGCCGACCTGAACCGCTTCCCCGACGTCAGCGCCGAGTGGCGGGACGTACCGGTGGAGGACCTGCTGCCCGTGGGACTGCGCGACCTCGGCGGGCGGCCCTCCGTCTGGGAGAGCGGTGGCACCACCGGCGCCCCCAAGCGGATCGTCGACCTCGGCCAGTGGGGGCGCAACACCCGCTGGTGGTCCGAAATCCTCGATCAGCACGGTTTTCCCTCCGGCGACGGCAACCTGCTCTTCCTCGGCCCCACCGGGCCGCACGTCGTCGCCGAGGCGCTGCGTGGCCTCGCCCGGCTGCGCGACGCGGTGTTCTTCCCGGTCGACCTCGATCCGCGCTGGGTGCGGCGGTGCCTCCAGGACGGCCAGACCGACATCGCCCGGCACTACGTCGACCACATCCTCGACCAGGCCGAATGGGTGCTCACCTCACAGCACATCTCGCTGCTGTACGCGACCCCGCCCCTCCTGGAGGCGATCGCCGAACGCCCGCGCCTCGCCGGGCTGGTCCGCGACAAGGTGCGCGGCATCATGTGGGGCAGCACCTCCATCGACCCCGAGACGCTGCGGCTGCTGTCCACCGAGGTCTTCCCCGACGCGGCCTTCAGCGGCCTGTACGGGAACACGATGATGGGCGCGGCACCCCAGCGGCCCGCCGTGCCCGGTGACACCGAACCCTGCGTCTTCCAGAGCTTCCACCCGTACGTGCACCTGTCCCTGCTCGACCCGGACGACCTGTCCCGCGAGGTGGCGTACGGCGAGCGGGGACGGGTGTGCATGCGCCAGCTGAGCCCCGAGGTGCTGCTGCCGCACGTGCTCGAACGGGACACCGCGATCCGTGTCGCGCCGGTGCCGGGCTTCGGGGGTGACGGCGTGGCCGACGTGCAGCCGTTCACCGACGGCAGCACGAAGATCATCGAGGGGGTGTACTGACGTGCCCGGCCACCCCGAAGCGGCCGCCGGAACCGGAGCCGGTTCCAGCACCGGCACTGACACCGGCCCCCGCTCCGGCACCGGCACCGGCATCACCGTCGAGCGGCCCTCGGGCCCGTACCGCTCCGCCAGCCGCACCACCCTCACCGACGCCACCGGCAGCCCGGCGGGCGAACTGTCCCTCGCGCCGCCCCTGCTGATCCGCCAAGTGATCAACGAGATGCGCGCCGCACCGGAACAGCCCACCGGGGAACGCCTCGCGGCCCTCGTCCGGGCGGGCGAACTGTTCGCCACCGCGACCCTGGACGGTGAGACCCCCGACGCGTACTGCCGCCGCCAGGCCCTGGTCTCCGGGCTGCCCGTGTCCGTCGCCCGCCGCACCCTCGACCGGGTGGCGCGGACCGGCCGCGCCGCGGCGGACACCCTGGCCGCGCAACGCCCCACGGGCGCCCGGCTCCTCGACGAGCTGTCCGCCGCCGCCGACGCGACGGCGGTGTGGGTACGCAAGGGCGACATCCTGGGCGTCCTGGCGCCCGGCAACCACCCGGCCACCCACCTGGAGTGGCTGGGCGCCCTCGCTCTGGGCTACCGGGTGGCCGTACGCCCCTCCCAGCGCGACCCGTACACCCCGCGGCGGCTGGTCCGTGCCCTGCGCGCGGCCGGCCTGGCACCGGCGTACACGGCGCTGCTGCCGACCAGCCACGCGCACGCGGAAGCCCTCGTCGAGCAGGCCGATCTCGGACTGGTCTACGGCGGTGACAGCGTCGTCGCCCGCTACGCCGACAGCCGGCGGGTGCTCGCGCAGGGCCCGGGCCGCTCCAAGATCCTGATCACCGGGGACGTGCCGTGGCGGGCCCACCTGGACACCATCGCCGACTCGGTCGCCGCCGACGCCGGGGTGCAGTGCCTCAACGCCGGCGCCGTCCTGTGCGAGGAGGACCCGCGAGGCCTCGCGCAGGCCCTGGCCGAGCGGCTCGGGCGCCTCCCGCTGCTGCCGCCGGACCACCCCGAAGCGGCGCTGCCCGTACGGCCACTGGCCGAGGCCCGGCACCTCGCACAGCAGCTGCACGACACCGTCGGTACGCACCTGGTGGCCGCACCCGGAGCAGACTCCGGGGAACGGTTCATCGCCGGCCTGGGTGACGGCAGCGCCGTCCTCCGGCCGGTCGTCGTCGCCCTCGACAGTCCGCGGGACCCGCGCTTCGGCACCGAACTGCCCTTCCCGTACGTGGCCGTGGCTCCCTGGCACCCGGAACTGCGTCCGTCGGCGTTCGGCCGCACCCTGTCCCTCACCGTGCTGAGCGAGGACGCGTCCCTGATACGGGAATGTCTCGCGAGCCCGCGGATCCGCAACGTCCACCTGGGCGATGTCCCCACGCACTGGACCCGCCCCGGACTGCCGCACGACGGCTCGCTCGCCGAGTTCCTGATGGAGTCGAAGACCTTCGCCGGCGGGGCCGGGACGGCGGCGGCCCAGGGACCGGCCACATGACCAAAGACCCCTGGCTCCCGGCAGGTTCCTGCCGTGGCCCGCCCCGTCATTCCGCGGGAATGATCCGGTCGGTAGGGTTCCGGACATGGTCCTTTCCGGGTTTCCTCGGCTGCCGCTCCGTGCCGTGCTCTTCGCCGACGGGGTGTTCGCGCGTCTCGAAGGCAAGACCGCGCAAGGGGTGCTGCGGCACAGCACCGTCCTCGAATCCGTGGCGGTCATCGACCGCCTGCACCCGTCCGGCAGCACGGCGTCAGTGGTGCCGGGGACCGACGTCCCGGTCGTCTCCTCGCTGGAGGAGGCCCTGCCGTACGGGCCGGAGGCGCTGGTCGTGGCGATGACCGAGTCCGACCACGTGGAGGTCGTGGACGGCGAGGTGCGGCACGCGCCGCGGCCGCCGGGCGACCTCCCGGACTTCTGGTGGGAGCAGATCGCGACCGCCGTACGCAACGGCCTGCACGTCATCTCCTGCCTCCACCTCCAGCTGCGGCACACGGAGTTCGCCGACAAGACCGCGGACGGCCAGCAACTGGTCGACGTCCGGCGCCCGTACGACGAACTGCCGAAGTACTCCGGCCGCCTCGGGCGCGGCCGCGCCAAGCTCGTCCACGTGGCGGGCAGCGACTGCGTGGTGGGCAAGCGGACCGTCGCCCTCCAGCTGCACCGGGAGGCGCTGGCGCGCGGCATCGACTCCGGCTACGTCGGCACCGGCCAGACCTGCCTGCTCGCCGGCTGCACGGAGGGCGCGATCATCGACCGTACCCCCGTCTTCCAGGCGGCCGGGCTCGTCGAGCACCTGGTGCAGCGGGCGGACGCCCGGCACGATCTGCTGATCATCAAGGGTCAGGCGTCCGTGCTGCACCCCGCCTTCGGCGGCCTGGCCACCGCGATCCTCCAGGGCTCGCGGCCGGACGCCGTCGTCTTCGTGCACGACCCGCGCCGCACCCACCGCTACCACTGGGAGCACCTGCCGGTGGCCGACCCGCGCAGCGAGATCCGTATCGTGGAAGAACTGGGCCAGGCCCCCGTCGTCGCCGTCGCCACCCGCGGCCGCGAGAACGTGGCGAGCCTGCGCCCGCTGGGGCTGCCGGTCGTCGACGTCCTCGACGGCCGGGGCACGGCAGAACTGATGGACGCGCTCGGCCCCGTACTGACCCCGTGACCCCGTTCCTTCCGCAAGCGGTGACCCCCATACACCCGTTACGAGGAGAATGTGCACTGTGAGTGTTGAGGTGGCCCTGGCCGTACGGGCGCACTTTGCCGAATGCCCCGCCTGGGACGCCGCCGACGGCTCCCTGCTGTGGGTGGACATGAACGACGGCGAGGTGCACCGCTACCGCCCCTCCGACGGCGGCGACACGGTCACCGCCGTCGACCAGCCGGTGGCGGCGGCCCTGCCCCGGGCGGGCGGCGGTCTGGTCCTGAGCCTGCGCGACGGCGTCGCGGTGGCCGCACCGGACGGATCCCGCCGGTGGCTCACCGAATGGTCCCGGGAGAAAGTGCGCGGCAACGACGCGGCCGTCGACGGCCGGGGCCGCCTGTGGGTCGGCACCATCGCCGGCGAGACCTCCCCGGGCTGGCTGGCGCGCGTCGACGCCGACGGCACCGTGCACACCGCGGCCACCGGCATCCAGCTGAGCAACGGCATCACGTGGAGCCCCGACGCGACCCGGATGTACTACGTGGACACCCGCACCCGCCGTATCGACGTCTTCGACTACGACCTCGACACCGGCAAGGCGGCCAACCGCCGCGTGTTCACCGACATCACGGACACCGAGGGCCTGCCGGACGGCATGTGCACCGACACCGCGGGCGGCGTCTGGGTGGCCCTCTTCCGCGGCGGCGCCGTCCGCCGCTACACCCCGGACGGGCGGCTGGACCGTGAGATCCACCTGCCCGCCTCGCTGACCACCTCCTGCGGCTTCGGCGGCCCGGACCTGACCGACCTGTACGTCACCTCGGCCCGCCGCGACCTCGGGGACGTCGAGCCGGAGGCCGGCAACCTCTTCGTCGTGTCCGGCGTCGGCCAGGGGCTGGAAGGCGTGGCGTTCGCCGGGTGACCCGCCCGTACGAGGCCCCGCACGGGGCTACTGTCCGGCCCGCACCACCGCGGGCCGGACGCGCGCGAACGCGCGGGAGACCTTGACCAGCCATGCCACGTCGGCGGAGAAGTCCGGCCCGCCCGCCGCGGCGGGTACCGGCACGCCGTCCGTACCCGGCTGGTCCCCGTCCGACAGGTCCGCCACGGTGCCGGCCGGGGCGTCCGCCGACGGACCGTCCGCCGCCCAGCCGTCCGGCACGGGCCCCGGCGCCCGGGGCCCGGCCGCGAGCGCCGCCGCGATGTGCGCCGCCTCCACCTCCGCGTGCCGCTCCTCGGCGGCGCCCTGACCGGGCGAGAGCACCGCGCCCGGATCGCCGTGGTGCCCGCGCAGCGCCAGACAGCCGTCCCGGATCTCGATCACCCGGCGGTGCAGGTGGAACCGCAGGTCGTACAGGGCCGACAGATCGCTGCCGGTGCTGGACGGCAGGGAGATCTCCGGGTGGGCCTGGTGCAGGGCCAGCCACAGCGGGCGCAGCAGCCGGTAGCTGCGGTAGTCCGCCAGCCAGCTGCGGGCGGCGGAGACCCGCGGCCCCCACAGCGGCGCCGTCCAGCCGACGATGTTGAGGACCATGCCGATCGTCAGCGTCGTACGGGAGACGTCGGACCAGCGCAGCGGGTTCCAGCCGTACTGCGTCAGGAAGACGTCGGCGTACCGGCCGGCCGGATAGACCAGCTCGACGACCGCGCCGGCCGCCGCGATGCGCAGCCCGCGGCGCACCCACGCGTGGTCGGTGAGCTTGGCGAAGTGCCAGCAGGCGCGGGCCACCAGGACCTTGCCGGCCACGAACGCGGTGAGGTACGCGGCCTGGTAGGCGACGAAGAACGGCTGGTCGCCGGGGTGTTTGAAGACGTTGCGCGGCGGGCCCTGGAGGGTCGCCAGGAAGAACAGCACCACCATCGTCACCGGCACCACCGCGAGCAGCAGCAGACGCCGTCGGGCCCGTACCCGTGCCTCGGCCTTCGGGTACATCCAGTGGATCAGCAGGATCTGCTGACAGGCGAGCACCGCGATGATCCACAGCTGGACCGACACGTTGTACCAGGTGATGGTGCCGAACAGGGTGCCCGTCCAGCGGGCGGGGGTGGACATCGACAGGTACATCCCCTGGCACCCGAAGGAGACGCACAGCGCCGTCAGCCCCGCGTTGCGGCGGTGCCCGCGCAGCAGCGGTACGAGGGTGTAGGCGAACGCGATCCAGCAGGCGAGCGCGGCGATCGGATAGCGGATGTGGGTGATGCCGGTCATGAACCGTCCTCACGGCGCCAGTTCAGCGATCCGTGGATACGGCCCAGCGCACTGTCGGGATCCGGTGCCGCCGTACTCCCGCGGCGCGGGCCGGCGCGCAGCGCCTCCCCGAGGAGAAAGGCCATGACCTCCGCTTCCTGTTCCTGGGCGTCCGAGTAGTTCTCGCGGTACAGCAGGTCCTGCACGAGGTCCGGGTCGAGGTCCGGGAAGAGCAGGGTGTTGGGGTCGGTCCCGGGGACGCCGACGCCGTGGTGGCCGCAGATCATGTGGGCCAGTTCGTGGGCGATGATGTGTTCCTGGTGGTGGCGGCTGGTGTGCGCCTCGTAGACGACGTAGTCCGTACCGGGGAAGGACAGCCACAGGCCGCACGGGCCCGAGGTCTCCATCGGCATGGCCACCAGCTGGATCTCCCGGCTCCGTACCCGGGCCAGGTGGTCGCACAGCTGCGGGAGGTCGTAGGAGGCGGGCAGCCCGAACGACGCCAGTTTTTCCCGGCACTGCCTGCGCAGGGCCTTCATCCCGGAAGACCCTCTGCCGTGGCGGTCACGCCAGGGGAAAGGCATCCGGAGCACTACTCCTCGCCGTCGGCCGAACGGCTCGGCTGCCGGCCGCGCGTCGCGCCGGTGGTGGCGTGCATCATGCTGACCTCGCGGATGATGCGGGCCAGGGACTTGCGGCCGGAGTCGTCCATGCTCATGGCGCGCAGCGCGATGTCGCGGACCTCCGCGTTGCCCATCGCGGAGGCGAGGGCGAGCTGGGAGTCGACGCGGTCGGCGGTGTCGTCGTCGAAGAAGTAGGCCACCGGCACCCGGAAGAACGCCGCGAGCGCCTCCAGGTGGCGCTTGGTGGGGTTGGTGCGCTGGCCGGTGCGCAGCTGCCAGACGTAGGTCTTGGAGAACGTGCCGCCACTCAGTTCGCTGCACCCGCGCGCGACTTCCTCGTAGGTGTACTCGCGGCCGTTCGCGCGGATCGTGGTGAACAGCTTGTCGACCTTCCCGGCCAGTGACGACATCGGGGCTCCTTTGTGAGTGCGCCGGGTGAGCTGCCTGGGAGTGCCAACTCATCCTAGTTGACAGGACTCTTGCGTGCACTTACCGTCGGGATCGCGTTAGCGGAGATGAACAGAGCAGTTTCGGTGTCCACTCACGCGGACGACGGGGGTGTCCGCATGAGGGAGAGCTCGTCGCGACGGCGACCGGTTGCCACGGTTGCGCGGCGCCGGCGCGATGAGCAGCTGCCACTGGGCGGCCCGGCCTGCCGTTCAGCCGCCCCCCACACGCACGCCCGGGACCGTCGGCTTCCGCATCACCCGTCGGCCGGCCGGCCGCGCCACCACTCCACTGTCGCTTCGACCTGACGGTCAAGAGGTGTCGCCTCGACGGAGAAGGCGGTGCGGTACGCGCTGGAGTCCACCACGAACGGCCGGTCGAACTGGTATCGCACCTCCTGCAGTTCCCGCAGCAGCGGTGATACGACCGACAGTGCGCGCACCACGGCAGGCGGCAGCCGGCGCACCGCGACCGGCTGCACTCCCGCCTTCGCCGCGAGCGTGGTGACCATCTCCCGGACCGACAGCGCCGGCGCGGTCGGCACGTGCCAGGCCCGCCCCCACGCGCGTTCCTGCTCCGCGACCTCGACCAGGGTCCTGGCCGCATCGGGGAGATAGGTCCAGCTGTGCGGGGTGTCCGGATCGCCGAGGACGGACACCGGCCTGCCGCGCAGCAGCCGCGGCACGACCCGGGAGGCGAGGTGCCCGCCGTCGGTCACGGTCGGTCCGAAAAAGTCCGAGGCACGTACTTCGACCGCCCGGATACGGCCCTTTTCGTGCAAGTCGCGTGCTTGTTCCCAGATTTCGGCGCGTACGTGCCCCTTGGGACCGGTCGCCGCGAGCGGCAGCGCTTCCGTCATCTCACCCTCGACGGGGCCGTACCCGTAAAGATTGCCCAGCATGACGAGCACCGCGCCGGTCGCCTCGGCCGCACGGTTGACCGCGGCGGCCAGCGGCGGCCAGTCGCGGGTCCAGCGGTGGTAGGGCGGCGAGGCGCAGTTGTAGATCGCCGTCGCGTCCCGGGCGGCCTCCGTCAGCCGCCCGGCGTCCGAAGCGTCCAGCGCGACGTGCTCGATGCCCGGCTCCGCGTGCCCGCCCGACCGCGTGACGACCCGTACCGCGCAACCCTTTTCCGCCAGCAGCCGAGCGGTGGCCGCTCCGGCGGGACCAAAACCTATGACGACATGAACATTCATGCGCGCAGGCTAGCGAGTGAAGCGGCCCGCCGGCGCCCTGGAGCGGGCGGACCGGGGACCGGGTCCGACCATGCGAAAGACCCCAGCTGGGCTGGGGTCTTCATCCTCTTTGTGGTGTCCGAGGGGGGACTTGAACCCCCACGCCCGATAAAGGGCACTAGCACCTCAAGCTAGCGCGTCTGCCATTCCGCCACCCGGACCAGGTGTCTGCCGGTCCGGCCCGCTGGGCCCTTCCGACATGGAAAACAATAGCAAACGTTCAGGGGTGGTCGATCACGGCCGTCCGGAGCCGGGGGTACGTCTGTGACCAGCGCATGTCGGGAACATTGCGGCCTTGGGCGCAGCGCCGCCGAGGGGGAGGATGGCGGTGGACCCCCGCCGCGGTCCGTGCCCCACCGGGAGGACGGCGCGGCCGTGAACCATGAGGAGGCAGAGTGAGCGAGTCGCAGCCGGCCCGTACGGTCACCGGCGAGGACGAGGTCGTCGACCTGTGCCGGGACCTGATCAGGATCGACACGAGCAACTACGGCGACCATTCCGGTCCCGGTGAGCGTGCCGCCGCCGAGTACGTGGCGGAGAAGCTCGCCGAGGTCGGGCTGGAGCCGCAGATCATCGAGTCGCACAAGGGCCGCGCCTCGACGGTGGCCCGCATCGAGGGCACGGACCCGTCGCGGCCCGCGCTGCTCATCCACGGGCACACCGACGTGGTGCCCGCCAACGCCGAGGACTGGACCCACCACCCGTTCTCCGGGGAGATCGCGGACGGGTGTGTGTGGGGCCGCGGCGCGGTCGACATGAAGGACATGGACGCGATGACGCTCGCGGTCGTCCGCGACCGCCTGCGCTCCGGCCGCAAACCGCCGCGCGACATCGTGCTGGCCTTCCTCGCCGACGAGGAGGCGGGCGGCGTGTACGGCGCCCGCCACCTCGTCGACAAGCACCCCGGGATCTTCGAGGGGGTGACGGAGGCCATCGGCGAGGTCGGCGGCTTCTCCTTCACCGTCAACGAGAACCTGCGGCTGTACCTGGTGGAAACGGCCCAGAAGGGCATGCACTGGATGCGGCTGACCGTGGACGGCACGGCCGGTCACGGATCGATGACCAACAGCGACAACGCGATCACGGAGCTGTGCGAGGCGGTCGGGCGGCTGGGGCGGCACAAGTTCCCGGTGCGGGTGACCAAGACCGTACGGTCCTTCCTCGACGAGCTGTCGGACGCCCTGGGCACCGAACTCGACCCGGAGGACATGGAGGAGACCCTCGCCAAGCTGGGCGGCATCGCGAAGATCATCGGTGCCACGCTGCAGAACACCGCGGCACCGACCCAACTGGGCGCCGGCTACAAGGTCAACGTCATCCCGGGCCAGGCGACCGCGGCTGTCGACGGCCGGTTCCTGCCCGGCCACGAGGAGGAATTCCTGGCCGATCTGGACCGCATTCTCGGTCCGCGGGTCAAGCGCGAGGACATTCATGCCGACAAGGCACTGGAGACCGGTTTCGACGGCCCTCTGGTGGCGGCCATGCAGTCGGCACTGAAGGCCGAGGACCCGATCGCGCGGGCCGTTCCGTACATGCTCTCCGGCGGTACGGACGCGAAGTCCTTCGACGACCTCGGTATCCGGTGCTTCGGCTTCGCGCCGCTCAAGCTGCCGCCGGAGCTGG
This sequence comes from Streptomyces sp. NPDC030165, assembly GCF_055573595.1. NCBI lineage: Bacteria > Bacillati > Actinomycetota > Actinomycetes > Kitasatosporales > Streptomycetaceae > Streptomyces > Streptomyces sp. NPDC030165. The sequence goes on along the minus strand of NZ_JBVIBD010000001.1, from coordinate 564,103 downwards.
ACTTCGCCGGGATGTTCCACGGCGTGGACGAGCGGGTTCCGGTCGACGGACTGAAGTTCGGTACGCGTGTACTCGACCGGTTCATCGAGCAGAGCTGAGCGGTGAATTCCCGCGCCGCGGCGCGGAAATCCGTGCCCTGACGTGGTACGCGGGCCGGACAATCGGCCAGGCGTACGCATTTAGCCGGAACGAGTGAATGGCGTCATAGGCTCGTAGCTTCATCACCTTCTCCTCGTTGCAGAGGGTGCGGTCCGCGGCTGGGACCGCATTGCCAACAAGGAGGAATAATGATCAAGAAGGTCGTCGCTGCCGCGGCTGCCACCGGCGGTCTGGTGCTCGCTGGCGCGGGCATCGCCGTCGCCGACGCGGGGACGCAGGGCGCTGCCCTGAACTCCCCGGGTGTCATTTCGGGCAACACCCTCCAGGTCCCGATCCACGTGCCGATCAACCTGTGCGGCAACACGATTGACATCATCGGGCTGCTGAACCCTGCCTTTGGCAACACCTGCGTCAACGACTGACGCGGTGCCTGAAACCGTAAGGCTGTGATCCCGGTCGGCTCCGGAGTGCGCGCCATGCACTCCGGAGCCGACGGTTGTTCCGGCCCGTGGACGTGCGATGTACCGCGGGTCATTCGGTAGGTCAGAGGCAGGGGAGCGAACCAATGCGACAGGTCGCGAAAAAGGGCCTGATCACGGTGGCGGCAGCGAGCGGCGTACTGGCCGTCGCGGGCAGCTACGCGCACGCGGATTCCGGTGCGCAGGGGAATGCGGCGCATTCACCAGGGGTGTTGGCCGGCAATGCCGCCCAAGTTCCCGTGAACATCCCGGTGCAAGCCTGCGGGAATTCCGCGAATGTCGTCGGGCTGCTGAATCCCGCCATGGGAAACCGCTGCGACAACGACGGCGGCTCCCGCGGCGACCGGAGCCACGGCAGGAACGGGCACGGCGGCGGCGGGGCCGGCGCGCAGGGCTCGGCGCAGGGATCGCCCGGCGTCGGCTCGGGCAACCAGGTGCAGGCGCCGGTCCACGCGCCCGTCAACGCCTGCGGCAACTCGGTGTCGGTCGTCGGACTCGGCAACCCCGTCAACGCCAACGGCTGCGCGGGCAACGGCAGCAGTACCGGGGACGGCACCGGCACCGGCACCGACCACGGCTCCTCGCCGGGCATCCCGGCCGGGCAGGACCCGCGGCCGTCCGACGGCCGGCCGAACCCGCGGGCCCCGGGCGGCCCCGCCTCCCCGGCCGAGGACCGCGCGGGCGAACCGGCCGGCCCGGCCGCCCCGGGGCACCGGCCGCACACGACGGACACCGCGGGCGCAGTACAGGAGCGGGCACCGCAGCTCCGGAAGGAGGAGTCGGCGCCGCGTACGCAGATCGTCACCCCGTCCGAGGGCACCGAGAGCGCGGCGGAGCATCTCGCCCAGACCGGTGCGGGAGCGCTCGGCATCGCGCTGCCGGCGAGTGCGGGCCTGCTGATCGGCGGTGCGGTGCTCTACCGCCGCGCGCGTTCCGCACGGGCCTGACCGCCCGCGGGCGTACCGCCCGGGACCGGCCCGCGTACCGTTCGGGCGCCGGCGATGGCGGCCGTCCACCGGCCCGGCCGCGTCGTCAGGCCGGTACGACGGAGCGGGCCCCGCGCCGGCGGGGCCCGCTCTGCCGTATGCGGGACTGTCGGTCGGTGGCCTGTCCGGCCCGTCCGGCCTGGCGCTCATCGGCCCGTCGTGCACGGGCTCGTACGCGGCCGGGGAGCCCGTGGCCGGTCACCCGGCCCGTGCCGCGGCGGCCGTTCACCAGGTTGCCCGGATCTGGCGGATGATGCGGCGGCGCAGCCGCACGCGGCGGCTGCCGTCAGGGTTGAGGCGCAGGCGGTCCAACTCCCAGTGTCCGTACTCGGCATGGTCGGTCAGCAGGCGTGTGGCGGCCTTGCGGGAGACCCCTCGCGGCACATACACATCGCAGAATTCGTATTCCGGCATCGCATCTATTGTGCGGGACCCGCCCCGGTACGGATAGCGTCTGCACTATGTCTGATGCTGCGCAGCCTTCCGCTGTCGAGGTACGTGCCGCCGCCGAGGCGGTCAAAGCCGCGCTGGACCGTCACCTCGACGCGGTCGAACACCGCTCGGGCCAGGACGACCCCGCCGTCTACGCCGCGTTCGACGAACTCGCCGCGGCGGCCGAGGCGTACGACGAGCTGCTGTACGACACCTATGACGAGGTCACCCCCTTCGAGATCCCCGGGAACGACACGCTGCCCGCCTACGCGGGCCCGGAGGAACCCAGCGCGCTGAGCGTGCTGATCCGGCGCGACTACGCGGTGGTCGAACCACAGCGGCTGCTGTCGCAGGCCCAGCGGATCGCCGACCTCGACCCCGAGTCGGCCGTCGACGCCGCGGCGGAGGCCAGAGCGGTCAACGGCGGTACGGGTTCGGTGGCCGGCGTGGTCGGCAGCAGCGTGCACGCGGCGCTGGGCGTGCTCTTCGGGGAGTTCGAACCGGACGAGATCGCCACCCGGCACAAGGAGTTCGGCCTGGAGGAGGGCGACTCCACCCTGTGGGTGGTCGCCGCCGACGAGACGCCGGAGCCGGGGGAGTGGCTGTCCGCGCCGTTCGACCAGACCGACCCGCAGCGGGTGGTGTGCCGCTTCGACGTCAGCTCCGTCTTCGACGAGGACCTGGGCGCCGACGCCGATGACGACGACGTACTGGAGCCGCTCGACGGGGAGCGGTAGGACGTACCGGCCGCCCCTCCGGGCGGAGGTGTGACGGTACCGGGGCGGCGCTTCGGCGTGCGCCGTCCCGGCACCGGGCAGCAGAGGGTCAGCCGGCCAGGGCGTCCGCCGTGGCCTGGACCGTGTGCAGCTGGAGCAGCGTCCGCAGGCGGGTGGTGCGCTCCTTCGCCGGAACCTCCGCTACCGCGCGCGGCAGCGCCTGGTCCACGCCCTGCACGACGGACAGGTGGCGCTCGGCGCGGCTGAAGGCGGTGTAGACCCAGGAACGGGTGAGCCCCTTCGCGGCGTCGCCCGGCAGCACGGCCACCACGGCCGGCCAGCGCGAGCCGACCGCCTGGTGGGCGGTGACGGCCCAGCCGTGCCGGACCGTCTCCGGGCTCACCCGCTCACGCGGTACGACCACGGGGGAGCCGGCGCAGTCCAGGTGCAGCCCGGCCGCGTCGGCGCCGGTGACCCTGCCGGTGACCGTACGGCCGGGGACGGGCGAGTAGGCGACGCGGTCGCCCGGGTCGAAGCCGCCGAACCGGCCGGGGCCGGGGTTGAGCCGCTCCTTGAGGGCCGCGTTCAGCGCGCGGGTGCCCGCGGCGCCGCCGTGGCCGACGGTGACGACCTGCGTCTGCTCGGCGGGCACACCGATCGCCCGGGGCACCGAGTCGGCGACGAGCTGGACGGTGCGGTGCACCGCCTCGCCCGGGTCGCGCGCCGGGACGATCACCACTTCCTTGCCGGGCGCCTCGACCTGGTTCAGTTCGCCGATGCCGATGCCCGAGACCAGCTCGCCGACCGGCCCGAAGTCCGGGGTGCGGGAGGCGACCTGGGGGCAGCAGCGGGCGGCCAGGACGTCCGCGAAGAGCCGGCCGGGGCCGGCCGACCACAGCATGCCGGGGTCGCCGCTGAGCACCAGCCGGGCGCCGTCGGTCAGCGACTCCACGAGCATCGCGGCGGTTTCGAGGTCCAGTTGGGGCGCGTCCAGGACGACGAGGAGGTCCAGGGCGAGCGCGCCGTCCGCGTCCCGGCCCGGTCCTTCGCGGCCGGCCAGCAGCCCGGAGAGCGTGACGGCGGCCTCAACGGCGTCGCCGGGGGCGGGCGCGGCGGCCGGGCCGGTGTACGCGGCGGCGGCCTCGGCGAGGTGCCGGGCCAGCCGGTCGCGGCCGTCCGGGGTGTGCGTGGCGCCGCACGCCCGCAGGCCGAGCGCGCGGGCCGCGGCGATCAGCGCGGCGGGCTCGGCGCGGGCGGCCTCGGCGCCGGTGTGCGCGACCAGGCCGCTGCGGGCCGCGGCGCGCACCAGCTCCGCGGCGGAGGGGGAGGGGGCGGCCGCGGCGGCGGCTTCCCACGCGGCGGCGGAGGGCTGCCGTACGGCCCGTACGGGCATGGCATCGCCCTGCATGCCGTCGCCCTGCATGCCGTCGGACGGCTCCGAGGGGGCGTCCTCCGGCGCGCTGTCAGCGGCCTGTTCATCGTGCGCGGAGATGTCGTGCGCGGAGGCGCCGTCCGTGTCGGCGGGCTCCTCGAAGGTGTTGAGCAGCCGTGCCAGGCCGTCCGCGACGCTCTCCTCGGCCATGGCGAACCGGTCGAGCCCGAGCAGGACCCGGACCGGCTGCTCCTCGTCCTCGTCGCCGGCCGCCGGACGGGCCGCGCCGGGCGTCTCGACGGCGTCCTGGAAGACCAGCACGGCCCCCTCGGCGATGGCCGTCTGCAGGGCCTCGTCCGGGTCCGGCACGGAACGCTGGGCGAGCGCGGCGCGCAGCGCGGGCGCCTCCAGCGCGGAGTGCCCCGCCAGGGCGGCCTGCTCCAGCAGCCAGCCGACCAGGGCCTGCGCACGGCGGGCGTCGTCCGGCTCACAGGCCGGGCCGAGCAGCGCCCGTGCGAAGCCGTCGGCCTGCTCGGGGCGGACGCCCGGTACGGAGAGCAGCTGCCACGGGTCCTCGCGCAGCGCCTCCGCCGCGCGCTCGCCGAGCGTCTCGGCGGTCTTCGCGGCCAGCGCCTCCGGGGCGCCGCCCGCCGCCAGCACCTGCCGTACGCCGTCGAGGCCGGGGGCGAGGTCCGCCGTCGTGGCCGGATGGGCCGCCGTGTGCGCGGCGGGAGCGGGGCGGCTGCCGCTGTCACCGCTCAAGGCCGGGCGGGTGTGGCCGGGGGCACTGCCCTGGGCGGGCGCGCCGGTGGGCTGACCGGGCGCGGGGGCGACCTGCGGCGAGGCGCCCGCCGGGCCACCGCGCTCCTGGACGCCGGCTGCCGGGCCCGGCACGCCGCTCTGCTTCCGGGCGCCCGCTGCCGATCCGGCGCCGCCCGACCGGGACGACCGCTCGGTGAAGAACGAGTCCGCCGACCGCTCCCCGCTCTCCACGGCCCGCACGGCTGCCGCCAGCGCGGCGGCACTGGGCGCGCCGGCGCGCCCGGCGGCAGGGGCGGTGTCGGGCGTGGCGTTCGGGGCGCCGTTCGACGTGGCGGCGCTGTCCGGGGTGGTGGCGTTGCCGGGAGTGGTGGAGCTTTCCGTGGCGGCGGCAACGCTCGCGTCGGCGGGCGCTTCCGCCGCCGTTCGATCTGCGTCCGCGTCCGCCGCCGTACGGTCCCCGTCCGTACCCACCGCCGCCCGCTCCGGGTCCTCCGTGGGCCCACCCGAGGCCCCGGCTTCCGTCACAGCTTCCACACCTCCGGCATCCGCCGCGCCCCCAGGCACACCACCCGTCCCGGCTGCCTCCGGGGTGACCGTCGTGGCCGTCTCCCCGGGGGCGGTCTCCGGGCCGGGCGCGGTGGGTTCGGGCGCGGCCTCGTCGGAGAGACGGTCGGTACTCACAGCGTGCTCCAGTCGTGGTCGGGGTAGTGGTGCACCGGGGCCGAGATGTCGTCCAGGGCCCGGCAGATCTCGTCAGGAAGACTAAGGGTCTCCACTGACAATGCCGCTCTGAGCTGCTGCGCCGTGCGTGCGCCGACCACCGGGGCGGTGACTCCGGGCCGGTCGCGCACCCACGCGAGGGCCACCTGAAGCGCGGTGACGGCGAGCCCGTCGGCGGCCGTGGTGACCGCCTCGACGATCCGGCCCGCCGTGTCGTCCAGGTAGGGGGCGACGAACGGCGCGAGCTGTTCCGAGGCGCCGCGCGAGTCGGCCGGGGTGGCGTGCCGGTACTTGCCGGTGAGCACCCCGCGGCCCAGCGGCGACGAGGGCAGCAGGCCGACGCCCAGATCGCGCGCGGCGGGCAGCAGCTCCCGCTCGATGCCACGCTGCAGGAGGGAGTACTCCATCTGGGTGCCGGCCAGGCGCGTCCGTATGGTCGGGGCGGACAGCTGCCAGGTCGCGGCCTTGGCCAGCTGCCAGCCGGAGAAGTTCGAGACGCCGACATAGCGCGCGCGGCCGGTGGCCACGGCGATGTCGAGCGCCTGGAGGGTCTCCTCCAGCGGGGTGTGCGGGTCGAAGGCGTGCAGCTGCCAGAGGTCGACGTAGTCCGTGCCGAGACGTTCCAGCGAGGCGTCCAGCGCGTCCAGCAGGTGGCGGCGGGAGCCGTCGACGCGGCGGTCCGCGTCCAGGACGCTGCCCGCCTTCGTGGCGATGACCAGGTCCCGGCGCGGCACCAGCCCCTCGCAGAGCCGGCCCAGCAGGTACTCGGCGCCGCCGTCCGCGTACACGTCCGCCGTGTCCACGAGGGTGCCGCCGGCCTCCCAGAACGCCTTGAGCTGCTCGGCGGCGTCGTGCTCGTCGGTGTCCCTGGCCCAGGTCAGGGTGCCGAGGCCGAGACGGGACACGCGCAGGCCCGTACGGCCGAGGTGCCTTTGCTCCATGGGCCTTGAGATTACTGGCCCGTCGCCCGGGCCAGGGGACCCTGTGGACAACCGCCGGCCGGTGCGCCGCCGGCCTGTGGACGACCCGGCGGCCCGCCGCGTCGGGCGGCCGGCCGGTGACGCCCGGCGCCACCCCGCGCTAGAGTCCCCGGAACACCGACGTTACTGATCAGTAAGGGGAGCGGTATGAAGCTCGGGATCAACCTCGGCTACTGGGGCGCCGGGATGGACGCGGACAATCTGGCCGTCGCGCAGGAGGCCGACCGGCTCGGCTACGCGGTGTGCTGGGCGGCCGAGGCGTACGGCTCCGACGCCCCCACCGTGCTCTCCTGGGTCGCCTCGCGGACCGAGCGCATCGACGTCGGCTCGGCGATCTTCCAGATCCCGGCCCGTACGCCCGCGATGACCGCGATGACGGCCGCCACCCTCGACTCGCTGTCCGGTGGCCGCTTCCGCCTGGGCCTGGGCGTCTCCGGGCCGCAGGTCTCCGAGGGCTGGTACGGCGTGAAGTTCGACAAGCCGCTGGCCCGCACCCGTGAGTACGTCGAGATCGTCCGCAAGGCGATGACGCGTGAGCGGCTGTCCTACGAGGGGCAGCACTGGACGCTGCCGCTGCCCGGCGGCCCCGGCAAGCCGCTGAAGCTGACCGTGCACCCGCAGCGCGAGCACATCCCGCTCTACATCGCCGCGATCGGCCCGAAGAACCTCACCCAGACCGGCGAGATCGCCGACGGCGCACTGCTGATCTTCCCCTCCGCCGACCACCTGGAGGAGACGGCGATCACGCACCTCCGGGCCGGCCGGGAGAAGGCGGGCAAGACCCTGGAGGGCTTCGACGTCTGCCCGACGCTGCCGCTGGCGGTCGGCGAGGACAAGGACGTCAGTGCGCTCGCCGACGCCTTCCGCCCCTACACGGCGCTGTACGTGGGCGGCATGGGCAGCCGCAAGCAGAACTTCTACAACCAGCTCGCCCAGCGCATGGGCTACGAGAAGGAGGCCGCCGAGATCCAGGACAAGTACCTGTCCGGCGACAAGGAGGGCGCGGCGGCCGCGATCCCGCAGCGGCTGATCGACCAGACCACGCTGCTGGGCTCCGTCGAGCGCATCGCGGACCGGATGCAGGCGTACGCGGCGGCCGGTGTGACCACGCTGACGCTGGCGCCCGCCGGCTTCACGCTGGAGGAGCGGATCGCCTCGCTGCGGGCGGGCACCGAGGCCCTGGAGCGGGCGGGGCTCGCGTAGGGCGCAGCGGCGGAGGCGAGTCCGGACGGGGGGAGCCGGGGCGGCGGAAGAAGCGGGCCGGGCTCCGGCCCCGGGCAAGCCTGCGGCCGTGGTGGGGGCTCGGGGGTCTTCCCCGCCACGGCCGTCACCCCCACAACGCCGGGACGGCCCGCGTGGTTACGCCGCGGTGCTCCGTCGCGGCCGGCGGCGAGGCACAGGGCGGCTGGGAGAACGGCCGGATCGCCGCCCCGGTCCCCGGCTCGCTGCGCGCCCTGGCCCCCGAGGTCGCCCGGCTCGGCGCCGACGAGGACAAGCACGGCCGGCGGTTCGACGCCCTGCTGCGCAAGCGCGGCCCGGACCCGGTCCCGCCCCCGGGGCCACCGGCCACACCGCCCTCCTGGAGCGCCGGGGCATCGGCCTGGCGCACGACAAGCTGCGCCGCGACGAGCCGCTCACCGAGCAGGACACCGTCATCTGCCCCTCGGTCCACGGGGACGTGAGCCTGTCCGTGACGGACCGTACGGGGCACACCCTGGGCCGGCCGCGCCCGAAGGCCGTTCTCCTCGCCGCCGGCATCCGCGCGGTCCACGTCTGCGAACGGCTCGCCGGCCGGCGCCGGATGGTCACGCTGCGCCTCCCGGAGCGGCGCGACGCGCTGGGCGGCCCGGCCGCAGCGGCGCCCGAACCCGTCCGAGACGCGTCCGCGGGATGCGCCGTACCGGCCCTCACAGCCAGCCGCGCCGTTTGAACAGGCGGTACAGCAGCAGCTCGATGGTCGCCATCAGGGCCAGGAGGCCGTAGTAGCCCCAGGACCACTTCAGCTCGGGCATGTGCTCGAAGTTCATGCCGTAGACACCCGCGATCAGCGTCGGTACGGCCGCCAGGGCCGCCCAGGCGGAGATCTTGCGCATGTCGTCGTTCTGGCGCACGCCCATCTGCGCCAGGTGGGCACTGAGAATGTCCGACAGCAGCCGGTCCAGGCCCTCGACGGACTCGTTGGCGCGGGTGAGGTGGTCGCCGACGTCCCGGAAGAACGGCCGGGCCTCGTCGTGCACGAAGGGCACCCCGGGGTTCTGCAGCCGCAGCATCGGCTCCACCAGCGGGTTGGTGGCCCGCCGGAACTCCAGCACCTCGCGCTTGAACGCGTAGATCGCGGCGGCGGTGTTGCCGGTGTCCGACCGGGACGGCGCGAACACCTCCGCCTCCAACTCCTCCAGGTCCACCTGGAGTTCGGTGGCCACCTCGATGTAGTGGTCGACGACCGCGTCGCTGACCGCGTACAGCACGGCGGTGGGGCCGTGCCGCAGGACGTCCGGCTCGTGCTCCAGACGCCGGCGTACGGCGGCGAGCGGGCTGGCCGCGCCGTGCCGGACGACCACGACGAAGGAGTCCCCGAGGAAGATCATCAGCTCGCTGGCGGAGACGGCGCCCGCCGCGTCGTCGTAGGAGACCGGCTTGAGCACGACGAACAGCGAGTCGTCGTAAACCTCCAGTTTCGGCCGCTGGTGCGCCTTGAGGGCGTCCTCCACGGCGAGCGGGTGCAGCCCGAACTCCCTGCTGACATGGTCGAACTCCTCCGGGGTGGGCTCGTGCAGCCCGAGCCACAGGAACGAGTGACCTTCGGCGCGCGCCGCGTCGAGGGCGTCGGAGAAGTCCTCCGGCCCTTCGGTGCGGCGGCCGTCCTGGTAAATGGCGCAGTCGACGATCACACGGGGAATTGTCACTCGCCGTGCCGCGTCGTGCCAGGAGCGCAGGGCGGGGACGCGCGGCGCCCGTGGATCACCGCCCCGGTCCCGCGTCCGGCCCCGCCACCACGAGAACGTAGGCTGGCTGCCATGCCCACGCTGATCCTGGTGCGGCACGGCCGCTCCACCGCCAACACGTCCGGTCTGCTCGCCGGGCGGACGCCCGGAGTGGCCCTCGACGAGCGGGGCGCCGCGCAGGCCGCCGCGCTCCCCGGCCGCCTCGCGGACCTGCCGCTCGCCGCCGCCGTCAGCAGCCCGCTGGAGCGCTGCCTGGAGACCCTGCGGCCCCTCCTGGACGCCCGGCCCGATGTGCCGCTGCACACCGAGGACCGCGTCAACGAGTGCGACTACGGCGACTGGTCGGGCCGCAAGCTCGCCGAACTCAACGACGAGCCGCTGATGGAGGTCGTCCAGCAGCACCCGTCCGCCGCCGCCTTCCCCGGCGGAGAGTCCATGCGTGCCATGCAGGCCCGCGCCGTGGACGCGGTGCGCGACTGGAACGCCCGGATCGAGGCCGAGCACGGCCCCGAAGCGGTCTACGTGATGTGCTCGCACGGCGACATCATCAAGTCCCTGGTCGCGGACGCCCTCGGCCTGCACTTCGACCTCTTCCAGCGGATCTCGGTCGAACCCTGTTCGCTGACCGCGATCCGCTACACCCGGCTGCGGCCCTACGTCGTACGCCTCGGCGACACCGGCCACTTCGGCGGGCTGGCGCCGCGGGCCGACGGCAGTACGGCGGCGGACGACCGGGACGCGGCCGTCGGCGGTGGCGCGGGCGGGCCGTGATCAGCGGGCGCAGTAGGGTGGTGCGACGGCGCTGCCTGCCACACCTCCTGCGTTCCGTACCCGGAAGCCACACCCACAGGAACCGCAGCGACCGCACAGACCCCGCAGTCGAGCAATCGGAGCAGGACGTTGTCCCGTCAGGTGTTCTTCTACGACGCGCCGGACCGCTTCGTGGCCGGTACGGTCGGGCTGCCTGGCCGCCGTAGCTTCTTCCTCCAGGCGACGGCTTCCGGCCGCACCACCAGTGTCGCCCTGGAGAAGACCCAGGTCGCGGCGCTGGCCGAGCGTATCGACGAGTTGCTGGACGAGGTGGTGCGCCGCAGCGGCGGCAACGCGCCCGTCCCCGCGGTGGCCCCCGCCGAGGTGGCCGACACCGCGCCGCTGGAGTCGCCGGTCGAGGAGGAGTTCCGGGTCGGCACGATGGCGCTCGCCTGGGACGGCGACGAACAGCGCATGATCATCGAGGCCCAGGCGCTGGTCGAGCTGGAGGCCGACACGGACGAGGACCTCGCCGAGGCCGAGGAGCGGCTGCTCCAGGACGACGAGAACGGCCCGCCGATGCTGCGGGTGCGCCTGACCGGCACGATGGCCCGCTCCTTCGCCAAGCGGGCCCTGGAGGTCGTCAACGCGGGGCGCCCGCCCTGCCCGCTGTGCAGCCTGCCGCTCGACCCGGAAGGACACGTATGCCCGCGTCAGAACGGATACCGGCGGGACGCGTGATGCCGGGGGAGGAGACGGTGGCGGCCGGCGGCGGACGGGCCGGGCAGGTGGCGGACGGCTCTACGGGTGACGGCCCGGACGGGCAGGCCGACGGCGGCGGGACCGGCAGCGGCGTTGACGGCGGGAGCCGCGACGGCAACGGCAACGGCGGGATATCCGCCCGGGCCGCTGGACGGCTGACCGCTGACGCCCTCACGCACGGCGAGTTGACCGTACGCGGACAGGTCCGTGCGGCGTCCAACGCCGTCCTGTACTGCACGGTCACCCACGACGGCGTCAGCGGCACCTGCGTCTACAAGCCCGTCGCCGGCGAGCGCCCGCTGTGGGACTTCCCCGACGGCACGCTCGCCCAGCGCGAGGTCGCCGCGTACGAGCTGTCCCGGGCCACCGGCTGGGACCTGGTCCCCACCACCGTGCTGCGCGACGGCCCGTACGGGCAGGGCATGGTCCAGGAGTGGATCGAGGCGGCGCCCGATGGCGCGGAGCTGCTGGCGCTGGTCGAGGGGGAGGAGCCGGGGCCCGGCTGGAAACCGGTGGGTTTCGCCGAGGTCGGCGAAGGACGTACGGCCCTTCTGGTACACGCCGACGACGAGCGGCTGCGGCGCCTGGCGGTCCTGGACGCCGTCATCAACAACGGCGACCGCAAGGGCGGCCACCTGCTGCCCGCCGAGGGCGGCCGGCTCTACGCCATCGACCACGGCGTGACCTTCAACGCCGAGGACAAACTGCGCACGCTCCTGTGGGGCTGGGCCGGTGAACCACTGACCGAGGAGGCCCGCGAGGTCCTGGCGCGGCTCGCCACGGAGCTGGCGGCAGGCGCTCCCCTCGCCGCCCGGCTGGCCGAACTGATCACCGCCGCCGAGCTGGCGGCGCTCCGCGCCCGCGTGGCGGACCTGTTGCGCACCGGAGTGCATCCGCAGCCGGGCGGCGACTGGCCGCCGATCCCCTGGCCGCCGGTCTGAGACGCGACGGCGGGAGCCCTCGGCCTCGCCGGAAGGCGGCCGCGGGGAGGCTCTGGAGTCCGCCGCGGTACGTCGTGGCAGGCCCGTCGCCCGGTACGGGCACCGGCAGCAGCCCGGCAAGCACAGGTCGCCGCTCGGCACAAGAGGGCTTTCTCGGCCAAGATCCGAGATCCGGTTCGTATGCGGAACGTGCATCCGGTTACGCTCAAGGCATGCATGCATGGCCCGCTTCTGAGGTCCCCGCCCTGCCCGGCCAGGGCCGCGACCTGAGGATCCACGACACCGCGACCGGCGGACGGGTGACCCTCGCCCCCGGTCCCGTCGCCCGTATCTACGTCTGCGGCATCACGCCGTACGACGCCACCCACATGGGGCACGCGGCGACCTACAACGCGTTCGACCTGGTCCAGCGCGTGTGGCTCGACACGAAGCGCCAAGTGCACTACGTGCAGAACGTCACCGACGTCGACGACCCCCTCCTGGAGCGGGCCCTGGCCACCGGCGACGACTGGACCGCGCTCGCCGAACGCGAGACCGCCCTGTTCCGCGAGGACATGACGGCCCTGCGGATGCTCCCGCCGCGCGAGTACATCGGCGCCGTCGAGGCCATACCGTGGATCGTCCCGATGGTCGAGCGGCTGCGCGACAACGGCGCCGCCTACGAACTCGAAGGCGACATCTACTTCTCCGTCGAGGCCGACCGCCACTTCGGCGAGGTCTCCCGGCTCGACGCCGAGGCGATGCGGGTGCTGTCCGCCGAGCGCGGCGGCGACCCGGAGCGCCCCGGCAAGAAGAACCCGCTCGACCCGATGCTGTGGATGGCCGCCCGCGACGGCGAGCCCAGCTGGGACGGCGGCTCGCTCGGCCGCGGCCGCCCGGGCTGGCACATCGAGTGTGTGGCCATCGCCCTGCAGCACCTCGGCATGGGCTTCGACGTGCAGGGCGGCGGCTCCGACCTCGCCTTCCCGCACCACGAGATGGGTGCCTCGCACGCCCAGGCGCTGACCGGCGAGCACCCCTTCGCCCAGGCGTACGTGCACGCCGGCATGGTCGGCCTGAACGGCGAGAAGATGTCGAAGTCCAAGGGCAACCTGGTCTTCGTCTCCACGGTGCGGCGCGACGGCACGGACCCGGCGGCGATCCGCCTGGCCCTGCTCGCGCACCACTACCGGTCCGACTGGGAGTGGACGGACGCGGTCCTGGAAGAGGCCGTCGAGCGGCTGGCGCGCTGGCGTGCCGCGGTCTCCCGCCCGGACGGGCCGTCGGCCGACGCGCTGCTGGAGGAGATCCGTACGGCGCTGGCGGACGACCTGGACTCGCCGGCCGCGCTCGCCGCGGTCGACCGCTGGGCCGCCGCTCAGGAGGCGGACGGAGGCAGCGACGAGGGCGCGCCCGGCCTCGTGTCGCGCTCCGTGGACGCGCTGCTCGGCGTGGCTCTGTGACCCTCTGACGGGCCGCGGGCGAAACGGTCCGCCACGCCCGCCGTCCCCCGGGGCGTTCCCTCGCGCGAGGGAACGCCCCGATGCGTTTCCCGAGAGGGCGCCCATGTCCGCTTCACGAGGCGGCGCCCGAGGCCCGTTCCACGAGGGAGCGCCCCGATTCGCTTGTGAAGACGTGCCGGTGCGGCGGACGGCAGGCGCCGGGGTGTGCTGGGCTGAGTGGTCACAGGCCCCTCGGTCCCCGCAGGAAGGACGCGCACCATGCCACGTTCCCTGTCCCGCCGAAGACTCCTCGCCACCGGTACGGCACTGGCCGCCGGCACCGCACTCGGCCCTCTGACCGCACCGGCCCACGCGGCCGGCGGCCGGCCCACCACGATTGCCCTGCCCGACGGGTTCCGGCCCGAGGGCATCGCGATCGGCCCGGGCCCGTACGCGTACTTCGGCTCCCTGGCCGACGCCTCGGTCTACCGCGCCGACCTGGTCACCGGTCGGGGCAGGCTGATCACCGGCAGCCTCGGTACGGGCCGGCAGGCCGTCGGCCTGAAGACCGACGCCCGGGGCCGGCTGTTCGTCGCGGGCGGCCCGGGCACGCTCCGCGTCATCGACACCCGCGACGGCGCCGTCCTGGCCACCTACCCGGCCGGCGACGGGCAGAACTTCGTCAACGACGTCATCCTCACTCCCGACGCCGCCTACTTCACCGACTCCTTCCGCGCCCAGCTCCACGTCCTGCCCCTCGGCAGGCACGGCGAACTGCCCGGCCCCGACGGCCTGCGTACCCTCCCGCTGACCGGGGAGTGGGTGCAGGGCCCGGAATTCAGCGCGAACGGCATCGAACGCACCCCGGACGGCACGGCACTGCTCGTCGTCAACGCCTACGCGGGCGCGCTCTTCCGGGTCGACCCGCGCACCGGGAACGCCCGCAAGGTGACGCACAGCGGCCCGCCGCTCGTGAACGGCGACGGGCTGCTGCTCCTGGACCGGGACCTGTACGTCGTGCAGCAGACGCAGAACGCCGTGGACGTCCTGCGGCTGAACCGCCCCGGTACGTTCGGCCGGGCCGTCGCCCGGATCACCGACCCGCGCTTTCGGACACCGACCACGGCCGCCGCCTGCGGCGACCGCATCTACCTGCCCAACGCCCGCTTCGACGTGGACCCGCCGCTGCCGACCACGACGTACACCGCGGTCGCGGTGGACCGCATCTGAGGGACCGGACGGGGGAGCACACCGGCGGGATGCGCGCTGTCCCGCCGCCTGCGCCGCGGCCCGCGCCCGTACGGCCGCGGCGCCCGTCGGAACGCGCCCGCGAGCCGGGCGAACAGCGTGGCGCCGCCGGCACGGCCACCACCGCTCCCACGCTCACCAGGCCGAGACCGTTCGTCATCGCCGTCTTCACGATTCCCCCGACCGAGACCCCGGGCCGGTCGTCCCGAGGCACGCCCGGGCCCGGCTCGGCGGCTCTCCCTCTCCTCAGGGGCTGCCCGGCGCGAAGGCGGCCTGGACGAGGCGGGCGGCGACCGGGTTCATCGTCTCGCCCTTGGCATCGACCGCGTTGACGGAGTACACCAGGGTCCGCGAGAGGTCCCGGGTGGCCGCGATGAGCGTGCTGTAGCCGGGGCGGCCGCCGCTCTTGCCCCAGGCGGTCCGCCCGTCGCCTGCGTCGTAGCGCTCCAGCCCCGCGCTCATCCGGGCGCCCTCGACGTCCGGCACCGTGAACATCTCCTTCTCCAGCAGCGGCTGGGGCACCAGCTCGCCCCGGAACAGCGCGCGG
Source organism: Streptomyces sp. NPDC030165 (assembly GCF_055573595.1). Lineage (NCBI taxonomy): Bacteria > Bacillati > Actinomycetota > Actinomycetes > Kitasatosporales > Streptomycetaceae > Streptomyces > Streptomyces sp. NPDC030165. The sequence goes on along the minus strand of NZ_JBVIBD010000001.1, from coordinate 548,943 downwards.
AGGAACTTCTCCAGGTCGGCGGTGGTGGAGATCATGTCTCCGGCCGCCCAGCGGTCCGACATGTTCCACTCGGTCGCGTCCACCACCTCGCCGCTCGCCAGCCGCTGGTAACCCCGGTGGTGCGGGCCGTGGATCCGCGGGTCGGGCCCGTCGGGGAACGAGGTGTGCCGCATTCCGGCGGGCCTGAAGATCCGGACGCGCGCCTGGTGTTCGTACGTGTCGCCGGTGACCTTCTCGATCAGCATCCCGAGGACGGTGTAATCGATGTTGCCGTAGCGCTGTTTCTTCCCCGGCCCTTCGCCCGGCCCCCGGTAGGGGCCCTTGGCGACGGACGCCGCGACGACGGCCTGTGGGGTGAGGGTCGTGAAGCGGTTCGCGTACCCCTCGGCGTTCTCCGGGCCGAGGGCCGCCCCCGGCCGCAGCCCGCTGGTGAAGGTGAGCAACTGCCGTACGGTGATGGGCTCGAAGGCGTCGGTCAGCAGGCCGGGCAGGTAGTGCTGGACGGTGCCGTCCAGGTCGATCTTCTCCTCGGCGGCGAGCTGGAGCACGATCGCCGAGGTGACCACCTTGGTGGTGGACCCGGCCCGGAACCGGGCGTTCTCCAGGGGCCCGCGCCGGGTCTCCAGGGAGCGGACCCCGGCGCTGCCGTGCCACGTCTCCCGCCCGCCCACGCGCACCAGCGCGGCGGTCGTGTCGCGGTCCGGCAGCCCGCGGAGGGCCTGTCGGAGCGCTTCGGTGTCCAGGCCGGTCCGCTGTGGGGATGCCGCCGTCGTGTGCGCGCCGGACGCCCCGGGTGGAGGGGAGGCCGTGGCCACCGGTGTGACGGTGGCCGCGGTGGCGAGGGCGGCGATCAGGACGGCGGTACGTAGGCGCGTACGCAAAGGGCACTCCGAGGGAAGGCGAGCCGGGGCTCGTCCGTACGAGGACGCTGATCAGCCTTCCGCAAGCGCCCAGGCCGGGGATCACCGACGAGGAGGAGCCCACCCCGGCCCCGCCTTAGGGGACGACCCGGAAGCCACACCCAGTGCAGCCCTCGGTGCCGTCCCCCGGACCGGCCAGTGCTCAGTGCCGTCCCCGGGCCGGTCAATCCCCGGAGTCGTCCCCAGGACCGTCGTCCGGTCCCTTGGCGTCCGGCTTCCTGCGGTCCGCGCCCGGGGAGTCCGAGCCCGCGGGGTCCTGGCCCTTGGCTTCGGAGCCCTCGGATTCCCGGCCCTTGGGGTCCGTCCCCTTGGCCTCCTGGCTCTTGGCTTCCGGGCCGCCGGGCTCGCGGTTCGGGTCCTTCGGCTCCTTGGGGGCCGGTTTCGGCGGGCGGGTGCGGCCGCTCGCCGTGTCCCGCAGGTACGAGCCGTCGCGGCCGTCGGCGACTCCGCCCTCGGTCGCCAGGCCGGGTCCGGCCTGCGGGTCCCGGCGCCGCAGGTAGCGCTCGAACTCCCGGGCGATGGCCTCGCCCGACGCCTCCGGCAGGTCGGCGGTGTCCCGCGCCTCCTCCAGCGACTGGACGTACTCGGCGACCTCGCTGTCCTCGGCCGCCAGCTGGTCCACGCCCAGCTGCCAGGCGCGCGCGTCCTCGCTCAGCTCGCCCAGCGGGATGCGCAGGTCGAGCAGGTCCTCCAGGCGGTTCAGGAGCGCGAGGGTCGCCTTCGGGTTCGGCGGCTGCGAGACGTAGTGCGGCACCGCCGCCCACAGACTGACCGCGGGGACGCCCGCGTGGGTGCACGCCTCCTGGAGGATGCCGACGATGCCGGTCGGGCCCTCGTAACGGGTCTCCTCCAGGTCCATCGTGCGGGCCAGGTCCGGATCGGAGGTGACTCCGCTGACCGGCACCGGCCGGGTGTGCGGGGTGTCACCGAGCAGCGCGCCCAGCACGACCAGCATCTCCACGCCCAACTCGTGGGCGAAGCCCAGGATCTCGTTGCAGAACGAGCGCCAGCGCATGCTGGGCTCGATGCCGCGTACCAGCACCAGGTCGCGCGGCTTGCCCTTGCCGTCGGCGTCGGCGATCCGCACGACGGAGAGCCGCGTCGTGGGCCACGTGATCTTGCGGACGCCGCCGTCCAGCCAGACGGTCGGACGGTTGACCTGGAAGTCGTAGTAGTCCTCCGCATCCAGCGCGGCGAACACCTCCCCCTTCCACTCCCGGTCCAGATGCGCGACCGCGGCGGAGGCGGCGTCGCCGGCGTCGTTCCAGCCCTCGAACGCGGCCACCATGACCGGGTCGATCAGCTCGGGAACTCCGTCGAGCTCGATCACCCAGCGCCTCCTTCCGACCGGCGCCGCCTCCTCGGGACGGTCACCGGCAGCAGTTCCATTGCGTGCGCCCCCAGCCTACGGCGTCCGCGGGACCCCGACGCAGCCCCTGTGCACGAACGAGTGTGCATACATCCGACGTGTTCGGATTCCGTCCGTCCCGGCCGTCTTCCGCCGCCCGCGGCCGTGCGGACCCCGCCCCGCGTCCGGGTTCGGACAGCGGCGGGCAACTGCCGCGCGCCCCCTGGACGGTGGTGTGGCAGCGGCGCTATACATCGGAGGTCCGGGAAAGGTCCGATGTTCGTCCGCACCCTCGCCGGAGGCGTACGCATGGCCGTCACCGCACCCGTCACGGACGTCGAGGTCCACGACGTCCGCTTCCCCACTTCGCGGCGGCACGAGGGCTCCGACGCCATGCACCCGGACCCCGACTACTCCGCCGCCTACGTCGTCCTGCACACCGCCGACGGCGGCCGGGGCCACGGCCTGTGCTTCACCATCGGCCGCGGCAACGGCCTCGCCGCCGCCGCGATCCGCGACCTCGCCCCGTACGTGACCGGCCGCCCGGCCCCCACCACGGCCGCCGGCCTGGCCGCCCTGCAGCGCGACCTGACCCACGACTCGCAGCTGCGCTGGCTCGGCCCGGAGAAGGGCGTGACGCACATGGCGGCCGGGGCGCTGGTCAACGCCGCCTGGGACCTGGCCGCCACCCGCGCCGGCCTGCCCGTGTGGGCGTACCTGGCCGCCATGTCGCCCGAGGAACTGGTCTCCCTCGTCGACTTCCGCTACCTGTCCGACGCGCTGACGCCGCACGAGGCGCTGGCGATCCTGCGCGCCGCGGAACCCGGCCGCGCCGAGCGCGCCGCCCGGCTGGAGGCCGAGGGATACCCGGCGTACGCCACCTCGCCCGGCTGGCTCGGACTCGACGACGCCACCCTCGTACGGCTGGCCGGGGAGGCGGTCGCCGCCGGGTTCGGGCAGATCAAGCTGAAGGTGGGCGCCGATCTCGGTGACGACCTGCGGCGGCTGCGGCTGGCGCGGGAGGCCGTCGGGCCCGCGGTGCGCATCGCGGTCGACGCCAACCAGCGCTGGGACGTGGCCGAGGCGGTGCGCTGGATGACCGCGCTCGCGCCGTACCGGCCGTACTGGATCGAGGAGCCGACCAGCCCCGACGACATCCTCGGGCACGCCGCCGTGCGCTCCCGCCAGCCGGTCAAGGTCGCCACCGGGGAGCACGCCGCCAACCGCGTCGTCTTCAAGCAGCTCCTCCAGGCCGGGGCGGTGGACTTCGTCCAGATCGACGCGGCCCGGGTGGCGGGGGTCAACGAGAACCTGGCGATCCTGCTGCTCGCCGCCAAGTACGGCGTGCCGGTGTGCCCGCACGCGGGCGGCGTCGGGCTGTGCGAGCTGGTGCAGCATCTGGCGATGTTCGACTACGTGGCGGTGTCGGGGAGCCAGGAGGACCGGGTGATCGAGTACGTCGACCATCTCCACGAGCACTTCACCGACCCGGCCGTCGTCGAGGGCGGCCGCTACCGGGCACCCACCGCGCCCGGCTTCTCCGCCCGGATGAAGCCCGAGTCGGTCGCCGCGTACCGCTATCCGGACGGGCCGGTGTGGCGGGAGGAGGCGGGAGGTACGGGTGTGCAGGGCAGTGCGGGAGGAACGGGCATGCAGGACGGTACGGATGTCTCCGGGGTGGCGGCCGAACGGGGCGGACATGCCGGCCAGGGCGGACGCACCGGGCGTACCGAGCAGGGGGACAGCGAATGAACACCACCCCGGAAGCGCACATACCGCGCGACTTCGCGGGCATGGCGGCGATCGTCACCGGCGGCGCCTCCGGCATCGGCGCCGCCACCGCCGTCCTGCTGCTGCGCCGCGGCGCCCGCGTCGCCGTACTGGACCGCGACCCGGCCGGGGCACCGCCCGGCACCGTACCCGTCACGGCCGACGTGACCGACGACGCCGCCGTACGGGCAGCCGTCGCGGCCGCAGTGGACGCGCTGGGCGGAGAGCTGACCACCCTCGTCGGCAACGCGGGCATCGGCGCCGTCGGCACGGTCGAGGACAACGGCGACGAGGAATGGCGGCACGTCCTCGACGTCAACGTCCTGGGGCTGGCGCGCACCGCGCGGGCCGCCCTGCCGCACCTGCGGCGCACGGCCACCGCGCACCCCGGACGGGCCTCCGTCACCCACACCTGCTCCGTCGCCGCCACCGCCGGACTGCCGCAGCGCGCCCTGTACAGCGCGAGCAAGGGCGCCGTGCTCGCCCTCACCCTCGCCATGGCCGCCGACCATGTCCGCGAGGGCATCCGCGTCAACTGCGTCAACCCCGGCACGACCGACACCCCGTGGGTCGGGCGGCTGCTGGACCGGGCACCCGACCCGGCGGCCGAGCGGGCCGCGCTCGACGCCCGGCAGCCGGCCGGCCGCATGGTCACGGCGGACGAAGTGGCCGCCGCCATCGCCCACCTGGCGTCCCCGGCGGCCTCCGGCATCACCGGCACCTCCCTCGCGGTCGACGGCGGGATGCAGGGACTGCGGCTGCGCCCCGCCACCTGACCCGTACGGGACCGGGCGGCGCGGCGCACCGCCGTACACCTCGACCAAGGACGGGACCATGAGACTGCGTACGACCGGCGCGGCGGCCTGTGCCGTACTGCTCGCCGCCGCGCTCACCGGCTGCAACCGCGGCAGCGACGCCCGCGGCAGGATCGGCATCGACCTGCCGCGCACCGACACCGACTTCTGGAACGCCTACCAGGACCACGTCGAGCGGGAGCTGGCCGCCGGGAAGATCAGGGCGCTGCCGCTGTCCACCTCGCAGAACGACATCGCCAAGGTCGTCTCCAACGTGCAGGCGCTGACCGGCCAGGGCGCCGAGGCAGTCGTGATCGCCCCGCAGGACACCGGCGCCATCACTGCCGAACTGCACCGGCTCGCGGCGAAGAAGATCCCTGTGGTCAGCGTCGACACCCGGCCGGACGAAGGCGCGGTCTACATGGTCGTACGGGCCGACAACCGCGCGTACGGGCAGCGGTCCTGCGACTACCTGGGGCGGAAACTGGGCGGCCGGGGCCGGGTCGCCGAACTCCAGGGCGACCTCAGCTCCGTCAACGGCCGCGACCGCTCCGAGGCGTTCGCCGCCTGCATGAAGCGGAAGTACCCCGGGATCACCGTGCACGAGCTGCCCACCGAGTGGAAGGGCGAGGTCGCCTCCGCCAAGCTGCAGAGCCTGCTGGCCCAGCACCCGGACACCGACGGCCTCTACTTGCAGGCCGGCGGAGCCTTCCTCCGGCCCGTCCTGTCCCTCCTCGAACAGAAGGGCCTGCTGAAGCCGGCCGGTACCGCCGGGCACCTCACGATCGTCTCCAACGACGGCATCCCCGACGAGCTGGCCGCGATCCGCGCGGGCACGATCGACGCCACGCTGTCCCAGCCGGCCGACCTCTACGCGAAGTACGCGCTGTACTACGCCCGCGCGGCCTTGGAGGGCAGGACGTTCCGGCCCGGCCCCACCGGCCACGGCTCGAAGATCGTCAGGATTCCGAACGGCCTGGAGGACCAGCTTCCGGCCCCGCTGGTGACCCGGGCCGATGTGGACGACCCGAAGCTGTGGGCCAACCAGGCGGCGGGGAAGTAGGGGGAGGCGACCGTGCGGAACGTGCCGGAGCAAGGAGCGGAGCGGAACGTGCCGGACCCGGAGGCGGGCGCACCACCCGCCGTACACGCCGAGGGCATCGTCAAGCGCTACGGACCGACCCTCGCCCTCGACGGCGCCACGCTCACCGTACGGCGCGGTGAGGCGCACGCCCTCGTCGGCCGCAACGGCGCCGGCAAGTCCACCCTGGTGTCCGTCCTCACCGGCCTGACCAGGCCCGACGCCGGACAGGTCAGCTTCGACGGCGCCCCGGCACCCCGCTGGGGCGACACCGCCGCCTGGCGGCGCCGGGCCGCCTGCGTCCACCAGCGGCCGATGACCGTCCCGGAACTGACCGTCGCGGAGAACCTCCACCTCAACCGCTTCCCGGACGGCCGCGTCATCCGGTGGCGGGCACTGCGCGCCCGGACCGCCGACCTGCTGGCCGAGTACGGCGTCGACGCCGACCCCGCGGCCCGTATGAAGGACCTCGGCGTCGAACAGCGGCAGTTCGTCGAGATCGCCCGCGCGCTGTCCTGCGGCGCCCGCCTGGTCATCCTCGACGAACCCACCGCCCGGCTCGACGCGGGCGGCATCGCCCGCCTCTTCGCCAAGCTGCACGCCCTGCGCGCGGCCGGTGCCGCGTTCCTGTTCATCTCGCACCACCTGCACGAGGTCCACGACCTGTGCGACACCGTCACCGTCCTGCGCGACGCCCGCCCGGTGCTCACCGCGCCCGTGGCGGGGCTGGCCGAGGACGAGCTGGTGGCGGCGATGACGGGCGAACGGGCGGCGCCTGCCGTACCGGAACGCTCCGCCCGGCAGCAGGCGGCGGAGCCGGTGCTGCGCACCGAAGGACTGGCCCTGCGCGGCGCGTTCGCGCCCCTGGACCTGACCGTGCGGGCGGGCGAGGTGGTCGGCCTGGCCGGCGCGGCCGCCGGCGGCACCACCGCCATCGGCGAGACCCTGGCCGGGGTACGGGCACCGGACCACGGGCGGATCGAGGTGCGCGGGCGGCCCGTACGGACCGGCAGCGTGCGGCACGCGATCGAGGCGGGCATCGGGTACGTACCGGAGGACCGCCACCGCGACGGGCTGGTCCCCGGCCGCAGCGTCGCCGAGAACACGACGCTGGCCGTCACCGACCGGCTCGGCCCGCTCGGCACCGTACTGCCCTCCCGGACCCGCGACCTCGCCCGGCGCATGATCACCGCGCTGGACATCCGGACCACCGGACCCGGCCAGCCGGTCTCCGGGCTCTCCGGCGGCAACCAGCAGAAGGTCGTCGTCGCCCGGGCCCTGGCCCGCGGACCCGCCGTACTGGTCGCGGTCCGGCCCACCAACGGAGTCGACGTGAAGTCCAAGGAAGCGCTGCTGGGCGTCGTACGGGAGGTGGCCGCGGCGGGCAGCGGCGTACTGATCGTCTCCGACGAGCCCGCCGACCTGCGGGCCTGCGACCGCGTCCTGGCGCTCTTCCGAGGGCAGGTGGTCGCCCGGTTCGCGCGGGGCTGGCGGGAGCAGGAGCTGGTGGCGGCGATGGAGGGGGTGGGGGCCGGCCCGCCCGCCGCCCCTGCCGGTACGGAAGGAGACCTCCGGCCATGACCGGCACCGACACCGCACAGCAGCGGCCCGCCGGCCGGGCGGCCGCGCTCGCCGCCGTCCGCCGCCCGCATCCGGCCCTGGCCCGCTGGCGGGACGTCTCCCTGGTCCCGGTGATCTTCGTCCTCGGCGTCGCCGGCTTCATCGTCTCGCCCGCCTTCCTCACCCGGGACAACCTGATCGGCGTCGTCCAGCAGTCCACCGAACTCGGCCTGCTGGTGCTCGGCGAGGCGCTGATCCTGATCAGCGGACGGATGGACCTCTCCCTGGAATCGACCATCGGCCTGGCGCCGGTCGCCGCCCTGTGGCTGGTGGCACCCGCGCACGGCGGCCGCTTCGAGGGCCTGGAACTGCTGCCCGCGTGGACCGCCGTGCCCCTGTGCCTGGCCGTGGGCGCCGCGATCGGCGCCGCCAACGGGTTCCTCATGCTGAAGCTGCGCGTCAACGGCTTCATCGCCACCCTCGGAATGCTGACCATGCTGCGCGGCCTGCACCTGGGCCTCTCCGAGGGCCGGTCGATCGGCGACGTCCCCGCGTCCTTCGCCTACCTGGGCAAGGCCGCCTGGCTGGGCGTCCCGGCCGCCGTCTGGATCTGCCTGGCGCTGTTCACGCTCGGCGGCGCGGCCCTCGGCTACCTGCGGCACGGCCGCGCGCTGTACGCGATCGGCGGCAACCCGGAGGCCGCGCGCTCGGCCGGCATCCGCGTCGACCGGATCACCTGGGCCGTCCTCGCCGTCGGCGGCCTGCTGGCCGCCTTCGCCGGCATCCTGTACACCGGTCACTACGGCGCCGTGTCCGCCAGCCAGGGCAACGGCTGGATCTTCCAGGTCTTCGCCGCCGCCGTCATCGGCGGCATCAGCCTCAAAGGCGGCCGTGGCACCCTCTTCGGCGCGCTCACCGGCGTCCTGACCCTCCAGCTCGTCATCAACGTCATGACGCTGGGCGGGGTACCGCCGCTGTGGACCCAGTTCCTCAACGGCTTGATCATCATCATCGCCCTGGTCATCTCCCGATTCACCAGCGGCGAGAAGCAGGACTGAGGAGGCCGCGATGGCGTACGTACCGCACGGGGAACGGCGACTGGGGCGTACGGGCGTGACCGTGCCGCCCCTCGGGCTGGGCTGCGCGCCCCTCGGCAACCTCTACCGGCCCCTCACCGAGGACCGTGCCCAGCGCACCGTGCGCGCTGCCCTCGACACCGGCGTCCGCCACTTCGACACCGCCCCGCACTACGGACTCGGCCTGTCCGAAGAACGCCTCGGCCGCGCGCTCGCCGGGCGCGACCGGTCCTCGTACATCCTGTCCACCAAGGTCGGCCTGCGGCTGCGGCCCCTCGCGCCGGGCGAGGAGGTGGACGGCCAGGGCTACACCGACACCCCGGCGCGCGCCCGCGTCCGGGACCTCACCCGCGACGGCATCCGCCGCACCCTCGACGCGTCCCTGGAACGGCTCGGTGTCTCCGCCGTCGACATCGTCTACCTGCACGACGTCGAAGGCCACGCCGCCGAGGTGTACGCGTCCGGCTTCCCCGCCCTCGCCGAACTGCGCGCGCAGGGCGTGGTCGGCGCCATCGGCTTCGGCATGAACCGCAGCGGCCCGCTGGCCCGGTTCGTCGCCGACCTCGATGTGGACGTGGTGCTGTGCGCCGGCCGCTGGACCCTCCTCGACCACTCCGCCTTCGACGACCTGCTGCCGGTCTGCGTGCGCCGCGGCACGTCGGTCGTCGTCGGCGGTGTCTACAACTCCGGGCTGCTGGCCGACCCGTCACCCGGCGCGCCGTACGACTACGCCCCGGCCCCGGCAGCTCTGGTGGAACGCGCCCGGCAACTCGCCTCCCTCTGCACCGCGTTCGGCGTCCCCCTCAAGGCCGCGGCTCTGCGCTTCCCCTTCGGCCACCCCGCCGTGGCCGGAGCGCTGGTCGGCGCCGCGTCACCGGAGGAGGCCCGGGAGAACGCCGGCCTGTTCACGTACGACATCCCCGACGCCCTCTGGCACGCCCTCACCGACCACGGCCTCCTCGCACCCGGCCTCCCGCTCCCCACCGCTGCCCCCGGAGCGCACCCATGACCGACGCACCGGCCGCCCCGGGAGCCGGCCCGCGACCGACCGCACCGGCCACCCCGGGAACCCGCCCATGACCGGCCGCACCAGCCGCCCTGCGAACCCGCCCGCCCCCGACCGCATCGACGCCCACCACCACCTCTGGGACCTCGCGCGCCACCCGCAGCCCTGGATGGACGGCGCCTGGGCCGACCCGATCCGCCGCACGTACACCCTCGACGACCTGACGCCGCACCTCGCCGCCCACGGCATCGACGGCACCGTCCTGGTCCAGTCCTCGGCCTCCGGCCCCGAGACCGCCGCACTCCTCGCGCTCGCGGCCCGCTCACCCGCCGTACGGGGCGTCGTCGGCTGGGCCGACCTCACCGACCCCGGGCTGCCGGACCTCCTGGCAGCCATGCCACCGCACCTGGCAGGCCTCCGCCACCAGGTGCAGGACGAACCCGACCCCGACTGGCTGGCCCGCCCCGCCGTACGGCGCGGCCTGGCCGCCGTGGCGGCCGCCGGACTCGCCTACGACCTGCTCGTCACCCCACCCCAACTGCCCGCCGCGACCGCCGCCGCCCGCGCATTCCCCGGCCTCCGCTTCGTCCTCGACCACGCAGCCAAGCCCGCGATCGCCGCCGGAACGTGGCAGCCGTGGGCGGACGGCCTGACCGCCCTCGCCCGGCTCCCGAACACCGTGTGCAAACTCTCCGGCCTGGTCACCGAGGCGGACCGCACCCACTGGCAGCCCGCCGACCTCCTGCCGTACACCCGGCACGTCCTGGACACCTTCGGCCCGCACCGCGTCCTGTTCGGCTCCGACTGGCCGGTCTGCACCCTGGCCGCCACGTACCAGGACGTCGTGGCTCTGACCGAAGCGGCCACCGAACATCTCGCCGCGCACGAGCGGGCGGCGGTCTTCGGGGGGAACGCGGGGCGCGTGTACGGGGTGTAGCGCGGGGCCGTGCTTCCCCGTCCGGATTCCGCCGGCTCCGCCGTCCACCGCGCACGAGGATCGAGTCGGATCGCCGGGGACGGGGCGGACGTGGCCGTCAATGTCCGCGTGCCCTTCATCGCGGCGCAGGCCGCCGCCCGGCGGATGGCCGACGGCGGGCGCATCATCAGCGTCGGCAGTTGCATGGCCGAGCGCGTCGCCTTCCCCTGCGGCACGCTGTACGCGACGAGCAAGGCCGCGCTCACCGGCCTGACCAGGACCCTCGCCAGGGAGCTGGGCCCGCGCGGCATCACCGCCAACCTCCTCAGCCCGGGCCCGGCCGGCACCGACATGCACCCGGCCGACGGCGAGAGCGCGCCGATGCAAGCGCAGTTGACGTCGCTCGGGCCTTACGGGCAGCCGTCGGACGTCGCGCGGCCGTGAGGTATCTGGCGGGGAGGGCGGCCGGTACGTCACGGGCGCGTCGATCGCGGTGGACGGGGGTTCGCCGCCTGACGGGTGCGGGGAGGAATGACCCGGGGGCTCACAGGGTGGAGCGGAGCCACTGTTCGACGCTGGCGATGTGCACCGTCGCCCAGGCCCGTGCCGCCTCCGCGTCCCGGTCGCGGAGGGCGCCGAGGATCGCCCGGTGTTCGGTGAGGGTGCGGCTCACCGCGTCCTTCTGTGTCAGTCCGCGCCAGACGCGGGCCCGGGTCGTCGGCCCCGACAGGCCGTCGAGCAGGGAGCACAGCACCGAGTTGCCGGCGGTGGCCACGATCCGGCGGTGGAACTCCAGGTCGCAGGCGACCAGGTCCTCCACCGCCGGGTGCGGTCCGAGGGCGGCCAACCGCCGTTCCAGGTCGTCCAGTTCGGCGGGGGTGATGCGGCCGGCCGCCATCGCGGTGGCGGCCGGCTCCAGGATCCGGCGTACGGCCAGGAATTCCAGGACCGTGTCGTCGCGGTGGAAGTCCACCACGAAGCTGAGCGCTTCGAGGAGGAGCTGCGGATCCAGGCTGGTGACGTAGGTGCCGTCGCCCTGGCGTACGTCCAGGATGCGGATCAGGGACAGGGCCCGTACCGCCTCGCGCAGCGAGTTGCGGGACAGGCCCAGGTCGGCGGCGAGTTCGCTCTCCTTGGGCAGCCGGTCGCCCGGCCGCAGCGCGCCGGAGACGATCATCGCTTTGATCTTCTCTATGGCCTCGTCCGTGACCGCCATGTCCGGAGCCTCCCTGATCACACCCGCCGCCGGACGCCCGCAGACATCCGATGTCTGCGCCATTATGGCCGCCGAAGCGCGACGCCGGGAGCCTGCGCATTCCGTACGGCGGGGACGCCGGGCGGGTGAACTCCCGGCCCGCACACGGGACATCGTGTCAGGGGCCGGGAGGGCGGCGCCGCACTCAGACGGCCCGGACGAGCGCTTCCACGCCGGCGGTCACGGCCGCCTCGTCCAGCGTCGTGAGCCGACGGTCGCGCATCAGTACCCGGCCGTCGACGACCGTGTCCCGGACGTCACCGGCCCGCGCCGAGTACGCCAGCGTCGACCACGGGTCGTGCCGGGGCGCCAGATGCGTACCGCCCAGGTCGAGCACCGCCAGGTCCGCGCGCTTGCCCACCTCCAGCGAACCGAGCTGCCCGCCCAGCCCCAGGGCCCGCGCGCCCTCGATCGTCGCCATGCGTACGGCCTGCTCGGCGCCGACCGCCGTGGGGTCGCCGCCCGCCTTGTGCACCAGCGCCGCCACCCCCAACGCGCCCATCATGTCCAGGGAGTTGGAGCTGACCGCCCCGTCCGTGCCGAGCCCCACCCGGACGCCCTGCCGCAGCAGCTCCGGCACCCGGGCGATGCCGCAGCCCAGCTTGAGGTTGGAGACCGGGCAGTGCGCGACGCCGGTACCGGTCGCGGCCAGCGCGGCGATCTCGGTGTCGGTCAGCTCCACGGCGTGCGCGAGCAGCGTGTCCGGGCCCAGCAGGCCCAGCGACTCCAGCAGTTCGACGGGCCGCTTGCCGTGCTGTTCGCGCACCGTCGCCACCTCGGCGGCGTTCTCCGCGGCGTGCAGGTGCAGCAGCGCGCCGTACTCCCTGGCCAGTGCCGCGATGTCGGTGAGCTGCTCGGTGTCCAGGGTGTAGGCGCTGTGCGCGAAGACCACCGGGCGGGTGCCGGGGGAGGGACGGTGGCCGTCGAGGTGCCGGCGCGCCCAGTCCATCCGGTTCCCGTACGGCATCCGGTCGGGCGGCCCCGGGACGTCCATGAACGTCGGGCCGGACAGCAGCCGCCAGCCGGCGTCCCGCGCTGCCTGCCCGGCCGCCTCGTGGAACCAGTACATGTCGAGGGCGGTCGTCACCCCGCCCCGTACGCTCTCCGCGACGGCCAGCCGCAGACCCGCGGTCACCGCCTCCGGGGACAGCAGCGCGTTCTCCCGCGGCACCACCCGCCCCAGGAACCCCTGGAGGTCCAGGTCGTCGGCGTGGCCGCGCAGCAGCGTCATCGCCAGGTGGGTGTGGGTGTTGACGAGCCCGGGCAGGACCAGGCACCCGGTGGCGTCGATCTCCTCGGCCGCGCGGTGAGCGGCTCGCAGCCCGTCGGCCGGGCCCACCGCGACGATCTCCCCGTCCCGTACGGCCACCGCGCCGTCGGCGCATACGGTGCCCGCGTCGTCGACGGTGAGCACCGTACCGCCGTGCACCAGCAGGTCCACCGGGGCCTCTGCATTGCGTACCGCGCTCACCGGGCCTCCTCCGCCAGCGTCCGCAGGGCCTCCAGCGCGACGACGGAACCGCGCGCCACGCCCTCGGCGACGGCGTCCCGGTACGGGTCGTACCCGCCGGTGGCCGCCTCGTCGACCAGTTCGTCCGCGTTCGCCCCGTCGATGACCAGCACCGCGCCGGCGACCAGCCCGCGCAGACCGGCGGTCACCAGAAGCGCGGACACCTCCATCTCGATCGCCGCCACGCCCGCCGCGGTGTACGCCGCCACCGGCAGCGGCAGCAGCCCCGGCTGGAACGCCGCGCGGGTCCACACCACCCCGCGGTGGTACGTCGCCCCGGCGCTCGCCGCCGCGCCGGCCAGCGCCAGCACCGCTTCCGGCGCGGCCACGGCCGGGTACTCCGCCGGCACCAGCTGCTGCGTCACCCCGTCGTCCCGCACCGCCGCCTCGGCGATCACCAGGTCACCGTCGCCGATGCCCGGACGTATCGCCCCCGCCGTACCGAGGCGCACGAAGGTCCGTACGCCCGCGTCGGCCAGCTCCTGGAACAGCAGCACCGCGCCGGGCCCGCCCACCCCGTGCGAGGCGACGACCACCGGCAGGCCCTTCCAGCTGCCGGTGAACGTCCGGTACTCGCGGTGGTACGCGATCTCCGCGGCGTCGTCGAGCAGCTCGGCGACGGCGGCCGCGCGGGCCGGGTCGCCGACCACGACGGCCTGCGGCGGCAGCCCGCCGCGCGGCAGGCGGGCGAGAGGGGACAGGTCTGGGGTCACGGACGGCTCCAGTGGCTCGGCCGGATGGCCCGGGGGCGGGACACCACGGACGGGACGGCGGTCGCCCCCAACCTACGGGCCCGGTGCCGCACGCCCGCAACGTGGTCCCGTGCGGGGGACCGGCCCGCCCTCCCGGGCCACGCTCACCCCCGCCCCGACGCCAGCTCCAACTCCAGCAGCCACTGCACGACTTCGGCGTGGTGCCGGGCCTGGAGCAGGTCGGCTCCCCACACGTACAGCCCGTGCCCCGCCACCACCACCGCGGGCATCCGCGGCTCCCTCGCCTCCTCCAGGCGGTTCCCGAGCACGCCCATGTCCTGGCTGTTGGCGATGACCGGCAGCCGCACGGCGGCCCCGTCCGCCGGCTGCCCCAGCCCCTTGAGCATCTCCAGGTCCCGGAAGACGATCCCGCCGGGCCGGCGCCGCCCCATCGCCACGGCGGCGACCGTGTGGACGTGCACCACCGCGCCCGCTCCGGTCAGCCGCACCACCCGCGCGTGCAGCCCGGCCTCCGCCGACGGCTTCCCGGCCCCGGTGCCCTCCGTGCCCGCGACGGCGGCGCCCCGGTCGTCGACCAGCACCACGTCGTCCGCGGTCAGCTCGCCCTTGTCCCGTCCGCTCGCGGTCACCGCCAGCCGCAGCGGGTCGCGTGCCAGGACGACCGACAGGTTGCCGGACGTGCCGCGCATCCAGCCGAGCGAGGCGAACCGCGCGGCCTCGGCGGCCAGCCGGGCCCCGGCCCGCCGCACTTCCCCGGCACCGACGCCCGGAACGGCCTCCGTCCTTGCCTCCGCCCCCGCTTTCGCTCCGGCCTCCGTACCCGTCCCCGCTGCCGTCCCCGCTCCCGTACGGATGGCCAGCTCCCCGAAGGACGCCACCTCGGGATGGTCACCCACCCCGCTCTCATAGTGCGGCTCCCCGGGCCGCCGCACCCCCGCCGTGTGCCACCCCGCCGTCCGCGCCGCGTCCAGTTCCCCGGCCCGGTCGGACAGGAACAGCACCCGCCGCGGCACGGCGCCCAGGTCCGCGGCGATCGCCTCGTACGACGCGGCCACCAGCTTGGGCCCGGCGTTCTCCGTGTCGTAGTACCTCCCGGCCAGCGGCCGCAGATCGCCCTGCGGGCTGTGCCCGAACCACGCCCGCTGCGCCGCCACCGACCCCGACGAGTACACGTGCAGCCGCACGCCCGCCGCGTGCCACTCGCGCAGCCTGGGCACCACGTCCGGATAGAAGTGCGAGACCAGCTCCCCGCTCGCGAAGCCCTCGGCCCATACGATGCCCTGCAACGTCTTCAGGGGCGTGGCCTTGCGGTCCTCGTCCAGCCAGGCGCCGAGCGCCCGCTCTATGCGTGCCGTGTCGGCGGCCGGTTCGCCCAGCAGTGCCCGTACCTGCTCGACGGCCCGCCGTACCGCCGGTTCCGCGGCCCGCTCGGTCAGCAGCCGCCCGAACCGTTTGCGGGAGTACGGGTACAGCTCGTCGACGACGAAGCCGGTCGCGCTCGTGGTGCCCTCGATGTCGAGCACCACGTGGTCCACGTCGAAGGTGTGGGTCACGCCGCGCCCCGTTCCGCCCGGCCGGCCGTGAGCGTGTCGAAGCCGGGGAACCGCAGCGCGATGTCGTCGCCGGTGAACGTGCCGACCCAGCCGTCCTCCTCGTGGAAGAAGCGGATGGCCGTGAACGACGGGCGGGTGCCCATGTCGAACCAGTGGGTGGTGCCCCGCGGCACGCCCAGCAGGTCGCCCTCCTCGCACAGCACGGCGTGCACCTCGCCGCCCGTGTGCAGGTAGAACACCCCGGACCCGGCGACGAAGAACCGCACCTCGTCGTCGTCCTCGTGGGTGTGCTCGGCGAGGAACTTCTGCCGGGCCGCCCGCGCCTTCTCCGGCCACCCGGGGTCGTCGCCGGGGTGCAGGGACGCCACGTCGACCGTCACGAACCCCTCCTCGGCGGTCAGCGTGTCGATCTCCGTCCGGTACGCCGCCAGGACGGCCGCGGGCTCCGCGTCCGGCGCCACGTCCCTCCGTATCGGCCACTGCTCGTACCGCACCCCGACCGGCGCCAGCGCCGCGGCGATCTCCGCGGGCTCGGACGTGCGCCGCAGCACGGTCTCCGGGCCGCTCTCCGGCCAGGTGGTCAGCAAGGTCATGGGGATCTCCGAGGTCGGTGACGGGTCTGGAGAAACAGGGGGCAGGGACCGGGAGGACCGGCCGCGGCCCCTGCTCGCGATGCTAGTGCCGGGGTCCGCAGCCGGACCCCGGGGTTTCGGGCCCGGCTGCCGCCCCTCCGGCGGGTCCGTACGCGTACGTGTGTGATCTCCGCCCGGCGGGTACCTCAGGGAGCCGGGCCCACGGCGCGGCCGGCGGTCCCAGGCAGGCACTACGCAGGCAGTACGCGAGCGGTACATCGAGAAGGCAGGCAAGGCGGCGGACATGGGTACCTGGGATGTGATCATCGTCGGCGCGGGCTCCGCCGGAGGCGTACTGGCCTCCCGGCTGTCCGAGGACCCCGCACGGTCCGTGCTGCTGCTGGAGGCCGGACCGGACCACGGCAGCTCGCCCGACGGCCTGCCCGACGACGTGGCCACCAGTCCCGCCGCGACCCACAGCCACGACTGGGGGTACGTCAGCGAGCCCGGCGCCCTCGGCCGGCCCGTGGAACTGCCGCGCGGCAAGCTCGTCGGCGGCTCCTCGGCGATCAACTCCGCGATCGCCCTGCGCGGGCACCCGCGCGACTACGACGACTGGGCCGCGCAGGGCAACGAGGGCTGGTCGTTCGGCGACTTCCTGCCCAGCCTGCGCCGCGTGGAGCGCGATCTGGACACCGGGCCGCCGTGGCACGGCACGGACGGCCCCGTCCCCGTACGGCGGTACGGCACGGACGAGACGAACCGGTGGCAGCGCGCTTTCCACGACGCCTGCACCGCCCTCGGGCACCCGCCCGTCGCCGACCACAACGCCCCCGGCGCCCGCGGCGTCGGCCCGGTCCCGGTCAACCGGGTCGGCGGCATCCGGCAGAGCACCGCCCTGACCTACCTCGCCCGGGCCCGCGGGCGCGCCAACCTCACCGTGCGCGGCGGCATCCTCGTGGACCGGGTCCTGGTGAGCGACGGCCGGGCGACGGGCGTGCAGCTCGCCGACCCCGGGCGTACGGTGCTGCCCGCCCGCCGGGTCGTGCTGGCCGCCGGGGCGTACGGCAGCCCGCCCATCCTGCTGCGCTCCGGCATCGGCCCGGCCGGTCACCTGCACGACCTCGGCATCCCCGTGACGGCCGACCTGCCCGGCGTGGGGGAGAACCTCCGCGACCATCCCGCCGTCACCCTTGAGTACGCCACCGGCGCCCCGCCGCCCGGCCCCCGCGACCCGGTCCTGCAAACCTTCCTGACCTGCGACCTCAGCGGTGACGACGGCCCGGCCGACCTCCAGGTCTTCCCGTCGGGCCCCGAACGGGGCGAGGACGGGACGACGGTGCTCACCCTGTGGGTGGCCCTGCTGCGGCCGTCCTCCTGCGGCCGGCTGCGGCTGCGTTCCGCCGACCCCCGGGACGCCCCGCGTATCGACGTCGGCTTCCTGCGCGAACCGGAGGACACCCGCCGCATGGTGACGGGCATGCGGCTCGCCCGCGCCCTCGCCCGTACGGCACCGCTGTCGGAGCTGCTCCGCGAGGAGCGCGCGCCGGGCCCCACCGTCACCACCGACGAAGAACTGGCGGAAGCCCTGCGGCAGACCGTCAGCGGCTATCAGCACGCCGCCGGGACCTGCCGGATGGGCCCGGCAGGGGACCGCGGCGCGGTGGTCTCCGCCACCGGTGCCGTACACGGTATCGAGGCCCTGCACGTCATCGACGCCTCCGTGATGCCGACGCTGCCCGCCGCCAACACCAACCTCACCGCCATGGCCGTCGCCGAGCACTGCGTACGGCAGTAGAACCCCGACACGCCTGAGGGCGGCTCCCGGTCCGGGAGCCGCCCTCAGGTCAGCGGTGCGTCACAGCGCGTCAGCCGCGCTGTTCCAGTATCGCCTTGGTCCGGGCGCGGACGTCCTCGTCGTCCAGGCCGCGGATGGTCAGCGTGGTGCGGCGGCGCAGCACGTCGTCGACCGTCTCCGCCCACTCGTGGTCGCGGGCGTAGACGACCTGGGCCCAGATCTCCGGCGCGTCCGGGTGGATGCGCTCGGCCAGTGCCGGGTCCTCGTTGGCCAGCCGGGCGATGTCGAAGGACAGCGAACCGTAGTGGGTGGCCAGGTGGCGGGCGGTCTCCGGCGCCATGCGCGGGCCGGGGGCCGAGCCGTCGACCAGCAGGCGGTGGGCGACCGCGTTCGGGTTGGCGATGCCCGGCAGCGGCAGCTTCTTCGGCAGGTGCGAGATCGGCTCCATGTCCTCGGCCAGCGGCTGGCCGGGCAGCGCCGCCAGCTTGTTCATGACCGTACGGCCGATGTGGCGGAACGTGGTCCACTTGCCGCCGGCGACGGAGAGCATGCCGCCCGCGCCCTCGGTGACGACGGTCTCGCGCTTGGCCTTGGAGGTGTCGCCGGGGCCGCCCGGCAGCACCCGCAGGCCCGCGAAGGAGTACGTGATCAGGTCACGGGACAGCTGCTGGTCGCGGACGGAGAAGGCCGCCTCGTCCAGGATCTGCGCGGTGTCCTTCTCGGTGACGCGGACGTCCGCCGGGTCGCCCTCGTACTCCTCGTCGGTCGTACCGAGCAGCAGCATGTCCTCCCAGGGGAGGGCGAAGGTGATGCGGTACTTGTCGATCGGGGTGGCCAGCGCGGCCTTCCAGGGGGAGGTGCGCTTGAGGACCAGGTGCGCGCCCTTGGACAGGCGGATGGAGGGCGCCGCGTTCGGGTTCTCCATCTTGCGCAGGTGGTCGACCCAGGGGCCGGTCGCGTTCAGGACCAGGCGCGCGTTGACGCCGAACTCGGTGCCGTCGGTGCCGTCCTTGAGCTCGGCACCGGTGACCCGGCCCTGCGTGAAGCGCAGCCCGGTGACCTCGGCGTGGTTCAGCACGGTGGCGCCGGCCTCGACGGCCGCGCGGACCGTCATCAGGGCCATCCGGGCGTCGTTCATCTGGTCGTCGCCGTACACGGCCACGGCCTTGAGGTTGTCCGTGCGCAGCTCCGGCACGTCGCGCTGGGCCTTGGCCGGGCTGATGACGTGACCGACACCGTCACCGAAGGCGGACAGTGCGGAGTACGCGAAGACGCCCGCGCCGAGCTTGGCCGCGCCGTGCGGGCCGCCCTTGTAGACCGGCAGGTAGAAGGTCAGCGGGTTGGCGAGGTGGGGGGCCACCTCACGCGAGACCGCACGGCGCTCGAAGTGGTTCTCCGCCACCAGCTTGACCGCGCCGGTCTGCAGGTAGCGCAGACCGCCGTGCAGCAGCTTGGAGGAGGCGGAGGAGGTGGCGCCGGCGAAGTCGCCGGCGTCCACCAGCGCAACCCGCAGCCCCGACTGCGCGGCGTGCCAGGCAGTGGAGATGCCCAGGATGCCGCCGCCGATCACCAGGAGGTCGTACGTCGCCTTGGAAAGCTGCTCCCGGGTCTCGGCGCGGCTCTGGGTCGAACCGTCGGCCGGGTGCGTCCCGAGGGCCGGGACGCTCTGCAGGGTGCTCATGATTACTCCTCGTCCTCGATCCAGCCCATGGTCCGCTCGACGGCCTTGAGCCAGTTCTTGTACTCGCGGTCGCGGGTCTCCGCGTCCATGCGGGGGGTCCACTCGGCGGCCCGGCGCCAGTTGGCGCGCAGCGCGTCGGTGTCCGGCCAGAAGCCGACGGCCAGTCCGGCGGCGTAGGCGGCGCCGAGGCAGGTCGTCTCGGCCACCATCGGGCGCACCACGGGGGCGTCCAGGAAGTCCGAGATGGTCTGCATCAGCAGGTTGTTGGAGGTCATTCCGCCGTCGACCTTCAGCGCGGTCAGGTCGACGCCGGAGTCCTTGGTCATGGCGTCGGTGATCTCGCGGGTCTGCCAGGCGGTGGCCTCGAGCACGGCGCGGGCGATGTGCGCCTTGGTGACGTAGCGGGTCAGGCCCGCGATCACGCCGCGCGCGTCCGAGCGCCAGTAGGGGGCGAACAGGCCGGAGAAGGCCGGGACGAAGTACGCGCCGCCGTTGTCCTCGACGGTGCTGGCCAGCGTCTCGATCTCGGCGGCCGAGTTGATCAGGCCCATCTGGTCGCGCATCCACTGCACCAGCGAACCGGTGACGGCGATCGAGCCCTCCAGGGCGTACACCGGCTTCTGGTCACCGATGCGGTAGCCGACCGTGGTCAGCAGCCCGTTGTAGGAGTTGACGGGCTCGTCACCGGTGTTCATCAGCATGAAGGTGCCGGTGCCGTACGTGGACTTGGCCTCGCCCTTGTCGTAGCAGGTCTGGCCGAACAGCGCGGCCTGCTGGTCGCCCAGTGCCGAGGCGACCGGCACGCCGGCCAGTGCGCCCGCGGCGGCGGTGCCGTACACCTCGGCCGACGAGCGGATCTCCGGCAGCACCGCGGCCGGGATGTCGATGGAGTGCAGGATCTTCTCGTCCCACTCCAGCCTGCGCAGGTTCATCAGCAGGGTGCGCGAGGCGTTGGTGACGTCGGTGACGTGCACGCCGCCCTCGGCGCCGCCGGTCAGGTTCCAGATGACCCAGGAGTCCATGGTGCCGAAGAGGATGTCGCCGGCCTCGGCGCGCTCGCGCAGGCCCTCGACGTTGTCCAGCAGCCAGCGGATCTTCGGGGCGGCGAAGTACGAGGCCAGCGGCAGGCCGGTCTCGCGGCGGAAGCGGTCCTTGCCGACGTTGCGGCCCAGCTCGCGGCAGAGCCCGTCGGTACGGGTGTCCTGCCAGACGATGGCGTTGTGGACCGGCTCACCGGTGTTCTTGTCCCACATCAGCGTGGTCTCGCGCTGATTGGTGATACCGATCGCCTTGACGTCCTTGGCGGTGATGCCGGCCTTCTCGACGGCACCGGCCACGACCTGCTGGACGTTCTCCCAGATCTCCTTGGCGTCGTGCTCGACCCACCCCGGCTTGGGGAAGATCTGTTCGTGCTCCTTCTGGTCGACCGAAACGATCCGGCCGTCCTTGTCGAACACGATGCAGCGGCTGGACGTGGTGCCCTGGTCGATGGCCGCGATGAACGGGCCGTGGCCGTGCGAGGCGGTGCTGTGGTTGTCGCTCATGGTGTGTGTGCTCCAAAAATCTTCGGTCGGGCGGCGCGGCTCAGGCGAACGCGAGGTTGTAGATACCACCGGCGATCGCGCCGCCGATCAGCGGACCGGCGACCGGGATCCACGCGTAGCCCCAGTCCGATCCGCCCTTGTTCGGCAGCGGAAGCAGCGAGTGGACGATACGCGGACCGAGGTCGCGCACCGGGTTGATCGCGTAGCCGGTCGGGCCGCCGAGCGACAGACCGATGCCGACGACCACGAACGCGGTCAGCAGCGCACCGATGACACCGACGCCTTTGCCGTTGTCGCTGAGGCCCTGGGTGAGGATCGCCAGCACGAGCACGGTGGTGGCGATGACCTCGGTGGTCAGGTTCTGCACCGCGTTGCGGATCTCGGGTCCGGTGGAGAAGACGCCGAGAACCGGGCCGGCCTTGGGGGCCGCCGCCTTGTCGACCATGCCTTCCTGCCCGCTCTGCTCGCCCACGATCTCCGGGTCGGTCAGGTGGGCCCGGAAGTGGCCGTAGTACGCGAGCCACACCAGCACCGCGCCGATCATGGCGCCGAGCAGCTGGGCGGCGAAGTACACCGGTACGTCGCCCCACGGCGTGCCGCCCTTGACGGCCAGCCCCACGGTGACCGCCGGGTTCAGGTGGGCGCCGGACTTCGACGCGATGTACGCGCCGGTCAGCACGGCGAAACCCCACCCGAAGGTGATGGCCACCCATCCCGAGTTGTACGCCTTCGAGCGCTTCAGCGTGACGGCGGCGCAGACGCCACCGCCCAGCAGGATCAGAACAGCGGTACCGATGGTCTCGCTGATGAAGATGTCGGAGCTGGACACCCGCGACTCCTTTGTCCTTCGTCCAGGGGAAGGCGGACCCCGGGTCCCTCCGGTGGTCCGCGCCCTCCGAGAGGGCGTTGGTCGGCCTCCGGCACCGTCCACCATAACCAATATTGTCGTTTGGTGTTCGACAATGCCGACCGACGAACGGCAGTTTTCTTCACGCGTAGCACCCCGTCAAGGGTTCTGTGACTGAAAACTTAGGTGAACATATGGGATGAAAGGGTCAGAATCGCCCAGCTCCGAGGTCTCGGGAGACCGCACGTGCGCAATCCCTCACAGCGGCGACGATTTCCGGCCGCAGCTCACCGGGCTCGCCGTCCCGGCAGACCCGCTCCACCGCACCGGTCACCCCCACCGCGCCCACCGGCATCCGCCGCCGGTCGTGAATGGGCGCCGCCACCGACGCCACGCCCTCCCAGGTCTCCTCCACGTCGGCCGCCCAGCCCCGCGCCCGGGTGAGATCCAGTACGCCCTCCAGCTCCTCCAGCGCGGTCACCGTGCGCGGCGTGAACGCCTGCCGCTCGGCTTCCGCCGCCTCGCTGTGCGCCACCGGGTCGTACGCCGTCAGCACCTTGCCAAGCGCCGTGCTGTGCAGCGGGTGCATCGCGCCGACCTCCAGCACCTGACGGCTGTCGTCGGGCCGGAAGACGTGGTGCACGATCAGTACACCCTGCTGGTGCAGCACCCCCAGGTAGACGCTCTCGCCGCTGGACCGCGCCAGGTCGTCCGTCCACACGAGCGCGCGGGCGCGCAGCTCGTGCACGTCCAGATAGCTGTTGCCCAGGCGCAGCAGCTCGGCGCCCAGCTGGTAGCGGCCGGACGCCGGGTCCTGCTCGACGAAGCCCTCCTGCTGGAGGGTGCGCAGGATGCCGTGCGCGGTGCCCTTGGCCAGCCCCAGCGCGGAGGAGATGTCGGAGAGGCCCAGCCGGCGCTCACCGCCGGCCAGCAGCCGCAGCATCGCGGCGGCACGTTCCAGTGACTGGATGTTCCGTGCCATCGGGCAACCTCCGGGTGAAGCGGTGAAGCGGGTGACATGGTGCGGTGTACAGCAGCGCCGGTCAGCCCAGAAGAGCGGTTCGGCAATGCTGAACGATATCGGTGAATGCCGACCCTGTGGCAGTCGACCGATCCCTGTCAATGATCTTGGCCGGGTCCGGCACCGTCCCCGCCCGGCACCCGTACGGCCCCGGCCCCACCGCGGATCCGGCGCGACTTCCGGGCGTCCACGCCCTGGGACACCCGGGCCACCGGCAGCCACGCCCGCTACCCTGACCGGGTGCGCCTTCTACCGGAAGACGCAAAGCCGACAGCCGTCGCAACCAGGGGAGCACCTCCATGGCCTCGTACACGCCATCGTCCACCAGCACATCCCGCACCACGGCACTGCGCGAGGCCCTCGCCTCCCGCGTAGTGGTGGCCGACGGGGCGATGGGCACGATGCTCCAGGCCCAGGATCCGACGATGGAGGACTTCCAGCAGCTGGAGGGCTGCAACGAGATCCTGAACATCACCCGTCCGGACATCGTCCGTTCGGTCCACGAGGAGTACTTCGCGGTCGGTGTCGACTGCGTCGAGACCAACACCTTCGGCGCCAACCACGCCGCGCTCGCCGAGTACGACATCCCCGAGCGGATCTTCGAACTGTCCGAGTCCGGCGCCCGCATCGCCCGCGAGGTCGCCGACGAGTTCACCGCCTCCACCGGGCAGCAGCGCTGGGTGCTCGGCTCCATGGGCCCCGGCACCAAGCTGCCCACCCTCGGCCACGTCGACTACGCCACCCTGCGCGACGCCTACCAGCGCAACGCCGAAGGCATGATCGCCGGCGGCGCCGACGCGCTGCTCGTCGAGACCACCCAGGACCTGCTCCAGACCAAGGCCGCCGTCCTCGGCGCCCGCCGCGCCCTGGAAGCCACCGGCACCGACCTGCCCGTGATCTGCTCGGTGACCGTCGAGACCACCGGCACCATGCTGCTCGGCTCGGAGATCGGCGCCGCGCTGACCGCGCTGGAGCCGCTCGGCATCGACATGATCGGCCTGAACTGCGCCACCGGCCCCGCCGAGATGAGCGAGCACCTGCGCTACCTGGCGCGCAACGCCCGTGTACCGCTGTCCTGCATGCCCAACGCCGGCCTGCCCGTCCTCGGCAAGGACGGCGCCCACTACCCGCTGACCCCGGCCGAACTGGCCGACGCCCAGGAAACCTTCGTCGGTGAGTACGGGCTCTCGCTCGTCGGCGGCTGCTGCGGCACCACCCCCGAGCACCTGCGCCAGGTCGTCGAGCGGGTACGGGGCCTGGCTCCCACCGAGCGCAGCCCGCGCCCCGAGCCCGGCGCCGCCTCCCTCTACCAGACCGTCCCGTTCCGCCAGGACACCTCGTACCTGGCCATCGGCGAGCGCACCAACGCCAACGGGTCCAAGAAGTTCCGCGAGGCCATGCTGGAAGGCCGCTGGGACGACTGCGTGGAGATGGCCCGCGACCAGATCCGCGAGGGCGCCCACCTGCTCGACCTGTGTGTGGACTACGTCGGCCGGGACGGCGTCGCCGACATGCGGGAGCTGGCCGGCCGCTTCGCCACCGCCTCCACCCTGCCCATCGTGCTGGACTCCACCGAGGTCGACGTGATCCAGGCGGGTCTGGAGAAGCTCGGCGGCCGCGCGGTCATCAACTCCGTCAACTACGAGGACGGCGACGGCCCCGAGTCGCGGTTCGCCCGGGTCGCCGCGCTGGCCCGCGAGCACGGCGCCGCCCTGATGGCGCTGACCATCGACGAGGAGGGCCAGGCCCGCACCGTCGAGAACAAGGTGGCCATCGCCGAGCGCATCATCGAGGACCTGACGTCCAACTGGGGCATCCGCGAGTCGGACATCCTCATCGACTGCCTGACCTTCACCATCTGCACCGGTCAGGAGGAGTCCCGCAAGGACGGCGTCAACACCATCGAGGCCATCCGCGAGCTGAAGCGGCGTCACCCCGACGTCCAGACCACCCTCGGCCTGTCCAACATCTCCTTCGGCCTCAACCCGGCCGCCCGCATCGTGCTCAACTCCGTCTTCCTCGACGAGTGCGTCAAGGCCGGACTGGACTCCGCGATCGTGCACGCCTCCAAGATCCTGCCGATCGCACGGCTGGAGGAGGAGCAGGTCAAGGTCGCCCTCGACCTGATCTACGACCGGCGCGAAGAGGGCTACGACCCGCTCCAGAAGCTCCTGGAGCTGTTCGAGGGTGCCACCGCCAAGTCGCTCAAGGCCGGCAAGGCCGAGGAACTGCTCGCCCTGCCCCTGGAGGAGCGCCTGCGGCGCCGCATCATCGACGGGGAGAAGAACGGCCTGGCGGCCGACCTGGACGCGGCGCTCGCCGAGCGTCCGGCCCTGGACATCGTCAACGACACCCTGCTCGAAGGCATGAAGGTGGTCGGCGAGCTGTTCGGCTCCGGCCAGATGCAGCTGCCGTTCGTGCTCCAGTCCGCCGAGGTCATGAAGACCGCGGTGGCCTACCTGGAGCCGCACATGGAGAAGTCCGATTCCGAGGGCAAGGGCACCATCGTCCTGGCGACCGTCCGCGGCGACGTGCACGACATCGGCAAGAACCTGGTCGACATCATCCTGTCCAACAACGGCTACAACGTCGTCAACCTCGGCATCAAGCAGCCGGTCTCGGCCATCCTGGAAGCCGCCGAGGAGCACCGCGCCGACGTCATCGGCATGTCGGGCCTGCTGGTCAAGTCCACGGTGATCATGAAGGAGAACCTGGAGGAGCTCAACCAGCGCAAGATGGCGGCCGACTTCCCCGTCATCCTCGGCGGCGCCGCCCTGACCCGCGCCTACGTCGAGCAGGACCTGCACGAGATCTACGAGGGCGAGGTCCGCTACGCCCGCGACGCCTTCGAGGGCCTGCGCCTGATGGACGCCCTGATCGCCGTCAAGCGCGGCGTGCCCGGCGCCACCCTGCCCGAGCTCAAGCAGCGCCGCGTCCCCAAGCGCGACATCGAGATCAAGGAGCCGGAGCAGGAGGAGGGCACCGTCCGTTCCGACGTGGCCACCGACAACCCCGTACCCACCCCGCCGTTCTGGGGCACCCGCGTCGTCAAGGGCATCCAGCTCGCCGACTACGCGTCCTGGCTGGACGAGGGCGCCCTGTTCAAGGGGCAGTGGGGCCTCAAGCAGGCCCGTACGGGTGACGGCCCCTCCTACGAGGAACTGGTCGAGTCCGAGGGGCGGCCCCGGCTGCGCGGCTGGCTGGACAAGCTCCAGACCGAGAACCTCCTGGAGGCCGCCGTCGTCCACGGGTACTTCCCCTGCTACTCCAAGGGCGACGACCTGATCCTGCTCAACGAGGACGGCACCGAGCGCACCCGCTTCACCTTCCCGCGCCAGCGCCGCGGCCGGCGCCTGTGCCTGGCCGACTTCTTCCGCCCGGAGGAGTCCGGCGAACGGGACGTGGTCGGCCTCCAGGTCGTCACCGTCGGCTCGAAGATCGGCGAGGCCACCGCCGAGCTGTTCGCCTCCGATTCCTACCGCGACTACCTGGAGCTGCACGGCCTGTCCGTCCAGCTCGCCGAGGCGCTCGCCGAGTACTGGCACGCCCGGGTCCGCGCCGAGCTGGGCTTCGGCGGTGAGGACCCGGCCGACGTCGAGGACATGTTCGCGCTGAAGTACCGCGGCGCCCGCTTCTCGCTGGGCTACGGCGCCTGCCCCGACCTGGAGGACCGCGCCAAGATCGCGGATCTGCTCGGGCCGGAGCGGATCGGCGTCCAGCTCTCGGAGGAGTTCCAGCTGCACCCCGAGCAGTCCACCGACGCGATCGTCATCCACCACCCCGAGGCGAAGTACTTCAACGCGCGGTAGCACCGGGACGCGCGGTGACACCGGGACCGGGGAGGCCACGGAAGTCCCCGCGGGCACCGCGCGCCTCCCCGCACAGTCGTACACTGGTCGGTCCGGTAGTGGCCGGTCGCTTCCCCCACGCGGGAAAGCGGCCGGCCCTTTCGTCCCTCCGGGGACGCGCGACTACGGAGGTGCACGGATGACCAGCAGCATCCCCGCGGTAGGAACCCGTACGGCCGACGGCGCCACCCTGCAGGCCGTCTTCCTCGACCTGGACGGCACCCTCGTCGACACCGAGGGCTTCTGGTGGGAAGCGGAGGCCCAGGTCTTCGCCGAACTGGGCCACGTACTGGACGACCACCACCGCGAGGTCGTCGTCGGGGGGCCGATGACGCGCAGCGCCGCGTACCTGATCGGGGTGACCGGCGCCGACATCGGCCTGGACGAGCTGACCGTGCTGCTCAACGCCCGGTTCGCCGAGCGCATCGCCCGCGGCGTGCCGCTGATGCCCGGCGCACGCCGGCTGCTCGCGGAGCTGTCCGCGCACGGCGTGCCCACCGCCCTGGTCTCCGCCTCGCACCGCAGTGTCATCGACCGGATGCTGCACTCCCTGGGCCCGGAGAACTTCCGCCTGACGCTGGCCGGCGACGACCTGCCCCGTACGAAGCCGCACCCCGACCCCTACCTGACCGCGGCCGCCCGGCTCGGCGTGGACCCGCGGCGCTGCGCCGTGGTGGAGGACACCGTCACCGGCGTGACGGCGGGGGAGGCGGCCGGCTGCCAGGTCGTCGCCGTGCCGTCGGTGACGCCGATCGGTCCCGGTCAGGGGCGCACCGTGGTCGGATCGCTGGAAGAAGTGGATCTCCCATTTCTCCGGTCGCTCATCACGGACGGCCGGTACGGCGTGCACTGAGCGTTGCCTTCGAAAACGGAAGAAACTGTAAGGAGTGGCCCGCTCATTTTCCGTGACGAATGCGGCGGCCGAATTCACCCGGACGATCACCTCAATGCGGGAGTGACGTTTCTCACGCGCAGACCCGTCGACAGTGCGGGGCGGGGGCGTTCCAGGGGTACTTTCTCCTGGTTTCCCTGGGGGCAAGTGTCCGGATTGATGGGGGCACGTACGGTTCGTTCCACCGTCCGGATATCGATCATCGGGCAGCCGTTATCCGGGCGTGATATCCGTTCAACTCTGTTGTGTCCCGGAGGCCCTGGCAGTTCCTACTAATGTCAACGCGAGCAACACCTCTGCGCTGATAAGGAACCTGCCGACGATGAATCGCAAGACCTTGGTGCTGCCGGCCCTGGCCGGTCTGCTCGTCCCCACGCTCGCCGCCTGCGGCAGTTCGGACGGCTCCGGCGAAGGCGGCAAGCCGATCAAGGTCGGCACCACCGCCCAACTGGAGGCCACCAAGGACGCGCCCGCCCCGCTCGACCCCGCGCAGGCGTACGACGTCGACGCGTGGAACGTGCTGCGCGGAACCCTGCAGACGCTCATGCGCCTGCCCCGCACCGGCACCGCGCCGGTGCCCGAGGCCGCCGAGTCCTGCGGCTTCCGGGACACCCAGAACGAGCAGTTCCGCTGCAAACTCCGCGACGGACTGAAGTTCTCCAACGGGCACGCCCTGACGTCCAAGGACGTGAAGTTCTCCATCGACCGGATGCTGGCCGTCAAGTACGACCGCGGCCCCATCTCCCTGGTGGACAACGTCGACAAGGTGGAGACCCCCAGCGAGTCCGAGGTGGTCTTCCACCTCAAGAAGCCGGACGCCACCTTCCCGCAGAAACTCGCCACCCCGGCAGCGGCCATCGTCGACAGCGAGGTGTACCCGGCCAAGGGCCTCTACAAGGGCTTCGAGGTCTCCGGCTCCGGCCCGTACACCGTCAAGGTCGAGCACAGCGGAGAGCGCATCAGCAAGGCCGTCTTCACCAAGAACCCCGACTACAAGGGCGGGATCGAGGTGAAGAACTCCACCGTCGAGATGAAGTTCTTCGAGAACTCCGACGGCATGGAGAAGGCGCTGCGCAAGGGCGACATCGACCTGATGAACCGAAGCCTGACGCCCGACCAGATCAAGGGCCTGGAGAACGCCCGGGACGAGCACGTCACCCTTCAGGCCGTACCCGGCTCCGAGATCCGCTACCTCGCCTTCAACACCGACGACCCGTCGGTCTCCGACAAGGCCGTCCGGCAGGCCATGGCCCAGCTGGTCAACCGCTCCGCGCTGGTACGCGACGTGTACGCCTACACCGGCGACCCGCTGTACTCCCTGGTGCCCAAGGGCCTCACCGGCCACATCAACTCCTTCTTCACCAAGTACGGCAACCCGAGCGTCCCCGCCGCCCGCAAGATCCTCCAGCAGGCGCACATCAACACCCCGGTGAAGCTCACCCTCACCTACACCGCGAACCACTACGGCTCCAGCACCGCCAAGGAATTCCAGGAGCTGCAGAGCCAGCTGAACAAGTCCGGCCTGTTCGACGTCCAGATCAAGGGCATCGAGAACTGGCAGCAGTTCCGCAAGGAGCAGTCCGAGGGCAAGTACGCCGCCTACGGCATGGGCTGGTTCGCCGACCTCCCCGATGCGGACAACTACATCGCGCCGTTCATCGGCAAGGGGAACTTCCTCAACTCCCCGTACCGCAACAGCAAGATCGAATCCCAGCTGATCCCCGCCACCCGGCAGCAGACCGACCGCAACTCCGCCGCCGAGGGCTTCAAGCAGGCCCAGGACATCATCGCGGACGAGGTCCCCGTCCTGCCGCTGTGGCAGGGCAAGCAGTACGTCGCCGCCCGCGACGACATCACCGGCGCCGAGTGGGCCCTGAACTCCTCCTCGGCCCTGCAGATCTGGGAACTGGCCCGCGGCGTGAGCAGCAACTGACGACGGCCTCCGGCCGGCGCCACCGCGCGCCGGCCGGCTGCCGCATCCCCGAGACGGCGCGCACCACCACAACCGATGACGGCACTCCGCCGGCACACCGACACCGGCACCCGCCGGCGCGGAACACACCGCTGAACCGCCAGGACGACTGTGAGGAACACGCACGTGAGGAAACGCGACCAGTGGATCGCCGCACCGCTGGGGGCAGGGCTCGTCGCCGCCCTGCTCAGCGGCTGCGGATCCGGTGAGGGCGGGGACGCCGGGACCGGGGAACCCGTGGTGATGGGGATGACCGACAAGATCGTCTCCACCGACCCCGCCGCCGGCTACGACCCGGTCTCCTGGATGCTGTTCAACAACGTCTTCCAGTCGTTGCTGAGCTTCCCCAAGGGCGGCACCACCCCCGAACCCGAGGCCGCCGACTCCTGCGGCTTCGTCGAGGGCGGCAGCACCGTCTACAAGTGCACCCTCAAGGACGGCCTGAAGTTCAGCAACGGCAACAGCCTGACCTCCGAGGACGTCAAGTTCTCCTTCGACCGGATCAAGCGCATCAACGACAAGCGCGGCCCGGCCGTGATGTTCTCCGGCGTCGACAAGATCGAAGCACCTGACGCCCAGACCGTCATCTTCCGCCTCAAGTCGCCCGACGCGACCTTCCCGATGAAGATCGCCTCCGGCGCCGGCTCCATCGTCGACCACCGCGAGTACGCGCCCGACAAGCTGCGCACCGACAACAAGGCCGTCGGCTCCGGCGTCTACACCCTGAAGGAGTACGACGCCTCCTCCGAAGCCGTCTTCGGCGTCAACGGCTCCTACAAGGGCCCCGCCAAGGTCAAGAACTCCGGCATGACCATGAAGTTCTTCGACAGCCAGGACAAGCTGAAGAAGGCGGTGCAGGACAGCTCCATCGACATCGCCTACCGCGGTCTGGCCATGAAGGACATCGCCTCCCTGGACCAGGCGGCCGACAGCCGGAAGCACGGCACCCAGGTCGTCGAGGGCAAGAGCGCCGAGGTCATGCACCTGGTCTTCAACATGAAGGACCCGGTGGCCGGCAAGCTCGGCGTCCGCAAGGCCGTCGCGTACCTCCTGGACCGTTCCACGCTCGTCCGGGACGTCTACAAGCGCACCGCCGAACCGCTGTACTCGATCGTCCCCGCGGGCATCACCGGCCACAACTCCGCCTTCTTCGCCAACTACGGCGACCGGCCGCAGGCCGACAAGGCCGCCGCCGCCCTGCGCGACGCCGGCTACAACAACAAGAAGGTGCCGCTCACCCTCTGGGCCACCCCCGTCCGCTACGGCCCCGGCACCGTCCCCGCCTTCCAGGAGATCGCCCAGCAGCTCAACGCCAGCGGCCTCTTCGACGCCAAGGTCAAGAGCGTGCCCATCGAGGAGTTCGAGA
This sequence comes from Streptomyces sp. NPDC030165, assembly GCF_055573595.1. NCBI lineage: Bacteria > Bacillati > Actinomycetota > Actinomycetes > Kitasatosporales > Streptomycetaceae > Streptomyces > Streptomyces sp. NPDC030165. The sequence continues at coordinate 517,900 of NZ_JBVIBD010000001.1, read as the reverse complement.
AGGGCGTGGAAGACGGCAAGTACGGCGCCTACGTCAAGGGCTGGGTCCCCGACTACCCGGACCCCGACAACTTCACCCAGCCGTTCTTCGGCAAGGACAACGTCCTGCGCAACAACTACGACGCCAAGCGGATCACCGGGAAGCTGCTGCCCGGCACCGCCGGCCAGCCCGACCGGCAGGCGACCAAGCCCGCCTTCCGCGAGGTGCAGGACATCGTCGCCGAGGACCTGCCGGTCATACCGGTGTGGCAGGGCAAGCAGTACGCCGTCGCCCGCGAGAACATCGACGGCCTCCAGTGGACCCTGGACGCCTCCACCGTCTTCCGCTTCTGGGAACTGAAGAAGGGCTGACGCGGCCGCCGCGTACGGCTACGACCACGGCCCGGCCCGCCGCCGCTCCTCGGGGAGCGGGGGCGGGCCGGGCCGTTCCCGTGTGGCCGGCTGCGCCGGGCCGTTCTTGCGTGGCCGGCTGCGGGCCGGGGCGTCCTCGTGCGTACGGCTGCGGGGGCCGGACGCGGCCGTTGCCATACGTCCGGCTGCGGGCCGGGGGCGTTCCGCGCCCTTGCTGTCGCTACTGGGCGCCGGGACGCACCAGTCCGCTCTCGTACGCGTACACCGCGGCCTGCACCCGGTCCCGCAGCCCCAGCTTCGTCAGCACATGCCCGACATGCGTCTTGACCGTCGTCTCGCTCACGAACAGGTCCGCGGCGATCTCCGCGTTCGACAGGCCGCGCGCCACCAGCTTCAGCACCTCCACCTCGCGCTCGGTGAGGGTGTGCAGCGTGTCCGGCACCGGCTCCTCACCGGACGGCAGGTGACCCGCGTACTTGTCCAGCAGCCGGCGCGTGATGCTCGGCGCGAGCATCGCCTCGCCCGCCGCCACCACCCGGATCGCCTGCACCAGCTCCTGGGCCGGCGCGTCCTTCAGCAGGAAGCCGCTGGCCCCCGCGCGCAGCGCCTCCACCACGTACTCGTCCAGGTCGAACGTGGTCAGCACCAGCACCTTCGCCGGGCCGTCCTTCGCCGGACCGGTGATCTGCCGGGTCGCCTCGACCCCGTCCATCCGCGGCATCCGGATGTCCATCAGCACCACGTCGGGCTGCAGTGCCCGCACCTGCTCCAGCGCCTGCAGACCGTCCCCGGCCTCGCCGACGACCGCGAGATCCTGCTCGGCCTCAAGGATCATCCGGAAACCGGTACGCAGCAGCGGCTGGTCGTCGACCAGCAGGACGCGGATTGCCACAGGAACTCCTTCGTTAGACCAGGCCCATTCTGCCCTGCCCCTCCCCGGACGCCTCCACAGGGAGAGTCCGGCCGGGCCCCGGCACCGGCAGCGGATACGGCGGGGGAGTACCGCCGAACTCCGGGCACACCGCCTGGTGGTCGCACCACCCGCACAGCTTCGTACGGCGTGGCCGCCAGTCGCCCGTCGCCGTCGCCCGCTGGATGGCGTCCCACAGGGCCAGCAGCTTGCGCTCCACACCCCGCAGATCCGCCTCGGTCGGGTCGTACGTCAGCACGTCACCACTGCCCAGATACACCAGCTGCAGCCGCCGCGGCACCCGGCCGTGCAGCCGCCACATCACCAGCGCGTAGAACTTCATCTGGAACAGCGGGCCGTCCGCGTACTCCGGGCGGGGCGCCTTGCCGGTCTTGTAGTCGACCAGCCGCACCTCACCCGTCGGCGCCACGTCCACCCGGTCGATGAAACCGCGCAGCCGCAGCCCCGAGTCCAGCACCGTCTCCACATACAGCTCGCGGTCCGCGGGCTCCAGGCGCGTCGGATCCTCCAGCGTGAACCACCGCTCCACCAGCGCCTCGGCGTCCGCCAGCCACGCCGCCAGCCGCTCACCCGACGGATCGTCCTCGAACAGCTCCGCCAGCTCCGGCCGCTTCGCCAGCAGCTTCTCCCACTCGCCCGGCACCATCGAGCGCGCACCGCCCGGCGTACGCTGCGCCGCCGGGGCGTCGAAGAGGCGCTCCAGCACCGCGTGCACCACCGTGCCTCGCGTCGCCGCGGCACTCGGCTTCTCCGGCAGCTTGTCGATCACTCTGAAGCGGTACAGCAACGGACACTGCATGAAGTCGCCCGCCCGCGACGGAGAGAGCGATACGGGGTGGGTGGCGGGACGGGGAGGGACGGGGTGGGGGGCGTCCCCGGTGGCCGGGGTGGAGGGCGCGGGGGAGGCGGCACCGGTGGCAGCGGTGGGGGGCGTGAGGGGGCTGGTACCGGCGGCCGGGGCGGGAGGTGCGGAGGTGGCGGCACCGGCGGTCGCGGCGGGAGGCGCGGGGGTGGTGCCGGTACTGGCGGTCGCCGCCGCGGGCACGGTGACTGCGGTGGATGTCACAGGCCCGCCGGCCTCCCCGGCCCGGCCGGTCGACGTGGCCGCGCCGGTGCCGCCAGTGCCGCCGGTCACGTCGGTGCCGCCGGTCCTACCGGTCGCGCCGCTCTCGTCGGCTGCCGGGGCCTCGCCGGTCACCCCGCCCTGTCCGCCGTCACCGCCTGCACTGCCAGTGCCGCCGTTACCGCCGTTACCGACGCCCGCGGCGGCCGCGGCGTCCGGCCCCGCCTCTTCGGTGCTCGTTCCCATGACACCCGACCCTACGGCCCGCCACTGACAGCTCCCGCAACCGAGGGATCACAATGGGAGACCGAGGCGGGGCGTCGCGAAGCGCTCCGCATACCATCGACGCCAGACCCCTTCGCCCTGCATGATCGACATGCCGTACCGGACAGAAACCGGACGGACAGGAGCGAAGGCCGCAACCGACGAGGGGACGCCGTGGACGAGAGCGGGAAGCCGCAGGACCCCGAGGAGTCCGCGCACCACCGACCGCCCAACCCGCCCGGACCGTCCGACCCGGCCCGCGCCACCGGCCGTACCAGGCCGTCCGGGGACCGCCCCTCCCAGCAGCGCCCGGCCAAGGACGGCCGGGGCCGGCGCACCGGCGGCGGCATCCTCATGGGCCGCCCCTTCGGCGTACCGGTCTACGTGGCCCCCAGCTGGTTCATCGTCGCCGCCCTGATCACCTGGGTCTTCGGCGGCCAGCTCGAACGGGTCCTGCCGGAGCTCGGCGCCGCCCGCTACCTCGTCTCCCTCTTCTTCGCCGTCGCCTTCTACGCCTCGGTGCTCGTACACGAGCTCGCGCACACCATCGCGGCACTGCGCTTCAAGCTCCCGGTACGCCGCATCCAGCTCCAGTTCTTCGGCGGCGTCTCCGAGATCGAGAAGGAGTCCGAGACCCCCGGCCGCGAATTCGTCCTCGCCTTCGTCGGTCCGCTGCTCTCCCTCGCCCTCGCGGGCGTCTTCTACGGCGGCATGAAGGTCGTCGAACCCGGCACCGTACCCGGCGTCCTGCTCGCCGGACTGATGATCTCCAACCTCATCGTCGCCGTCTTCAACCTGCTGCCCGGCCTCCCGCTGGACGGCGGCCGGATGCTCCGCGCCGTCGTATGGAAGGTCACCGGCAAGCCGATGACCGGCACCGTCGCCGCCGCCTGGGTCGGCCGCGCGCTCGCCGTGACCGTCCTGATCGGCCTGCCGCTGCTCACCCACACCGGCGCCCTGGGCAACACCCCCACCGACCTCGGCGGCGCCGACTCGATCACCGACGCGCTGCTCGCCGCGATCCTCGCCGCGATCATCTGGACCGGCGCCGGCAACAGCCTGCGCATGGCCCGCCTGCGCGAACGCCTCCCGGACCTCCAGGCGCGCACCCTCACCCGGCGCGCCGTCCCGGTGGAGGCCGACACTCCGCTGTCCGAGGCGCTGCGACGCGCCAACGACGCGGGCGCCCGCGCCCTGGTCGTCGTGGACCGCGTGGGCCGGCCCACCGCCGTCGTACGGGAGACCGCCATCGTCGGCGTCCCCGAACACCGCCGCCCGTGGGTCGCCGTCAGCGGCCTCGCCCAGGACCTCAAGGACGGCATGCGGGTCTCCGCCGAACTGGCCGGCGAAGACCTCCTGGACTACCTGCGGGCCACCCCCGCCACCGAATATCTGGTGGTCGAGGAGACCGGCGAGATCTACGGCGTCCTGTCCACCGCCGACGTGGAACGCGCCTTCGTAGCCGCCATGGCCCGCCCGTCCTGACCGCCCCACGCCTCACCCCGCCCACCCCGGCCCCGCAGCTTGCCGCCCGCCGCCCTTGGGTAAACCCCCAGTGAGGGAGCGCTCGCGTTCGATTTGCCCCGTAGGGCGGACGGCCGCCCCGCAACCCCGCCCGATCCCGCGGCCGCCGGCCACACGGCCGCCGGCCCTGCGGCCGGTCGGCCCTACCGCCCCAACCCCGAGACGGGTCCTCCTGGCCCCAACCCCGAGACGGGTCCTCCTGGCCCCAACCCCGAGACGGGGCCGTCCAACCCCCGGCTCCGCGCCGGACCCTCCCAGGCCCCGGCCCTTCCCGGCTCCAGCCCACGCAGGCGTCAGCCCCGCCCCGTACCCCGCTCACTCACCCCCACCGTCGCCCTCCACCCCCTCCACCCTGGTACGGAGCACCCCCCGCGCCCGGTAGGCTGGTCACATGTCCGAACCGACCGGTGCCGCCCGCCGTCGCGGGCCCTTCAAGGTCGGGGACCAGGTCCAGCTCACCGATCCCAAGGGACGCCACTACACGTTCACGCTCGAAGAGGGCAAGAGCTTCCACACCCATAAGGGAGCCTTTCCCCACGACGAGCTGATCGGTGCTCCCGAAGGCAGTGTTGTCCGTACCACCGGGAACGTCGCCTACCTCGCGCTGCGCCCGCTGCTCCCCGACTACGTCCTGTCCATGCCCCGCGGTGCCGCCGTGGTCTACCCCAAGGACGCGGGGCAGATCCTGGCGATGGCCGACATCTTCCCCGGCGCCCGCGTCGTCGAGGCGGGGGTGGGTTCCGGCTCGCTCAGCAGCTTCCTGCTGCGCGCCATCGGCGATCAGGGCATGCTGCACAGCTACGAGCGGCGCGCCGATTTCGCCGAGATCGCCACGCAGAACGTCGAGCGGTACTTCGGCGGTCCGCACCCGGCGTGGACACTCACCGTCGGTGACCTCCAGGACAACCTCTCCGACACCGACGTCGACCGGGTCATCCTGGACATGCTCGCCCCCTGGGAGTGCCTGGAGGCCGTCTCCAAGGCGCTCGTCCCGGGCGGCATCCTGTGTGCGTACGTGGCCACGACGACGCAGCTGGCCCGTACCGTCGAGGCCATCCGTGAGCACGGCACCTTCAACGAGCCGTCGGCCTGGGAGACCATGGTCCGCACCTGGCACGTCGAGGGCCTCGCCGTGCGCCCCGACCACCGCATGATCGGCCACACCGGGTTCCTGCTCACCGCCCGCCGCCTCGCGGACGGCGTCGAGCCGCCGCTGCGCCGGCGCCGCCCGGCCAAGGGTGCGTACGGCGAGGACTACACCGGCCCCGGCAGCTCCAGCGGAGGCGCGGAGCGCGGCTGACCGCCGTACGGGCCGGGGAGCGCGGCTGAGCGCCGTACGCCCCCTGTACGCAGCACTCGAACCGTCCGGCGCCGCCGACGAGTTCCCGCCCGCCGGGAACCGTCGGCGGCGCCGTTTCGTTGGGTAGGCGGAGGCCCGGCCGGAATCCGGCCCGAGTGTTCCCCGGCGACCCCGCCCTGTGGAACGATGCTGGGCACTCCCACCGCCACAGCTCTTCACAGGAGTTACCCCGCGTGCAGCTCTCGGCAGGCCAGGACCTTCCGCACACCCGCACCCGCGCCCTGCACTGGCTCGCCACCGCCGCCGCCCTCGCGGCGGTCACAGCGGCCGCGTCCTTCGTCCAGCCTCCTGACGCCACGGCCACCACCGACGCCACGCCCGGCGCCCGCGCGGCCGTCACCGGACCGGCCCCCGACCCCCGCGCCGCCACCTATCCGGTGGACTGCGGACCGAACCGCCTCGACGTGGTCGACAGCGCCACCGGCGACCTCGACGGCGACGGCGCCCCCGAGACCGTCGCCGTGGTGCGCTGCCACACCGAGACGGGCACCCCTCCGAGCGGCGTGTACGTCCTCGCCCGCCCCGCGAAGGGCCAGAAGGGCGGCCCGCGGGTCGCCGCGACGCTCCTGGCGCCCGCGCAGCAGCGCAGCGTGGACGGTATCGCCGTACGCGACGGTGTGATCGCCGCGACACTCCTGGGGTACTCCTCGACCGGCGTGCCGCGCTGCTGCCCGGACGTACGCGAGCGGATCAAGTGGCAATGGAAAGGCGGGAAGTTCGTCCAGAGCGAACTTCCCGCCTCTTCCGGCACCGAGGGTGTGTGATCCGTCACACTGTGTCTAGTCCGCGTCCGGGCCGTAGACCTCCACCTGGTCCGAAACGCGGCGTACGTGGATGCAGTCGCCCGGGCACTCCTTCGCGGAGTCCCGTACGTCATTGAGCAGCGGCAGGGGCACGGGGGTGGTGGCCCCCTTGTCCTGGAGCAGCTCGTCGTCGGCGCTTTTCACATAAGCCAGACCGTCGATGTCGAGTTCGAAGACCTCCGGCGCGTACTGCGCACAGATGCCGTCGCCGGTGCAGAGGTCCTGGTCGATCCAGACCTCCAGTGCTTCGTCCTGCGCCGTCATCTCGCCTGCCGTTCCTGCGTACGTGAATCAAATGGGGCCCACCCTGACGGGTGTTGACCGTCTCGACGATACAACCGTCCGCTTTCTGATGTTGTTGGGTGGGTATCCCCCTGAGGTGAGGACGTGCGCAAGGGTGAAGATCGGACACACCCCGACAGTCTTTTCGATCTAGGGGTTTCAACCTGCACCGGCCCAGGTAGGGTCAGGAAGCGTCCAGCTCCCCTTGGAGGAGGTGAGGACCGTGGCAGCCCACGACGACGACATCAACCGCGGCATCCGGCCGGGGCGGGGGTCTGACGACCCTGCCGGCCAGGTTGCCTATCTCGAGCAGGAGATCGCCGTCCTGCGACGCAAGCTCGCCGACTCTCCGCGTCACACGAGGATTCTCGAAGAGCGGATCGTCGAGCTGCAGACCAACCTGGCCGGCGTTTCGGCACAGAACGAGCGACTCGCCAACACGCTGCGCGAGGCGCGCGACCAGATCGTCGCCCTCAAGGAAGAGGTCGACCGGCTCGCACAGCCGCCGGCCGGCTTCGGCGTCTTCCTGCAGGCGAACGAGGACGGCACGGCCGACATCTTCACCGGAGGCCGAAAACTCCGTGTGAACGTCAGCCCGAGCGTCGACCTCGACGAGCTCCGGCGTGGCCAGGAGGTCATGCTCAACGAGGCGCTCAACGTGGTCGAGGCCATGGAGTACGAGAACGCCGGGGACATCGTCACCCTCAAGGAGATCCTGGAGGACGGCGAGCGCGCCCTGGTCATCGGGCATACCGACGAGGAGCGGGTGGTGAGGCTCGCCGAGCCGCTGCTGGACATCACCATCCGCCCCGGCGACGCCCTGCTCCTGGAGCCCCGCTCCGGCTATGTCTACGAGGTCATCCCCAAGAGCGAGGTCGAGGAGCTCGTCCTCGAAGAGGTCCCGGACATCGACTACACGAAGATCGGCGGTCTGGGCGGCCAGATCGAGATGATCCGCGACGCGGTCGAGCTCCCGTACCTCTACCCGGACCTGTTCAAGGAGCACGAACTGCGCCCGCCCAAGGGCGTGTTGCTCTACGGGCCGCCCGGCTGCGGCAAGACGCTCATCGCCAAGGCGGTCGCCAACTCGCTCGCCAAGAAGGTCGCCGAGGTGACCGGCAAGCCCGCGGGGAAGAGCTTCTTCCTCAACATCAAGGGCCCCGAGCTGCTGAACAAGTACGTCGGTGAGACGGAGCGGCACATCCGCCTCGTCTTCCAGCGGGCCCGGGAGAAGGCGAGCGAGGGTACCCCCGTCATCGTCTTCTTCGACGAGATGGACTCCCTCTTCCGCACCCGCGGCTCCGGGGTCAGCTCGGACGTGGAGAACACCATCGTCCCGCAGCTGCTCTCCGAGATCGACGGTGTGGAGGGCCTGGAGAACGTCATCGTCATCGGCGCCTCCAACCGCGAGGACATGATCGACCCGGCGATCCTGCGCCCCGGCCGGCTGGACGTGAAGATCAAGATCGAGCGTCCGGACGCCGAGGCCGCCAAGGACATCTTCTCGAAGTACCTCACCGAGCGCCTGCCGCTGCACGCCGACGACCTCGGCGAGCACGGCGACTCCCGCAAGGCCGCGGTCAGCGCGATGATCCAGTCGGTCGTCGAGCAGATGTACGCGGAATCCGAGGAGAACCGCTTCCTGGAGGTCACCTACGCCAATGGTGACAAGGAAGTTCTGTACTTCAAGGACTTCAACTCCGGCGCGATGATCGAAAACATCGTCGGACGCGCCAAGAAGATGGCCATCAAGGCATTCCTCGAACACAATCAGAAGGGCCTTCGCGTCTCCCACCTGCTCCAGGCGTGCGTGGACGAGTTCAAGGAGAACGAGGACCTGCCCAACACCACCAACCCGGACGACTGGGCCCGCATCTCCGGCAAGAAGGGCGAGCGGATCGTTTACATCCGCACCCTGGTCACCGGCAAGCAGGGCGCGGACACCGGCCGCTCCATCGACACGGTGGCGAATACCGGCCAATACCTGTAACACCGCCGACCGGCTGCGGATGTCCTGCACGGGGCGTCCGCAGCCGGACGCATTTCCGGGGCCGCGCGGGTGATCCCCGGAAGGCAGCGACGGAGCAGGTGAAAACCGGACTGGAGCAATGACTGTAATGATCTCCCCAGCGCCGCAAAGGCGTTCTAGGCTCTTCGGTACCGCCGCGTCGCGCACTGCGGAAGCGGGGGCCGCACACGGACCGGAAGCGCAGCGGTACTTGAGCGCCGACCCCATCCGGGGGCGCCGCCGGGCAAGGAGGGCCGCATGACCGTACGGCGAGTAATGGGAATCGAGACGGAGTACGGGATCTCCGTCCCCGGCCACCCGAACGCCAATGCCATGCTCACCTCGTCCCAGGTCGTCAACGCGTACGCGGCGGCGATGCACCGGGCGCGACGCGCCCGCTGGGACTTCGAGGAGGAGAACCCGCTGCGGGACGCCCGAGGCTTCGACCTCGCCCGCGAGAACGCCGACGCCAGCCAGCTCACCGACGAGGACATCGGGCTGGCCAATGTGATCCTCACCAACGGGGCACGTCTGTACGTCGACCACGCGCATCCGGAGTACAGCTCGCCGGAGGTCACCAACCCGCGCGACGCGGTGCTGTGGGACAAGGCCGGCGAGCGCATCATGGCCGAGGCCGCCGAGCGCGCGGCCCAGGTCCCCGGCGCCCAGCCCATCCACCTCTACAAGAACAACACCGACAACAAGGGCGCCTCGTACGGCACGCACGAGAACTACCTGATGAAGCGGGAGACCCCGTTCTCGGACATCGTGCGCCACCTGACGCCCTTCTTCGTCTCCCGCCAGGTCTTCGCCGGAGCCGGCCGCGTCGGCATCGGGCAGGACGGCCACGAGCACGGCTTCCAGATCAGCCAGCGCGCCGACTACTTCGAGGTCGAGGTCGGCCTGGAGACCACCCTCAAGCGGCCCATCATCAACACCCGCGACGAGCCGCACTCCGACGCCGAGAAGTACCGCAGGCTGCACGTGATCATCGGGGACGCGAACCTCTCCGAGATCTCCACCTACCTCAAGCTGGGCACGACCGCGCTGGTCCTGTCCATGATCGAGGACGGTTTCATCGCCGTCGACCTCGCCGTCGACCAGCCCGTACGCGCCCTCCACCAGGTCTCCCACGACCCGGCCCTGCGCCACCTGATCACCCTGCGCAGCGGCCGGACCCTGACCGCCGTACAACTCCAGATGGAGTACTTCGAGCTGGCGCGCAAGTACGTGGAGGACCGGCTCGGCGCCGACGCCGACGAGCAGACCAAGGACGTCCTGGCCCGCTGGGAGGACGTGCTGGGGCGCCTGGAGCACGACCCGATGAGCCTGTCCGGCGAGCTGGACTGGGTGGCCAAGCGGGAGCTGATGGAGGGCTACCGGCGCCGGGACGGCGTGGAGTGGGACGCGGCCCGCCTGCACCTGGTCGACCTCCAGTACGCCGACGTGCGGGCCGACAAGGGCCTGTACAACCGCCTGGCGGCCCGCGGCAAGATGAAGCGGCTGCTGACGGACGCCGACGTCGCGCGGGCGGTCCAGGCGCCGCCGGAGGACACCCGGGCGTACTTCCGCGGCCGGTGCCTGGAGCAGTACGCGGACGACGTGGCCGCGGCCTCCTGGGACTCGGTGATCTTCGATCTGCCGGGCCGTGACTCTCTGCAACGGGTGCCGACGCTGGAACCGCTGCGCGGCACCCGCAACCACGTCAAGGAGCTGCTCGACCGGTGCCGTACGGCCGAGGACCTGGTACGGGTCCTTTCCGGAGGGTGACCGAAGGCCCGATCGGGCACCCGATCCGGGGCTGAAATCTCCCCCGGGCGGGAATCATCGGGGTGACTCCCGGACGTTGCACGAAGACGAACAGGAACAGGGCCGATGTCAGACCTTGCTTGTAGGGTCTGATCTTGACAGTCACATCGAGCGGGGCGAACCGAGCGGGGTGAGGGACATGGCGACCAAGGACACCGGCGGCGGACAGCAGAAGGCGACGCGTTCGACCGAGGAGGTCGAGGAGCAGTCGCAGGACGCGCAGGCCGCGGACGATCTCAAGGAGCGGCAGGAGAAGCTGTCGGACGACGTCGACTCCGTGCTGGACGAGATCGACGACGTGCTCGAAGAGAACGCCGAGGATTTCGTGCGGAGCTTCGTGCAAAAGGGCGGACAGTAACGGGGTGCCGGATCCCGTCGGAAGCCGGTGCGGGCGCAGCGGGCCACCGTTTGCGCACGCTGTGCGTCCGCACCGGCCTGACGGGCTCCGGCTCCGGGGGCGTGCGGCCGCGGTGCTGCCGCGCGTTCCCGGTGCCGCCGGTGCGTGCTCGCCGAGCGCGTACGAGCAGGCCGTCCCGGGGGATGGCGCACGGCCGCGGGGGCCGGGAGGCGAAGGGCCGCCGCAGCCGTGGTCCGTCCGTTCCCGCGTGCATGTGGATCATGACCGCAGGACAGGTAAGGTCCGGGACGTACTGTGCTTCAGCTGCAACGCAGCGCTGGGCCAATTCAAGGATCGGCCGGACGTCTTGGGGCGGGCGGCCGAATATCCGGAAGGAAACGTGTGGAAGCCAACACTCGTCACGCCGGGCATCTACCAGCTGCCTTCCTGACGCCCGGGTCGTCGTCGTTCATGGATTTCCTCGGGGAGCACTCGCCGGAGCTGCTGCCGGGCCGGCGCCCGCCGCTGCCCGTGCAGGGTGCCATCGAGGCGCCGCACGGCACGACGATCGTCGCGGCGTCGTTCCCCGGCGGCGTGGTGCTCGCCGGTGACCGCCGCGCGACGATGGGCAACGTCATCGCGCAGCGCGACATCGAGAAGGTCTTCCCGGCCGACGAGTACTCGGCCGTCGGCATCGCCGGCACGGCCGGTCTCGCGGTCGAGATGGTCAAGCTCTTCCAGTTGGAGCTGGAGCACTTCGAGAAGGTCGAGGGCGCCCAACTCTCCCTGGAGGGCAAGGCGAACCGCCTCTCCACGATGATCCGCAGCAATCTCGGCATGGCCATGCAGGGTCTGGCCGTGGTGCCGCTGTTCGCCGGCTGGGACGTGGACCGCGAGAAGGGCCGGATCTTCTCGTACGACGTGACCGGCGGGCGCTCGGAGGAGCACGGCTTCGCCTCGACCGGCTCCGGCTCGGTCTTCGCGCGCGGCGCCCTCAAGAAGCTCTACCGCGAGGACTTCACGGAGAACCAGGCCGCCACGGCGGTGGTCCAGGCGCTGTACGACGCCGCGGACGACGACTCGGCGACCGGCGGCCCCGACATGGCCCGCCGGATCTACCCGATCGTCACGGTGATCACCGAAGAGGGCTTCAAGCGGTACACCGAGGCCGAGGTGTCGGAGATCGCCCGCGCCATCCACGAGCGGCGGCTCGACCAGCCGGACGGCCCGCGCGCCGCGCTGCTCTGAGGACGGGAGACCGCCATGCACGCGCCATTGAGAGAGTCATTGACAGAAAGGGACGGGTAGCCGGTGTCGACGCCGTTCTATGTCTCACCCCAGCAGGCCATGGCCGACCGGGCGGAGTACGCCCGCAAGGGCATCGCGCGCGGCCGCAGCGTCGTGGTGCTGCAGTACGCCGACGGCGTGGTCTTCGTCGCCGAGAACCCCTCCCGTGCCCTGCACAAGGTCAGCGAGATCTATGACCGCATCGCTTTCGCGGCGGTCGGCAAGTACAACGAGTTCGAGAACCTGCGCATCGGCGGCGTGCGCTACGCCGACCTGCGCGGCTATACCTACGACCGCGCGGACGTGACCGCGCGCGGCCTTGCCAATGTCTACGCCCAGACCCTCGGCTCGATCTTCTCCAGTGCCGCCGAGAAGCCCTACGAGGTGGAGCTGATCGTCGCGGAGGTGGGCAACGCCCCCGAGGACGACCAGATCTACCGGCTGCCGCACGACGGTTCGATCGTGGATGAACACGGTTCGGTCGCGGTGGGCGGCAACGCCGATCAGATCAGCAGCTACCTCGATCAGCGGCACCGCGACGGCATGACGCTGGGCGAGGCGCTGAAGCTGGCCGTCGAGTCGCTCTCGCGCGACAACAACGGCGGCGAACGCGCCCTGTCCGCCGACCAGTTGGAGGTCGCGACCCTGGACCGCACGCGTCCGCAGCAGCGGAAGTTCAAGCGGATCCTGGGCCGCCAGCTCTCCCGGCTGCTGGAGGGGGACGGCGCCGCGGCCCCCGAGGGAGCCACGGAGGAGTCGTCGGACTCCGCGGACACGTCCGGTTCCGAGGGCGGTTCCGGCACGTCGTGACGCGACGCGGGCGGCGTGCGCAGTGCCGTAGGCCGCCCGCGTGACGGACGCGCCGCCGTCCGCCCGGCCCCGGGCCTCGACGCGCCCCGGTGGGTACACCCGCCGGGGCGCGCCGCGTTCCGGCGCCGGGCAGTCCCGCTCCCTACGGCGGCGGCGCCGTCGAGCCGCGCACGAGCAGCTCGACGGGCAGCGTCACGGGCTCGGGCACCCCGCCCTCCAGGACGGTCATCAGGGCACGCATCCCGGCCGCGCCGGCTTCCTCGGCGGGCAGCCGTACGGTCGTCAGCTCCGGCTCCACGGCCGTGGCCAGCGCCAGGTCGTCGATGCCGGTGACGGAGACGTCCTCGGGCACCCGCAGGCCCAGCCGGCGCGCGGCCTTGCAAGCGCCCGCCGCCAGGAGGTCGTCGTCGCACAGCAGGGCGGTCGGGCGGGGCCCCGGCCGGGTCAGCGCCGCGTGGGCCGCGTGCAGGCCCGCTTCCACGCTCAGCGCGGCGGGTTCGGTGCGTACGTCCGCGTCCGGGACGCCGCGCAGCGCCCCGGCGAAGGCGGCGGACCGTACGTGGAAGGTCCAGGAGTCGACGGCCGCGGCGAGGTGGGTGATGCGGCGGTGGCCCAGGGTGAGCAGGTGTTCGGTGAGCCGCCGGACCCCGTCGGCGATGTCGGGGTTGACGGTCGCGGTGGCCTGGGCGTCGTCCGGGTCGCTGTCGAGCATGACCAGCGGCAGCTCCTCGCCGCGCATGGCGGTCAGGGCGTCGCTGGCCATGGAGGAGGCGATGACGCCGTCGAGCGCCGCGCGGGCCGAGTCGAAGGGGTCACGGGCCGGGCCGATGCCCTCGGGGGAGGGGTACAGGACGACGCCGAAGCCGTGGTCGGCGGCGACCCGGGCCGCGCCGGTGTAGACGCGGGCGAAGTATTCGCTGGTCAGGGCGGGGATGACGAGCAGGGCGGTCCGGGTGCGGCCCATCCGCAGGCTGCGCGCGGCGAGGTTGGGGCGGTAGCCGAGGTCGCGGGCGGCGGCGCGTACCGCGTCGGCCTTGTGCGGTGAGACCCGGCCGCGCCACTTGCCGCCGAGCACCAGCGAGACGGCGGCCTGCGAGACCCCGGCGGCGCGCGCGACGTCGCGGCTGGTGACGCGGGGTGTGGTGGCCGTGCCGGGGCGTGCTGCTGTCGGGTGCTCGTGGGCGGTCACCGGGGCCGGACTCCTCGCGTCGTACGTCGCGGTGTGGACCCGCGGGTTGTGCCCATGGTACGTATGACGCCGCACGTTATACGTAACACTTCCTGGCCGCGCCAGGGGAATAGGGGCGGACATGGCCGCTGGGTACGCGGAGCTGCTCGGGACGCGCCACGCGGCCCGGCTGCTGGCCGGAACGCTGACAGGCCGGCTGCCGAACGCGACCGGACCACTCGCCGTCGTGCTCTTCACCCGCGCCGAGGGCGGCGGCTACGTCCTCGCGGGCGTGCTCTCCGCCGTCTACGGGGTGTGCAACGCGATCGGCCAGCCGCTCCTGGGGCGGGCGGTGGACGTGTACGGGCAGCCGCGCGTGATGCTGCCCTCCGCGGTGATCTCCGCGCTGGGCATGGCGCTGCTGGCGGTGGCCGGCCTCGATCCGCTGCCCGTGGCGTACGCGGCCATGGTGGTCGCCGGGTTCTTCACGCCTCCTCTGGAGGGCGGGCTGCGGGCGCTGTGGCCGGGTGTGCTCAAGCGCGCGGACCGGGTCCACGCCGCGTACGCGCTGGACGCGGTGGCGCAGGAAGTGCTGTTCGCCGTGGGTCCGTTGCTGGTGACGACGTGCGTGGCGCTCTGGTCTGAGCGGTGGGCGCTGCTGGTGATCAACGTGATCGGGGTGCTCGGCGCGCTCTCCGTGGTCGTCTCCCCGCCCTCGCGGCAGTGGCGCAGCGCGCCGCGCGAGGCGCACTGGCTCGGGGCCCTGCGGTCGTCCGGGATGCTGGTGCTGATCGCCTCGTTCTTCTTCGTCGGGCTGGCGCTGGGATCGATCGCGGTGGCGGCGGTCGCGTACGCCGACGAGCACGGTGGCGGCATGGTCTCCAGCTACCTGCTGTCCGCGCTCGGCGTCGGCGCCCTGGTGGGCGGGGTGGTGTACGGCGCGCGGCAGTGGCCGGGGCATCCGGAGAACCGGCTGCGGCTGCTGGTGGCGCTGCTGGCGCTGGGGTACCTGCCGCTGGTACTGACGCCGGGTGTGGTGGGAATGACGCTGCTGACAGGTGTGTCCGGGGTGTTCCTGGCGCCCGCGCTGGCGTGCGCGTTCGTGGTCGTGGACGGGCACGCGCCCAGGGGGACGGTCACCGAGGCGTTCTCCTGGCTGGTGACGACGTTCGGGGTCGGGTCCGCGCTGGGGATGACGGTGGTCGGGCCCGCGGTGGAGCGGGGCGGCCCCGCCGCCGGGTTCGGTGTGGCGGGGGCGGGCGGTGTGGCCGCGCTGCTCGTACTCGTGTCGACAAAGCGCTTTCTTTCCCCTGGTGGACGGGGTGTCATGAGCGGTGCTGCGCAGGTCACGGCGGAAAATGATCGGAACGAGGCTGCCCAACCCGGTTTCAGAGCAGGGCATCAGGCGTAATGTTCAGTCATGGACCGCCGCATTTTCGGGCTGGAGAACGAGTACGGCGTCACGTGCACGTTCAGGGGACAGCGCCGACTGTCTCCTGACGAAGTGGCGCGGTACCTCTTCCGCCGTGTCGTGTCATGGGGCCGCAGCAGCAATGTCTTCCTGCGGAACGGCGCCCGCCTGTACCTGGACGTGGGATCGCACCCGGAATACGCAACCCCCGAGTGCGACAACGTGACCGAACTGGTCACCCACGACAAGGCCGGTGAGCGCATTCTCGAAGGTCTGCTGGTCGACGCCGAGCGCCGCCTGCACGAGGAGGGAATCGCGGGCGACGTCTATCTCTTCAAGAACAACACCGATTCCGCCGGAAACTCCTATGGTTGCCACGAAAACTATCTCGTGGCCCGGCACGGGGAGTTCTCCCGGCTCGCGGACATTCTCATCCCGTTCCTGGTGACCCGTCAGCTGCTGTGCGGCGCCGGCAAGGTCCTGCAGACACCGCGCGGGGCCGTGTACTGCGTGAGCCAGCGCGCCGAGCACATCTGGGAGGGCGTCTCCTCCGCGACGACCCGCTCCCGTCCCATCATCAACACCCGCGACGAACCGCACGCCGACGCGGAGCGCTACCGCCGGCTGCACGTCATCGTCGGCGACTCCAACATGTCCGAGACGACCATGCTGCTGAAGGTCGGCGCCACCGATCTCGTGCTGCGCATGATCGAGGCGGGCACGGTCATGCGCGACCTGACCCTGGAGAACCCGATCCGGGCCATCCGTGAGGTCAGTCACGACATAACGGGCCGGCGAAAGGTGCGGCTGGCCAGCGGCCGGGAGGCATCGGCCCTGGAGGTCCAGCAGGAGTACTACGAAAAGGCGGTGGACTTCTGCGAACGGCGCGGTATCCGTACGGGCATGGTCGAACAGGTCCTGGAATTGTGGGGCCGTACGCTCGAAGCCGTCCGCGACGAGGAACTCGACCGCATCGCCACCGAGATCGACTGGGTGATGAAGTACCAGCTCATCGAGCGCTACCGGGCGAAGAACAACATCACCATGTCGCATCCGCGGGTCGCGCAGATAGACCTCGCATATCACGACATCCACCGCCGCCGGGGCCTTTACTACCTCCTGGAGCGGAAGGGCCAGGCGGCCCGTATCTGCAACGACTTGAAGATCTTCGAAGGCAAGTCGGTGCCGCCGCAGACCACCCGGGCCCGGCTGCGCGGTGACTTCATCCGCCGGGCGCAGGAGCAGCGCCGCGATTTCACCGTCGACTGGGTGCATCTGAAGCTCAACGACCAGGCGCAGCGCACGGTGCTGTGCAAGGACCCGTTCCGGTCCGTGGACGACCGGGTGGAGAAGCTGATCGCCGGGATGTGAGTCCGGCTCGTCACCGTATCCGGTGCGTCACCGGATACGGTGACCGCCGGACGTGGCTGTGCCGGGAGCCCTTGCGCTCCCGGCACATTCCTGTATTACGCGGTTGTGTTGCTCATGGAAATGCACCCAGGGTCAGGTCGTAGAGTGGCGGGCATTGCCCACCCACCCCACGACCCCGAGTTGGACTTCATGAACCTCACGAAGAACACCCGCCGCGCCGCCGCCGCGGCGCTGACCGTGCCCCTCCTGCTGTTCACCGCCGCCTGTGGGTCCGATGACGGCAAGGGCTCGTCGGCCTCCGCGGTCGCCAAGGTGGAGGGGAAGCCCGGGGAGCAGCCCAAGATCACCGTACCGAAGGACGCCAAGGCGCCCGACGAGGCGGTCACCAAGACGCTGACCGAGGGCAAGGGCGCGACGGTCAAGAAGGGCGACTACGTGCGCCTGGACTTCGCGGCGCAGACCATGAAGACCGGCCAGAACCTCGGCAGCACCTGGACCAAGCAGCCCGGCGCGGACGCCAAGGCGCCGCGGACGCAGATCGTCGGCGAGGTCAGTGACCAGCCGACCCAGCAGCAGCTGCCGCAGAAGGTGATGGAGGCGGTCGCGGGCCAGAAGGTCGGCAGCCGCTTCGAGGTCGAGGGCACGGCCAAGGCGCTGGTCGGCGAGAACCTGAACCCGCAGTCCGGCATCAAGCCGGAGGACGGCCTGGTGTGGGTCGTGGACGTGGTCGCCGCGGGCAAGGCGGACAAGAAGGGCAAGTCCGACGGCGAGCAGGCGGCGCCGGAGGAGGGCATGCCCGAGGTGAAGGCCGAGGGCGAGAAGGCCGCGACGATCTCCATTCCCAAGGGGGAGAAGGCACCGGCCGACCTCAAGGAGCAGGTCCTCATCAAGGGCAAGGGCCCGAAGGTGAAGGCCGGTGACGGGCTGATCGCGCAGTACACGGGTGTGAAGTGGGAGGACGGCAAGAAGTTCGACTCCTCCTGGGACCACGGCGGGGCGACCGCCTTCCAGATCGGCACCGGCGCCGTCGTCAAGGGCTGGGACCAGGCGCTGGTCGGCAAGAACGTCGGTGACCGGGTGGAGATCGTGATCCCGCCGAAGCTGGGTTACGGTGCCAATCCGCAGAGCGAGCTGGCGAAGAACACCCTCGTGTTCTCCGTCGACATCGTCGGCACCGTCTGACCTTGATCTGCCAGACTGTGCACGTAGCTGTGCAGATTCTTTCGTAGGAGCACTTTCGTGAACATCGACAAGCCCGAGATCGACTTCCCTGAGGGCCCGGTCCCCACCGACCTGGAGATCGTGGACCTGTGGGAGGGTGACGGGCCGGTCGCCAAGGCCGGGGACTTCGTCAAGGTCCACTATGTCGGAGTCTCCTTCAGCTCCGGCGAGGAGTTCGACGCGAGCTGGAACCGCGGCAAGCCGCTGGAGTTCCAGCTCGGTGCCGGCCAGGTCATCGCCGGCTGGGACCAGGGCGTGCAGGGCATGAAGGTCGGCGGCCGCCGCCGGCTGACCATCCCCCCGCACCTGGCCTACGGCGACACGGGCGCCGGCGGCGGCCGGATCGCCCCGGGCGAGACGCTGATCTTCGTCTGTGACCTGATGTCCGTCTGAGGACCACAGCGGCCGGCCGTGGCACAGCGGCGCCCGGCACGCACCGAGGGCCCGTGCCACACCCGGCACGGGCCCTCACCCTTCGCCCTCCGGCACCCGCGGCCCCCGCCGCCTCGTCTTTGGCCTTCACCGACCGGACCCTCGGCTTTGCCGCAGGTCCCCGGAGCGGTACGGTCATCGGTCGGGAGTCCGACAAGAAAGGGCGTCGATGGCCATTGCCAAGGCCGAGCGGCTGATGAATCTGGCGCTGTGCCTTCTGGGTACCCGTCGCCCGCTGACCAAACGTGAACTGCGGTCCTCCATCGAGGCGTACGTCGAGACGTTCGGCACCGGGGACGCCGGTACGGGCAGCGACGACTCCTTCAACCGGATGTTCGAGCGCGACAAGGACGACCTGCGCGAACTGGGCCTGGTCATCGAGACCGTCGAAGGACTCGACGGAGAGACCGGCTACCTCGCGCGCCGCGACAGCAACCGCCTCCCCCCGATCACCCTGGACGCGGCCGAGGCCGCCGCCCTGGGACTCGCCGCCAAGATCTGGCAGCAGGCCCGGCTGGCCGGCGCCGCCAGCGGCGCGCTGCAGAAGCTGCGCGCGGCCGGTGTCCCCTTCCAGGACGACGGCACCTTCGAGGCACAGCAGCCCCACAGTGCCCTCGAACCCCGCATCCCCGCCCACGAGGCCGCCTTCGAGCCGCTGATGCTCGCCTGCCGCGACCGCCGGCCCGTCGTCTTCGACTACCGCAAGTCCACCGCCGCCCGCCCCGAGCAGCGACAGGTGGAACCGTGGATACTGGAATGCTGGCGCGGCCACTGGTACCTCGCCGGCTGGGACCGCGAACGGCAGGCCGAACGCGTCTTCCGGCTCTCCCGCATCACCGGCAAGGTCCGCTCCCGCCAGGGGAAGTTCACCGCCGAGGTACCCGACCACGTCACGGTCCGCGAGACCGTGGAGAGCTGGGCCGGCGAGACCGCCACCGGCACCGCCCGCATCAGACTGCGCACCGACCACGGCTACCCACTGCGCGCCCGCGCGCTGAGCATCCGCGAGGTGGGCGACGGCTGGGACGAGCTGGAGATCCCGTACGGACACGGACTCGACGCCTGGCTGGTCGAGTTCGGCCCCGACGTGGTCGTACTGGAACCCGCCGAGCTGCGGGCCGACGTCGTGGACCGGCTGCGCGCCGTGGCCAAGGGCTGAGAGGGACGGGACGCACACTCCATGGCTACCAACGCCATCGACCAGACCCGGCGGATGCTGTCGCTGGTGACCTACCTGCGCGAGCGCCCCGGCGCCCGGGTCTCCGACGTCGCCCGCGCCTTCGGCATCACCGAGGACGAGCTGATCGCCGACCTCGACGTACTGCCGATGTGCGGTACCAGCTTCCGCGGCGGCGACCTGCTC
Source organism: Streptomyces sp. NPDC030165 (assembly GCF_055573595.1). Classification (NCBI taxonomy): domain Bacteria; kingdom Bacillati; phylum Actinomycetota; class Actinomycetes; order Kitasatosporales; family Streptomycetaceae; genus Streptomyces; species Streptomyces sp. NPDC030165. The sequence goes on along the minus strand of NZ_JBVIBD010000001.1, from coordinate 498,106 downwards.
GACATCGACACCGACGGTGACCGCATCTGGTGGCACAACCCCGACGACGTCGCCGAACCGCTGCGTCTCGCCGCCGACGAGGCCACCGCCCTGCTGGTCGCCGCCCGCGCCGTGGCCACCCTGCCCGGCCTGCGCGAGGGCGACCGGCAGGCGCTGCTGCGCGCCACCGCCAAACTGGAGGCCGCGGCGGGCGAGGCGGCCGGCGCCAGCTCCCGGGTCTCGGTCACCTTCGAGTCCGAGGGCGGCGTCTTCGCCGACGTCGACCGGGCGATCGCCGAGCGCCGACGGCTGTGGCTGCGCTACTACTCGCCCGCGCGCGACGAGCTGACCGAGCGCGAGGTCGACCCGATCCGGCTGTTCGCGGTCGGCCACACCTACGTCGAGGCGTGGTGCCGGCTCTCGGAAGCCCGCCGTACCTTCCGGCTCGACCGGGTCGCCGAGATCAAACTGCTGGACGCCCCCTCCGACCCGCCGCCCGTCGAACTGCGTGACCTGTCCGAAGGGCTCGTCCAGCCCGCCGCCGAGGACCCCGAGGTCGTCATCGAGGTGGCCCCCGGCGGCCGCTGGGTGGCCGAGTACTACCCGCACGACAGCGCCGAGGAACTGCCGGACGGCGGCCTGCGCATCACCCTGCGCACCCCCGACCCCGCCTCCCTGCGGCGGCTCGCGCTGCGCTTGGGCCGGGACGGCCGGATCGTCTCTCCCCAGGCGCTCGCCGACAGCGCACGGCAGGCGTCCCGGCAGGCCCTCGCCGCGTACGGCGAGTAGCGCGCGAGAGGGCGGCGGCAACGATGACGACGACCACGGCAGGCGCGATGACCACGACCCTGACCGGCCCGGTGCTCTTCAAGGCGGCCTGCCCCGACTGCCGCGGCCGCTTCGAGCTGGCGTCGGACGCGCTACGCCTGGCCATCGGCGGCAGCAGCCGTACCACCTTCTACTCCTTCACCTGCCCGGACTGCGGCAACGCGGTCCGCAAGCCGGCGGGGGAGCGGATCATCGAGCTGCTCACGGGGGGCGGGGTGCGGACGTTGCGGTTGCATGCGGGCTGAGAGCCGGCGTCCGCGTCCCCGGCGGGCGCCCCGCGCCGCCACCCCGTCCCTGCCCGTACCTCACCCGCCCCGATAGGCTCGTTCCATGCTCTGGCCCATGATCGCTGTCGTCCTCGGCTTCCTCGGCCTCGCGGTGCTCGGCATCCTCGCCGTCCGCGTCTTCGTGGAGGTACGGCGGCTGGCCCGCCAGGTGGGAGAGACCTCCGAGCGCATCCAGCGGGCCGCCGAGGATCTGGAACGCGCGGCGACGCCGCTGGCCGCCCGGGGCGGAAGAGCAAAGGGATGACGCGCTCTGCTCACTCGCACGCGCGACCGGTACGCTGCTGAAGCGGACCGAAGAGCGAGGCACCGGCCCGCAACCGGGAGTATGCGCGGAGATTGTCCAGCGTTCGCCGCCGCGCGTTACGATCGCTGCTGGCACGGCGGACGGACATATGTCCGATCTGTCGAGCAGCCCCAGCCCCCAGCCGCCTCGGTGAGAAGGTACCCAGTAATGTTCGGAAAGATCGGTGTCCCCGAGATCCTCCTCATCCTCGTAGTCGTCCTGCTGCTGTTCGGCGCGAAGAAGCTCCCCGAGATGGCCCGTTCGCTCGGCAAGTCCGCGCGCATCCTCAAGAGCGAGGCCAAGGCGATGAAGTCGGAGGGCACGGACTCGCAGTCGGCCCCGTCCGACCCGCCGAACCCGAACGGCCAGCAGGAGGCCCCCCGGACGATCCAGGCCGCTCCCGGCGACGTCAACAGCGGACGGCCGGTCGCCCAGCCGTCCGACACGAGCACCAAGCGCTGACCGAGGGCCCGGACGGGGCAGGGGTGTCGGCCACTGCCTCTCGTACGAGATGAGGACGTGGGGTGCTCAAGTCCGCCCTTCAGAAGAACCGCAAAGAGAAGGACCCCGAGGGGCGTATGCCGCTCGTGGAACATCTGCGTGAGCTGCGCAACCGGCTCGCCAAGTCGGTCCTGGCCATTCTGATCGCCACGATCGTCTGTGCGTTCTTCTACGGCGAGATCATCAACTTCATCACCAAGCCGGTCCTGCAGGCCGTCGGCTGTGATGCGCTCTTCACCGATCTCGCCAAGCAGCAGAAGGGCACCTGTGCCCGCATCGTCATGCTGGACCTGCTCGGGCCGTTCGCGCTGGCCCTGAAGGTCTCCCTGATGGGTGGCGTGATCCTGGCCAGCCCGGTCTGGCTATACCAGCTGTGGGCCTTCCTCGCGCCCGGCCTGCACCGCCACGAGAAGAAGTACTCCCTCGGCTTCGTCGCCACCGGCTTCCCGCTCTTCGTCGTCGGCGCCTACTTCGCCTACATGGTGCTGCCGACCACTGCCAGGGTGCTGCTGGAATTCACACCGGTCGGCGTGGATAACCTGCTGCCGCTGGACAAGCTGCTCGACCTGGTCACCCGTATGTTCGTGGTCTTCGGCCTGTCTTTCGAGCTGCCGCTGGTGCTGGTGATGCTCAACTTCGGCGGGGTTCTCACCGCCGCCAGGATGCGTGGCTGGTGGCGCGGCATGGTGATGGGCATCACCGTCTTCTCGGCCATCGCCACCCCGAGCACCGACCCGCTGACGATGATCGCCCTGGCCGCGCCCATCTGCCTTCTGTATGCCGCAGCCGTGGGGATCGCCATGATGAACGACTCCCGCAGGCAGCGCCGGCAGGCGGAGGGCCCGGCCGACGACGAGGCGTCCGAGCTGGACCTGACGCCCGCCGACATCGGCGACGTCGAGCCGGTCACCGGTCACCGGATGCTCCCGGAGCAGGCCGGCGGCGCTGCGCAGGGTGAGCGGTCTCCGCGGCGCGATGGGTACGACGACGCGACGTGATGCCCGAGAGGGCAAGGGAAAGGGGCGGGGAGCCGGCTGGGCTCCCCGCCCCTTTCCTGTCGGCCCGCCGTTGTCAGTGGGCGCAAGGCGGGCGTCGCATCAGCAGTACTTGATGCTCCGCAGCGTGCCGGTGCCCTTGTGGTAGTGGCTCTTCTTCGGCTTGACGGTGATGCAGTCGCTGTCCCACCACCAGCGCTCGTCGCTGCCTTCCCCTCCGTCGGGGCTCGGATCGCCCCGCTCGACTGTGCGGCAGGCGACCGGCGCATCTGGTCGACGGTGCAGGCCGGGATGTGACGCCGGGCCGCGGAATGATCACCGCGAAGGTAACAGGGGGAAAGTTCGGTTTTCTTTGCCGAGGTGTTCTGGTGCGCCCTTTGCGCGCCGACGAGGGGCTGATCGACGAGAGTCCTCCGGTAAAGGCCGTCCATAATGATCGGCTCGTTGTCAGAGGTGGCCGGTAGGCTCGTAAGCACGATGACCGAGGACATGTCCCCTGCTGAGCGCTACGCCGCCGCCAAGTTGCGGGCGGCGGAGCAGGCCACCGCACTCGCCCCTTTCCGTGAGATGTACGACTTCGCGCTGGATGCGTTCCAGATCGAGGCGTGCCAGGCCCTGGAGGCCGGAAAGGGCGTGCTGGTCGCGGCCCCGACCGGATCCGGCAAGACGATCGTGGGCGAGTTCGCCGTCCACCTGGCCCTGGAGCAGGGCCGTAAATGCTTCTACACCACGCCGATCAAGGCGCTGTCGAACCAGAAGTACCAGGACCTGGTGCGGCGCTACGGCGCGGACAAGGTCGGCCTGCTGACCGGTGACAACAGTGTCAACTCCGAGGCGCCGGTGGTGGTGATGACCACCGAGGTGCTGCGGAACATGCTGTACGCGGGCTCGCAGTCGCTGTCCGGGCTCGGGTATGTGGTCATGGACGAGGTGCATTACCTGTCCGACCGCTTCCGGGGCGCCGTCTGGGAAGAAGTGATCATTCACCTTCCCGAGTCCGTGACGCTGGTGTCCCTGTCCGCGACGGTCTCCAACGCGGAGGAGTTCGGCGCCTGGCTGGACACGGTGCGCGGCGACACGGAAGTGATCGTCTCCGAGCACCGCCCGGTGCCGCTGTGGCAGCACGTGCTCGCCGGGCGTCGGATGTACGACCTCTTCGAGGAGCGCGAGGGCCGTTCCGGCGCCGGGCGCCGGGAGGTCAATCCGGACCTGGAGCGGCTGGCGCGGATGGAGAACAGCCGTCCGACGTTCGGCCGGGACAAGCGCCGCGGCCGCAACCAGCGGGAGGCGGACCGCGAGCGTGAGCGGCGGCAGCGCAGCCGTATCTGGACGCCGGGCCGTGCCGAGGTGATCGACCGGCTGGACCAGGAAGGTCTGCTGCCGGCGATCACGTTCATCTTCAGCCGGGCCGGGTGCGAGTCCGCCGTCCAGCAGTGCCTGTATTCGGGGCTGCGGCTCAACGACCAGGAGGGGCGCGCGAAGGTCCGCGCCATCGTGGAGGAGCGTACGGCCGGCATTCCGGACGAGGACCTGCATGTGCTGGGTTACTACGAGTGGCTGGAGGGGCTGGAGCGGGGCATCGCCGCGCACCACGCCGGCATGCTGCCGACCTTCAAGGAGGTCGTGGAGGAGCTGTTCCTGAAGGGGCTGGTCAAGGCGGTCTTCGCGACGGAGACGCTGGCGCTGGGCATCAACATGCCCGCCCGTTCCGTCGTCCTGGAGAAGCTGGTCAAGTGGAACGGTGAGCAGCACGCCGACATCACCCCGGGCGAGTACACCCAGCTCACCGGCCGTGCCGGCCGCCGCGGCATCGACGTCGAGGGCCATGCGGTGGTGCTGTGGCAGCGCGGTATGGACCCGGGCGCGCTCGCGGGCCTGGCCGGTACGCGTACGTATCCGCTGCGCTCGTCCTTCAAGCCGTCGTACAACATGGCGGTCAACCTGGTCTCGCAGTTCGGGCGGCACCGTTCGCGGGAACTGCTGGAGATGTCGTTCGCGCAGTTCCAGGCGGACAAGTCGGTCGTCGGGATCTCGCGGCAGGTGCAGAAGAACGAGGAGGGCCTGGACGGCTACAAGGAGTCCATGACCTGCCACCTCGGCGACTTCGAGGAGTATTCGCGGCTGCGCCGGGAGCTGAAGGACCGGGAGACGGAGCTGGCCAAGCAGGGCGCGGCGCAGCGCCGGGCCGCGGCCGCCGCGGCGCTGGAGAAGCTCCGGCCGGGTGACGTGATCCACGTACCGACAGGCAAGTACGCGGGGCTGGCGCTGGTGCTGGACCCGGGTATGCCGTCGGGGCGCACCAACGGCCACCGCGGCTACGACGCGCACGACGGTCCCCGGCCGCTGGTGCTGACCGCCGAGCGGCAGGTCAAGCGGCTGGCGTCGATGGATTTCCCGGTGCCGGTGGCGGCGCTGGACCGGATGCGCATCCCGAAGTCCTTCAATGCGCGCAGCCCGCAGTCGCGCCGCGACCTGGCGTCCGCGCTGCGGACGAAGGCCGGGCACATCGCGCCGGAGCGGCACCGCAAGCAGCGGTCGGCGGCGGCCGACGACCGGGAGATCGCGCGGCTGCGTACGGAGCTCCGGGCGCACCCCTGCCATGGCTGCGACGAGCGCGAGGACCACGCGCGGTGGGCCGAGCGGTATCACCGGCTGCTGCGTGACACCCGGCAGTTGGAGCGCCGTATCGAGGGCCGTACGAACACGATCGCGCGCACCTTCGACCGGATCTGTGGCCTGCTGACCGAACTTGACTACCTGGAAGGTGACACGGTCACGGACGAGGGCCGGCGGCTGGCGCGGCTCTACGGCGAACTGGACCTGCTGGCCAGCGAGTGCCTGCGTGCCGGCGTCTGGAACGGCCTGGGCCCCGCCGAACTGGCCGCCTGCGCCTCGGCCTTGGTCTACGAGGCCCGGCAGGCGGACGACGCGGTGGCGCCGAAGCTGCCGTCGGGCGAGGCGCGGGACGCGCTCGGCGAGATGGTACGGATCTGGGGCCGGCTGGACGCCCTGGAAGAGGACCACAAGATCAACCAGGCGGAGGGCGTCGGCCAGCGTGAGCCGGACCTCGGCTTCGCCTGGGCCGCGTACCGCTGGGCCTCCGGGTTCGGCCTGGACGAGGTGCTGCGCGAGGCGGAGATGCCCGCCGGTGACTTCGTACGCTGGTGCAAGCAGCTGATCGACGTCCTCGGCCAGATCGCGGCGGCCGCGCCCCCGGAGGTGGCGCGCAACGCCCGCAAGGCCGTGGACGCGGTGCTGCGGGGTGTGGTGGCGTACTCGTCGGTGGGGTGAGGTAGCCGGCGGGCCGGAGGCCCGGGGCGGGCCCGCGGCCCGTACGCGCGACCGGGTCGGCCCCGCGGTCCCCGTACGCCCGACCTCCGTGGTCCGGGCGTACGGGGACCGTGGGTCACCCGGCCGGTTTGACGGCGGTGGCCTTGGCGAACGTGTAGTGGAACGTTCCTCCGGCCTCCGCCGTACGGCGCAGGTCGCGGATGCCGCGCTCCCAGTCCGCCTCGGTCGTCAGTCCGGCGGCCAGCGCGTCGTCCCGTACGGCCGCGATCATCGCGATGAAGGTGTTGCGGGTGAAGCTGTCGACCAGACCGGGCCGGGTCGTGTCGGCGTAGACCGTACGCGGCCGGACCACGACCTCCTCGTACCCGGCGGCAGTCAGCAGGGGCTGCACCTCCCGGCCGAGCAGCGCGTTGCCGCCCGCCGCGGCCTGCAGACGGACCTGGTGGCCGATGACGGTACGGGCGTGGGCGCTGTCCGGATGGAAGAACGCCGACCCGTGGTCCCCCTCGATGACGGTGATGCTGCCGCCCGGCCGCAGCACGCGCCGCAGGTCCGCCAGCGTCTGTGCGGGGTCGGGCAGGTGCTCCAGGACGAAGCAGACGAAGACGTGGTCGAAGGAGGTGTCGGCGTACGGCAGGTCGGTCAGGTCGGCCTGCTGCCAGCGCACCGTCGCCGCGTGCGGGCGGGCGGCGAGGCGGGCGCGGGCCTGGTCGAGCGAGCTCGCGGAGATGTCGACCGCGGTGATGTGCGCCCCCGGGCTGGACGCGGCCAGGTGCACCGTCTGGGCGCCGACCCCGCACCCGGCCTCCAGGACCCGGCTGCCCGCCGGGTACGCCGTGCCCGCGTGCAGCAGCGCCGCCAGGGTGTCCGCCTGGTCGGTCAGCCGGCGGGCTTCGTGGGCCGAATAACCGTGTACGTAACCGGAATCGCGGGGAGCGGGGGCCGGATGCCCGATCGTGTCCCCGCACTCACCGCCCGCCGCCTTCTCCGTAGATGTAGCTGTTGCTGTCCCTGCCGCTGTTGCTTCCGTTGCTGCCGTTCTCATGCCGTCACTCTGGCCCCACAATGGTCCGGTGCCCAGGTCCAAAGACATCCCGGCTGACCGGTCCATAACTTCCTCCCCCAGCTCCGGATCCGACTTCCTCCAGCTCAACGCCGCCGACGCGCCCACGGGCGGCCTGTCCGACTGGCTGGCGCGGCACCTGCGGCTCGCCGTCTCGGACGGCCGCCTCGCGGTGGGCGACCGGCTGCCTGCCACCCGTACGCTCGCCGAGGAACTCCGGGTCTCCCGGGGGGTGGTCACCGAGGCGTACCAGCGGCTGATCGAGGACGGGCACGCGGTCGGGCGCGGCCGCGGCGGCACGGTCGTCGTCGCCGCTCCCGTCCCGGCGGCGGCACCGGTACCCGCACGCCCGGCCGAAGGGCCGCCACCGGACGCGGTGTTCACCGCCGAGCCCGGTGCGGACGTCTTCGACGCGGTACGGGCCGCACCGGCCCGCATCGACCTCAGCCCCGGCACGCCCGACCTGGCCTCTTTCCCGCGTGCGGCGTGGCTGCGCGCGGAACGCCGGGTGCTCGGCACGCTCGCGGCCCCCGGCTTCGGGTACGGGGACCCGCGCGGCACACCGGAGCTGCGGCACGCCGTCGCCAAGTGGCTGGCCCGCAACCGCGGCATCGCGGTCGGCCCGGACGAGGTGCTGATCGTCTCCGGCACCGCGCAGACACTCGGTCTGCTGGCCCGCGTCCTGCGTGACCGGGGCGTTTGCGAGCTGGCGGTGGAGGACCCGGGGTCGCTCGGGACGCGCCAGACCCTCCGGTACTGGGGGCTGCGGACGCCACCGGTGCCGGTCGACGCGGACGGTGTCCGTGTCCGGGAGCTGCGGGCCTGCGGCGCCCCCGCCGTGCTGGTGACACCGGCACACCAGTTCCCGACCGGGGTGGTGCTCGGCGGCGGGCGGCGGCGCGAGCTGATGCACTGGGCGGCCGACGGCGGCGGCCTGATCATCGAGGACGATTACGACGCCGAGCACCGTTACGACCGGCCGCCGGTGCCCGCTCTCCGCGCGATGCTGCCCGAGCACGTCTGCTACGCGGGCAGCGTCTCGAAGCTGCTGGCGCCGGCGCTGCGGACGGGGTGGGTCGTCGCGCCGCCGGAGCTGCACGGCGCGCTGGTGGACGCCAAGCGGTTCACCGACCTCGGCAACGCCGCGCTGCCGCAGCTGGTGCTCGCCGACCTGATGGAGACCGGCGAGCTGGAACGCCGGCTGCGGCACCTGCGCAAACGGCACCGGGCGCGCCGCGACGCGATGATCCGGGCGATTGCCACGCACCTCCCGGGCGCAGCCGTGCGGGGAGCCGCCGCCGGCCTGCACCTGACGATCACCTTCGACGCGGACTTCACCGACACCGACCTGGCGGCGGCCGCGCTCGCCCGGGGCGTCAAGGCCCAACCGCTGTCCTGGCACCGCCTGGCCCCCGGACGGCCGGGCCTGGTACTGGGCTACGCCGCGAGCACGGAGACCGAGATCGCGGAGGGAGTGGCGGTCATCGGGAGCGTGCTGAGCTGAGGGCGCGGAGCCGTACGGTGTGGGCCGCCGTACGGTCCGGGGCGCGCCCGTGCGCGTCCGGCTCCGGCCGGTGCGCCGGGCTCGTACGGCGTGTCGTACGCGGCGCGCGCACCGGTCCGACACGCCGTACGTGCCTCCGGTTCCGCAGCGACGACGTGGCGGCGGGCCGCCGCGCTCGTGGAGGCCCGGCAGTCCGTCGCCACCCGTGAGCCCACCCCGCTCTTGGAATGCCGGGCCGTACGGTGTCCGGAGGGCCGCATTCCACCAGGAGGCGCGCCGCGCCGCCGTCACTTGTGCGATCCCGGCCACGGCCGCCGGGGCCGAGGGGCCGGAGGCACGGCTCGGCGGGGAGCGCCGTCCGGCACGGGCCGTGACGGCGTGTCGGAAGTCGCCGGTCGGTGAGGTCTTCGGTGCGGCGTGCGTGCCGGTGTCGTGGGCCGGTCGGCGGGACCGGCTGCGGTGCACGCCAACTCCTCGACGGGCGCCAGCAGTTCGCCTACCCGCGGCACCCGGTCCGCGAACCCCGGTACCGCCGCCCCTGAAGGCGGGTCAGGGAGCGGTCGGCGCGGCCTTCTCCTGCTCGGCCTCGACCTGCTGGTTCCACAGCTGCTTGGAGGCCTGCCAGCCGTCCTCGTCGTGGCCCTTGCGCCAGTAGCCGGAGATCGACAGGGCCTCGCGCGGGATCTCCCGCTCGACGCGGAGCAACTTGCGCAGCTCCTTCACGAAGCCGGCCTCGCCGTGGACGAACGCGTGCACCCGGCCCGCCGGGAAGTCCAGTGCGCGGACGGCCTCGACCAGGCGCTCGCCGACCGGCGTGTCGCCGCGGTGCAGCCAGGTGATCTCGGCGTCGGCCGGGGCCTGGAGTTTCTGCTCCTCCTCGGGGCCGGCGACCTCGACGAAGGCGTGGACGGGTGCGTCCTCCGGCATCCGGGCCAGGGAGGCAGCGATGGCCGGCAGGGCGCTCTCGTCGCCGGCGAGCAGGTGCCAGTCGGCGTCGGGGTCCGGGGCGTACGCGCCGCCGGGGCCGAGGAGGAGCGCCTCGTCGCCCGGGCGGGCGGATGCGGCCCAGGGCCCGGCGAGGCCCGTGTCGCCGTGCACCACGAAGTCGACCGCCAGCTCGCGCGTGTCCGGGTCCCAGGTGCGCACGGTGTACGTACGGGTCTTGGGCCACTGGTGGCGGGGGAAGGAGGCGCGGATCTCGGCGATGTCCAGCGGCTGCGGGTAGGCGACGCCGGGAATCGGGAAGACCAGCTTGACGTAATGGTCGGTGTACTCGCCCGCCGAGAACTCCGCCAGGCCGTCACCGCCCAGCACCACCCGCACCATGTGCGGCGTGAGCTGTTCGGTGCGCAGCACCTGTGCGTGAATGAGCTTGGGCTTCTTGCGGGCCGGACGCTCTGCTGCCACGACGATCTCCCCTGCCACGGTCTTGTTAGGTTTACCTAACCTAACAGTTCACGAGTGGAGCGTGGCGAGGAGCCTCTGCAGAGAGCCGCCCAGTCCCCACTGTCCGGCGAGCGATTCCAGCCGTTCCGGATCGGCCGGCTCGCCGGGCAGCGCGGCGTCGAAGTCCGGCACCGGTACGTCGGCGGCGACCCGTACGACCTTCGGCGCGACCTCGACGTACGGGCGCGCCTCGGTCAGCCGCTTGCGCTGCGAAGGGGTGAGCTTGGACGCCGGGTCGCCGGCCGCGGCCATGATGCCCGCCAGGTCCCCGTACCGGTCCAGCAGTTTGGCGGCGGTCTTCTCGCCGATGCCCGGCACGCCCGGCAGGCCGTCGCTGGGGTCGCCGCGCAGCAGCGCCAGGTCCGCGTAACCCGGGCCGTCCACGCCGTACTTCTCGCGCAGCAGGGCCTCGTCGGTCATCTGGAGGGTGCCGACGCCCTTGAGCGGATACAGGATGCGGACGCCGCGTGCGTCGTCGGCCAGCTGGAACAGGTCGCGGTCGCCGGTGACGATGTCGACCGGCCCGGTGGCACGGGCGGTGAGGGTGCCGATGACGTCGTCCGCCTCGTAGCCCGCGGCGCCCACCCGGGCGATGCCGAGCGCGTCGAGCACCTCCTCGATCACCGGGACCTGCGGCGAGAGGGTGTCCGGAATCTCCTCCGCGTCCGGCCCGGGGGAGCCGGCCGGGGCCTCCTCGGCGACGCGGTGCGCCTTGTACGAGGGGATGAGGTCGACCCGCCACTGGGGGCGCCAGTCGAAGTCCATGCAGGCCACCAGGTCGTCGGGCTGGTGGTCCTGGACGAGCCGGGCGATGAAGTCCAGCAGCCCGCGCACCGCGTTGACCGGAGTGCCGTCCGGGGCCCTGACCGACTCCGGTACGCCGAAATAGGCCCGGAAGTAGAGGGAGGCGGTGTCGAGGAGCATCAGGCGTCGAGTCACACCCCGCATGATGCCGCACCCCTGTGACATGCGCGGATGGTGCCGCGGTGACGGGCCGCGCGAAGGGTGTGAACTGGATCACTTCTGCGTTTGTCATTTCGGAAAGGGGGCAGGCGCGCGGCCGGAGCGGAGCCGGTGGATTTTCAACATTTCCACCGGTTAACGGCGGGCCCGACCCGTGCCGCGCCACGACCTGCCGACGGGGGAGTCGGGTCGTACTCAGTCAATTCGAGAGGTGTATGTGGCCAGGCTGCAAGCCGAGCACGTGTACAAGGTGTTCGGGAGACGACCCGAGGACGCCGTACGACGGCTCGAAGACGGTGCAAGCCGCGAGGAGCTGCGGGCCGACGGAACGACCGCCGCGGTCATCGACGCGTCGTTCTCCGTGGACGAGGGCCAGATCTTCGTCGTCATGGGGCTGTCCGGATCCGGTAAGTCCACCCTCCTGCGAACCCTCAACGGGCTGCTGGAGCCGACCCACGGAAGCGTCCGGTTCGACGGCCAGGACCTGACCTCGCTCAGCGGCAAGGAGCTGCGCAAGGTCCGCTCCGAGAAGATCTCCATGGTCTTCCAGCACTTCGCGCTCTTCCCGCACCGCAGTGTGCTGGAGAACGCCGCGTACGGGCTGGAGGTCCAGGGCCTGCCGCGTGCCGAGCGTGAGAAGCGCGCCACCGAGGCACTGCACCTCGCCGGTCTCAAGGGCTGGGAGAAGTCCTGGCCCGACGAGCTGTCCGGCGGAATGCAGCAGCGGGTGGGCCTGGCCCGCGCGCTGGCCACCGACGCCGACCTCCTGCTGATGGACGAGTCCTTCAGCGCGCTGGACCCGCTGATCCGCCGCGACATGCAGGACCAGCTCCTGGAGCTCCAGAAGACGCTGAAGAAGACCATCGTCTTCATCACCCACGACCTGAACGAGGCCATGCGCCTCGGCGACCGGATCGCCGTCATGCGCGACGGCCGCATCGTGCAGATCGGCAGTGCCGAGGACATCCTCCTCAGGCCCGCCAACGACTACGTCGCGTCGTTCATCCAGGACGTCGACCGTTCCCGGGTGCTCACCGCCGGGGCGATCATGGTCGAGCCCGGCGAGGTGCTGGGCGGCACGGCGGAGGACGGTACGGAGATCCGTACGGCCGATGACCTCCTCGCCGCCACGCCCGCCACGGTCCACCGGGACACGCCGGTCGCGGAGCTGTTCGGCCCCTGCTCGGCCGGGAACGTACCGGTCGCCGTCGTCGGCGCGGACGGTGAGCTGGTCGGCGCGGTGCCGGCGCGGCGGCTGCTGTCCGTGCTCGGCGAGGGCGGACAGCGGGAGACGGACGCCGGTACGGCGGAGAAGGCCGAAGGGACCGCGAAGGCCGCAGGGGCCGGAAAGCCCAGGAAGGCCGAGAAGTCCGGGGAGCCGGGGAAGGGCGGTGCGGCCGGGAAGGCCGAGGCCGCTCAGGACCCGGCCGAGGCCCGGGCACCCGAGGACGCCGCGCCCGCCGACACCAGGGCCGGAAGAAAGAAAGCCCTCCAGCCCGACGGCACACCCGAAGGCGAGACGGGCGGCAAGCCCGGGGGCAAGGTGACCGCCGGTGCCTAGGATCGACGTCGGCTCCTGGGCCAACACCTGTGTCGAATGGCTGCGCCACCACCTCACGTGGCTCTTCGACTTCGTCTCCCGCGTCCTGACGGACATGTACAACGGCATCGAGGCGGCCCTGACCGCCCCGCAGCCGTTCCTGCTGATGGGCATCTTCGCGGTGCTCGCCTGGTGGCTGCGCGGCCTGCCCGCAGCGGTGCTCACCTTCGCCGGCTTCGCGCTGATCGACTCGATCGAACAGTGGCAGGCCACCATGCAGTCCCTGTCACTGGTGCTGGTGGCCTGCATCATCACCATCGTCGTGGCGGTACCGCTGGGTATCTGGGCGGCCCGCAACCGCGTCGTCGGCGGTGCGCTGCGCCCGGTCCTGGACCTGATGCAGACGATGCCCGCGATGGTCTACCTGATCCCCGGCATCCTGTTCTTCGGCATCGGCGTGATGCCCGGCATGGTGGCGACCGTCATCTTCTCGATGCCGCCCGCCGTCCGGATGACCGAGCTGGGCATCCGCCAGGTCGACGGCGAACTCGTCGAGGCGGCGGAGGCGTTCGGTACGCACCCGCGGCGCACCCTGTTCCGCGTACAGCTGCCACTGGCGCTGCCCACGATCATGGCCGGTGTCAACCAGGTCATCATGCTGGCGCTCTCCATGGTCGTCATCGCCGGCATGGTCGGCGCCGAGGGCCTGGGATCCTCGGTCTACAACGCGGTCAGCTCCGTGAACGTGGCCCTCGGCTTCGAGGCCGGCCTCGCCGTCGTCATCCTCGCCATGTACCTGGACCGGATGACCGGCGCCCTCAACGAGCGGGTCTCGCCGCTGGGACGCCGCGCGCTGGCCAAGGCGCAGGCCGCGCTGGGCGGCGCGAAGTTCCTGTACTGGAAGCCCGCCACCTCCGTCGCGATGGCCGGCGTGGTCGTCCTCGCGCTGGTCGCGGGCGGTCTGAACGTCTTCGGCAAGGACGGTGCGAAGACCGACGGCGGCGGCCGCCCGGTCACCCTCGGGTACGTCAACTGGGACGAGGGCAAGGCCACCACGTACCTGTGGAAGGAGATCCTCGAACAGCGCGGCTTCAAGCCGAAGGCGCAGGCCCTGGAGGCCGGCGCGCTGTTCACCGGGCAGGCGCGCGGCGACATCGACGTGCAGACCAACGCCTGGCTGCCCACCACGCACGCCGAGTACTACAAGAAGTACGAGGACAAGCTGGAGGACCTCGGCGCCTGGTACGACAAGACGTCGCTGGAGATCGCGGTCCCGTCGTACATGAAGGACGTCAAGACCCTCGACGACCTCAAGGGCCGGGCCGACGAGTTCGGCGGCAAGATCACCGGCATCGAGCCGGGCGCCGGCGAGATGAAGATCCTCAAGGACAAGGTCCTCAAGGACTACGGCCTGGAGGGTGAGTACAAGGTCGCCGAGTCCAGCACCGCGTCCATGCTCACCGAGCTGGACCGCGCGTACGCGGCGAAGAAGCCGATCGCCGTCACGCTGTGGTCGCCGCACTGGGCGTACGACAAGTACGGCTTGACCAAGCTCAAGGACCCCAAGGGCTCCTTCGGCTCCGGTGACAGCCTGCACCTGCTCGGCCGCAAGGGCTTCGCGCAGGACGAGCCCCAGGTCGCCCGGTGGATGAAGAACTTCCACCTGGACGAGAAGCAGCTCACCAGCCTGGAGAACGACGTCAAGAGCGCGGGCGAGGGCCACGAGCAGGACGGCGTGCGCACCTGGCTGAAGAAGAACCCGGGCCTGGTCGACAAGCTGGCCCCGTCGGCGAACGTCACGTACGTCAAGGGCAAGGACGCCGGCGCCGCGCCGAACATCGGCTACCCGGCGTGGGACGAGGGCATCGCCACCACGTACCTGTGGAAGAACGTCCTGGAGAAGCGCGGCTACCAGCCCAGCATCCGCAACCTGGACATCGGCCCGATGTGGACCGGTCTGTCCAGCGGGCAGATCGACGTCGAGCTCGACGCCTGGCTGCCGGTCGCGCAGAAGCAGTACTGGGACCAGTACAAGAACGATCTCGTCGACGTCGGCGCGTGGTACGACAAGACGTCGCTGGAGATCGCGGTGCCGTCCTACGTCAAGGACGTCAAGACACTGGACGACCTGCGCGAGCACCAGGACGAGTTCAAGGGCAAGATCATCGGCATCGAGCCGGGCACCGGCGAGATGAAGCGCCTGAAGGACACCGTCGCACCCGCGTACGGCCTGGAGGACTTCGAGATCACCGAGGCCGGCACCAGCTCCATGCTGGCCGAGCTGGACCGCGCCTACGCCAAGAAGGAGCCGATCGCGGTCGTGCTCTGGTCGCCGCACTGGGCGTACAGCAAGTACGACCTGACCAAACTGGCGGACCCGAAGCACACCTGGGGCGACAACAACCAGATCAAGACGCTCGGCCACAAGAGCTTCCCGGAGAAGTTCCCGGAGCTCAACGGCTGGCTGAAGAACTGGAAGATGACGCCCGAGGAGCTGGGCAGCCTGGAGAAGGAGATCCAGGACGCCGGCAAGGGCCACGAGAACGACGGTGTCGAGAAGTGGATCGACGCCCACCCGGGCATCGTCGACAGGATGGCACCGGTGAAGTGAGGCGCTGAACGCACCGCGCGGGCCCCGCCCCTGGCTGTACGGCCGGGGGCGGGGTTTTGCGCGTCGGCCGTGGCCGCGTCCGCGTACGGTGGGGCCTTCGTCCGTCGGGCGCGGCCCGGCCCGCGTACGGTGGGGTGATGACGACAGGTCAGCGCCGCGCCCCGCGCGTGGTCTCCCTCGTGCCCTCGCTCACCGAGGCCGTGGCCGCCACCGCGCCCGAACTGCTCGTCGGCGCCACCGACTGGTGCAGCCACCCCGCCGATCTGGACGTGCCGCGCGTCGGCGGCACCAAGAACCCGGACACCGCCCGGATCGCCGCCCTCGCGCCCGGCCTCGTGCTGGCCAACGAGGAGGAGAACCGGGCGCCGGACCTCGGCGCGCTGCGGGCCGCCGGGCTGGACGTCATGGTCACCGAGATCCGCGACCTGGACCAGGCACTGCGCGAACTGGAACGGGTGCTGGTCCGCGGCTGCCGGCTGCCCCGGCCCGGCTGGCTGGACGACGCGGCGGACGCCTGGCGGGACGCACGGGCCGAGGCGGCGGCCGCGCGCGGTGCGGTGGTGCCGATCTGGCGGCGGCCCTGGATGGTGCTGGGCCGGGACACCTTCGCGGGCGACCTGCTAGCCCGGCTGGGCGTGCGGAACCTGTACGCGGACCACGCCGAACGGTATCCCCGCGTCCCCGTCGAGGAGTTGAACGCGCGCGGCGCCGACCTGGTGGTGCTGCCGGACGAGCCGTACCGCTTCACGGCGGACGACGGCCCCGAGGCGTTCCCGGGGCTGCCGTCCGCGCTGGTCAGCGGGCGTCATCTCACCTGGTACGGGCCCTCGTTGGCCGAGGCGCCGGCGGTGCTCAGGAGTGCGCTGGACGCGGCTCGCTGACCGAGGCAGCCTGGGCCGGGGCGGCCGGGGCCGGGGCGGCCGGGGCCGGGGCGGCCGGGGCCGGAGCCTGAGCGGCCGGGGTTCCCGCCGACTCCGCTGCCGCCCCGGACTTCTCCGGCGACGGCGCGAGGAGCTGACCGCGCGCCAGCCCCAGCGCCGTACGGACCCCGGCCACCAGCCAGGCCGCCACCAGTACGGCGAACAGCCCGACCGCGAGCCAGGTGAGGGCCGTGAGTCCCGAGTGCCGTGCCAGACCCGCCGCGCCCGTCACGCACGTACCGACCGGGAAGGTGAACGCCCACCAGGTCATCGAGAATTTCATCCCGGTCCGGAAGGCCCGGACGACCAGCGCCGTCGCCAGCGCGAGCCACAGCAGCGCGAAGCCCGTGACCGACACGCCGTACAGCAGCGCGAAGCCGCTCATCGCCTGTGCGTACCCGGCACCGACCACGCCCGGCGCGGCGTCCGCGAGGTTGCCGACCGCGGTCGTGGACTGGCCGAGCGGACCGAGGACCAGGAACAGCGTCGGCGTCAGCGCGAGCGGCAGCGGGCCGTGGTGGATCAGCCGGGCCAGGACCAGCGGCAGCACCAGCAGGGTGGCCAGCAGCGACATCCCGAACATCGCGTAGCAGGCGAGCAGCATCGCCTCCTGCCACTGTCCGGCGGGCAGGTGCGGCACCAGGCCGGGGCCCAGCGCGGCCGAGACCATCGGCGCGACCAGCGGCAGGATCCACACCGGGGAGGCGGTGCCGGCCTCGATCCGGTGCCGGGCCACCATCAGGTACGGCACCGCCGCGGCCGCCGCGAGGCCGGTCGCCGTCCCGGCACACCACAGGACGGCGTCGACGGCGACGGCCGTCCGTTCACCCAGCACGTCGGGCCCGACGGCGAGCGTCCCGCCGCCGACCGCCAGCAGCGCCATCGCCAGGCAGCCGTAGAACGGCGCCACCGCCGGGTCGAGCAGGTGGCGCCTCGCCTGGTCGGCGTGGCGGCGCCAGTGGACGGTACGGGCGGTCAGCAGGGCCGCCAGCAGGACGGCGGACAGCGCCCAGACCGCGACGTACGCGCCGCGCAGGCCCGGGGAGCGCAGCGGCAGGGCCGCGCCGGCGTTGGCGACGATGGCGGTGCCCATGACGGCGGCGTACCAGTTGGGGCCGAGCTGACGCAGCGCCGGGGGCGCACCGGAGGAGCGGACGGGGAGGCGGGCGCCGGTGTGTGCGGGGGACTGCGTCAGGGTTGCCATGTTTCCAGGGTCGGCCACCGCACCACCTCCCACCAGGGACCCCGTCCCTATGAGCACATAAGGTGGGGTTATGAGCAGCGTGAAGGAAGAACCGTCCGGGACGGACCCCGTGGTCCCGCTCTCGCACCGCGTACCGGACCTCGGCGCGCTGGAACTGCTGCTCGCCGTCGCCCGGCTCGGCAGCCTCGGCCGCGCGGCCCGCGAACGGGGCATCAGCCAGCCCGCCGCCAGCAGCCGGATCCGCTCGATGGAGCGGCAACTGGGCGTCGCCCTCGTCGAGCGCTCGCCGCGCGGCTCACGCCTGACGGACGCGGGGGCACTGGTCACGGACTGGGCGCGGCGGGTGGTGGAGGCCGCCGAGGCGTTCGACGCGGGCGCGCAGGCGCTGCGCGGGCGCCGGGACTCGCGGCTGCGGGTCGCCGCCAGCATGACGATCGCCGAGTACCTGCTGCCCGGCTGGCTCATCGCGCTGCGCGCGCAGCGCCCGGACACCGCGGTGTCCCTGCTGGCCGGGAACTCCGCCGCCGTCGCCGAACGCCTCCTCGCGGGCGAGGCCGACCTCGGTTTCGTGGAGGGGCTCGACGTGCCCGCCGGACTGGACGGCGCGGTCATCGGCCACGACCGGCTGGTGGTGGTCGCCGCGCCCGCCCACCCGTGGGCACGGCGCCGTACGGACCTGACGGTGGCCGAACTGGCCGCGACCCCGCTGATCCTGCGCGAACGCGGCTCCGGCACCCGCCAGGTCCTGGACGCGGCACTGGCCGGACACGGCGGGCTCGCGGCGCCGCTGCTGGAGCTGGCTTCCACGACGGCGGTCAAGGCCGCCGCGGTGAGCGGCGCCGGGCCGTCGGTGCTGAGCGAACTGGCCGTGCGGGAGGAGCTGGCGGCCCGGCGGCTGGTCGAGGTGCCGGTGCTCGGTACGCGCTTCAGCCGCGAGCTGCGGGCCGTCTGGCCGACCGGGCAGCGGCCGGCGGGCCCGGCCCGCCACCTGCTGGGCCTGACCAGGGCCCTGCCGTGACCGCGGGGCCCGGGCGGGTCAGCGGTCGGCCTGGTACGCCGCGTCCGCGGCGGTGGCCGTCCTGCCGTCGGGAGCGGTGTAGGTGAGCGTGCGGTCCCCTCTGATCTGGAAGACGTTGGTGGGACGCTGACGGTTCTGGGGGTTGCAGACCGGGACCGGGACGGTGAAGACGGTCCGGTACCGCGACCCGTCGGGCATGGACACCCGTGTCACGAAGGTGACCACCCCCTTCTTGGCGGGATGGCTGCCGTTCGGCGGCTCGAAGAACCAGAACCCGTCCGCCGTCGCAGCGGAGTTCGTCGGCACGACCGTCATGGAGTTGCCCGCGTTGAACTGTACGGTCCGTACTTTGGTGCCGTCCTGGGTGTACGGCTTGGACAGTTCGAACGGTGCTCTTCCGCCCTCCTGCGGGGACTGGATGAAGTCGCTTTCGCTGCCCGCGCACTGCCCGGGGGCGGCCACGGCGGACCCGGTCTGGGTGAGGAAGCCGAGGGCCAGCGCGGCGGACAGCCCCACGGCGGTGGACTTCAGGTGGCATCGGTTTGTCATGGTGGAACCCACTTCCGTCGGAAGGACGGCACGAAGCCGGGCCGCGCCGGGAAATGGCGCAGCCCCGTGGCGTTGACGCAGGTCAGCGCCGGTGCAGCGAGCGTATCCAGGCTCTCGGCCGTGATGACATCGCCGAATCGTGTGGGTTTGCCGCAGCAATTTGCAGTCTTCGGGGAGTGGGCAGCGGCCCTCAGGAACCCCCTGCCGCCCGCACCAGAGCGTCCATCACCCGCGTGTCGTCCCCGGCCTCCGGATGCCACTGTACGGACAGCACGAAGTGGTCCGCTTCCGGGAGCTCCAGGGCCTCGACCGTGCCGTCCGCCGCGTGGGCCGAGGGGAGCAGGCCGTCGCCGAGCCGGTCCACGGCCTGGTGGTGGTAGGTCGGTACGGTCACCGCCTCGGGCAGCAGCGTGCCGAGCAGGGTGCCGGGTTCCGGTTTGACCTCGTGGCGGCCGAAGACGCCGGCCGGGCCCGCGTGCCCGTCGATGTGCTGGACGAGCGTGCCGCCGAGCGCGACGTTCAGCAGTTGCAGGCCCCGGCAGATGCCGAGCAGCGGTACGCGCGCGTCCAGCGCGGCCTCGATCAGCGCCAGCTCCCAGGTGTCCCGGTCGCGGGCCGGCGGGCCGGTGCGCGGGTCGGCGTCGGCTCCGTACCGTACGGGTTCCACGTCCGGGCCGCCCGCGATCACCAGGCCGTCCAGCCGGGCGACGGCCGCGGCCGCGGTGCCCGGGTCGCCGGGTGGCAGCAGCGCGGCGAGACCGCCGCAGCGCTGTACGAGACGGTGGTAGCCGGCCGGGAGCACGGCGGCGGGCAGGGCCCAGACACCCCAGCGGGCGTCGTCGGCGACGTAGGTGGTGACACCGATGAGGGGCGGATGCGTGGGCACGGGTCCTCCGGGTGGTGCGGGTGCGGGGGCTGTTCCGGCGGGGTGCCGGTCAGTCGCGTTCCAGCTCGGCCTCGGCCGCCGCGAGCGCCGCGAACTCCTCCTCCGGGGCCGCCGCGACCAGCCGGTGCCGGGAGTAGAACGCGAAGTACGCCAGGGCGACACCGTAGACGCCGAGAGCGATGAGGGCGGCCTGCTCGTCCACGAGGAACGTCGCCACCAGCGCGGCACAGGCCAGGACGAAGGCGGTGGACGAGGTCAGGATGCCGCCGGGGGTGCGGTACGGGCGGGACAGCTCAGGTTCGCGGCGGCGCAGCACGATGTGCGAGAGCGACATCAGGGCGTACGAGATGGTGGCGCCGAAGACGGCGATGTTGAGCATCCGGGCGCCGTCGCCGGTCGCCGCGGCCAGCGCGAAGCCCAGCGCGCCGGGCACCAGCAGCGCCAGGTACGGGGCCTTGCGGCGGCTGGTCAGGGACAGGAAGCGGGGCAGGTAGCCGGCCCGGGAGAGCGCGAACAGCTGCCGCGATCCGGCGAAGATCAGCGAGAAGAAGGAGGCCACCAGGCCCGCCAGGCCCGCGTAGTTGATGATGCGGGAGACGGTGGTGGGCTCGCCGTGCGGCTGGAGCGCCTGCACCAGCGGATCGCCCGCCGACTGGATGGCGGCGGAGCCCCGGGCGCCGGTCGCGGCGACGAAGGTGACCAGCGCGAGCAGCAGCAGGATGCCCATCGCGGCGGCCATCGCCCTGGGCAGCGTACGGGCCGGGTCCCTCGTCTCCTCGGCGGCCAGCGGCACGCCCTCGACGCCCAGGAAGAACCACATGCCGAACGGGAACGCCGCCCAGATGCCGAGGACGCCGAACGGCAGCCAGGAACTGGCGCCGAACGCACCGGAGTCGACCGGGATGTCGTCCAGGGCGCTGACGTGGAAGTCGCTGAGCGCGCCGCACGCGAAGACGACGACCGCGGCGACCGCGACGGCGGTGACGGCCAGGCTGAAGCGCAGTGCCTCGCCCACGCCCCACAGGTGGATGCCGATGAAGACCACGAAGCAGGCCAGGTACACGGGCCAGCTGGAGGTCAGGCCGAACAGGCCGAGGGATGCGACGTAGTCGCCGATGAAAATGGAGATCGCGGCGGGCGCGAGCACGTACTCGATGAGGATGGCCGTGCCGGTCAGGAAGCCGCCCCAGGTGCCCAGGGCGCGCCGCGCGAAACCGTAGCCGCCGCCCGCCGTCGGCAGGACCGAGGCCAGTTCGGCCAGCGCGAAGACCAGACAGGTGTACATCACGCCCATCAGGACGGCGGCGATGGCCAGCCCGCCGAAACCGCCGTGGGCCAGGCCGTTGTTCCAGCCGGAGAAGTCGCCGGAGACGACGTAGGCGACGCCCAGGCCGGTGAGCAGGAGCGGGCCGGCGCTGCCGCGTCGAAGGGAGCGTTTTTGCAGGTAGGCGTCGTGCGGTGGGGAGGCGTCGCCCGTGCCGGGGGAGGGCGGTGCGGTATGGGGGTCCGTGCTGTCGGCCATGAGCCGCTCCTGCCTCGCCGAGGGGGTGCGTGAGGGGAAGTGCAGTAATGGTTCAGCCGCACACCTTTGCCCTGCCGTACGGCCGAGCGCAAGCCCCCTGCGTAAAAGACTGGTTACGAGGGCGGGCCCGTCAAGAACCCGCGCAGCAGCGCCGCCGTACCCGCGCAGTGCTCGCGCATCACCTCCCGCGCCCCGTCCGCGTCCCCCTCCAGCACCGCCTCGACCAGGGCGGTGTGCTGCGCCTGGGAGTGCTCCAGGTTGCGCACCAGCAGCGGGATGCAGTCCAGCAGCTCGTTCACGCCCGCCCGCACCGCGGCGTACTGCGCCGCCAGCGACGGCGAACCGGCCAGCTCCGCCAGCGTCAGATGCAGCAGCGTGTCGCGCCGCCGGTAGTCCACCAGCGGCGCGTCGCGGGTGGCCGCCAGCGCCTCCCGCAGCCGCCGCGTCTGCGCGTCGTCCAGGCCGTGCGCGGCGCACAGCCCGGCGGCGCCCACCTCCAGCACCTCGCGGAACCGCAGCACGTCCTCGACGTCGACCTTCCCGACACGGCGCCGCAGTTCGTCCTCGCCCGCGGTCTCCCGGCGCGGCCGGACGAACGTACCGCCGTACCGGCCGCGCCGGCTCTCCACCAGCCCCTCGTCCTGGAGGACCTTGAGCACCTCGCGCAGCGTCACCCGGCTGATGTGCAGCCGCTGCGCCAACTCCCGTTCGGCGGGCAGCCGTTCGCCGCCGGGGACCAGGCCCAGCCGGACGACCTGGAGTATCTGCTCCAGTGCCTCCTCGAAGCCGTTGCCCGCCCGTACGGGACGCAGTACGGGCGCCAGCCGGTCCGCCGGGCGCCGCGCCGGACCGTCTGCCGCGGAGCCCGCCGCGCCGTTGTTCGCACCGTCCACCGGAACCCCTTCCCAACCAATGGTTCGCGGGCCTACCTTATGACCTCCGGATGCAGCGACAGGAGGCACCACCGTGGCAGACCGCACGCCCCCGCTCTCCGTCGACGAGCTCAGACGGCTCGTCGACACCGGGGAGATCGACACTGTCGTCCTGGCCTTCACCGACATGCAGGGCAGGCTGACCGGCAAGCGGTTCGCGGCCCGCCACTTCCTCGACGAGGTGCTGGAGCACGGGACCGAGGGCTGCAACTACCTCCTGGCCGTGGATGTGGACGTCAACACCGTCCAGGGCTACGCGATGTCCTCCTGGGAGCGCGGTTACGGCGACTTCGCCATGCACGGCGACGCCGCCACCCTGCGCCGCACCCCGTGGAACCCCGGCACCGCCCTGCTCACCGCCGACCTCGCCTGGCACGACGGCTCGCCCGTCGCCGCCTCCCCGCGGCAGATCCTGCGCCGCCAGCTCGACCGGCTCGCCGAGCGCGGCTGGAGCGCCTACGCGGGCACGGAGCTGGAGTTCATCGTCTTCCGGGACACCTACGAGGACGCCTGGAACCGCGGCTACCGCGGCATGACGCCGGCCAACCAGTACAACACCGACTACTCCGTCCTCGGCACCGGACGCGTCGAGCCGCTGCTGCGCCGCATCCGCAACGAGATGGGCGCCGCCGGGATGACCGTGGAGTCCGCCAAGGGCGAGTGCAACCTCGGCCAGCACGAGATCGCCTTCCGCTACGACGAGGCGCTGACCACCTGCGACCAGCACTCCGTCTACAAGACCGGCGCCAAGGAGATCGCCGCCCAGGAGGGCATGGCGCTCACCTTCATGGCCAAGTACGACGAGCGCGAGGGCAACTCCTGCCACATCCACCTCTCGCTGCGCGACGAGGCCGGGCAGCCGGTCCTCGCCGACGATGCGGGCCCGTACGGCATGTCGAGGACCATGCGGCACTTCCTGGCCGGACAGCTCGCCGCGCTGCGCGACTTCACGCTCTTCTACGCCCCCAACATCAACTCCTACAAGCGCTTCCGGCCCGGCTCCTTCGCCCCCACCGCCGTCGCCTGGGGCCCGGACAACCGCACCTGCGCCCTGCGGGTCATCGGCCACGGGCCCGGCCACCGCCTGGAAAACCGCCTGCCCGGCGGCGACGTGAACCCGTACCTGGCGGTCGCCGCCATGGTCGCGGCCGGTCTGTACGGCATCGAGCACGAGCTGGAACCGTCCGAGGCGTGTACGGGCAACGCCTACGCAGGCGACGCCGAGCACGTCCCCACCACGCTGCGCGACGCCGCCGCCCTGTGGGAGGCCAGCCCGATCGCCCGCGAGGCGTTCGGTGACGAGGTCGTCGAGCACTACCTCCACATGGCCCGCGTCGAACAGGACGCGTACGACGCCGCCGTCACGGACTGGGAGCGCTTCCGCTCCTTCGAGCGCATGTAAGGAAAACTGCGACGTGTTGCAAGAGCTGCGCATCATCAACCCGGCGACCGAGGAACTGGAAGCCGTCGTCCCCGTCACCACTCCCGCGGAGGTGGACGAAGCGGTCCGGCGGGCCGCCGCGGCACAGGAGAAGTGGGCCGCGCTGCCGCCCGGGGACCGGGCCCGCGTGCTGCGGCGGTTCGCCGGGGCCGTACGGGAGAACGTCCCCGCGCTGGCCCGGCTCGAACTGGCGGAGGCCGGACACCCTCTGGGCAACGCCGAGTGGGAGGCGAACAACGTCGTCGACCTGCTGCATTACGCCGCCGGGGGAGTGGAGCGGCTGACGGGCCGGCAGATCCCCGTCGCGGGCGGGCTGAACATCACCGTCCAGGAGCCGCTGGGCGTCGTCGCCGTCATCGCCCCCTGGAATTTCCCGATGCCGATCGCCGCCTGGGGGACCGCCCCCGCGCTCGCGGCCGGCAACGCCGTCCTCCTCAAGCCCGCCGAGACCACCCCGCTCACCGCGCTCCGGCTCGCCGAGTACGCGCTGGAAGCGGGCGTGCCCGAGGGCCTGTTCCAGGTGCTGCCCGGCGAGGGCGCGGTCACGGGCAACGCCTTGGTCGAACACCCCGGCGTCGCCAAGGTCGTCTTCACCGGCTCCACCGCCACCGGCCGGCACATCGCCGCCAAGTGCGCCGCGCGGACCAAGCGGCTGACCCTCGAACTCGGCGGCAAGAGCCCCAACATCGTCTTCGCCGACGCCGACCTCGAACGGGCCGCGGCCGCCGCGCCCGGCTCCTTCCTGGACAACACCGGCCAGGACTGCTGCGCCCGCAGCCGCATCCTGATCCAGCGCTCGGTCTACGACCGCTTCATGGAGCTGCTGGAGCCCGCCGTGAAGTCCTTCGTCGCGGGCGACCCGGCCGACCCCGCGACGCAGATGGGGCCGCTGATCTCCGAGGCCCAGCGCGAGCGCGTACGGTCGTACGTATCCGAGGACGCGCCCGCCGCCATCCGCGGTGAGGTCCCCGAGGGCAAGGGCTTCTGGTACCCGGCGACCGTCCTGGAGGGCCGGCCGGACGACCGTACCGCCGTCGAGGAGATCTTCGGCCCGGTCGCCGTCGCCCTGCCCTTCGAGGACGAGGCCGACGCCGTCCGGCTCGCCAACGCCACCGACTACGGCCTGTCCGGCTCCATCTGGACCCGCGACGTGGGCCGCGCGCTGCGCGTCTCCGGCGCGGTCGCGGCCGGCAACCTCTCCGTCAACTCGCACAGCAGCGTCCGCTACTGGACCCCGTTCGGCGGTTACAAGCAGTCCGGCCTCGGCCGGGAACTGGGCCCCGGCGCGCTCGCCGCCTTCACCGAGACCAAGAACATCTTCATCAGCACCGAGGAGCAGCAGTGACCGACCAGACCACCGCGGCCGCCGAAGGCAGCGCGACCCCCGTGTGCCGCCGGCTCGTCGGCCGCACCGCCGTCATCACCGGCGCCGGCAGCGGCATCGGCCTGGCCACCGCCCGCCGGCTGGCCTCCGAGGGCGCGAACGTGGTCTGCGCCGATATCGACGAGAAGGCCGGCAAGGCCGCCGCCGAGGAGGTCGGCGGCACCTTCGTCCAGGTCGACGTGACCGACTCCGGCCAGGTCGAGGCGCTGTTCAAGGCCGCGTACGACACGTACGGCTCGGTCGACGTGGCCTTCAACAACGCCGGCATCTCGCCCGCCGACGACGACTCGATCCTCACCACCGGGCTGGACGCCTGGAAGCGCGTCCAGGAGGTCAACCTCACCTCCGTCTACCTGTGCTGCAAGCACGCGCTGCCCTACATGCAGCGCCAGGGCAAGGGCTCCATCATCAACACCGCGTCCTTCGTGGCCGTGATGGGCGCCGCCACTTCGCAGATCAGCTACACCGCGTCCAAGGGCGGTGTGCTGTCGATGTCCCGTGAGCTGGGGGTGCAGTTCGCCCGCGAGGGCATCCGGGTGAACGCGCTGTGCCCGGGGCCGGTGAACACGCCGCTGCTGAAGGAACTGTTCGCCAAGGACCCGGAGCGGGCCGCGCGCCGCCTGGTGCACGTCCCCGTCGGCCGGTTCGCGGAGCCGGAGGAGATCGCGGCCGCGGTCGCCTTCCTCGCCAGCGACGACTCGTCCTTCGTGAACGCCGCGGAGTTCCTGGTGGACGGCGGAATCGCAGGGGCGTACGTCACACCCGTGTAGGCCGCAGCCTTCTTCGCGGATACAGTCCGAAGATCACCCCGGGACCGGTGCCCCGGCGCGCCGGTCCCGGGGTTTTTCTGCCCGCAGGAACGTCACTGCCGACATTCCGCCCCTATCACCGGAGAACCATGCGCACCAGACACGCCCTCGCCCTGGGGCTGGCCACCGCCGCGACCGTCACCACCCTCGCGGCCACCGGGCCCGCGATCGCCGCGGCCCCCGCGCACCCCGCGAAGGCCCCGGAGCGTACGAGCTGTCCGCAGCTCTCCAAGAAGATCAAGTGGTACGGCGACAACCGCGCCAGGATCCAGCGCATGATCGACGAGCGCGGCAGCTGCTCACACCCGAAGCCGGGCCCCGAGGGCCGCCCCGTCGCCGCCTTCGACTGGGACAACACCGTCGTCAAGAACGACATCTCCGACGCCACGCTCGCCTGGTCCCTCAAGCACGACAAGATCCTGCGGCCCAGGAGCTGGAAGTCCACCAGCCCCTGGATGACCACCGCCGCCGACCGCGCCCTGACCAAGGCGTGCGGCACCTCCGTACCCGCCGGCCGCCCGCTGCGCACCTCCAAGAACGCCGCCTGCGCCGACGAGATCATGGAGATCCGCAGCGAGGCCCGCACCATGAGCGGCCAGGCCGCCTTCGCGGGCGAGTGGAACCACCGCCGCACCAAGCCCGAGTACGCCTGGATCCCGCAGTTGTTCGCCGGCCTGACCCCGGCCCAGGTCACCTCGTACGCCGAGCAGGCCCGCGCGGAGAACCTCGCCGCGCCCATCGGCACGAAGCAGACCGTCGGCACCCACCAGCTGGCCGGCTACATCCGCTACTACGACCAGCAGAAGGACCTGATCCGCACCCTCAAGGCGGCCGGCTTCCAGGTCTACATCGTCTCCGCGTCCTCCGAGACCATCGCCGAGGCGTGGTCCGGCGGCGTCGGCATCGACCGCGCGCACACCATCGGCGTCCGCAGCCTCACCGAAAACGGCCGGTTCACCACCGGCATCCGCGGCTGCGGCGACGTCAAGGACGGCCACGGCGAGGTGCTGCCGTACATGGACGGCAAGCGCTGCCTGATCAACCAGGAGATATTCAAGATCAAGGGCGCCGAGGCCTGGCGCTTCCAGGACCCCGCGCACCGCATCGCGCTCGGCGGCGGCGACGCCAACACCGACGTCACCTTCGTCAACGACGCCACCGGCGTGCACCTGGCCATCAACCGCAACCAGCCGGAACTGATGTGCCGCGGCTACGACAACGCCGACGGCCGCTGGGTGGTCAACCCGATGTTCATCGAGCCGCTGCCCCGCAAGTCCGGCACGTACCCCTGCGCCACGAAGGGCTACACCAACACCGACGGCGGCCTCGGCGCGGTCCGCCGCCCCGACGGCACCGTCGTGCCCGACCAGCGGGACCGCATCCACGCCTGACCCGGCCCGACACGCCGGACCGGCGGAAGCCGTGACGCCCGGGAGGGCCGCCCTACAGGAAGGTGCGGCCCTCCCCGCGGTACGTCGGCACCGTCTCCACCACCCGGTCGCCCTCGACCAGGTGCAGCTCCGCGAACCGCTCGCACAGCTCACCGGCCTTCGCGTGCCGGAACCACACCTTGTCGCCGAGCCGCAGCCCGTCAGCGGCCGGCCCGAGCAGCGGCGTCTGCACCTCCCCGGCCTCCTCCTGCGGGTCGTACCGCAGCCCCTCCGGCAGGAACGGCACCGGCGACCGGTCCCGGCCCGCCACACCCGACGCCGGATATCCGCCGCCCAGCACCGTCACCACACCTCCGCCCGGCCGCCGCACCACCGGCTGCGCGAACAGTGCCGCCGGACGGCCCGTGAACGACCGGTAATGGTCGAACAGCCGCGGCACGTACAGGCCCGACCCCGCCGCCACCTCGGTCACCGCGGCCTCGGCGGCCGTGTGCTGCACGCTGCCGGTGCCCCCGCCGTTGACGAACTCCAGGTCCGGCGCCTCGGCCCGCACCGCGCGCACCACCTCCCAGCGCCGCCGCGCCAGGTCCCGGCGCGCCGCCGCCTGCATCGCCTGTACGGCGCGCGAGCGCAGCGGATGCCCGGCGACCGCGTCACCCACACCCGCCACATGCCCCTCGTACGCCATCAGGCCCACCACCCGGAACCCCGGACGGCGCGTCACCGCGCGGGCCAGCGCGGCCACCTGCTCCGGCCGGCTCAGCGGCGAGCGCCGCGCACCGACGCGCACCCGGCCGCCCAGCGGCCGGAAGGCGGTGTCCCACTCCAGGCACACCCGCACCTCCTCACCGCCCCCGGCCGGGCGGCAGGCGTCGATCAGGTCCAGCTGCGCCACGTCGTCGACCATCACGGTCACCGCGCCCGCCGGCTTCGGATCGGCGGCCAGCTCCGCGAAACCCGCCCGGTCCGCCGACGGATACGCCAGCAGCACGTCCTCGAACCCCGACCGGGCCAGCCACAGCGACTCGGCCAGCGTGAAACTCATGATCCCCGCGAAGCCGTCCCGCGCCAGCGCCCGCTCCAGCAGGGCGCGGCAGCGCACCGACTTGCTCGCCACCCGCACCGGCTTGCCCTGGGCCCGCCGCACCAGATCGGCGGCATTGGCATCGAACGCCCCCAGATCGACGACGGCCAGCGGCGCGTCGAGACGGGCGGTGGCCCGGTCGAGGCGGGCCCTGTCACCAACTGCGTCGCACGTGTACCGGGACATGGCCCGCAGCCTGCCAGAAGGGGTTACGGGTGGGTAGGGGGAGAGAACACGACAGACCGGGCGCCGGACGCCCGGGTACGCCGGACGAGTTGGAGCACCGGCGGCGCCAGCCCGTAGAGTGGCGGACGCCGCAACCAGCAGGTCAGCGGTGTGATGTCCGGATACGAACCACCCTGCCCCGATTGCTGGTCGGGCCGGGGAACACAGGCGCGAGGGGGAGCGCGGGTGAGCACCGAAGCCGACTTCGCCGACGCGCATCGCCTTCCCCCCACCCCGCCCCGGGCCCCGCAGGTACCGGCACCGCCCGCAGAGGACCCGCACACCGCCGTCCTGCGCCCCGTCCCGGCGGAAAGCCCCGCCACACCCGGCCCCGACCCCATGCCGCCCGCCGCACCCGTCGCGGCCCCGGCCGCCACCCCGCCCCGGCCCGCCGCCCCGGCAGCGCCCGCAGTGGCGGACAGCCCGCCCCCGGCCGGCATCCCGCCGCGTCCCGCCGGCGCCCCGGCTCCGCCCCGTACGGATACCCCGTCCCCGCCCGCACCGGTCCCCGCCCAGGCCCCGGCGGACCGTTCCGCCACCCCTCGCGACACCGCCGCCTTCCACCTCGCCAACAGCGAGGCACTCTGGAACGGTCCCGACCCGAAAGCCCCGGCCATCCCACCGCGCCCCATCCAGCCCCCGGCCGGGACCGCACCGCCCCCCACCGGCCCCCCGCTCACCGGCCCGCCCGCACCCCCGGCACCGCCGTACGCCCCCAAAACCTCCCGGCGCACCGCGCTCGCGGCCGCCGGACTCGTACTCGGCCTCGGCCTCGTCGCGGGCGCCTCCGCCGGCACCTGGCTCGCCGACGACCCGGACGGCAGCCCCGCCGCCGAAGCGGTCTTCGCCCAGGGCCGCGAGGTCTGGCACAGCGCCCCCGTCGACACGCTCTTCCCCCGCACATTCAACGGCCTGGGCACCGGCCCCGGCGGCGCGGACCGCACCTGGACCCGCATCGCCGTCGCCCCCGACAGCGGCTGCGCCGGAGCGTTCGACCCGCTGCTGGCCAAGGCACTCGCCCCGGTCGGCTGCAACCGCCTGGTACGCGCCACCTACGTGGACGCCACCCGCACCAACGTCATCACCGCCGGCGCCGTCTCCACCAAGGCCGACCGCACCGCCATGCAGGACCTGCGCCGCCGCTTCGCCAAGGAGCACCTCGACACCCGTACGGACCTGATGCCCCGCCCGTACGCCGCCGAGGGCACCCCCGCGGCGGGCTTCGGGCCCGGCCAGCGCGCCAGCTGGAGCATCCGCGTCCTCGACGACCTGCCCGTCGTCGTCTACGCCGTCTCCGGCTTCGCCGACGGCCGCACCGTCGATGACCCGCAGCCCGCCGCCGAAGCCACCCGCACCGGCGCCACCACCGCCCCCGCCGAAGCCGGGCTCGGCCACGACGCCAAGGCCGTCGCCGACCGCATCGAGCAGACCTTCCGCAAGCAGGCCGCCAAGGGAACCACGGAGCCGCAATGACCAGGAGGCCCCTGCTGCGCGCCGCCGGCGTCGCGCTGGCCGCCGCCGCGCTGACCGTGCTGCCCGGCCTGCCCGCGCACGCCGACGGCATACGCGCCCAGGAGTGGGCGCTGAACGCCCTGCACGCCGAGAAGGCCTGGGAGACCACCAAGGGCGACGGCATCACCGTCGCCGTCCTGGACACCGGCGTCGACGCCGACCACCCCGACCTCCAGGGCCAGGTCCTGCCCGCCAACGACCTGGTCGGCTTCGGGGCCCGCCCCGGCGACAGCTCCTGGGCCGAGCACGGCACCGCCATGTCCGGCATCATCGCCGGTCACGGCCACGGCGCCGACCAGGCCGACGGTGTGATCGGCGTCGCCCCCGAAGCCAAGATCCTCCCGGTCCGGGTGATCCTGGAGGACAGCGACCCGCAGCGGCAGCGCGCCCGCACCGAACGTGCCGGCGCCCTCGCCGACGGCATCCGCTGGGCCACCGACCACGGCGCCGACGTGATCAACCTGTCCCTCGGCGACGACAGCCGCTCCGCCCACCCCGAACCCCGCGAGGACGCCGCCATCCAGTACGCCCTGAGCAAGGGCGTCCCCGTCATCGCCTCGGCAGGCAACGGCGGCAAGGACGGCGACCACGTCTCCTACCCCGCCGCCTACCCCGGCGTGATCGCCGTGACCGCCGTCGACCAGTGGGGCTCCCGCGCCAACTTCTCCACCCGCCGCTGGTACGCCACGGTCTGCGCACCCGGCGTCGGCGTCGTCATCGCCAACCCGGACCGCAAGTACTACGAGGGCTGGGGCACCAGCGCCGCGTCCGCCTTCGTCTCCGGCGCGGTGGCGCTCATCCGCTCCGCCCACCCCGGCCTCAGTCCCGCCCAGATCAAGAAGCTCCTCACCGACACCGCCCAGGACGCCCCGGAAGGCGGCCGCAACGACGAACTGGGCGCCGGCATGATCGACCCGGCAGCGGCCATAGAGGAAGCCGCCACCCTCAAGCCCACACCCCAAAAGCCCGAAGCAGCCACCTACGACAAGCACTACTTCGGGACGGGCCCGACCGCCGACACGTCCACGGACACCACTCCATGGCTCCCGTGGACCGCAACGATCACCGGCCTGGCCCTCATCACCACCTCAGCCATCCTCTGGCGCAAACACCACAACTGACCGCTCCGAGCCACCCACCGCACCGGTCCCAGCCCTCAACCGGCCCCGCACCGAGCCACCCGCCTTCCGCACCACGACCCTCCCCGCCCCCGAACCATGCCGGCCCCGCGCAGCGGCCACAGCCCGCCGCAGGCGCACACGACGCCGCAGCTCGAAGCGAACCGGCACCGAAGAACCGGCCCAGCCCGCCGCAGGCAGCAGCACATCGGGACCGACCGGCCCCACCCCCGGGCCCAGAGGGCCCACCGCTAGGCTCGAAGACGTGCTCAAGAACATCCCCACCTCGGACTTCTCCGACGACGACGGCACGGCCGACCCGGAACTCGCGGCAGCCTTGGCGGCCCACGCCGAGACCCGGTCGCCCGAGACCGAGACCCGGCTCCTGCCACTCCTGAGCCGGGCCCGGCTCCTCGTACCGGTCGTCGCGGTCCTCGGCGAGGTGGAGACCGGCCCGGACGGCCTGAAGCGGGAGAAGACCAGCGACATGGCCGTACCGACGCTGCAGGCCCCCGACGGCCGCCGCGCGCTGCCCGCCTTCACGTCCATGGACACGCTGCACCGCTGGCGGCCGGACGCCCGCCCCGTGGCCGTGCCGATGCGCCAGGCCCTGCTCGCCGCCGCGCACGAGAAGGCGGACACGGTCGTCATCGACCTGGCGGGCCCGGCGACGTACCAGCTCACGGGCGCCGCGCTGCGTGCCCTCGCGGAGGGCCGGGAGAGCAGCGACCCGCGCGAGGACCCGGCCGTCACCGACGCGCTGCGCACCCTGGTGGCCGCCGAGCCGGACGTCCTGGCTGCCCGCCTGGACCCCTCGGCGGACGCCGACGCGACCTTGGCCCTCAAACTCGCCCCGGAGGCCGCGCCCGCCGCCGTCGCGCAGCGCCTGGCCGAGGCGCTGGCCGCCGACGAGACCCTGCGCTCCCGGCTCGTACGCGGCCTCGACCTGGCCCTGCTGCCGCCGGGTTCCGAATCCGCCGGCGAACCCTTCTACGAGCGCTGAACCGGCCGGTCACAGCACCCGCCGAGAGGCGGATCCCGGTGACGGGGCTCACAATGCGAGGAGAGAGCAAGATCCGCGCGAGGAGGCCCCATGGAGACGACAACGGAGACCCGCACGGTCGTATCCGAGTTCCTCGGGACGCTGCTCCTGGTGTTCTTCGCCGTCGGCTCCGCGGTGCTGGCCGGCGAGTACATCGGAACCTTCGGCATCGCCCTGGCATTCGGCTTCACCCTGTTGGCCCTGGCGTACGCGATCGGCCCGATCTCGGGCAGTCACGTCAATCCGGCGGTGACGCTCGGCATGCTGCTGGCCCACCGCATCACCCCCCGTACGGCAATCGAGTACTGGATCGCGCAGCTGCTGGGCGGCATCGTCGGTGCCGCGCTGCTGTTCCTGGTCGCCAAGCAGGTGCCGGGCCTGAAGACCAGTGAGGCCTTCGGGTCCAACGGGTGGGGTGACCGCTCGGCCGTGCACATCAACCTCGGCGGCGCCTTCGTGGCCGAGATCGTGCTGACGTTCCTGCTGGTGTTCGTGGTGCTCGCGGTCACGCACCGGGTGGCGGTGGTCGGCTTCGACGGCCTGCCGATCGGCCTGGCGCTGGCGGTCGTGCACCTGATCGGTATCCCGCTCACCGGTACGTCGGTGAACCCGGCCCGCAGCATCGGCCCGGCCCTGTTCGCGGGCGGCGGCGCACTGTCGCAGCTGTGGCTGTTCATCGTGGCGCCCCTGATCGGCGGCGCGCTGGCCGCGGTGGTCCACCAGATCACGCACCCGCCGAACGAACCCAAGCTGGTCGCGGACGAACGCTCCGCGACGTAGCGGCGCGGCACCGTACGACGCCTACGACGAGGAGGCCGCCCCGGCACCGAGCCGGGAGCGGCCTCCTCGCCTGCGCGACGGACGCACCCCCGGGGCGCGCCGCCGGGCCGCGTACGGGACACAGGGCCCACCCGTACGCCGCCCGGCCCGGTACGGGCTACCCGTACACCGGCCCCGTGAACTTCTCCCCGGGCCCCTGCCCCGGCTCGTCCGGCACCAGCGATGCCTCACGGAAGGCGAGCTGCAGCGACTTCAGCCCGTCCCGCAGCGGAGCGGCATGGTACGAGCCGATTTCGGTCGCGCTGGCCGTGACCAGCCCGGCCAGCGCCTGGATGAGCTTGCGGGCCTCGTCCAGGTCCTTGTGCTCGGCGCCCTCCTCGGCGAGGCCGAGGTTGACCGCCGCCGAGGACATCAGGTGCACGGCGACCGTGGTGATCACCTCGACGGCCGGTACGTCCGCGATGTCGCGGGTCATGGCGTCGAAGTCCGGGTTCGCGGGGGCGGCGGGTCCGGCCGGGCCGGGCTGCTGCGGGGTCTGGTCACTCATGGCTCGCGCTTCACTTCCTGCTCAGGGGTCGGCTCAACCTTATGGCCCGCCCGCGGGCGGGAGGGGCCCGCCCCTGCGGCCCGTGGACGGGCGAGTGGGGCCCGGCCCGCGGCTCGTGTACTCTGGGAGTCCGACCGGTCGAGCACTCATGTGCCCGACCCACAAGTGGAGGCTCCGATCTCCCACCCGAACCGACCTCACGGTCGGCGGGTCAACGGTCTGGCTGCGCCCCGCGATGACATCGCGGCGGTGCTCCCGATCCATTGAGGAGCCCCGCCTGTGTCCCGTCCGGGGCGTTTTTCGTGTTCCGGCGCGGTTGGTCACATCGAAACAGACGTTACGCGGCAGTCCGCCAGGCCGTCGCGTGGTGCTACCGAGGAGGATCCATCAGCGCCGAGCCCCGCATCAACGACCGGATTCGCGTCCCTGAGGTGCGACTCGTCGGTCCCAGTGGCGAGCAGGTCGGCATTGTGCCGCTTGCCAAGGCCCTGGAGCTTGCGCAGGAGTACGACCTCGACCTGGTCGAGGTGGCGGCGAACGCCCGTCCGCCGGTCTGCAAGCTCATGGACTACGGAAAGTTCAAGTACGAGTCGGCCATGAAGGCCCGTGAGGCGCGCAAGAACCAGGCGCACACGGTCATCAAGGAGATGAAGCTCCGGCCGAAGATCGACCCGCACGACTACGACACCAAGAAGGGTCACGTCGTCCGGTTCCTCAAGCAGGGTGACAAGGTCAAGATCACGATCATGTTCCGTGGTCGCGAGCAGTCCCGCCCCGAGCTGGGCTTCCGACTGCTGCAGCGCCTCGCGGAGGACGTCCAGGACCTCGGGTTCATCGAGTCGAACCCGAAGCAGGACGGCCGCAACATGATCATGGTCCTCGGTCCGCACAAGAAGAAGACCGAGGCGATGGCCGAGGCCCGCGAGGCGCAGGCCGCCCGCAAGGCGGAGCGCCAGGGTTCTGCCCCGGAGCAGGACGTCGAGGAGCCCGCCGAGGCGTGATCCAGGGTGCGAACCCCGGACCGCGCCGGGGTCGCCCCGGACAGCAACCGATACATCTGACGCCCCCGGGCGCCGGTCCCCGGACCGGTGGGGGCGCCATCCAAGAGGAGAGAACGGCGCATGCCGAAGAACAAGACGCACAGCGGTGCCAGCAAGCGCTTCAAGGTCACCGGCTCCGGCAAGGTGATGCGGGAGCGCGCCGGCAAGCGCCACCTGCTCGAGCACAAGTCGTCCCGCGTGACGCGTCGCCTCACCGGCAACGCCGAGATGGCCCCGGGCGACGCCGCGAAGATCAAGAAGCTTCTCGGCAAGTAAGTCCTGCCCGCCCCGCCCCACGGCGTGGCACAGGACCTGGACCGGGACCCATTCGATTCGGGTCGTGTGACGACACCCACGGCCCCGCTACAAGGAGTTAACAAGTGGCACGCGTCAAGCGGGCAGTCAACGCCCACAAGAAGCGCCGGGCGATCCTCGAGCAGGCCAGCGGCTACCGCGGCCAGCGTTCCCGCCTCTACCGCAAGGCGAAGGAGCAGGTCACCCACTCCCTCGTCTACAACTACAACGACCGCAAGAAGCGCAAGGGCGACTTCCGTCAGCTGTGGATCCAGCGCATCAACGCCGCTGCCCGCGCCAACGGCATGACCTACAACCGCTTCGTGCAGGGTCTGAAGGCCGCCAACATCGAGGTGGACCGCAAGATCCTGGCCGAGCTCGCGGTCAACGACTCCAACGCGTTCGCCGCGCTGGTCGAGGTGGCCCAGAAGGCGCTGCCGAGCGACGTCAACGCCCCGAAGGCCGCCTGAACCACGGCCTGAGGCACGTTTGTCACGGACCCGCAGGCCCCCGGCCTGCGGGTCCGTCGCTCTTCCGCACGCCCCACCCACCCGAAGAAGTGAGCCGCCGCCCATGGGCACCCCCGAGTTGATCTCCCCGCGTTCCGCACGCGTCGCCGCCGCCCGGCGGCTGGCCCGCCGCAACTTCCGCGGCAAGGAGCGCCGGTTCATCGCCGAGGGCCCGCAGGCCGTACGGGAAGCCGTGGAGCACCGCTCCGGCGGCGAGCGCACGCTCGTCGAGCTGTTCGCCACCCCGGAGGCCGCCGAGCGGCACGCGGAGATCCTCACCGCGGTACGGGCGGCCGGCGTACCCGTCCGCTTCGCCGACGACGCCACCATCGCCGACCTGTCCCAGACCGTCACCCCGCAGGGCCTGGTCGGCGTCTGCCGGTTCCTGGACTCGCCCTTCGAGGAGATCCTGGCCGCCCGGCCGAAGCTGGTCGCGGTGCTCGCCAACGTACGCGACCCCGGCAACGCCGGAACGGTGCTGCGCTGCGCGGACGCCGCGGGCGCCGACGCGGTCGTGCTGACCGACGCCTCCGTGGACCTGTACAACCCCAAGTCGGTCCGCGCCTCGGTCGGTTCGCTCTTCCACCTCCCGGTCGCCGTGGGCGTACCGGTCGAGCAGGTCGTCGGCGGGCTGCGGGACGCCGGCGTACGCATCGTGGCGGCCGACGGGGCGGGCGCCGACGACCTCGACGCCGAGCTGGACGCGGGCACCATGAGCGGCCCGACGGCCTGGGTGTTCGGCAACGAGGCGTGGGGGCTGCCGGAGGAGACCCGCGCACTGGCGGACGCCGTGGTGCGCGTCCCCATCCACGGCAAGGCCGAGAGCCTCAACCTGGCCACCGCGGCCGCCGTGTGCCTGTACGCCTCCGCCCGCGCCCAGCGCACCACCGGAGGGTGCCGCTCCGCCTCCCGCGACTAGTAGGGTTGCGTGCCCGGGGAACCGGAAGGGGGTAGCGGGGATGAGTACGAGGGCATCCGGTACGACGGTCGCCGCCGATCCCTGTCCGGACGGCGGCCCGCGGCCCCTCGGAGCCGGTCTCACCGGCGCCGGGCTCGAACCGGACGACCTGCCCGACGGCCTGGTCGTCGCCGACGAGACCGGCCGGGTGGTCTGCTTCAACGCCGCCGCGGCCCGGATCACCGCCATCGACCCGCGCGACGCGCTGGGCCGCCCGCTGGAGAAGGCGCTGCCGCTCCAGGACATCGAGGGCCGCCGCTGGTGGCAGCTGACCGACCCGTACGGCGGACTGGCGATCCGCAGCGGCCAGCCCGAGCGCAACCTGCTGCTCGGCGGCCGCGAGGTGCTGGTCTCCGCGCGGTACGTGCGCAGCCACCCCACCGGCCCCGTCCGGCGGCTGGTCGTCGCGCTGCGCGGCACCGAGGCGCGGCGCCGCACCGAGCTGAGCCACGCCGAGCTGATCGCCACCGTCGCCCACGAGCTGCGCTCGCCGCTCACCTCGGTGAAGGGCTTCACCGCCACCCTGCTGCAGAAGTGGGAGCGCTTCACCGATGACCAGAAGCGGCTGATGCTGGAGACCGTGGACGCGGACGCCAACCGCGTCACCCGGCTCATCGCCGAGCTGCTGGACATCTCCCGCATCGACTCCGGCCGCCTGGAGGTGCGCCGCCAGCGGGTGGACATGGCCGCCGCCGTACGCCGGCACGTCCAGGCGCAGACGACGGCGGGCCAGCCGTCCGACCGCTTCCTGATCCGCACGGTCGAGCCGCTGCCCGACCTGTGGGCGGACCCGGACAAGGTCGACCAGGTGCTGGGCAACCTGCTGGAAAACGCGGTGCGGCACGGCGCCGGAACCGTCACCATCGAGGTGGGACCGGCATCGGTCTCCGGAGCGGAAGGGACGAGCGTCAGCGTGAGCGACGAGGGCCCCGGCATCCCCGAGGAGTCGATGAGCCGCGTCTTCACCCGCTTCTGGCGGGGCAGCAAGCGCGGCGGCACCGGCCTGGGCCTCTACATCGTCAAGGGCATCGTCGAGGCCCACGGCGGCGCGATCACGGTCGGCCGCGCGCCCGCCGGCGGCGCCCTGTTCCGATTTATCCTGCCCGTCGGGACCCCGGCCTTCATGGCCTGAGCGGCGCCCGGCGGGCCCACCCCCGTCGGGGCTCGGATGAGGCGCGGCCGCCCTGCCCCGTAGACTGCACCTTTGGCACCTTTGGCACTGCACACGTCGGGGGCAAGCCGCGCGCCAAGCCCATCGGAAGCACGGGAAGAGATGTCCGCACCCAATAAGTCGTACGACCCTGTCGAGGTCGAGGCCCTGAAACCGGAAGAGATCGCCCGCATGCGGGACGAGGCGCTCGCCGCCATCGCCGCCGCCGGTGACCTCCAGGAGCTGCACGAGGTGAAGGTCGCGCAGACCGGCGGCACCTCGCCGCTGGCGCTGGCCAACCGCGAGATCGGCGCGCTGCCGCCGCAGGCCAAGGCCGAGGCCGGCAAGCGCGTCGGCCAGGCCCGCGGCCAGGTGAGCCAGGCGCTCAAGAAGCGCCAGGAGGAGCTGGAGGCGGAGCGCGACGCCCGGGTGCTGGTCGAGGAGGCGGTGGACGTCACGCTGCCGTACGACCGCGCCCGGCCGGGCGCCCGGCACCCGCTCACCACCCTGTCCGAGCGGATCGAGGACGTCTTCGTGGCCATGGGCTACGAGGTCGCCGAGGGCCCCGAGGTCGAGTCGGAGTGGCTGAACTTCGACGCCCTGAACCTGTCGCCGGACCACCCGGCCCGCACCACGCACGACACGTTCTTCGTCGAGAACGCCGCGACCGGCACCGACCAGTCCGGTGTGGTGCTGCGCACCCACACCTCGCCCGTGCAGATCCGGTCGATGCTCGACCGCGAGCCGCCGCTGTACGTGGTCTGCCCCGGCCGCGTCTACCGTACCGACGAGCTGGACGCCACCCACACCCCGGTGTTCTCGCAGGTCGAGCTGCTCGCCATCGACGAGGGCCTGACCATGGCGGACCTCAAGGGCACCCTGGACCACATGGTCGAGGCGCTCTTCGGCGAGGGGATGCAGACCCGGCTGCGGCCGAACTACTTCCCGTTCACCGAGCCGTCCGCCGAGATGGACATGGTCTGCTACGTGTGCCGCGGCGCCTCCGTCGGCGACCCGGAGCGCCCGTGCCGTACCTGCTCCAGCGAGGGCTGGATCGAGCTGGGCGGCTGCGGCATGGTCAACCCGCGGGTGCTGGTGGCCTGCGGTGTCGACCCGGAGAAGTACAGCGGATTCGCCTTCGGGTTCGGCATCGAGCGGATGCTGATGTTCCGCCACAACGTCGAGGACATGCGAGACATGGTCGAGGGTGACGTCCGGTTCACCCGGCCTTTCGGGATGGAGATCTGATGCGGGTCCCGCTTTCTTGGCTGCGGGAATACGTCGACCTGCCGGACGGTGAGTCCGGCCGGGACGTACAGGCCAAACTCGTCGCCACCGGTCTGGAGGTCGAGACCGTCGAGCAGCTGGGCGCCGGTCTCAAGGGCCCCCTGGTCGTCGGCAAGGTCCTGACCATCGAGGAGCTGGAGGGCTTCAAGAAGCCGATCCGCTTCTGCACGGTCGACGTCGGCCAGGCCAACGGCACCGGCGAGCCGCAGGAGATCGTCTGCGGCGCACGCAACTTCGCGGTCGGCGACAAGGTCGTCGTGGTGCTCCCCGGCGCCACCCTGCCCGGCGACTTCAAGATCGCCGCGCGCAAGACGTACGGCAAGGTCTCGCACGGCATGATCTGCTCGGGCGACGAGCTGGGCATGGGCGACGACGGCAGCGGGGGCATCATCGTGCTGCCGCCGGAGTACGAGCCCGGCACCGACGCCATCGAGCTGCTCCAGCTCGTCGACGAGGTCCTGGACATCGCCGTCACCGCCAACCGCGGCGACTGCCTGTCCATGCGCGGCATCGCCCGCGAGGCCGCCATCGCCTACGGCCTGCCGCTGCGCGACCCCGCGCTGCTGGACGTGCCGCCGCCGAACTCCTTCGGCTACCCGGTCAAGATCGCCGACCCGATGGGCTGCGACCGCTTCACGGCCCGTACGGTCGTCGGTCTCGACCCGGAGGCGCGCTCCCCGATCTGGCTCCAGCGCCGCCTGCAGAAGGCCGGCATGCGCCCGATCTCGCTCGCCGTGGACGTCACCAACTACGTGATGCTGGAGCTCGGCCAGCCGCTGCATGCCTACGACCGCACCCGCGTGGACGGCACGATCGGCGTGCGCCGCGCGGAGCCCGGCGAGAAGCTGACGACCCTGGACGGCACCAAGCGCGTCCTGGACGCCGGGGACCTGGTCATCACCGACAACCGCGGCCCCATCGGCCTCGCGGGCGTGATGGGCGGCGCCAACACCGAGATCGCGGACGCGTCCCCCACTGCTTCAGGCGTGGGAGGTGCCCCCATCGACCCGGAGACCGGTCTGGTCAACGGCACCACCGAGGTCGTGATCGAGGCCGCGCACTTCGACGCGGTCTCCATCGCCCGCACCGCCCGCCGCCACCGGCTGACCTCCGAGGCGTCCAAGCGCTTCGAGCGCGGCGTGGACCCGCAGGCCGCGTCCGCCGCGGCGCAGCGCACCGTCGACCTGCTGGTGCTGCTCGCGGGCGGCACCGCCGAGGCCGGCGTCACCGAGGTCGTCTCGCCCAGCGGGCCGCGCACGATCACCGTGCGCGCGGACCACCCGGACCGCGTCGCGGGCGTCACGTACGGCCGCGAGACGGTCGTACGGCGCCTCCAGCAGGTCGGCTGTGACGTGTACGGGCAGGACGAGCTGGTCGTGACGGTGCCGTCCTGGCGGCCCGACCTGACCGATCCCAACGACCTGGCCGAAGAGGTCATCCGTCTGGAGGGCTACGAGAACCTGCCCTCCACGCTGCCGAAGCCGCCCGCCGGGCGGGGCCTGACGGAGCGCCAGCGGCTGCACCGCCGGGTCGGCCGCGCGCTGGCCGGCGCCGGTTACGTCGAGGCGCTGAACTACCCGTTCCTCGGCGAGACGGTGCTCGACCAGCTCGGCATCGAGGACGACGACCCGCGCCGGCGGACCGTACGGCTGGTCAACCCGCTCTCGGACGAGGAGCCGCTGCTCCGTACCACGCTGATCCCGGGCCTGCTCACCGCACTGCGCCGCAACGACGGCCGGGGCTCGCACGACCTCGCGCTCTTCGAGACCGGCCTGGTCTTCCGGCCGACCGGCGACGAGAAGCCGTCCGTGCGGCTGCCCGTCGACCGCCGGCCCACCGACGAGCAGATCGCCGCGCTCGACGCCGCGCTGCCCGAGCAGCCGCGCCGGGTCGCGGTGGTGTTCGCCGGCGCCCGCGAGCAGGACGGCTGGTGGGGCAAGGGCCGCCCGGCCACCTGGGCGGACGCCGTCGAGGCGGGCCGCACCGTGGCGCGCGAGGCGGGCGTCGAGCTGATCGTGCGCCAGGACCAGCACGCGCCCTTCCACCCGGGCCGCTGCGCGGCGCTGCTCGCCGTGATCGACGGCGAGGAGGTGCTCGTCGGCAACGCCGGTGAGCTGCACCCGCGCGTCACCAAGGCGCTCGGCCTGCCGGAGCGCACCGGCGCGATGGAGATCGACCTGGACCGCCTGGAACGGGCCGGCCAGGGCGTGG
The DNA here is from genome assembly GCF_055573595.1 of Streptomyces sp. NPDC030165. Classification (NCBI taxonomy): domain Bacteria; kingdom Bacillati; phylum Actinomycetota; class Actinomycetes; order Kitasatosporales; family Streptomycetaceae; genus Streptomyces; species Streptomyces sp. NPDC030165. The sequence continues at coordinate 457,002 of NZ_JBVIBD010000001.1, read as the reverse complement.
TGCAGGCCCCGCGGATCTCCACCTTCCCGGTCGCCACCCAGGACGTCGCGCTGATCGTGGACGCGTCGGTCCCGGCGGCGGAGGTCGAGGCGGCGCTCCGCTCCGGCGCGGGCGGCCTGCTCGAATCGCTGCGGCTGTTCGACGTGTTCACCGGCGAGCAGGTGGGCGAGGGCAAGAAGTCCCTGGCCTACGCGCTGCGCTTCCGGGCGCCCGACCGCACGCTGACCGCCGACGAGGCGTCCGCCGCCCGTGACGCGGCGGTCGCCGCCGCGGTCGAGCGGACGGGCGCGGTGCTGCGCGGCGCGTGATCCACGCGCCGTGGGCGCCCGTACGCCACGGGCATCCCACCGGGGCCCGGCGACGACCCGAAGTTCGTCGCCGGGCCCCGGTGCGTTTCCCTCGGCTTCACCCGTTCGAGTGAGATCAGAGCGCAAAGTGGCCGTTTGGCCACACGCAGTCGCGAGAATCGTCATCGGACGATGCGGCTTGCTCAGACAGAGGGTCTGCCGCGGGGCGAGGGCATGCCGTCGCGCTCCCGCCGTCAGCCCGAGGGACGGACGGGACGTCGACGACAGGGCCCAGGGCAGGGCCGACCGCCTCGATGGTTGCTGGGGGAGCATCGGCATGATCCGAACCTGGGCGCGGCGGGGCGGAGCGTGCCTGCCGCGGGCCGCGCGGGCCCGGCGGGCCTTCGTCCTCGTACTGCCCGGCCTGTGGGTGCTCGGCGTGCTCGTCTGGGAACTGTGCACCCCCGCCGAGGGCCAGTTCCTCCAACTCCTCGCCGCCGCCCCCGCCATAGCCTGCGCAGGCACCGGCCGGCGGCAGTGCGTCGTACTCGGCGGTCTGTGCGCCCTGCTCGCACTGCTCCCGTTCGGTGAGTCCCCCGGCGCGCACACCCTCGCCCGAATCGGCACCTGCTGCGCCGTCCTCGTGGTCGTCGCCGCCAGCTACCTGACCGCGGGGCGCCGCCTGCGCCTGCTGCGGGAGCTGGAGCGTACGAAGGAGGTGGCGACCGCCGCGCAGCGGGTACTGCTGCGTCCGCTGCCCGCGCGGGTGGACGGCATCGTGGTCGCCGCCGACCACCTCGCGGCGGGCGAGGCGGCGACGGTCGGCGGCGACCTGTACGACGTCGTGGCGACGCGGCACGGCGTCCGGGCCGTCATCGGTGACGTGCGCGGACACGGCCTCGGCGCCATGGGCACGGTCGCCGCGGTGCTCGGCAGCTTCCGTGAGGCGGTCCACGACGAGCCGGACCTGGGCGGTGTACTGCGGCGCCTGGAGCGTGCCCTTCAGCGGCACCTGCGGGAGCGGGCCCGCGCCGAGCACCCGTCGGCGGGTGCCGAAGAGCCGGAGAACCCGCTGTCCGAGGAGTTCGTGACGCTGCTGCTGGTGGAGATCGCCCGGGACGGCGCCGTACGGACCCTCAACTGCGGGCACCCCTGGCCGTACCGGCTCAGCCGCGGCGGCGCGCTGCCGGACGCGCCCGGTGAACCGATGCCGCCGCTCGGCCTCTTCCCGCTCCCCGCCGAGCTGCCGGTGACGGACCGCCCGCCGCTGCTGCCCGGCCAGGCGATCTTCCTGCACACGGACGGGGTGACGGACGCCCGGGATGCCGGCGGCACGTTCTTCCCGCTGCCGCGGGCGCTGGACGACGGCATCCGGTCGGTCCGGGACTGCCGGGCCGCCGCGCTGGTGGACGAGGTACGGGCCGCGCTGCTGCGGCACTCCGGCGGACAGCTGTCCGACGACGTGGCGCTGCTGGTGCTGTGCAACGACCGCCTGCGGGTACCCGCCCAGGCGGACGCGGCGGCCCTGGCGCGCGGGCGTGTCCGGGCGGAGTGAAGGAGGGCGCGGCCGGTTCACACCCCGTGTGCAGCGCGCTTCATTACGCTGATCTCAAGGGGTTGTTGAGTCGACAAGTCTACGAGGGCCGTCCGGCCGGAGAGCGGGGCGGTCCCGTCAGGAGGGCACCATGGAGCCCAACAGCCTGCTCGACGCGATTCTCGACGAGGCAGGCATCTCGCACGCCGGGCTGGCGCTCCACGTCAACCAGCTCGGCCGGCAGCGCGGACTCGCGCTGCGCTACGAACACACAGCCGTGGCCCGGTGGCTGAAGGGCCAGCGGCCACGGGGCCAGGTACCCGACCTGATCTGCGAAGTCCTCAGCGAGCGGCTGCACCGGGCCGTGGGGCTCGACGACATCGGACTGAGCCGGCCGGGAGTGCGCCGCGTCCCGGACACGCCGCTCTCCGGGTTCGTGGAACGCGCCACCGCGCTGTGGCGCTCCGACGAGCAGCAGCGCCCCCACGTGCTGTCCGCCCCTGCCCTCACCGGTACCTCGGCGGTCATCCCCGTCTGGGAGTGGGAGAACCCGCCCGAGGACTCCGACGTGTCCCGGGACGGCCTGACCAGGGTCTCCATGGCGGACATCGAAATGCTCCGCGCGGCGCGTACGCACTACGAGCAGATGTACCGGAAGGCGGGTGGTATCGCGACGAGAACGCGGGTCGTGGGATTCCTCAACACCGAGGCGGCGCCGCTGCTGCGGGGCAGCTACACCGATGCGACGGGACGTCAGCTCCACCGGGCCACCGGCGGACTGGTGGCCGTCGCGGGCATCTGTGCGTACGACTCGGACGCCCTCGGACTGGCCCAGCGCTATTTCCATCAGGCACTGCGGCTGGCCAAGGCGAGCGGGGACCGGGGGCTCGGCGCGTACGTCATCGCGCTGCTGGTCAACCAGTCCCTGTTCGTACGGGAGTACCGTCAGGCGGTCGCCTTCGCGGAGGCGGCCCTGCGGGCGGCGGGGCCGCAGATCACCCCGGCGCTCGCGGCGGATCTCTACGCGATGCAGGCCAAGGCGTACGCACGCCTGGGTGACGGGGCGAGCGCCCTCTCCTGCATCCGGCGGGCGGAGGCGGCGGCCGAGCGCATACGCCCTGGTCAGGAACCCGACGAAACGGATTACGTCCAGCCGGGCCTGGTGAACGTCCAAGTGGCGGAGGCGCTGCTGAGCCTGGGGGACCTGCGGGCCGCCCGGGCCCACGCGGACGCCGCCGTCGACACCCCCGCGCACGACCGGGGCCGGGTCCACCGGCTGGCCATGCTCACCCATATCGAGCTGCGCCAAGGGGACGCGGACCAGGCTGTGGCCAACGCCGCGCAGATGACCGAACAGGCGCGGGGAATGGAGTCGCAGCGGTTACGGGACCGGCTGCGGGCGGTGCGCGAGCACCTGGCCGAAACCGGAGGTTCCGCCACCGACGAAGCTGCCGATCTGATCGACGAGGCGCTGCGCGTTCCACTGTGAAGCCGGCCCGTGTCACCTTGCCGGCTCAACGGCGGAAGGTGGCACATACGTGCGATGGAAGAATCTCAGTGAGCAGACCGTGTACGAGAACCGCTGGTTCCGGGTCAACCTCGCCGATGTCGAACTCCCCGACGGCCGCCACCTGGATCACTTCCTGATCCGGTTGCGGCCCGTCGCCGTGGCCACAGTGGTCAACGAGGCCAACGAGGTGCTGCTGCTGTGGCGGCACCGCTTCATCACCGACACCTGGGGATGGGAACTCGCCGCAGGGGTGGTCGAGGACGGCGAGGACATCGCCGCCGCGGCCGCCCGGGAGATGGAGGAGGAGACCGGGTGGCGCCCCGGCCCCCTCGAACACCTCCTCTCCGTGGAGCCGTCCAACGGCCTCACGGACGCCCGGCACCACATCTTCTGGTCCGACCAAGGCGCGTACGTGGGCCATCCCGAGGACGACTTCGAGTCCGACAAACGGGAGTGGGTCCCCCTGAAACTGGTACCCGACATGATCGCCAGAGGGGAGGTGCCGGCCGCCAACATGGCGGCCGCACTGCTGCTGCTGCATCACATCCGGCTGGGGTGACCCGGGCCGCGGCGCGCACGGTGCGCCGCGGACCCGCCGGCCTCAGCGCCCCATCGCCTGCCATACGGCGATCGCCAGCGCCGCGAGCCCCGTGAGTGCGGCGATGGAGGGCAGCGGCCAGCGGCCGTGCTCCAACCGCGTGACGCGGGCCTGCAGGTCGCCCGCGTCACGTTCATTCTGTTCGGAGCGCTGCGCGAGCAGCGCCAACTGGCCGTCGACACGTGCGGTCCGCACATCCAGGCAGCGTCTCAACTCCGCCGTATCGGTGGCAACCAGATCGGGTTCGGGGTGGGCGGTCACGGTCCGCTCCTCTTTCCTCTCTCGGGCGGGACTTCGTTGTCCATACGCGCACCAGTCAACTGCCTCGGCACGTACGGCGGGAGCGTGTGCGGAAGGAATATGCGGGTCTGCCGCGCACACCCCGTGTGAAGTCACCCGCCGTGACGGGCCCGGAGGGAGTGCGCGGTTCACACGGGGTGCGAACCGCGCACCACAAGCGGCCGCGTTCACACGCTCCCGACCATGGCCCGGAAGCCCGACGCTGGATTCTAACGGGGGCCGCTGCCGGTGGACGGGCGCCCATCGGCCGGTTGTCCGCCCGCCGTCTTTCCCCCGAGCGGCGGGCGGACCACAACGGGGGACGCCACTCAGGGGGCCGGAAGGACGGCGGGCGGCACACACGGTCGCGGGCATCGCACCGACGACGCGGAAAAGGGCGGGGCCGGGGGACCGGGTCCGCCCTTACTCCGGTGCAGGGCCGAGGGCTCGGCAGGGCCGGTAGGCCGGTCCGTACGGCCCATCACTCCGTCTGCGGGGTCGGCTCCGCCCTACGCCGACGACGTGGGAACGGCCCTCGGTGCGGGCCTCGGCATCGCTGTCTGGGCCGCGGGGGCGGTGATCCTGGGCGTGGTCCGGCTGGTGACGGGGACGAGGCCGAGCGCGGGCAGCGGCGGTGAGGGGGCGTCGGCGGAGAAACGGCGTGCGGGCCGCCTCCGACGGGGAGGCGGCCCGCACGCCGTGGTGGCGGTGGTGGCTCAGTACGAGTAGAAGCCGGAGCCCGTCTTGCGGCCGAGGCGGCCGGCGTCCACCATGCGCGCGAGGAGCGGAGGAGCGGCGTACAGCGGCTCCTTGTACTCCTCGTACATCGAGGCGGCGACCGAGGCGACGGTGTCCAGGCCGATCAGGTCGGAGAGCTTGAGCGGGCCCATCGGGTGGGCGCAGCCCATCTCCATGCCGTTGTCGATGTCCTCGCGGCTGGCGATGCCGGACTCGAACATCCGGATCGCCGAGAGCAGGTACGGGATCAGCAGCGCGTTGACGACGAAGCCGGAGCGGTCCTGGGCGCGGATCGCGTGCTTGCCCAGCACGTTCTGCACCAGCGCCTCGGCCCGCTTGATCGTCTCCTCGCCGGTGGTCAGCGCGGGGATCAGCTCGACCAGCTTCTGCACCGGCGCCGGGTTGAAGAAGTGGATGCCGATGACCTGGTCGGGACGGGAGGTGGCGACCGCCAGCTTCACCAGCGGGATGGAGGAGGTGTTGGAGGCCAAGATCGCGTCCGGGCGGGTCACCACCTGGTCGAGGACCTGGAAGATCTCCGTCTTGACCTGCTCGTTCTCCACGACCGCCTCGATGACGAGGTCGCGGTCGGCGAACTCGCCGAGGTCGGTGGTGAAGCTGAGCCGGCCGAGCGTCGCGTCGCGTTCCGCGACGGTGATCTTGCCGCGCTCGGCTGCCTTGCCGAGCGAGTTGGTCAGCCGCGTGCGGCCCAGCTCCAGCGCCTCGCCGGTGGTCTCAGCGACCATCACGTCCAGGCCGGAGCGGGCGCACACCTCGGCGATACCGGCGCCCATCTGGCCGCAGCCCACCACTCCGACGCGTTCGATGTCGGTCACATCGTGCCTTTCGCTGATCTCGGGGTCCGGCGGGACGCGCGGGGCCGTCCGTGCCGGTGGCAGGGACCCCGGCGTCCGCCTCGGCCCCGACGTTACTCCGCGGGATGCTGTGCAGCGGGGGCAGGGGCGGGCATTCTGGTGTCCTGAGACGGACGTTCCGGACACTTTGGGGGCGCGGCATGAGACGGATCACACGCAGAGCCTTCGCGGTCGCGGCCCTCACGGCGGCCGCCGCGGCACCGGCGCCGGGGAGCGCGGCGGCCCGCGGCCGCGGTGCGGACGGCGGCCGGCCGGAGTTCCGCGGCATGTGGCTGGCCACCGTCGCCAACCGGGACTGGCCGTCCGGACCGGGGCTGCCGGCCGCCTCGCAGCAGGCCGAACTGCGCGCCTACCTGGACGCTGCGGTGGCGCGCCGCCTGAACACGGTGGTCTTCCAGGTGCGGCCGACGGCCGACGCGCTGTGGCCGTCCCCGTACGAGCCCTGGTCGGAGTACCTGACCGGTGTCCAGGGCCGGGACCCCGGCTGGGACCCGCTCGGCCTCGCCGTGCGCGAGGCCCACCGTCGCGGCCTGGAACTGCACGCGTGGTTCAACCCGTACCGCATCGCCAACCACACCGACCCGACGCGGCTGGTGCCCACCCACCCGGCGCGGCTGCACCCGGACTGGGCCGTGCCGTACGGCGGCAAGCTGTACTACAACCCGGGCCTGCCCGAGGTCCGCGCCTTCGTGCAGGACGCGATCCTCGACGCGGTGGAGCGCTACGACATCGACGGCGTCCACTTCGACGATTACTTCTACCCTTACCCGGTGGCGGGCCAGACCTTCGACGACGACGCCGCGTACGAGGAGTACGGCGGGGACTTCGCGACCCGCGCGGACTGGCGGCGCGACAACATCGACCTGCTGGTGCGTGAGACGGGGGAGCGGGTGCGGGACGCGCGGTCGCCGGGCGGCGGCCGGTGGCCCGGCCGCGGCGGGGGCCGCCGGCACCGGCCGCGCCGTACGCACCACCGCCCCGTACGGTTCGGTATCAGCCCCTTCGCCATATGGCGCAACCAGGCCACCGACCCGTCCGGCTCCGACACCCGCGCGGGCGTGCAGACGTACGACGACCTCTACGCCGACACCCGCAAGTGGGTGCGCGAGGAATGGATCGACTACATCGTGCCGCAGGTGTACTGGAACATCGGCTTTCCCGCGGCGGACTACGCCAAGCTCCTGCCCTGGTGGTCGGAGACGGTCACCGGCACCCGCGTCCAGCTGTGCATCGGCGAGGCCCTGTACAAGGCGGGTGCGCCCGGCCAGCCGCCCGCCTGGCAGGACCCCGCCGAACTCTCCCGCCACCTGACCCTGGCCCGCCGCTACCCGGAGGTGCGCGGCCACATCTTCTTCTCCGCGAAGGAGGTGGCCGAGGACCGCACCGGCGCGATGGCGCGGGTCGTCGCCGACCATTACCACGGGCCGGTCCGGCCCCCGCGCCCCGCGTGAGCGGCGGCCGCGCCCCTACTCCTGGGCGTCGGCCGTCGGGAAGTGCCGTACGACGGTGTCCGGGCCCGGGGACATCAGCGTCTCGCGGCCGTCCGCGAAACGTACGCGGTACGGCGGGGTGCCGTCCGCCCCCAGGACTTCGATGATCTCGGCGGTCCGGTCCTGCTGCCCCACGATCCTGCCGTGCACCAGCAGCCGGTCTCCCACACTGGCTCTCATCGGCTACGGCCTCCTCGTCAGTCGGTCGGAGGGTGACTGTTCCGTGGCGGCAAGTCTACGGCCGGGCCCCGCCGATGCACCCGCGGAACGCGCCACCGTACGGGGGACCTGGCCGGTCCTCGGCCACCTGCCCGTCAGGTGGCCGAGCGCTGGGTGACCGCGATGCAGACGAGTACGGCGACGGCGGCGACCGGGGCGGCCAGCGGCAGCTGTTCGCCGAGCAGCAGTACGGACCACACCAGCGTCAGCAGCGGCTGGGCGAGCTGCAGCTGACTGGCCTTGGACACGCCGATGACCGCCATGCCGCGGTACCAGACCACCAGGCCGAGGAACTGCGAGCCGAGGGCCAGCCACAACAGGCCCGCCACCGCGTGCCCCGTCAGGTGCGGCGGTTCGGCGAGCAGCGCCAGGGCCGCGCCGGGCACGGTGACCGGCAGGGCCAGCAGCAGGGCCCAGCCGATCACCTGCCAGCCGGGCAGGTGGCGGGCGAGCCGGCCGCCCTCGGTGTAGCCCGCCGCGCACACCAGGAGTGCGGCGAAGAGACAGAGGTCCCCGGTGCTCAGCGCGCCGCCGCTCTGCTGGACGGCGAAGCCGATGACGACGACCGCCCCGGCCAGCGCCGCGGCCCAGAAGGTACGGGACGGCCGCGCGCCGGTCCGTACGGCCGAGAACGCGGCGGTGGTCAGCGGCAGCAGGCCGACCACGACCGCGGCGTGGGAGGTGGTGGAGGTCTCCAGCGCGAGGGTGGTCAGCAGCGGGAATCCGAGGACGACACCGGCCGCCACGACGGCCAGGCCCGCCCAGTGGCGGCGTTGCGGCAGCCGGACGCGGAAGACGGCCAGGCAGCAGCCGGCGATGGCGGCGGCGAGCACGCTGCGCAGGGTCACCACCGTCCAGGCGCCCATGCCTTCCAGGGCCCAGGCGGTGGCGGGGAAGGTGAGGGAGAAGGAGGCGACGCCGAGGACGGCGAGGAGGGTGCCGCGGGCCGGGGTGGCTGTGCCGGGGGCGGGCACGTGCGTGACGGCGGTCGGGCGGGCTTCGGTGGCCGGGCCGGCGGCCTCGGCGGACGGGTGGTCGGCTTCGGCGGTGCGGGCGGCGCCCGGTGCGTTGACCGCTATCGTCGTGCCCGGAGTAGCGCTATCGTGATCTCTCATGCATGAGCGTAGCAGCGTCGCTGAACTGGCCGCGATCCTCCGTGACGGCCTCAACCGCTACTCTCCGGGTGAGAAGCTGCCGTCGAGCCGCGCCCTGGTGGAGCGGCACCGGGTGAGTCCGGTGACGGTCTCCCGAGCCCTGGCCGAGCTGGCGACCGAGGGCCTGGTGACCACCCGGCCCGGCGCCGGTGCCTTCCGCGCCGAGGCCCGGCCGCAGGCCCGCCCGGTGGACACCTCCTGGCAGGAGATCGCGCTGAGCGCGGAGGCGGCTGACGACCACGCGCCACGCGGCGTGGACGCCTCCGGTGTGCTGGCCACCCTGGCCGCACCCGCCGCCGGCGTCATCGAGCTGAACGGCGGTTACCTGCACCCGGGCCTGCAGCCGGAGCGCGCGCTGGCCGCCGCGCTCGCCCGGGCCGGACGCCGGCCCGGAGCCTGGGGCCGGCCGCCCATGGAAGGCGTGGCCGAACTGCGCGCCTGGTTCGCGCGCGAGATCGGCGGCCCCGCCGGAGCGCTCGCGGGCTCGGACGTGCTGGTGACGGCGGGCGGGCAGAGCGCGCTGACCGCGGCGCTGCGGGCGCTGGCCCCGCCCGGCGCGCCGGTGCTGGTCGAGTCGCCGACATACCCGGGCATGCTGGCCGCCGCCCGCGCGTCCGGGCTGCGCCCCGTACCCGTACCGATGGACGCGGACGGTGTACGGACCGATCTGCTGGCCGAGGCCTTCCGCGCCAGCGGGGCCCGGCTCTTCGTGTGCCAGCCGCTCTTCCAGAACCCGACCGGGGCCGTGCTGGCCGCCGGACGCCGGGCCGAGGTGCTGCGGATCGCCCGCGCGGCCGGCGCCTTCGTGGTCGAGGATGACTTCGCGCGCCGCCTCGTCCACGAGGACGCGCCCCCGCTGCCGCCCACACTGATCGCCGACGACCCTGACGGCACGGTCGTCCACGTCTGCTCGCTGACCAAGGCCACCTCGCCCAGCCTGCGCGTGGGCGCGCTCGCCGCGCACGGACCGGTGCTCGACCGGCTGCGCGCCATCCAGGTCGTGGACAGCTTCTTCGTCCCCAGGCCCCTCCAGGAAGCGGCCCTGGAGCTGGTGGGCTCCCCGGCGTGGAGCCGCCACCTGCGCGTCATATCAGGGCAGTTGGCGGTGCGGCGGGAGGCGCTCGCCGCGGCGCTGCGGCTGCACTTCGGCGGTACGGAACCGGCCGGGCCCGGCCCCGGCGTGCGGATCGTGCCACCTGGCGGCTACCACTTCTGGCTGCGTCTGCCCGACGGTACGGACGAGGCGGCGCTCGCCGGCGCGGCACTGCGCGCGGGCGTCGCGGTGGCCCCGGGCCGCCCGTACTTCGCCGCCGAGCCCCCGGCCCCGCACCTGCGCCTGACCTTCGCCTCGGCCGCCGGAACGGCCGAACTGGCCGAGGGCGCGCGGCGGTTGCGCGCGGCGTACGAGGAGGTGCCGGCAGGTGGCCGGGCCGACGGCCAGGGTGCGTGCCGGGCGTCGTGAGGCCACTGAGACCCATCGGAAGCGCCCTTAATCCGTTCGACCGCGCGCGGCCGCTCTGCGAGTCTCCGTCCATGAACCACAGCACACCCGACGCCCCCGCCGAGGGCGCCCCCGCGGCCGTGCCCGACGGCATCCCGGCCGGCTACGAGGTCTCCACCGATCCGGACCGGCTGGATCTGGCCCTGATCCACCACTGGCTCTCCACCGACGCCTACTGGGCCCTCGGGCGCTCCCGTGAGCGCCAGGACCGGGCGGTGGCGGGCTCGCTCAACTTCGGCCTGTACGAGGCGGACGGCGCCGGATCCGGCCGGGGACGGCAGGTCGGCTACGCCCGCGTCGTCACCGACCGCACCACCTTCGCCTGGCTCTGCGACGTCTACATCGCCCCCGCCGCCCGTGGCAAGGGCCTCGGCACCGCCCTCGTCGCCCGCGTCCGCGACCACCTGGCGCCGTACGGCCTGCGCCGTATCCTGCTGGCGACGGGCGACGCCCACGACGTGTACGCGCGGGTGGGCTTCGAGCCGCTGGCCGAGCCCGGCAAGTGGATGGCGCTCGGCCTCCAGTAGCGGCGCCGGGCCCGGTCCGCGCTGCCTCGGCTCAGTGCCCCAGCACCTCCCGCAGCTCCGGCTGGAGCAGGTCGGCGTGGGCGCGTACGAGGTCGTCGCACAGGTCCCAGATGCGCTCGACGGGCAGCGCGGCGGCGGTGGCCGGGTCCGCCATCGCCGCGTGCCTGATGTGGCGCGGCTCGCCGTCCACCGCTGCGCGTACGACCAGTTCGTTGGCGCTGACGTAAGCCCGGTTCAGGGCCGCGCACTGCGGGGGCAGGGCGCCGATCCGGGTGGGCTGGACCCCCAGCGAGTCCACCAGGCACGGCACCTCCACCACCGCGGTGCCGGGCAGGTTGTCCACCAGGCCGTGGTTGGGGACGTTGCCGTAGACGGTGCGCGGGGTGCCGGAGACGATGCTGTGGATGATCTGCGGCGCGTACTCCATGGTCCCCTCCACCGGCAGCGGCGTTCCGGCGGCGAGCGCGTCCCGGGTCCGCTCGTACTCCGCGGTGTTCTCCTCGATGATGTCCAGGTACGTGCCGATGGGCAGCCGCAGCCGCTCCACCTCGCTGTCGTGGTGGAGGTACCAGGGCACGTACTCGGAGGAGTGCTCGCTGGTCTCGGTCGGGTAGTGACCGAGCCTGCGGTACATGTCCACGCGGACCCGGCGCAGCAGCTGCGGGTCCTTGGCGATCACCTCGTCGAGCAGCGGGTACAGGTTCTGCCCGTTCCGTTCGAATCGCAGCACCCACGCCTGGTGGTTGACCCCGGCGGCCAGGTACGAGATCTCCTCGTACGGGACGCCCAGCAGCTCGGCGAGGTCGTGCACGGTCCAGTACACCGAGTGGCACAGTCCGACGACGCGGCGCAGGGGCGTGGCCTGTGCCAGGTACATCACGTTCATCGCCATCGGGTTGGTGTAGTTCAGCAGCCACGCGTCCGGGCAGTGTTCGGCGATGTCGTCGGCGAGGGCGCGCAGCAGCGGGAAGGTGCGCAGGGCGCGGAAGATGCCGCCGATGCCGAGTGTGTCGCCGATGGTCTGGCGCAGCCCGTAGCGGGCGGGGATGCCGAAGTCCGTACGGGTGGCCTCGTTCATGCCGACCTGGACGGTGTTGATCACGAAGTCGGCGCCGTCGAGCGCCGCGCGCCGGTCGAGGTGGGCCGTGACGACCGGCTCGGCGCCGCGTGCGGTGGCGATGTGGCGCGCCGCGCCTTCGGCGGTGGCGAGGCGTTCGGGGTCGATGTCGTGCAGGGCGACGTGGACGCGCCGCAGCTCGGGGAAGGTGAGCAGGTCGGCGAGGAGGCCCTGGGTGAACACGACGCTGCCGGCGCCGATGAACGCGATTTTCACGGTGCCGGTGCGGCCGGTCGGGGCGGTGCTGGTCATGCGTGGCTCCCTGGTCGGGTCGTGAGGGCGGCGGCACGGGCCTCGTCCCAGGTGGGCTGGGCCGCCGTACCACCGTGGGCGCGGGTGGACAGGGCGCCGCAGGCCGCGGCGAAGGAGAGCGCCGCGGGCAGGTCCATGCCGTGCAGGACCGCGGCGACGAAACCGGCGTCGAAGCTGTCACCGGCGCCGACACTGTCCACCGGGTCGGCGGGGACGGCGGCGGTACGGGTGAGCGTGGCGCCGTCGTGGGCGAGCGCGCCCGCCGCGCCGTCCTTGACGACGACCAGCGGGCCGAGGCGGGCCAGGGCGGCGGCAGCGGTGGCGGGGCTGACGTCGCGGTTCGCGGTGGCCGGGCCGTCGTCGCGGTCCGCCGCGTCCACGGACGCGGGCCGGTCCGGCTCCGGTGCCAGCGACCCGGCCAGGGCCCGTACCTCTGCCGCGTTCGGCAGCAGTACGTCGGTGGACTTCAGGACCGGGCCGAGGAGTTCGGCGTCCCAGCGCCGCGCGGGGTCGTCGTTGGTGTCGAGTGAGGTGGCCGCGCCGTGCCCGCGGGCCCGCGCGAACACCTCGCCCAGGGACCGGGCCAGCCGTGGCATCAGGAAGAACGATCCGGCGTGCACGTGCCGGCAGTCGGCCAGCAGCCGGTCCGGCACGTCCCGCGGCCCGGTGGCGGCCAGGCAGCCGGAGGCGGTCAGGATGGCGCGGTCGTCGCCGTGCGTGAGGACGGTGGTGAGCGGGGTGGGCAGCTCCGGATCGGTGGCCAGGGCCGAGACGTCCACGCCGCGCTCGGCCAGCGCCGTACGGACGAAGGCCCCCGCGGCATCGTCGCCGACCCGCCCGGCGAACGCCACGCGCAGCCCCAGCCGCGCCGCGCCGCAGGCCGTGATCGCGGCCGAGCCGCCCGTCAGCAGGCTCCCGGAGGCGACGAGTTGCTCGCGTTGCGCGAACTCCAGAGTGCGCGGGACCGGGCCGACCACCACATCGGGATTGGCGTCGCCGATGACGAGGAGGTCGAAGGAGCGGGGCACGGGCACCTCCGGGGAGGACGGGGCGGCAGAGGGAGGAACGCGGGGGAGGAGAGCCTGGGGCGGGGCTACCCCTTCAGTCCGCTGGACGTCAGCGACTGGATGAAAGTCTTCTGCGCGAAGAGGAACGCCACCAGGACCGGCAGCACGGTGAGCACATTGCCCGCCATGATCGCCGACCACCGGTTGTGGTGCTGGCCCTGGAAGGTCGTCAGCCCCAGCTGGAGCGTGTACTGGGTGTCGTGGTTGATCGCGATGAGCGGCCAGGTCAGATCGTTCCAGGTGGTCAGGAAGGTCAGTACGGCGACGGTGGCCAGCGCCGGGCGGGCCAGCGGCAGGACGACGGAGTACAGCACCCGCAGCCGCGAGCACCCGTCGATCCAGGCCGCCTCCTCCAGCTCCCGCGGCAGCGCCAGGAAGAACTGCCGGAAGAGGAAGACTGCGAACGGCGTGACCAGGGACGGCACGATCAGCGCCCCCAGCGTGTCGATCAGCCCCAGGTTCTTCATCACCAGGAACGTCGGGATCATGGTCAGCTGGAACGGGATGACCATGGTCGCCAGCATCAGCCCCAGCAGCACCCGCGACCCGGCGAACCGCATCCGCGCGAAGGCGTAGCCGCCCAGCGAGCCGAGCACCAGGTTGGAGAGCACCGCCGTGACCGCGACGATCGAGGAGTTGGCGAACCACCGCGGGAACATCGCGTTGCCCAGCACGTAGTCGTACCCGCCGAGGTCGATGCCGGACGGCCACAGCGACGGCGGGAAGCGGTTGATCTCCGCGTTGGTCATCACCGAACTGAGCACCAGCCACACCAGCGGCAGCGCGAAGCCCAGCGACAGGGGCGCGAGCAGCAGGTGCCAGGCGCTGAAGGGCAGGCGGCGCCGGGCCGGGCGCCGAGGCGCGGCGCTCCCGCGCGGGCGTGCGGCACCGGACGGGCCGGCGGGTCCGGGCGGCACGGCCGCGGGCGCGGTCAACGGACCGCTCCGTCCGGCGCGGCGCCCGGCCGGCGCCGCCGGTACAGGTGCAGGGCGGTGCCCACGACGAGCAGAGCGACCGCGAGGACGTACGCGGCGGCAGCCCCGTACCCGGCGGTGAACATCTGGAACGCCTGCTCCCATACGAAGTAGACGATGACGGTGGTCGACCCGAGGGGGCCGCCCTTCGTGGTGACGTAGATCAGGTCGAACACCTGGAGCGCGGTGATCAGTTGCCACAGCAGCAGGAAGACGGTCACCGGCGTCAGCGAGGGCAGCTTGATGTGCCACAGCACCCGCAGCCGGCCCGCGCCGTCCAGCCGCGCCGACTCGATCAGCTCCGGCGGTACGTCCTGGAGCGCGGCCAGGTAGACGACGACACAGAAGCCGATCCCGCTCCACAGGGAGATGAGCACCAGCAGGTAAAGCGCCTGTCCGGGGTCGGAGAGGAAGCCCTGCGGGGACACTCCCAGGTGGTGCAGGAGGGAGTTGGCCACCCCGAACTGCGGGTCGAGGATGAAGAAGAACAGCACGCCCTGCGCGGCGGCCGAGATCACGAACGGGATGAAGACCAGCGTCCGGTACAGGCCGATCAGCCGGATGCGGCGGTTGAGCGCCAGCGCGAGGGCCAGCCCGCCGGCCAGGCTGAGCGGCACGTACAGACCCGCGTAGCCGAGGGTGTTCTCCACCGCCGTACGGAAGCCCGGATCCCGCACCAGCGCCCGGTAGTTGTCCAGGCCCACCCAGCGTCCCGGCGTGACCAGGTCGTCGGCCCGGAAGGAGAGCAGCAGCGACCAGACGACGGGGACGATGCTCAGTCCGAGGATGATCAGGACGGACGGGCTGATGAACGCCCAGGCGGTGGCGTTCTCCCGGCGGGCGCGGCCGGCGAGGGTACGGGGACGGCGGGGTGCGGGGGCGCCGGGGGGCCGGTTCGTTGTCGTGGCCCGTCGGCCGGTGGCGTCGCGGCGCGGGTCGAGGGTGAAGGCGCGGGGGGTGGTGCGGCGGGGCGCCGAGTGCCCGGGTCGCGTACGGCTCGGCTCCATACGTTGCGGCTCCGTACGGCGCGGCTCCGTACGGCCTCGTGCCGTCCGCCGGCCCCCGTGGAAATCTGACGGCATCGCACCCTCTCCCGTCCGGCCGTGTCCGGCCGCCTCGTGGGCGTCGTCCGGTCTCATCGCGGGATCAGCAGGGCCGCGTCGGCTTTTTCGGCACAGGTGCGCAGCGCCTCGGCGGGGGAGCTGCGCCCCAGCAGTACGGCCACGATCGCCTCACCGACGGCCTGCGAGATCTGCGGGTACGCCGGGTGGACGGGCCGGACCCGCGCGGTGTCCAGCGCGGTGGTGAACACCGGCAGCCCGGCGGTCCGCGCCGAGTGCCGCCGCCACTCCGGGCGCGCGGCCGACGCCTTGCTCAGCGGCAGGCTGCCGCCGCCCAGCGCCCACCGCACGTCCTGTGCCGGATCGCCCAGCCAGCGCAGGAACTCGACCGCCGCCCGCGAACGCTCCGGGCCGTTGTCGAAGACGGTCCAGGTGTCGGGGCCGGAGATCGTGCAGGGCCGTCCGCTGTAGGTCGGCGGCGCCACCACGTCGTAGTCGACCTTGCCCTCGATGATGTCCGGCAGCTCCCACGGGCCGGTGGCCATCATGCCCATCCGGCCGCCGATGAAGACCTGGTGCATCTGCTCGCTGCCCGGCTTGGGGTCGACGTAGACGCTCTTGTCGGCGGCGAGCCGTGCCAGGGTGCCCAGCGCCTGCTCCCCGACGTCCTTGAAGCCGATGCTGTGCCCGTCCGGGGCGATGACCTCGCCGCCGAGGTCCCACACCAGCGGCCACAGCCGCCACACGGTGTCCTCGTCACCGGTGCCCGGCCAGCTTGTACCGAACGTGCCGCGGCGCCGGTCGGTCAGCAGGCGCGCCGTACGGATGAAGTCGTCCCACGTCCAGCCCGCCTTCGGGTACGGGATCCCGGCCCGCCGGAACAGCTTCCTGTTGTAGACGACGCACAGGGAGTCCAGTACGGCGGGCGCGGCCCGTACCTGGCCGTTGAGTTCGACCGCGTCGCGGACCGAGCCCCACAACCGCGGCCAGTACGCGGTGCCGCGCAGCGCGTCGGTGAGGTCGACGACGCGCGGGCTGCGGGCCACCCTGGCCAGGTCGGCCCCGAAGATGTACGCGATGTCCGGGTACGAGCCCGCGGCCAGCGCCGCCGTCACCTTCTGGAGCATCGCGTCGGCCACCACCCCGCCGCCCCCGGCGTCGACTCGGATGCGCGACTGCCTGCGGTTGAAGTCGTCGACGAGCGACTGGACGGCCTTGCGGCCGGTGTCGGCCTGACCGTGCCACAGTTCGACGAGGACCCTGCCGTCGGCGCCCACACTGCCGGCCGCCGAGGACCGGCAGGCGCCGAGGAGCGGCGCGCCCGCGACGCCGGCCGCCAGCGCGGCGCCGGTGTGCAGGAGACGGCGCCGGGTCGGTCCGGCAGGGCGCCGTGCGACGCCGTCGTCCCGTAAGTCCGTCGAGCTCGTGTCCCCGCCGGTCGCGTCGCGCGTCACCGGCCACCCCCTCGAAGAACCGGTCCAAGGTTTCGCAGAACCGTTTGCGCCCGCCCCCGGGCCCCCGGACCGTACGGCCGGGAGCCCTCAAGAGCTAACCAGCAGCCACCGATCAGTGCAATGGTGCTGCGGCGACGGGTGGGGCGCCGCGGCGGTGCGTCGCGACGGTGCCCTGCCCCTGGTGACGTGCTGCCGCGTGCGCGTGCGTGTCCGCGTCTGGGTCCGTGTACGTGAACCGGTCCGCGTCCACAGTGGCGCTGGTGCCGCCCGCCGTCGTCACGGTGACGTGCACGGTCCCCGATCCGGCGGGCGAGGTGCTGCCGCAGAAGGAGTCCCCGCAGGAGACGTGCGCGGCCGGCGCGTCCCCGAACGCGACCGTGCCGCCTGCCAGGTTCTTCCCGAGGACGTACACCGAAGTCCCGCCCTGCGACGGGCCGCCGCGCACGTTCAGGCCGGTCACCACCGGGGCGGCGGGCGGCGTGGGCGGCGGACCCGTGTAGGCGAAGCCGGTCGGGGCTGCCGCGGCTCCGCCCGGGGTGACGACGGTGACGGGGACGCTGCCGGAACCACCGGGCGTGGTCGCGGTGCACCGTGTGGCCGTGCAGCGGACGTCCTTCGCCACGTCGTTCCCGAAGAGCACGAACCCGCTGCTCAGGCCGGTCCCGGTGACGGTGACGGCGGTGCCGCCGGTGCCCGGGCCGGTGGTCGTGCCGATTCCGGTCACCACCGGGCGGACCGGCGCCTCGGCGGGCTGCTGCGGGCCGTTGACCGTGTACGTACTCACGTTGTCGGCGGGATCGACGTCGTCACGGTTGGCGACGGTCGCCCTGATCACCCCGGACGGCCGCTCCGGGCCCGAGGACACCTGCACCTTCATGAAGTCGCCGCGGCCGGGCACGCGGGTCCCGCGGAAGGTCGCCTCCAGATGCCGCCCGTCCGGCGACACGGTCTGCTCGAAGGTGTAGTCGTACGGCGTCGAGTACATCAGCGCGCCACCGGTCCTCAGGCCGGGCGGCAGATCGACGGTCAGGCGGGTGATCCCGGTGGTGTCGGCCGTACCGACCGAGGACCAGCTGACGGAGAAGGTGCCGTAACTGTTGGGTGTGGTGGGGTAATTGCCCGCTTGGGAGACGGCCACGTCCGGGCCGGTCGGAGTGGTTGCGGTGGCGGGCGCGGCGGCGGTCACGGGAGCGCGGACGGCCGCGGGAGTGGCGGCGGTCGCCGGGCCGGGGGCGGCGAGGGCGGGGCCCGCCGCCGACAGGGTGGTCAGGGTGAGGACGAGGGCCGACCAGGCCGCTGCTGATCGAGTGGTCATGCTCTCCGTCATCGCCCGCACGGCTGTTCCCGTTACGACCCTTCCGTCACCCCTGTGAACCCGTGGGCGGAATCCGGCCGTACCGGCTGTACGGCATTCCGGGGGCCCGTGCGCCGCAGACATCCGGTTCCGCCGCCAGCCGTACGCTCAACTGGCTTCCCACCTCCCGGAACACCAACGCCCGCGCCGCGCGCCGCGAAGCCGGGGGACGGGCGCGCCACTGGGGGAGCAGACCGGCCGTGAGCGCGTGCGCCACCGCGGCGGACGCCACACGGCGGGCGAGCCCCTGACCGCGCCGGTCCGGCGCGGTGAGCACACAGAGGTGCGCGGTCCCGCGGGGCCAGAGACGGTAACCGGCCGCGGCGGTGACAAAGGCCTCGGGTGCGTACGGGCCTGACGGGCCTGCCGGGTCCTGGATGACGAAGGCGGGCGAAGTGATCTCCGCCAGGCCGCTCTCCTCCGCGTCCGTACGGCCGACGGCCCGCAACAGGGTCATCACGGCGGCGTGCCCGGCCGCAAGCCGCCGCACCCCACCGCCGTCCGGTACGCGGCGGAACGCGTCCTCCGTCACGTACGCCAGGGTGGCCGGGCCCAGGACGTCCGCGACGGGCAGCACCGCGCGGATGGCGTCCGGGCAGGTCAGCGCGTCGGCCGGTACGGCGCTCAGCGAGGTGCGCAGGGCATACGCGGCGGTCGGGTCCGGCGCGGTGACGATGGCCGACGGCCCGAGCGCCACGATCCCCGCCCACGAGGCCGGGCACAGGCCGGAGTCCGGGGAGACGACCACGACCGGGGGGCTGCCGGGCGGCGGAAACCTCACGGGCGCCGCACTCAGCGTCTCCCACAGGTCACCCACCCGCCGCAGCAACGGGCTTGCGGCGGACGCCACTACTGCCGCCACCCCACACGCAGCGGCCCGACCGGCCGGAACCCGACCCCCACCGCCGCTTCCAGGCCGGCGCCGGACTCGTAACCGACGACCGGCAGGCCGGGCCACCGGGCGGTCACGGCGGAGAGGCAGCCGGCCCGGGTACTCCGAGGACCGAGCCCGGAAGCCGCGGCTCCGGAAGCGGTGAAGACGTTGGACAGGCCGACCACTTCGCCGCTGAGCGTGGCGACGGCCCCGGCCAGGACCGTCCCGTCGGCGGACCGGGCGCGCAGGAAGCGGGTGGCGTCGTCCGTGAGCAGTTCCGGCCGGAACGGGTCGCAGCCGCCCGGCTCGGCTCCCCAGGCCGCCGCCCGGGCGGACAGGTCGCGGGGCGCGGTGATCACATCCCAGGTGATGTGGGCGGCGGGCCTGGCCGAGGAGGTGGACTCGGGTACGGGGGTGGATTCGGGTGCGGGGAGGGGTGCGGGAACAGGGACGGGTGCGGAAATGGGGGTGGGCGCGGGCGCATGGGCCGGGCGGTGGATCCACCGGGCCTCGAAGAGCACCTCGAATCCGGCCGGGGCCAGGTCCAGGCAGGCGAAACTGTCCTTGACCGAGCATCCGGGAGACGCCGTGTCGATCCGTTCCAGAAGCTCGGCGGAAGCGCTGACGCGGTCCGTGAGCGTCACGGCGTCCGGGTAGAGCGGGGGAGTGCGGCGGGGGCTGGTCCAGGCGCCGCCGCCGAAGTCCCCCCGTAGCCCGTGGGCGCGGCAGACCGCGTCGCACCATTCGGCGTTGTTACGAGCTGCCGCACGTACCCAGGCAGCGCGGTCGGCCACGTCCGCCACGGCTGCGGTGGCCCCCGGATCGGTCATGCGCCGATCATGACATGCGGGCAATCATCCCTCCAGGCAGTTACGTTGCACTCCCGGCGGCGGACCTAACGGCGTCGTACCAGGAGGCAGGCCGCCAACCTGACAGGCATGCATCAGGCGAACGGTGATGTCACCGCGTACGGCGGCGAGGGCGGCGGCCGGAGCGACGACGGCAGCAGGGGCGGTGACGGCAGAAAGGACGACGACCGGAGCCGGAGCGGTGACGGAAGCCGGAGCGAACGGGCCGGCGCTCCGGCGGCACACACCGACGGCTACGAGGTCAGGCCCGGCGTCCCGACGGCCGACGCATACCGGCGGCTGCGCCGGATCATCGGCGACGGCGGCTGCTTCTTCCGGATCGTCGACATCTGCGTACTGCCTCAGCACCAGGGCCACGGCCTGGGCAAGCGCATCATGACGGCGCTCAACGCCGAACTGGAGCGCCGCGCACCGGCCGGCGCCCACGTCTCCCTGATCGCCGACGGCGACGCCCGCCACCTCTACGCCAAGTTCGGCTTCACCGAGACCGCCCCCGTCTCGGTCGGCATGGAGTTCACGCCCCGCCCGGCCGGCTGATCACGGCGCCGGCTGCTCCACCGGTTCCAGCAGGTCCAGCAGCGCGCCGTGCAGCCCGCGCGGCGCGGCGAGGAAGCCGGACGCCCCGGCCCGCCACGGACGGCCCGCGGTGTCGGAGACGACGGCTCCCGCTTCGCGGGCCACGAGGGCGCCGGGCAAGAGATTGGCGTCGTCCCGGCCGTACTCCCAGAACGCGTCCAGCCGCCCCGCCGCCGTGTCGGCGATCTGCCACGAGGTGGGGCCGAGATTCCGTACGGCCCCCACGGCGGGCAGCACAGCGGCGAGCGACCGGCCGGCCGCCGCCACGGCCGCGGGCTGCCCCGCGACGAACGGCGGCTGGCTGGTGCCCACGAGGGCCGCTTCCAGCCGGGTCCTGGCCGACGGCACGATCGTCTCGCCGTTACGGGTGGCGCCCTGCCCGGCCGCGGCGAGGTACGTCTCGCCGAGCAGCGGCGCGTGCAGTGCCGCGGCCACCGGCTCGCCGTCCCGCACCAGCGCGAGACTGACACAGAAGTACGGCAGATCCTGCATCAACTGCACTGCGCCGTCGATCACATCCACCAGCCACACGTCCCCCACGGCCGGCAGCCCCGGGGCCGGGGCGGTGACAGGCGTGGTGCCCGGCTCGGCACTCGCACTTCTCCCGCCGTGCAGTTCCTCCGCCCAGGGCACGCCGGGCAGCAGCGCGTCCAGGTGCCGGCGCATGACGGCGACGGCCGGAGCCTCCAAGTCCAGGTATACGGCGGCCAGTTCCGCCATCGTGTCGGCGGGCGCGGCGGTGCGGCGCGGGGTCTTCACCAGGAGCGCGCCGACTTCATGAGCGGCGGCTGCCATCGGGGCGAGCAGGGATGCGTACGTCATGAACTTCTCCGTGTACTTCCCCGGCGCAGAGGGCGGCATGGAGGGGACGTCCGGGGGCCTGGCGTGCCTGACCTGCCCGACGTGCCTGGCCTGGCTGGCGTGCCTGGTGCCGTCCTCTGGTGCCGGAAGTGGCTGATGCCGTCGATCCTGTACCGCGACGGCCCGCCCCGGACTCTCCGCGGGCTCGAAGTGAGCAAAACTGTCACCCATGCCCAAAGATCCGAGCGTTCCCGTCTCCGCCGGCCCCGCCGTGCCCTTCCCACCCCCGTCCCCGTCCCCCACCCCCTCGCCCGTCCTCGGGCTCCGTGACCAGCGCCTGATCGCCGCGTTGCAGTGCGACGGGCGGCTGAGCGCCGAGCGGGCCGCCGAGGTGCTGGGTGAGAATCCCCGTACCGTGCACCGCCGCTGGCAGGCACTGACCGGCGACGGCACGGTGAAGGTGATCGCCCGGCCCGCGCGCCCCGACTCGGTCGGCGCGCTGCTGCTGCGCATCAAGGTGCTCAAGGGCAAGCTGGACGCCCTCACCGCAGCCCTGGCCGCCCGCCCGGACATCCCGTTCATCGACCTGTCCGCCACGGGCGACGAGATCTCCGCGGTCTCCTTCACCGAACCGGGCTCCCGCGACCACCTGGTCTTCCGGCAGTTGCCGGCCACACCCGCGGTGGCGTCCGTCTCCGCCGCCACCGTGCTGCACGTCTTCTCCGAGGCATCCGACTGGCGCCATGACGTCCTGACCACCGAGGAACGCGCCGCCCTGACCCCGGCCCGCGACCCGGCCCGCGACACCTCCGTACCATCCGTACCGCTCGCCGCCCCCGGACCCACGCTCGCAGGTTCCGGGGCCACGTCCGCCGCTCCCGCACGCACGCCTGACGCCGTCGACGCCGACATCCTGACCGCCCTGCGGGACGACGCCCGCACTCCGGCCGCGGCGATCGCCGCCCGTACCGGGCACCCCGCCTCCACCGTCCGGCGCCGCCTCGCCCGCCTGGTGGCCGACGGCCGGCTCAGCACACAGGTGGTCGTCGATCCCCGACGGCTGGGCCTGTTGATCGACGCCAACCTGATGATGCAGGTGCCCCCGGACCACCTGGACATCGTGGGCCGCACGCTGGCCCGGCACCCCGCCGTACACGGCGCGTTCGCCACCAGCGGCACCGCCAACGTGCACGCCGCCGTCTGGGTACGGGACCTGGCCGCCCTGTACCGGCTGATCACCGAGGACCTGACCGGCCTGGGCATCGCCGGCGTCGAGACCGTCATCGTCGGCCACGCGGTCAAACGCCCCGGCAGATGACCCGGAAGCCGCGAAACGAACCGGAGCTGCCGGAGCTTCCCGAACCACCGGCCCCCTCGCAGCCACCGGCTGTCCCGGGAATCGGCTCGACCACACCGCGGGCGCCGCTTACCATCAGCCGCGACGGCATCGCGTGTCGGTCACCGACCGGGTGAGGCATGGAGGTGCCCGTGAGTTTGCCTTACGGAGGCATTCCACAGTGTCAGTGCAGTTGAACCACATCATCATCCACTCCCGGGACAACCGGGAATCCGCCACCTTCCTGGCGTACCTCCTCGGACTCGAAACCGGCCCGGAATGGGGCCCGTTCATCCCGGTGGACACCGCCAACGGCGTCACCCTGGACTTCGCCACGATCCCGGCGGAGTCGATCGTCATGCAGCACTACGCGTTCCTCGTCGGCGAAGCCGAATTCGACACCGCCTTCGCGCGGATCCAGCAGACCGGCCTCACCTATTACGCCGACCCGCACGGAAAGCAGCCGGGAGAGATCAACCACAACGACGGCGGACGCGGGGTCTACTTCTTCGACCCTGCGGGCCACGCGATGGAGATCATCACCCGCCCGTACGGAAACGGCGACCCGGAAGCGCCATGAGGCGACCTCGAAAAGGCGTCAGGCGACGCGGAAGCGCCCCCGTCCACCTGATCACTCCACCCCAAGCCCAGCCGGGACACCGACCGTCCCGGCACCTGACCCCATAACGGGGGCGGGCGCCCGCGCTTCAGCGACCCCGGGCGCCCGCACGCCCCCCGACCCGCGCCTCCCCCTGCACCCCGCACTCCGTCCCCGCCCCCCCGCAGATGTCACGCCGAGCCCCGACTCACCCCTCCTCGACCGTGATGGCGCCGTTGGCCGTGGTGAGGTCGAGCCGGTACGCGCCGGCCGGGTCGTTGGGTACGCCCAGGGTCTTGTCGCCGTTGTCGGTTTCGGCGGTTATTCGGTAGCGGTCGCGCCGACCGGTCGGCACGGTGAGGCTGATCGCTCCGTTCGACGTCTCGGCCTGCACGTTCTGCGGCGTCTGCGCGACGAGGTCGATCGCGCCGTTGCTGGTCCGTGCCCGTATCCCGTCCCCCTTCAGACCGCGCCCGTGGATCCGCCCGTTGGACGTACGGACGTCCACCGCGCCGCTCACCCCGTTCAGATTCACCGCGCCGGAGCTGGTGGTCACCCGTACCGAACCGACCTCCGCGAGGTCCACCGCGCCGGCCGAGGTCTTGCCCGTCACCGCGAGGCCCGCCGGCACGTCGACCGTGTAGTGGACCGAGCAGTCGTCCCCGCAACCGCCGAGCACCAGCACACCGTTCTCCACGCGGTGGCTCGCCTGCTCGGGCCGGTCGCCCCGGTACCGGAGCTCACGGTGGACGGACACCGTGCCGAGGGACTTCTTGCCGCGCAGGGTGAGGCCACCGGAACCGCTGTCCAGACGTACGGACGTGATGTCGGCGGAGAGCTTGGTGTCGTCCTCGTACGTGGAGCGGTCCATGAGCCCGCACGCGCCCAATGCGCTCACAGCGACACCGGTCAGCGCAACGGCCGCGAGGACACGGAGATGACAACGCACGGTTTCCCCCTGGTGCAGTGCATGGTGCGCCGCACACAGGCCGCGTGTGCGATGCGGATCGCCGCGCCTCCCAGCGCGGTGATCTTCAGGTTAGAGCGGCACCCACTGCCGCGAACATGGGGAAAACCCCAGGTTCCACCTGCGGAACTCCACAGTGCCAACACAACGGCAGCCCGCCGCAAGAGCGCAGCGGACCCGGGGCATTCGGGCCCGGGCCGCCGCGCGCCGTCTCAGCCGGCGTGCAGGACCCGGAAGCGATCGGGATCCGCCGGGTCCCGGTCGACGACTTGGACCGGCGGCCAGGCCCACTGCCGAACGGTGATGCCCGACGTGCGGGAGAACCGGATCCGCCCGCGGGTGCCTTCGACCGCGACGCGCGGCCAGGATCCGGCGATGCGCGCCCGGTCCGTGCCGTGGGACCGCAGGACATCGGCGAGGACGGTGATCGTGTCGTAGCCCTCGAAGGCGACGAAGGAGGGCGCTTCGGCCAGCCGTTCGCGGAGGGCCGCCTCGACTCGCACGCCGAGTGGGCCGAGGCGCTCGGGCAGGTAGCGCAAGAACGGAATCCCGGCGCTGTCGTCGCCCAGCGACGCCGCCCATTCGGCGAACTCCGGTTGCCCGGCCGGAGCACCGATCATGACCCCGGCGAGGTGCGGGTCGCGGCGGACGGACCTGACGACCGACACGGCCGGCTCCGGGTGGCCGACCAGGAGAAGGAGGGCTGTCGCGCGATGGCCGGCGAGTGCGTCGCACACGGCCGTGGGGGTGAGCGCGCTCATGTCGAGTTCGATGACGGTGCCGCCGCGTGGAGCGAGGTGCTCGCGCAGAATGCGGGTCCCGGATGCCCAGTAGACGCTCGGCTGGGTTGCCACGGCGATGCGGCGGTGGCCCGCGCCGAGGAGGAAGTCCGCGAAGATCCGCCAGCCGCGGGACTGCGCCGGGGCGAGGCGTGCGACCCACTCCGTCGGCTGTCCGGTGAGCTCGTCGAGTACCGCCGACGAGCAGAGGAACGGCACACCGAGGGCATCGGCCCTGGTGGCGGCGGCGCGGGCGACGACGCTGTGGTACTCACCCGCCACGGCGGCCACGCCCTGGCGAGCCCATTCCTCCACGGCCGCCGCGGCCCTCTGCGGATCAGCCGCGGTGTCCCGGACCACCAGCTCAAGCGGCCGTCCGACGATCCCGCCGGCGTCGTTGACCTCGCGAACGGCCAGCTCGAACCCGGCGAGCAAGTGCCGGCCCGCACCGACCCAGCCAGGCTGCGACAGCGGAACGAGAACACCGATCCGCACGGGTGCCCCGTCGGTCCGCTCCGCTCCAAGCGGCGTTGGTGGCGTATTCATGCGGTGGCGTCTCCCGTGTGACGGTGCGGTCGCGGTCTGCCCGTATCGCGGTGGGGCGAGGCCGCCCGGCAGTACGCGTGCGTCTCACCGCACCGTGGCGGGCGTACGTGGGCGACCCTGCCGGGCATTGCATCCACCACCATCGCCGACAGGCAACCGGATATCGTGTCGCTGAGCTGCCAGGCTGCCGTCTCCAGGCGGTAAGGTCCCGCCGCTCTCCGGAAGTTGCGAAGAGTCGCCACCCGGTCCCCGGCCCCCGGCCGACGAGCCAGGTCTCCTCGTCGCCGGAGCCGGGCCGGAAGCGCGCCACGCCTTCCTCAACCCCTCACGCCCCGAATTCCGTCAGATCCAGCCCCCGCAGCCGCTCCGGATCGGCCAGAATGTCGATCGCGACGACCTTCCCGCCCGCGACCGTCAGGCCCATCACCGACACCGGCACCCCGTCCGCGACCGTCACGACGCCCGCGGCGCCGTTCACCAGCGCGTGCCGCGCCCCGTGCGCGGACCGCTGGAAGGCGAGCGCCCGGCCGGCCACCTCCCGCGCTCCGCGGACCGTCCTGGTCAGCCCCGGGAAGCCGGCACCCGTGTCGGCGCGGAGCACCACGTCCGGATCGAGGACCGCGAGCAGCCCCTCGAAGTCACCGTCGCGTGCGGCGGCGAGGAAGGCGTCGACCACCTCACGCTGCCGGGCGAGGTCGGCGTCCGGCGCGGCGGCCGCGCTCCGTACCCGGCGGCGGGCCCGGCTGGCGAGCTGCCGGGCCGCGGCCGGGGTGCGCCCGACGACGGGCCCGATCTCGTCGAAGGGCACCGCAAACATGTCGTGCAGGACGAACGCGAGACGTTCGGCGGGGGCCAGCGCCTGGAGCACCACCAGCAGGGCGAGCCCGACCGCGTCGGCCAGCAGCGCCTGGTGCTCCGGGTCGGCCCCGTCCGTGCCGCTGCCGCCGCTGGTGACGCCGCCGATGACGGGGTCGGGCACCCGTACGTCGAACGGCTCCTCGCCACGCGCCGTACGCGTCCGCAGCAGATCCAGGCACACCCGGCCGACGACGGTCGTCAGCCACCCGCCGAGATTCGCCACGCCGCTGACGTCGGAGCGGCTGAGCCGCAACCAGGCCTCCTGCACGGCGTCGTCCGCCTCGCTCAGCGAACCGAGCATCCGGTACGCCACCGCCCGCAGGTGCGCCCGGTGCTCCTCGAAGCGCTCCGCCAGAACATCCTTCTCGTCCACCTGTCACATTCTCCCGTCGTGTTCCGTCAGAGCGATGACGAACCGATGCGCCTCGATGTGACAGACCGCCGTACCGGCCGGTGTGCCGGATCGGCGCGAGAGAAGGACAGGAGCCCACCGTGCAGGAAGCACAGCACATGGACAACACCCAGGCCCCGCAGGCGTCCGTACAGGCACGGATCCCGAACCCGGCGCTGCTCCTCCCCGGTGTCATGGACCCGGTCCTCGCCATCCTGAAGGCGGTGAAGAAGGCCGGTGTCCCGCAGACGACGCTCGATCTGGTCCACCTGCGGGCGAGCCAGATCAACGGATGCAGCTTCTGCATGCACGGTGGCACGCTCCAGGCCCAGAAGGCCGGTGAACGCGACGAGCGGCTGCACACCGTGGCGGCCTGGGCCGACACCCCCTTCTTCACCCCGGCCGAGCGCGCCGCGCTGGGGCTCACCGAGGCCGTCACCCGGCTCGGCGACCGTACCGACCCGGTACCGGACGCGGTCTGGAACCAGGCCGCGGCGCACTACGACGAGCGGCAGCTCGCCGCCCTGGTCCTCATGATCGGCATGACGAACTTCTTCAACCGCGTCAACGTCACCACCCGGCAGGTAGCGGGCACGGCCTGGTGACGGCGCCCGGTGTGCCGCCCCGACGGGCGGCACACCGGGCGCGCGCAAGCGCAGGTTCCCGAGCCCGCCCCGTCAGTCAGTCGAAGCGGATGTGCTTGAGACTCGTCCACGTACGGCGCAGCCGCCCCCGCAGCGCACCGTCGGTGTCGGGGGCCAGTTCCAGTCCGGCCGAAGCGGCGATGTGGTCGGCGACCTGCGCGACCGTACGCCGGTCGGTCCACACGTGATCGGCGAACTCCGGCCCGCGCAGCCGCTCCAGACAGTGGTCCAGCTTCGCCACGGCGAAACTCTCCCGCCGCAACGGGGTGTCCTTGCCGGCGACGAACCCCACGAAGTGCCCGAAGCCGCGCTCCCGCAGCCGTCGCAGCACGGTCCGCCGGTCGGCGAGCAGCGCGAAGTGCCGGACGTCGTGGCCGCGGTCCCGCAGTCGGCCGACGATCTCGTGGAAGTACGCGGGTTCCACGAGCGTCATCGGGGCGATCACCGTGCCGGGGTGCTCGGTCAGGGCCAGGTCGAGCACCTCGTGGACGCCCTGCCGCCAGGCCGGCAGGTCCTGGAAGTCGCCGCGCAGGGCCGGCGGCGTCATCCGCCGCAGTCCGAAGCCGACGTGCTCGGGGTCGCAGATGACGCTGCCGGGCAGCCGGCGCTGGATCTCGTGCGCGGTCTGCGTCTTGCCGCCGCCGAAAGGGCCGTTGATCCACAGGAGCATGGACGGCACTCTACGAGGACGGGCCCGGCGAGGGGAGGGCGGAACCGGCGGACGCCGGGGCTCGCTCCGGCAGCGAAGCACCACGCGCCCCCTGCGAAGCCCCCGAGAAGAACCCCGCCCTCAGGGTGCCGTCGTGAACACCAGACACGCGTTGTGCCCGCCGAACCCGAACGCGTTGGTCAGGGCGGAGGACAGGGCACCCTTCCGCGGCTCGCCCGTGACGACATCGAGGCCCACCTCGGGGTCGAGGGTGTCGACATTCCGTGTCGCGGGGACGATCCCGTCACGTACGGCGAGGATCGCGGCCAGCGCGCCGGTCGCGCCGGCCGCCCCGAAGAGATGGCCGGTCATCGACTTGGTCGCGGTGACGGACGGGTGGGTGCCGACGGCCTCGGTGATCGATTGGGCCTCCGCGAGGTCTCCCTTGGGCGTGGACGTCGCATGGGCGTGCACATGACTGATGTCGCGCGGGGACAGTCCGGCGGCGGACAGGGCCAGCCGCATCGCGCGGACCTGGCCCTCGGGGTGGGCGGCCGTGATGTGGTGGGCGTCCGAGGTGACGCCCGCGCCCGCGAGGGTGGCGTGCGCGCGGGCCGCGCGGGCGGCGGCGAACCCGGCACGCTCCAGGACGATCACGGCCGACCCCTCGCCGATCACGAAGCCGTCCCGGTCGGCATCGAACGGGCGGGACGCCAGATGAGGCTCGTCGTTGCGCGTCGAGTGCGCCCTGGCCTGGGCGAACCCTGCCATCGGCAGGGGGTGGACACAGGCTTCGGCACCGCCCGCCACGACCACGTCGGCCCGGCCGAGACGGATCAGGTCCAGGCCCATGGCGATGGCCTCGGCCCCCGAGGCGCAGGCGCTCACCGGGGTGTGCGCGCCGCCGCGCGCTCCCAGTTCGATGCTGACCCAGGCGGCGGGGCCGTTCGCCATCAGCATCGGAACGGTGTGCGGGGACACCTTCCGTACGCCGGAGGTCTCCAGCACGTCGTCCTGGCCGAGCAGGGTGAGCGCGCCGCCCGTACCCGTACCGATCACCACGGCCAGCCGCTCCGGATCGACGGCCGGCGCGCCCGCGTCCGCCCACGCCTCGCGGGCCGCGACGAGCGCGACCTGCTCGCACCGGTCCATACGCCGGGCCTGCACACGGTCCAGGACCGTGCCCGGCTCGACCGCGAGCCGGCCCGCGATCCGTACGGGCAGACCGGCCGCCCACTCCTCCTCGACGGCGCTGATGCCGGACCGCCCGGCCAGCATGGCGTCCCAGGTCGAGGCGGCGTCGCCGCCCAGCGGCGTGGTGGCTCCGATGCCGGTGACCACCACGTCCTCGGTGACAGTACGCATGAGACGAACCCCCTTTGTCGGATGGAGACAACTCCCCGGGCCGGGTCCGGCGGGGGAGTGATCAACTTGTTGCCCACCCTGCCAGGTGGTTACCGGAGTGACAGGTGACTGCTTCCACGGAGTTGGATGGGATGAGTTTGTGGGGAGCCGACAAGCGGGCTGTTCGTCGGGATGGTACGTACGCGTCGCCGCAAACCGGGAAGTGATGGAGAGGGGCGACGCAGCGGCCGGAAGCCGGCCGGGGAAGGGGCAGGTCGTGCCGAGAGGCAATGCCGACAGGCAATCCCGGCCGACAACACCGACAAGCGCCCCCGACGGACCAGGGCCCTTCCTGAGAGGACCCGATCACGAGATATCTTGATGTCGAGCAATGTTGCAGACGTGGAGCGGAGCACCCGGTGACTGACTCGACCATCATCTACACACACACTGACGAGGCCCCGGCCCTGGCGACGTATTCGTTCCTGCCGGTGATCGAGGCCTACGCCTCGACGGCCGGGGTCGCGGTGCAGAGCCGTGACATCTCGCTGGCGGGCCGCATCATCGCCGGCTTCCCGGAGTGGCTCCAGGAGGACCAGCGCATCGACGACGCCCTCGCCGAACTCGGCGAGCTGGCGAAGACGCCCGAGGCCAACATCATCAAGCTGCCGAACATCTCGGCATCCATCCCGCAGCTGAAGGCGGCCGTCGCCGAGCTGCAGGAGCAGGGTTACGCGCTGCCGGACTACCCGGACGACCCGAAGACCGACGAGGAGCGCGACATCCGCGCCCGCTACGACAAGGTCAAGGGCAGCGCCGTCAACCCGGTGCTGCGCGAGGGCAACTCCGACCGCCGCGCCCCCGCCTCGGTCAAGAACTACGCCAAGGCCAACCCGCACCGGATGGGAGCCTGGTCGGCCGACTCGAAGACCAACGTCGCGCACATGACCGGCGACGACTTCCGCTCCACCGAGAAGTCCACGGTCATCGCCGAGGACGGCACGCTGCGCATCGAGCTGGCTGGCGACGACGGCTCGACCACCGTCCTGCGCGAGTCGGTACCGGTCCTCGCGGGCGAGGTCGTGGACGCGTCGGTCATGCGCGTCGCGGTGCTGCGCGAGTTCCTGAAGGAGCAGGTCGCGCGCGCCAAGGCCGAGGGCGTGCTGTTCTCGGTGCACCTCAAGGCCACGATGATGAAGGTCTCCGACCCGATCATCTTCGGTCACGTGGTGCGCGCCTTCTTCCCGAAGACCTTCGCCCAGTACGGTGACGTGCTCGCCAAGGCCGGCCTGACCCCGAACGACGGTCTGGGCGGCATCTGGAAGGGCCTGGAGTCGCTGCCCCAGGGCGAGGAGATCAAGGCGTCCTTCGACGCGGAGCTGGCCGAGGGCCCCGACCTGGCGATGGTCGACTCCCACCGGGGCATCACCAACCTGCACGTCCCGAGCGACGTCATCGTGGACGCCTCCATGCCGGCCATGATCCGCACTTCGGGCCACATGTGGAACAAGGACGACCAGGAGCAGGACGCCCTGGCCGTCATCCCGGACAGCAGCTACGCCGGCATCTACCAGGCCGTCATCGACGACTGCAAGGCCAACGGCGCGTACGACCCGTCGACCATGGGCTCGGTGCCGAACGTCGGCCTGATGGCGCAGAAGGCCGAGGAGTACGGCAGCCACGACAAGACCTTCGAGATCGCCACCACCGGCACGGTGCGGGTCCTCGACCAGGACGGCAACGCGGTCCTGGAGCAGACGGTCGCCACCGGCGACATCTTCCGCATGTGCCAGACCAAGGACGTGCCGATCCGCGACTGGGTGAAGCTGGCCGTCACCCGCGCCCGTGCGACCGGCGACCCGGCCGTGTTCTGGCTGGACGAGGGCCGCGCGCACGACGCCAACCTCATCGCCAAGGTCAAGCAGTACCTCCCGGAGCACGACACCGAGGGCCTGCGGATCGAGATCATGTCCCCGGTCGAGGCGACCAAGTTCTCGGTCGAGCGCATCCGCCGCGGCGAGAACACCATCTCCGTCACCGGCAACGTGCTGCGTGACTACCTCACCGACCTGTTCCCGATCCTGGAGCTCGGCACCAGCGCCAAGATGCTCTCGGTGGTGCCGCTCATCAACGGCGGCGGCCTCTTCGAGACCGGCGCCGGCGGCTCCGCGCCCAAGCACGTCCAGCAGCTGGTCAAGGAGAACTACCTGCGCTGGGACAGCCTGGGCGAGTTCCTCGCGCTCGCGGTGAGCTTCGAGCACCTCGCGCAGAAGACCGGCAACGCGCGCGCCCAGATCCTCGCGGACACCCTGGACCGCGCAACCGGCACGTTCCTCGCCGAGAACAAGTCGCCCAGCCGCAAGCTGGGCGGTATCGACAACCGCGGCAGCCACTTCTACCTGGCCCTGTACTGGGCCCAGGAGCTGGCCCGGCAGACCGAGGACGCGCAGCTCGCGCAGTCCTTCGCGGCCCTCGCGGCGACGCTGGCCGAGCAGGAGCAGACCATCGTCGACGAGCTGATCGCCGTCCAGGGCAAGCCGGCCGACATCGGCGGTTACTACCAGCCCGCGGTGGCCAAGGCCGCGGCCGTCATGCGCCCGTCGCAGACGTTCAACCAGGCACTCGCCACCCTCGGCAGCTGATACGGCACCGGCGGACAGGCGTTCCGTCCGCCGATGCCCTGCGCCGTCAGCGACGGGTGCGCCCCGGCTGGCACTTCCGCCCGGCCGGGGCGCACCCGTGTCCGTACGGCATTTCCCGGCGGCCCCTACCCGTAGTACTTCGGAGCTACGCGGCAGATGCCCTCCCCGGCGGGACGCCGACCACGTGACACGGTCCGTCCCTTCCGTGGTGAAGCGCGCGCTGCGCTCAGAACGGAAGGCCCCCGGGAGGAGACCGTGCACGGTGCTCAAGGTTCAGCGTGTGGGGGACGACGGGGCGGTGCCCGAACAGGACGAACGGGGCTCAAGAAGCGGCTGCTGACGGCCGTACGGGCGGCGTCACGCGCGCTGTGTGACGACCTGGTGAGGGGAGCCGTCCGGCCGCTGCCACCGGGGGAGCGGCCGGGCTGGCTGATCCGGCAGCCGCTCATCGTGGTCCTGCTGCTGTACTGCGCGGTGATCTTCAGTGTGTTCGGCATCAACCACCTCGCCTTCGCCCCGGATTACCACCTCGCCATGGGGTACGAAGTGACCGCCGTCCTGCCCACCGAACCGGCTGAACCGCCGGCCCGCCCCACCGCCCCGCAGCTTCCCCCGGCCCCGCCGAGGCCACCCCATGACGACCATCCGCGTGCTCATCGCCGACGACCGGGTCATGGTCCGTCAGGGACTCACGGTGCTGCTCGACGCCGAACCCGTCATCGAGGTCGCCGGCCAGGCGGTGGACGGCCTCGACGAGTACGTGTACGAGGCGCTGCGCGCCGGCGCGTCCGGCTTCCTGCTCAAGGACGCCTCGGCCGCCGAACTCGCCCAGGCCGTCCGCGTGGTGGCGGCCGGCGACGCGCTGCTCGCGCCGAACATCACCGAACGCCTGATAGCCGAGTTCTCCCGCATGGCCGGCCCGCCCCGCGTGCCCCTCAAGGACCGCGTCGGCGACCTGACGGAACGCGAGACCGAAGTCCTCTCCCCGGTCGCCCAGGGCCTGTCGAACGCGGAGATCGCGGACCGCCTGGTGGTCGCCGAACAGACTGTGAAGGCCCATGTCAGCCGCGTCCTGGTCAAACTCGGGCTGCGCGACCGTACGCAGGCGGCGGTCTTCGCGGACGAGACGGGGCTGATCCGGCCGACGGGGTACTGACGGCCGCGGCCGGCCGCCGAAGCCACCGGCAGACCTCGACAGCTCCCGGCCGGACGCCCGCTGCCCCCGGTCCCGGGCATCACCTACGGCACCAGGTGCTTCAGCCCCTCCGCGCACCTCTTGGCCAACTCGGAGGACCGGGGCAGCATCAGTTCCTCGTAGGCACGCACGGCGTCATCCACCCGCTCCTCGCCGACCAGCGCCTGCGCCAGGTCGGCGCCGTCGAGCAACGCGTGGTTGACGCCCACGCCGAGAGGCGGCATCAGGTGCGCGGCGTCACCCAGCAACGTGACGCCCGGAACGTGCTCCCAGACGTGCGGTACGGGCAGCGCGAACAGCGGCCGGCGGGCGAAATCGTGATCACCGTTCAGCACGGCGTACCGCAGGCCCTCGGCCCACCCGTCGAGCCTCCGGGAGAGGTACGCACGCGTCGCCGCCGAATCGTCGGGGTCCAGCCCGGCGGCCGTGTGCCAGTCCTGCGGAGCCCGGAACGCCACGTACGTACGGATGTGACCGTTGCTGTTCCGCTGGGCGAACAGGTGCGTCGAGTCGGACCCCGCCACCAGCGTGCCCGGACCGACCAGCTCCGCCAGGCCGGGATGGCGTACGTCGCTGTCGTCGAAGCCGGTCTCGACGAACGTGACACCCGTGTACGCGGGCAGGGCGTCCGAGACGGCCGGGCGGACCCGTGACCAGGCGCCGTCGGCACCGACGACCAGGTCGAAGTCCTCGGTGGTGCCGTCCGCGAACACCAGGCGGCAGGCGCCGTCGCCGAGCGGCCGGGCGCTGCTGACGGCGTGCCCCCAGCGGACCGTCCCCGGTGCGAGCGAGTCCAGCAGCAGCCCCCGCAGCTGCCCCCGGTCGATCTCCGGCCGGTCCTCCTCGGCCGCGCCCTCGTCCCCGGGGGGCCACTCCTGTGCCATGGCGGCCGCGGTGGCGTGGTCCACCTTCCGCCACTCCTGGCCCTCGGGGCGGGACAGGGTGTGGAACCGGTCGAGCAGTCCCGCCGCGCGCAGAGCCGCCTGGCCCGT
The DNA here is from genome assembly GCF_055573595.1 of Streptomyces sp. NPDC030165. Taxonomy (NCBI): domain Bacteria; kingdom Bacillati; phylum Actinomycetota; class Actinomycetes; order Kitasatosporales; family Streptomycetaceae; genus Streptomyces; species Streptomyces sp. NPDC030165. The sequence continues at coordinate 422,950 of NZ_JBVIBD010000001.1, read as the reverse complement.
GTCCGGGTGCAGGTCGAGCGAGCCGCCCTGCGGGCGGGCGCCGAAGGCCGCTTCGCGCTCGAAGACGGTGACGGAAACGCCGTGGAGCTGTAGCACACGGGCACAGACCAGGCCGCCGGGGCCCGCGCCGACGATCGCGACACGGGCCGCACGGGTGAGGTTCATGGGTCCCCCTCCAGGGGTGCACGGAACGCCGGACCGAACGCCCGGCGCCACACCAAAAAAAGCACACCCACTAAAAAAGCGCAACGACTAAACCTTCGAACTCGATACACCGCAAGGTAGGCTGCACCCGTGACCGAACCCGCTCCCCGCATCGAGCCCCCCGCGCCCCCGAGGGCCGACGCCCCCGTCGGCCGCCGCGAACGCAAGAAGGCCCAGACACGCAAGGCGCTGGCCGACGCCGCCCTGCGGCTCTTCCTGGAACGCGGCTACGAGCAGGTCGGCGTCAAGGAGATCGCCGACGCCGCCGACGTCTCGGTGACGACCCTGTTCAAACACTTCGCCGGCAAGGAAGCGCTCGTCTTCGACCAGGACGACGACATCGAGGCCGCCCTCGTCGCCGCCGTACGCGACCGGGCCCCCGGCCAGTCGGTCCTCCAGGCCCTGCGCGAATACGTCCTGCTCACCGAGGAACACGCCGCGCACCACGACTTCTCCGCCTTCAGCCGCATGGTGGCCGACACCCCGGCGCTACGCGAGTACGCCCAGCGCATGTGGATGCGCCACGAAACAGCCCTGGCCCGCGCCATCGCCCAGGAGGTCGGCGCCCCCGAGGACGACGTCACCTGCGCCGCCCTGGCCCACTTCGCCCTCGCCTCCCGCACCCTCACCGACCAGCGTCCCGCGCCCCGCCGGGCCACCGAAGAAATCTTCGCCCTGCTGGAGCGGGGGTGGGAGGCGGTCCGCCCGGGAGGCTGACGGCACGCCGCGGCGGAGCCGCGAGCCGGCGTCCCGCCCGGGCCGGCGCTGATTACGACCGGCGGCCGGGCTTCCCGCGCCGGGCGCCCTTCGCGGCCCCCGAGCCGCCGCGCGGACTCCTCGTGCCCTTCCCGGCCGGTTTGCCGGCCGTGGGCTTCTGCCGGGCACCGGACTTGCCCGCGTTCCCGGACTTCGGCCGGGCCTGAGCCCGGGCCTTGCTATCAGCCTGCTCCTGGGGCCGGCTGCGGCCACGGGTGCTGTTGACGGTCCGGCCGCGGACGATGCCGATGAAGTCCTCGACCAGGTCGGTGGTCCGCTCCTCCGGCCACGCCAGCGCGACCTGGGACTGAGGGGCGTCCGTCAGCGTCCGGTACTTGAGATCCTTGCGGTGGTGCAGCCGGGCCAGCGACTGCGGAACGACCAGCAGGCCGATGCCCGCCGCCACCAGCTCGATCGCGTCCGCCGTCGTCGCGGGCCGCTCGAACGCGGGCTGCCCCGGCGGACGCTCCCAGCCGAGGGTGTCGTCCAGGGGATGCAGCACGATCTCGTCGGCCAGATCCTCGGTGGAGACCTCGTCGGCCGCCGTGAAGAGGTGGTCCTTCGGGACCACGACCACCGTCGTCTCCGTATAGAGCGGAATCGCGCTGAAGAACGTCCGGTCGACCGGCAGCCGTACGAAACCCGCGTCGGCGCCGCCGTCCCGCAGCACGTCGCACGCCTCGGCGGGGGGCGTCGCGACCAGCTCCAGCGGGACGTCGGGCAGCCGCTCGTTCCAGATACGCACCCACTTGGTGGGCGTCACCCCCGGGACGTACGCGAGCCGGAACGAGAGGGTTTCTTCCGAGCCTGTCACTCCGCCAGGTTACCGGTCGTGGTCAGAGGTGGCGCACACGATCGATACCCTTGACATCATGACGTCGCACCAGAACACCCAGACGATGAAACCCGCGACCGCGGCCAAGAAGCTGGGTGTGTACCTCGAAGCCACCCCCGCCGCATTCCAGGAGGGTGTCGTCTCGCGCGCCGAGCTGAACGCGCTGCAGACCGATCCGCCCGAGTGGCTCCGGGACCTGCGGCGCGACGGCCCGCACCCGCGCCCCGTCGTGGCGGCCAAGCTGGGCGTCTCCATCTCGGGCCTCGCCCGCGGCGGAATCACCGAGGCACTGACCACGGAGCAGATCGACGCGCTGAAGGCGGAGTCCCCCGAGTGGCTGCAGAAGGAGCGCGCCACCCAGGCCGAGGTCCGCAAGGAGACTGTGCGGATCAAGGAGAAGCACAAGGCGGAGCAGGCGAAGCGCGAGCAGCAGGGCGCCTGACGGCGCGGGACCGGTAACCTCCCGCCGGGCCGCAGTGCCGGGGCCGGGGCGGACGGGCGGCCCCGCACACTCTGCTCCGCCACGGGCCCGCACGCCCGGTCACGCGCCCACCCCGTAGGCCTCGCCGGCCCCGGAAGCGAACCGGGAATCCACGAAGTGCGCCGGAACTCTGGTGCCCCTTCGTTGACACCGGTAACTTTCGGCAGAGAGGTGGCCCCACCGGGGCACCGGAACACAGGGGGAAGAATGCGCAAGCTCGCTGTATCCGCCGCAAGTGTGTCTCTCGCCGTGGGAGCTCTCGGGCTCACCATGGCTCCCGCCGCCACCGCGGCGACGCCCTGTCCGTCCGGAGCGGTCTGCATCCGCGAGACGAACGGCAGCATCCTGAGCAAGAACATCTTCTACAGCTACGGCGCCCACAACCTGTCGAACGTCACCGGTAACCGGGTGATCGTCAACAACCAGACGGGCGGCGCCGGGTTCCAGTTCTGCTACGGGTACAACGGCACGGGCGGCTGCTCCGTCGTGATGCGCGGCGTGGGCGAGTCCGCGCCGTACAACATGACGCCGATCAACTCGGTCGTGCTCGTACGGTAAGTGCCACCGAGGCCGGTGCCGGGGCTGTACGGGTCGCATCCGTCCTCTTCACGGGTGCGGCCCGCCCCTTTTTTGACGTCGGGCCCACACCATCCCGGCGTACCGCCACAGCGCCCGCGCGTGGACATCACCCGCGAACGTCGATCCCCGCCGGACACGGAAGTGCCCGAGCCGCAGCAGGCCCCGTTTGACCTTGACACAGTGACAAGGCCTTCACTGCTTGCCGAGGAGGTGGTCTCGATGACGATCACGAGGCAGGACACGGACGCGCTGCGCGTGCTCCAAGGGCTGGAGGACCGCCGTTCGTCCGTGCGGCTGCGGGCCGCTCTGGCGGCCGGCGCGATGCCCGGCCCGCGCTTCGTCGACAAGCTCGTCGAGCGATGCGCGATCGAACCCGAGTTCTTCGTCCGCGACATGCTGACCTGGGCACTCGCCCGCCACCCGGTGTCCATGACGCTCCCCGTGCTGGTCCGCGAAGTGCGCTCGGAGCGCCCGCAGGCACGGAGCCAGGCACTGCACACGCTGTCCAAGATCGGGGACCGGCAGGCGTGGCCGGCGATCACCCCGGCGCTGCTGTCCGACGCCGACGACGAGGTCGCGCGGAGCGCCTGGCGGGCCGCGGTCGTGCTCGTACCGGAAGGCGAGGAGCCCGCCCTGGCCACCGCACTGGCGGCGCAGCTCGGGCGCGGCGGGCGGGAGACGCAGCTGAGCCTCAGCCGGGCGCTGATCGCGCTGGGCGAAGTGATGGTGCCGGCGCTGCGTGACGCGACGACGGCCCCCGACCCGCACGTGCGCGCGCACGCGCTCGCCACCCAACGGCTGCTGCGCGACCCGGCTGCCGGATTCGAGTTCGCGATCGAGGAGGCGAAGCGCGTCGTGGCCCTCGGCGCGTCCGGCCACGGGGGACAATAGGGCGTGTTGATCGGTGAGGTGGCGCGACGGTCCGGGGTCAGTGCCCGCATGCTGCGGCATTACGAGTCGCTCGGCCTGGTGCGCCCTTCGGGACGTACGGGCTCCGGCTACCGGGAGTACTCCGGCGAGGACGTCCGGCGGATCTTCCACATCGAGAGCCTGCGGTCGCTGGGGCTGTCGCTGCGGGAGATCGGGCGCGCGCTCGACGACCCCGGCTTCACGCCCTCGGCGCTCGTCGACGACCTCATCCGTCAGACACGCGAACGCATCGCGGCGGAGACCGAACTGCTCACACGGCTGCGCCGGATCGATGCCGCGGACCCCGACGGCTGGGAGGACGTCCTCCAAGTCGTCGCGCTCCTCCAGGCGCTGGGGTCCAAGAGCGCCGACGTGCGCCAGCGCGCGGCCCTCTCCTCGGCCGACGAGGTTCCGGTGCCGGTGGAGGCCCTGGTCGAGGCGGCACTGAGCGAGACGGAGCCGAACGTCGCCGGAGCCCTTCGCTGGGCGCTGGCGCGCTCGGACGACGGCGGCCCGGCCCTGCTGGCGGAGGGCCTAGGCTCACGGGTGGCCGCGGTGCGCGAACGTGCCGTTCAGTCCCTCGCCGAGATGCCCGGTGACGAGGCCACCGCGCAGCTGCGCAACGCTCTCGCCCACCCCGACGCCGTGGTCCGCGGGCACGCGGCTCTGGCGCTCGGGGCACGTGGACTGGCCGACGCGGTCCCCGCGCTCATCGACATGATCGTGGCGGGAAGGAACGACACCGATGCGGCCGACGCACTGAGCGTGCTGGCGAGCGACACCGCGACGGCGGACCGGATCGCGAGCAGGCTCGTCGACCGCCTCGCCCACGACACGACCGAAGCGCCGGCACGCGGACGGCTGACCCAGGCGCTGGCGGGCATCCCAGGAACGACGGCGACACACGCCCTCACGGAGCTGACGCAGGACGGCGACCGTGCCGTCGCGCTGACCGCGGCGTACCTTCTCCAGCTACGGGGCGTACGGTGACGGATCGCTCCCGGGGGACGGCCTACCCGGCCCGCGGGGCGGACGGGGAGCGGACCGGTCACCGTCCGGCCGTTGTGGCCGGCTCCACGCCAGGAAGGGCGAGGACGCAGAACTCGTGGCCCTCCGGGTCGGCCGGGCGCGACCGGATCCGGCCAGACGAAATCGCCGGCGGGTCCGACGCAGGTGGTCGCGCCGGGCCGGAAAACACTCCGGCCGAGCGCTTCCGCCCGTAACCGGCCGACCGCCGAGTCATCCAGGGCCTTCAAGTTCACCTGCACGGGTCGCAGCGCCATGCCGGCGATCCTGGTGTGACTGAGCGCTTGAGCCGGCCCTGTAGCGCTCCAGCTGAGGCCCGGCTGAGCGGCCGCAGTGGGCCGGAGGGAGCAACTGCCCTATGCGCCGCTGGTGGTGTGGTGTGACGTTCGGTCTTGGGCAGAGGAGTGTGGCCGATCTTTGGGTCGTGTGCTTGTCGAGTGCAGCCGCGTCGGCTTCCTCGCGCCGGAGGGCCACTGGGCTCATCGTCACGAAGGGTTCACCGACGGAAATGCACCATCTCGTCAGCGGTGTCCGGATCGCGCCCCTGGAATGTCGCTCTCCTCACTGCGCCGGTGACAGTCAGCAGGTGCGGTGCCAGAGTGTCCGCCGCAGCACCTGGCGGGGCTCCGGCCGGACCCTGTCCCTACGTCCTGGCAGCTGCCTCGTGCGGCGCCAGGCGCTCGGAGCACATCTCACCTCAGTATGCCCTGCCCGCGACGTGTCGGGTTCGAGGGCCGGAGAGGAATGACATGGGTTCATGGCACTGGAGCGACCAGCAGAAGCCCACCGGCACCATCGGGGTCCGGGCCACCGCAGGCGCCGTCACCATGAAGGACGACCCGCAGGCCGCACAGCGGCCCTACGTCTTCGTCCGCGGCTACGACTCACGGCTGCACGTCAACTGGTGGGACGGCAAGGCCTGGCACTGGAGTGACCAGGGAACCCCGCCCGGCCGTACCGTCCTTGAGAAGATCGGCGCAGTCACGGTCCAGGACAATGCGAGCGCGGCACAGCGCCCGTACGTCTTCGTCATCGGCGACGACTCGAAGCTGTACGTGAACTGGTGGGACGGCAACAAGTGGAACTGGAGCGCGCAGGGCGCGCCCAGCGGGCGTCTGGTCCGTGAGGGCGTCGGGGTCGTCTCCGTGCGGAACGACCCGAACGCGGCGCAGCGCCCGTACGTGTTCGTCCTCACCGACGACTTCCGGATGTGGGTCAACTGGTGGGACGGCAGCAAGTGGAACTGGAGCGACCAGGGCGCGCCGCCGAGCCGCGCCATCTTCCGCCCCCTGGGCGTCACCACCGTGCGCGACAACCCGAACGCCTTCACCCGCCCGTACGCCTTCGTCATCACCGACGACTCCCGCGTCTGGGTCAACTGGTGGGACGGCGGCAAGTGGAATTGGAGCGACCAGGGCACGCCGTCCGGGCAGCCGGTGAAGAAGGGCGCGGGCGTCATCAGCGCCCGGAACGACCGGAACGCCCCGGAGCGGCCCTACGCCTTCGTGCAGGGCTACGACTCGAAGTTGTACGTGAACTGGTGGGACGGCGGCAAGTGGAACTGGAGCGCGCAGGGCGCGCCCTCCGGGCGGCTCATCCTCGACTCCGTGGGCGTGGTCCTGAGGCAGAACGACCCCAACGCCTTCACCCGCCCGTACGCCTTCGTCATCGGTGACGACTCGAAGCTGTACGTGAACTGGTGGGACGGTTCGGCGTGGCACTGGGCCGCGCAGGACACACCGTCCGGCCGCATCGTCGAGCGGCCCGGTGAAGCAGTCACGCTTCAGGACACTCCGGACGCGAAGCAGCGGCCGTACGCGTTCGTCATCACCGACGACTCCGAGCTGTGGGTCAACTGGTGGTCGGAAGCGTAAACAGGGCGTCACGCGGCGGGCCGTGGGGCTGACCCCACGGCCCGCCGCTCTGCGTCTTCACCGAGGCGGCTCCCCGCAGTCGGCCAGGCCACCGGCGACCGCCGGACTGAATCTCACAGGGGCCGGCGACATCGTGCTCACTGGTGTCCACTGGAGCGATCAGCCGCCGCCGGCTCCCGGGGCGGCCCGTCACCTGGCGTCACTGCTTCAGAAAGGGCGGCAAGGGGCCAACTGCGACGCTCGGCCGGTCCGGCTGGAGCGCTAAGGAGCCGACTCAAGCGCTCAGTCACACCCAGGTTCACCCTCCCCACCATTGCATAACTCTGCCGACGCCCGTATAGTCATGCCCTCGAGGAGGAGGGTCCATGTCAGTACGGGCAGCAGTGGCCGGAGCGAGTGGCTATGCCGGGGGAGAGGTTCTGCGGCTGCTTCTGGGGCATCCGGAGGTCGAGGTCGGCGCGGTGACCGCGCACGGCAACGCGGGGCAGCGGCTCGGGGCGGTCCAGCCGCATCTGGTGCCGTTGGCCGGGCGGGAGCTGGTGGCCACCACGGCCGAGGCGCTGGCCGGGCACGACGTCGTCTTCCTCGCGTTGCCGCACGGGCAGTCCGCCGCGGTGGCCGAGGCGCTGGGGCCCGAGGTGCTCGTCGTGGACTGCGGCGCGGACTTCCGGCTGGCGGACGCCGCGGACTGGGAGAAGTTCTACGGTTCGCCGCACGCCGGCACCTGGCCGTACGGGCTCCCCGAGCTGCCCGGCGCCCGTGCGGCCCTGCGCGGGGCCCGGCGGATCGCGGTCCCGGGCTGCTACCCGACGGCCGTCTCGCTGGCCCTCTTCCCTGCGTACGCGGCGGGGCTCGCCGAGCCGGAGGCCGTCGTGGTCGCCGCCTCGGGCGCCTCCGGCGCGGGCAAGGCGCCCAAGCCGCACCTGCTGGGCAGCGAGGTGATGGGCTCGATGAGCCCGTACGGCGTGGGCGGGGTGCACCGGCACACGCCGGAGATGGCGCAGAACCTGAGTGCCGCGGCGGGGGAGCCGGTCACGGTCTCCTTCACGCCGACGCTCGCGCCCATGTCCCGCGGCATCCTCGCCACCTGTTCCGCCAAGGCCCGGCCCGGCGTGGACAGCGCCGGCCTGCGGGCCGTTTACGACAAGGCGCTGGGCGACGAGCCGTTCGTCCAGCTGCTCCCGGAGGGGCAGTGGCCGTCCACCGCGGCCGTGTACGGGTCGAACACCGTGCTGGTGCAGGTCGCCCACGACGCGGCGGCCGGCCGGATCGTCGTGGTCAGCGCCATCGACAACCTGACGAAGGGCACCGCCGGCGGCGCGGTGCAGAGCATGAACATCGCCCTGGGCCTCGACGAGGCCACCGGGCTCTCTACGATCGGAGTCGCACCGTGAGCGTCACGGCAGCCAAGGGTTTCTCGGCGGCGGGCATCGCCGCCGGGATCAAGGAGAACGGAAACCCGGACCTCGCCCTGGTGGTGAACAACGGTCCGCGACTGGCCGCCGCCGGCGTCTTCACCAGCAACCGCGTCAAGGCCGCCCCCGTGCTCTGGTCCGAGCAGGTCCTCAAGGGCGGCCGGGTCTCCGCCGTCGTCCTCAACTCCGGCGGCGCCAACGCCTGCACGGGCCCCGAGGGCTTCCAGGACACCCACGCCACCGCGGAGAAGGCCGCCGAGGTCCTCAAGGGGCACAGCGCGGGCGAGGTCGCCATCGCCTCCACGGGACTGATCGGCGTGCGACTGCCGATGGACAAGCTGCTGCCGGGCGTGGAGAAGGCCGCCGTCGAGCTGAGCGTGCACGGTGGGGAGAAGGCCGCCATCGCGATCAAGACCACGGACAGCGTGCACAAGACCGCGGTGGTCAGCGGGGACGGGTGGACGGTCGGCGGCATGGCCAAGGGCGCGGGCATGCTCGCGCCGGGACTGGCCACCATGCTCGTCGTCCTGACCACCGACGCCGACCTGGAGCCGCCGGTCCTGGACCGGGCGCTGCGCGACGCGACGCGGACCACCTTCGACCGGGTCGACTCGGACGGCTGCATGTCCACCAACGACACGGTGCTGCTGCTCGCCTCGGGCGCGTCCGGCGAGGTCCCGCAGTACGAGGCGTTCGCCGACGCGGTCCGCACGGTCTGCGACGACCTGGCGCGGCAGCTCATCGGGGACGCGGAGGGCGCCAGCAAGGACATCCGGATCGAGGTCGTCGGCGCGGCGAGCGAGGACGACGCGGTCGAGGTGGGCCGGTCCATCGCCCGGAACAACCTGCTCAAGTGCGCCATCCACGGTGAGGACCCGAACTGGGGGCGGGTGCTGTCCGCCATCGGCACCACCTCCGCCGTCTTCGACCCGGACCGGCTGAACGTCGCCATCAACGACGTATGGGTCTGCCGGAACGGCTCGGTGGGCGAGGACCGGGACCAGGTCGACATGCGCTACCGGGAGGTACGGATCACCGCCGACCTCAGCGCGGGCACCGAGTCCGCGGTGATCTGGGCCAACGACCTGACCGCCGATTACGTCCACGAGAACAGCGCGTACTCGTCATGAGCACCCGCAAGCACACCGCGCTGCCCAAGGCCCGCACCCTCATCGAGGCGCTGCCCTGGCTGACCCGCCACCACGGCAGGACCGTCGTCATCAAGTTCGGCGGCAACGCCATGGTCGACGAGGAGCTGAAGGCCGCCTTCGCGCAGGACGTGGTCTTCCTGCGGCACGCCGGACTGCGCCCGGTCGTCGTGCACGGCGGCGGTCCGCAGATCAGCGCCCAGCTGGACCGGCTGGGCCTGAAGTCGGAGTTCAAGGCCGGCCTGCGGGTCACCACGCCCGAGGCGATGGACGTCGTACGCATGGTCCTCGCCGGGCAGGTGCAGCGCGAACTCGTCGGGCTGCTCAACCAGCACGGCCCGCTCGCCGTCGGCATGACCGGCGAGGACGCCCATCTGATGACCGCCACCCGGCACTACGCCGAGGTCGACGGGGAGCGGGTGGACATCGGGCGGGTCGGCGAGGTCACCGCGATCGACCCCGGCGCCGTACAGGCCCTGCTGGACGACGGCCGCATCCCGGTCATCTCCTCCGTCGCCCGCAGCGCCGACGAGGGCGACGAAACCGGCGTCTTCAACGTCAACGCCGACACCGCGGCGGCGGCCCTGGCCGCGGCCCTCGGCGCCGAGACGCTGATGGTCCTGACCGATGTGGAGGGCCTGTACGAGGACTGGCCGCACAGCGACGAGGTGATCTCCCGGCTCACCGCCACCGAGCTGGAGAAGCTGCTGCCCGACCTGGCCAGCGGCATGGTGCCGAAGATGCGGGGCTGCCTGCACGCCGTACGCAACGGGGTGCACACCGCCCGGGTCATCGACGGCCGGGTCCAGCACTCGATCCTGCTGGAGATCTTCACCGACGAGGGCATCGGCACGATGGTCGTGCCGGACGAGCAGACAGACATCACGCACACCACAGGCGTCATCCGCAACACGAGCATCATCGACGCCGCGGGCAGCGGCGAGAGCGAGAAGGCGGGAGCGGCATGAGCGGCGCGGCCACGGGGACGACGACCTGCACCACGACCGGATCGGCGGTGTCCAACACCGCACTCACCGAGCGCTGGCAGGGCTCGATGATGGACAACTTCGGCACGCCGCGCGTCCCCCTCGTACGCGGCGAAGGCGTCCAGGTCTGGGACGCCGACGGCAACGGCTACCTCGACTTCCTCGGCGGCATCGCCGTCAACGCCCTCGGCCACGCGCACCCCGCCGTCGTACGCGCCGTCTCCGAGCAGATCGCCACGCTCGGGCACGTCTCCAACTTCTTCGTCGCCGAACCGACCGTCGCGCTGGCCGAACGGCTGCTGCGGATCGCCGGCCGCCCCGGAAGGGTCTACTTCTCCAACTCGGGCGCGGAGGCCAACGAGGCCGCCTTCAAGATCGGCCGGCTGACCGGGCGCCCGCGCATGGTCGCCACGGCCGGCGGTTTCCACGGCCGCACCATGGGCGCCCTCGCGCTCACCGGCCAGCCCGCCAAGCAGGACCCGTTCCGGCCGCTCCCCGGGGACGTCGACTTCGTCCCGTACGGGGACGTCGAAGCCCTGCGCGCCGCCGTCACCACCGACACCGCCCTGGTGATCATCGAGCCCGTCCAGGGCGAGAACGGTGTCGTCGTGCCCCCGGACGGCTACCTCGCCGCCGCCCGCGAGATCACCGAGGCCACCGGCACCCTGCTCGTCCTGGACGAGATCCAGACCGGCATCGGCCGTACGGGCCACTGGCTGGCGTCGCAGGCCCAGGGCGTCGAGGCGGACGTGATCACGCTCGCCAAGGGCCTCGGCGGCGGCCTGCCCATCGGCGCCACCCTCGCCTTCGGCCCGGCCGCCGGCCTGCTCACCCCCGGAACGCACGGCTCGACGTTCAGCGGCAACCCCGTCGTGTGCGCGGGCGCGCTCGCCGTACTGGACACGATCGCGGCCGACGGACTCCTCGACCACGTCAAGCGGGTGGGCGAGCGGCTGCGTGGCGGGATCGAGGCGTCGGCGCACCCGCTCGTCGGCCAGGTCCGCGGCGCGGGACTTCTCCTGGGTATCGTCTTGTCCGAGCCCGTCGCACCGCAGGTGCAGCGAGCGGCTCAGGACGCGGGCCTCCTGGTGAACGCGGTCGCGCCGGACGTCATCCGGCTCGCCCCGCCGCTGATCGTCTCGGACGACGAAGCGGATACGTTCCTCCGGAAGCTCCCCGCCGTCCTCGACGCGGCCCTCGCGGGGGCACACGGGGTACAACGATCCGGAGACTGACGACAACGATGACCGAGGCGCAGGACAACGAGACGCTGCACGGGGGGCCTGCCGTACCGCAGACCCGCACCGCCCGCCACCGCCGGATCGTGGACATCCTCAACCGGCAGGCCGTCCGCTCCCAGAGCCAGCTCGCCAAGCTGCTCGCCGACGACGGCCTGTCCGTCACCCAGGCCACCCTCTCCCGCGACCTGGACGAACTGGGCGCGGTGAAGATCCGCAACACCGGCGGTGAGCTGATCTACGCGGTACCGAGCGAGGGCGGCGACCGCAAACCGCGGGCGCCGCTGGGGGAGTCCGCCAAGGAGGAGCGGATGCGCCGGCTCTCCGGCGAACTCCTCATCTCCGCCGAGGCATCCGCCAACCTCGTGGTCCTGCGCACCCCGCCCGGCGCCGCCCAGTTCCTCGCCTCCGCCATCGACCAGGCCGAACTGCACGACATCCTCGGCACCATCGCCGGCGACGACACCCTGATGCTCATCAGCCGCGACCCGGCCGGCGGCCAGGCGCTCGCCGACCACCTGCTCAACCTGGCGCAGAAGGCACGCTGAGCCGCCCTGGACCTCCCGCCGTCCGGCGGCTGTACTGGGACCCCGTCCCGGCCGCGGCGGCCGGGCGGCACGGGAGGACGGATGCTGGCGGTACGCGCACGAGCACTGTTCGACGGGGTGGGCCCGGGACTGATCGAACGGCCCACCGTACTGATCGAGAACGGCCGGATCGCCGCCGTCCACCCCGGCGGGCCACCGCTCCTCGGCACCGAAATCCTCGACCTGGGCGCCGCCATCCTCCTCCCCGGTCTCATCGACACCCACACCCATCTCACCTTCGACGCGAGCGACGACGTCATCGGCCGGCTCACCGCCGCCGACGACGCCACCCTCCTGCAACGCATCCGGGCCGCCGCGCGAGCCTCCCTGTCCGCCGGGGTGACGACCGTACGAGACCTCGGCGACCGCGGCTACCTCACCCTGCGCCTGCGCGCGGAGACCGCCCGCGACCCGGCGGCGGGCCCGCACGTGGTCGCCTCCGGCCCGCCCCTCACCACCACTCGCGGCCACTGCTGGTTCCTCGGCGGCCAGGCGGAGGGCCTGGACGGCGTCCGCGCGGCCGTACGGGAACGGGCCGAACGCGGCGCCGACCTCGTCAAGGTCATGGTGACCGGCGGTGACCTCACCCCCGGCTCGGACCCGTACAGCGTGCAGTACGGACGCGACGAACTGTGCGCCATCGTCGACGAGGCCCACCGCCACGGCCTGCCCGTCACCGCCCACGCCCACGCCGTCTCCGGCATCCGCGAAGCGGTCGCAACCGGCTTCGACACCATCGAACACTGCTTCTTCCTCACCGAGACCGGCGTCGACTTCGACCGCCAGGTGATCGAGGAGATGACCCGCCGCGGCGTCACCGCCTCCCTCACCCTCGGCGCCCTCCCCGGCGGCCCGCCCCCACCGGCCCACATCGCCCGCCGCATCCCGTCCCTCATCACCGGCCTCGCCGCCCTCCGCGAGGCCGGCGTGACCATGGCCCTGGGCAGCGACTCCGGCATCTTCCCGGTCAAGGCCCACGGCAGCCACCCGTACGGCATCACCGCCATGGCCGACTTCGGCTTCCATCCCGTACAGGCCCTGCGGGCGGCGACCTCGACGGCGGCACGGGTATGCGGCGTGGGCGACCGCAAGGGCCGCGTCGCAGCGGGGTACGACGCGGACCTGGTCGCGGTGGGAGGTGATCCGCTGACGGACATCAAGGCGGTGCACGACGTGGTCGCGGTGATCCGGGGCGGAGCGAGGGTGGGGTGACGACGCCGCGTACGCGTGAGGGACCGCCGCAGTACGCCGCTGCAACCGGCCCCGCATGTGCTCGCGCGGGATCACCACGGTCAGCCGCTCGGGCCGCCGGCCCTGTCCCCATTCCGGTCGCAGCACCCACAGGGTCCCGCCCCGCACGTCTGTGACGATTCCGCGCCGGTGGGCCTCCTCGTCATGAACGAGGTCGCCCACCCACGGGGACCGGGACGGCGCCGTCGGGCATCTGCGTACGCCGGTACGGGAGAGGCCGCCGCGGCTCTGGCCGTAGCGCTCCCGCTCGTCCCCGACGCCGCCACGGTCGGCCGCCCGCACTCATGGAACGAGCTGCACGCCACGGCCGCCTCCCGCCATAAACGGGAAAACGATCGAGGGCCCTGTCCCACCGAAGTGAAACAAGGCCCTGACCTGCGACTCTCACGAGTCGGGACGACAGGATTTGAACCTGCGACCCCTTGACCCCCAGTCAAGTGCGCTACCAAGCTGCGCCACGTCCCGGTGCTCGCTTCGGCCGGGTTTCCCCGGTCGCGGCGTGCACAAGAAAAATACCCTGTACTGGCCTCTGAATCCAAAGCGGGGTCCCTGCGGGAGTGCAGAACGGTCGAAAAGGGGCGGGAAAGTGCCGCGCGGCGCCCGTGGGGGAGTGGTTGCATGGCGCCATGAGTGATCAGCGTGGAGAGATCCGGCAGGGCCGGGTGTATGAGGCGCCCGGGGCCGGGGACGGGGCGCGGGTCCTGGTCGACCGGTTGTGGCCGCGGGGGCTGTCGAAGGAGGCCGCGCGACTGGATGAGTGGTGCAAGGACGTGGCGCCTTCGAGGGAGCTGCGTGTCTGGTATGGGCACCGGGCCGAGCGGTACGAGGAGTTCGCCGAGCGGTACCGGCAGGAGCTGGCCGCTTCGCCGGCCGTCGAGGCGCTCGACGGGCTGCGGGAGCGGGTGGCGGCGGGGCCGCTGACGCTGCTGACCGCGACCAAGGACCTGGAGCTGAGCCATGTGACGGTGCTCGTGGAGGTTCTGGGGGAGTAGGGGGCGAAGCCTCTTGAGGGGCGCCTGACCTGCGCGGACGGCTTGTGTCGCCACGGTGGCTGCGCCATTCGGGTGGTGCGCGTTGACGAATCATGCGGTGGAGTGCATAGTTATACCCATCAGCGAATGCACCGTAAGGAGAAACCCGTGACCGAGCGCGTCGTACTCGCCTACTCGGGCGGCCTGGACACCTCCGTCGCCATCGGCTGGATCGCCGAGGAGACGGGCGCCGAGGTCATCGCCGTGGCTGTGGATGTCGGCCAGGGCGGTGAAGACCTGGATGTCATCCGTAAGCGCGCGCTCGCCTGCGGGGCGGTCGAGGCCGAGGTCGCGGATGCCAAGGACGAATTCGCGGACGAGTACTGCCTCCCGGCGATCAAGGCCAACGCGCTGTACATGGACCGGTACCCGCTGGTCTCCGCGCTGTCCCGGCCGACGATCGTCAAGCACCTGGTCGCCGCCGCCAAGAAGCACGGCGCGAGCACCGTCGCGCACGGCTGCACCGGCAAGGGCAACGACCAGGTGCGGTTCGAGGCCGGCATCTCCTCCCTCGCCCCCGATCTGCAGTGCATCGCCCCGGTCCGGGACTACGCGATGACGCGGGACAAGGCGATCGCGTTCTGCGAGAGCAAGAACCTGCCGATCACCACCACCAAGAAGTCGCCGTACTCGATCGACCAGAACGTCTTCGGGCGGGCTGTGGAGACCGGCTTCCTGGAGGACATCTGGAACGCGCCGATCGAGGACGTGTACGAGTACACCTCCAGCCCCGCCGCCCCGCGCGAGGCCGACGAGGTCGTCATCACCTTCAAGGAGGGCGTGCCGGTCGCGATCGACGGCAAGCCCGTCTCCGTCCTCCAGGCGATCCAGCAGCTGAACGAGCGGGCCGGCGCGCAGGGCATCGGCCGGATCGACATGGTCGAGGACCGGCTGGTCGGCATCAAGTCCCGTGAGGTCTACGAGGCGCCCGGCGCGATCGCGCTGATCACCGCCCACCAGGAGCTGGAGAGCGTCACCGTCGAACGCGAGCTGGCCCGGTACAAGCGGCAGGTCGAGCAGCGGTGGGGCGAGCTGGTGTACGACGGTCTGTGGTTCTCGCCGCTGAAGCGGGCCCTGGACGGGTTCGTCGAGGAGGCGAACCAGGCGGTCTCCGGTGACATCCGGATGACGTTGCACGGCGGGCGTGCGGTGGTCACCGGGCGGCGGTCCGAGCAGTCGCTGTACGACTTCAACCTGGCGACGTACGACACGGGGGACACCTTCGACCAGTCGCTGTCGAAGGGCTTCATCGAGATCTTCGGGATGTCGTCGAAGATCGCCGCCAAGCGGGACCTGGCGTAGGGACGGGATTCGTCCCGGGTCAGGGCGCTTCCCCGACTCCGTCCCCGGTGGCCGGTTCGTCCGGCCGCCGGGGACCGTACATCTCACCATCCACGAGGAGCTGAGCAAGTGAGCAGCAACAGCGGTGACGTCCGGCTCTGGGGCGGCCGGTTCGCCGACGGGCCCGCCGAGGCCCTGGCGAAGCTGTCCGCCTCCGTCCACTTCGACTGGCGGCTGGCGCCGTACGACATCGCGGGCTCCCGTGCCCACGCGCGCGTGCTGCACAAGGCGGGACTGCTCAGCGAGGACGAGCTCGCGCGGATGCTGGGGGGACTCGACCAGCTGGAGGCCGATGTCGCCGACGGCGGTTTCGTCGGCACCATCGCCGACGAGGACGTGCACACCGCGCTGGAGCGGGGGCTGCTGGAGCGGCTCGGGCCCGACCTCGGCGGCAAGCTGCGGGCCGGGCGGTCCCGTAACGACCAGGTCGCCACGCTGTTCCGGATGTATCTGCGGGACCACGCCCGGATCATCGGTGGGCTGATCGCCGATCTTCAGGAGGCGCTGGTCGGTCTCGCGGAGGCCCATCCGGACGTGGCCATGCCGGGCCGTACGCATCTTCAGCACGCGCAGCCGGTGCTGTTCGCGCACCACGTTCTCGCGCACGTCCAGGCGCTGTCGCGGAACGCGGAGCGGCTGCGGCAGTGGGACGAACGGACGGCCGTGTCCCCGTACGGATCGGGGGCGCTGGCCGGATCCTCGCTGGGCCTGGACCCGGAGGCGGTCGCCGCCGATCTCGGGTTCGAGCACGGCAGCTCGGCCAACTCCATCGACGGCACCGCCTCGCGGGACTTCGTCGCCGAGTTCGCGTTCATCACCGCGATGATCGGTGTGGACCTGTCCCGGATCGCCGAGGAGATCATCATCTGGAACACGAAGGAGTTCTCCTTCGTGACCCTGCACGACGCCTTCTCCACCGGCTCCTCGATCATGCCGCAGAAGAAGAACCCGGACATCGCCGAGCTGGCGCGCGGCAAGTCCGGCCGGCTGGTCGGCAACCTGACGGGCCTGATGACCACGCTCAAGGCGCTGCCGCTGGCCTACAACCGCGACCTCCAGGAGGACAAGGAGCCGGTCTTCGACTCCTGCGACCAGCTGGAGGTCCTGCTGCCGGCGTTCACCGGGATGATGGCCACGCTGACCGTCAACCGGGAGCGGATGGCGGAGCTGGCCCCGGCCGGGTTCTCGCTGGCCACGGACATCGCCGAGTGGCTCGTACGGCAGGGCGTGCCGTTCCGGGTGGCGCACGAGGTCGCCGGGGAGTGCGTCAAGGAGTGCGAGCGGCGCGGCATCGAACTGGACGAGCTGACCGACGAGCAGTTCGCCGCGATCTCGCCGCACCTGACCCCTGAGGTCCGTACGGTCCTGAACGTGCCCGGCGCGCTGGCTTCGCGCAGCGGACGGGGCGGCACGGCCCCGTCCGCCGTCGCCGTCCAGCTGGCGGAGGTCAAGGCGGACCTGGCCACGCAGCGGGCGTGGGCGGACGCCAAGCGCTGAGCCGGCGGATACCTGCTGGGAGACGGTGGGTGGCGAGCGCCGGACGGCGGTGCTCGGCCCCTGGGTCGGGGGGGGGGGGGGGGGGGGGGGGGGGGGGGGGGGGGGGGGGGGGGGAGGGGGGAGAGGGGGGGGGGGGGGGGGGTGGGGGGGTGCGGGGGGGGAGAGGTGGGTGGGCGGTGAGTGGGGGGGGGGGGTAGTCCGGGGGCTCGGCACCCCTCTGGCTTGGCGGGGGGGCCCCGCGGCCGTTCCAGACGAAGAGACGTGGACGCTTCTCGTGAGACGTTCGCGTCTCATCCGGGTACTATCCGTCTCATGGCCGTTGACCGTGAACACGTACTGAAAGAAGCTGCCGGCCTGCTCACCCGCAGGGCGACCGCCGGCATGGACGAGATCGCCAAGGCTGCCGGCATCAGCCGCGCCACCCTCCACCGCCACTTCGCGGGCCGCGACGCCCTGATCAAGGCGCTGGAGGAGCTGGGCATCGAACAGTTCGGCAGAGCGCTGGACGCGGCCCGCCTCGACGAGGACGACGCCGTCACGGCCTTGCGCCGGCTGATCGCCGAGACCGAACCGGTCGCCGGGTTCCTCGCCTTCCTCTACACCGAGAACCAGCTCTTCGAGGGCGAGGAGGTCAACACGGGCTGGGAGCGGCTGGACGCCCGGATCCACGCGCTGTTCCGGCGCGGCCAGGAGGAGGGCGACTTCCGTATCGACCTGACCCCCGTCTGGCTCACCGAAGCGCTGTACGGACTGATCGGCGCCGGCGCGTGGGCCGTGCACGAAGGGCGCGTCGCCCGCAGGGACCTCGACCACTCGATCGCCGAGCTGCTGCTCGGCGGCATCCGACGGAGCATGGAGAAATGAGCAAGCCCGCCAAGGAGACCGCGGACCGCACCGGCTGCACCGCGGAGGACCAGCCCCGCCCCGGACGCTGGCTCGCGCTCGCCGTCCTCGTCCTCGCCGTCCTGCTGGTCGGCGTGGACGCCACCGTCCTGGGCCTGGCCACCCCGTTCCTCAGCGAGGACCTGCGCCCGTCCGGCACGCAGCTGCTGTGGATCGGCGACGTCTACTCGTTCGTCATCGCCGGTCTGCTGGTCTCCATGGGCAGCCTCGGCGACCGCATCGGACGCAAGAAGCTGCTGCTGACCGGATCGGTCGTGTTCGGCGCCATGTCGGTGCTCGCCGCGTACGCGGGCTCACCGGCCATGATGATCGCGGCGCGGGCGCTGCTGGGTGTGGCGGGCGCCACGCTGATGCCGTCCACCCTCGCCCTGATCCGCAACCTCTTCCACGACCCCAAGGAACGCAGCCTGGCCATCGGCATCTGGGGCGCCATGGCCTCGGCGGGCGCCGCCGTCGGCCCGGTGCTCGGCGGCTTCCTGCTCGGCCACTTCTGGTGGGGCTCGGTCTTCCTGATCAACCTGCCCGTGATGGCCCTGCTGGTGATCATCGGTGCCAAGGTGCTGCCGGAGTCCCGCAACCCGGACCCGGGTCCGTGGGACCTGCCCAGCGTCGGCCTGT
This sequence comes from Streptomyces sp. NPDC030165, assembly GCF_055573595.1. Lineage (NCBI taxonomy): Bacteria > Bacillati > Actinomycetota > Actinomycetes > Kitasatosporales > Streptomycetaceae > Streptomyces > Streptomyces sp. NPDC030165. The sequence goes on along the minus strand of NZ_JBVIBD010000001.1, from coordinate 404,271 downwards.
CCCTCGTGGGCATGGTCGGCATCGTCTACGCGGTCAAGGAGGCGTCGGCGCACGGCCTCCGCTGGGACATCGCGGCGGCCGCCGTCCTCGGGGCGCTCGCGCTGGTCACCTTCGTCCGGCGGCAGCAGACCCTGGCCTCACCGCTGCTGGACATGAAGCTCTTCCGGCACCGCGGTTTCTCCGGCGCCGTACTGGCCGACCTGCTGACCATCCTGGGCCTGTCCGGGCTGGTCTTCTTCCTCTCGCAGTTCCTCCAGATGGTGCAGATGCGCTCGCCGCTCAACGCGGGCCTGGTCGAACTGCCCGCCGCGATCGGCGCGGTGGGCGCGGGCCTGGCCGCCGGATACGTCGCCCGGCGGCTGTCCGTACGGCTCGTCGTGGCCGGCGGACTGGGCGTCGTCGGCCTGGCCCTGGCCGGCTGCATCGGCCTGGACCAGGACACCAGCACCCTGACCCTCGGCACGATCCTGTTCGTCGTCGGCGTCGGCGCGGGCTTCGCCTTCACCGTCACCGCGGACGTGATCCTCTCCAGCGTGCCCAAGGAGCAGGCGGGCGCCGCGTCCGCGGTCTCGGAGACGGCGTACGAACTGGGCGCAGCGCTCGGCATCGCGCTGCTCGGCTCCATCGTCACCGGCATCTACCGGGACTTCGCCACCCCGCACGGCGTGCCCGAGACGGCCGCGAACGCCGCCAGGGAGTCGCTCGGCGGCGCCGTCGAGGCGTCCGGCGCCCTCCCGGCCGACGCCGGGGCCGGCCTGCTGAAGACGGCCCAGCACGCCTTCGTCGACGGCCTGGACACCGCGGCCGGGGTCGGCGCGGCCGTCCTGATCGCCGCCGCCTGCGCCGCGTGGTTCCTGCTGCGCGGCCAGCGGCTGGAGGACGGCTCGGCCGCGGCGGGGACCGAGCCGGAGACCGCACCGGAGAGCGCGCAGCAGTGAATCCGGGGCCGTGCGGCACCGCGCCCGTGGCAGTGCAGCGTCCGCGGTTGGACGCCACTGAGCCGCCGGGCGTACGTCGCTGGGCCCGCGGCCGTACGCCCACTGAACCGGAATCCGTGCGTCACCGGCCAGGGTGATCCGTCATACCGGGCGGGGGAGGGCAGTTGTCCCCCGCCCGTTCACATTCCGGCCGCCTCAAATGGGCCGGAAGGCTCCCATGGCTCGTTTGACTCTCCAGTCGTTCCCCCGCACTCGGGCACTCTCAGGAGGGTGACGACCTTGGCAGAGCTCGGCAGACGCATGTTCTTCACCGCGGCGGGGGCCCTGGCCACCGCCACCGCGGTCGGCACCCACGCCTTCGCTTCCGGACACGCGCGCGACGCGCGGTCGGCTGACGAGTACGTGGACGTGCAACTGCTCAACATCACCGACCTCCACGGGTACCTCCAGGCTGCGCCGGGCAGCAGCGCGGTCATCACCGGCGCCGGTGGCAAGAAGTACACCGTGGGCGGCGTGGCCTACATGGCCGCGCACCTCGAACGGCTGCGGGCGGGCCGCGCCAACTCCCTCTTCTTCGCGCCCGGCGACCTCTTCTCCGGCTGGGAGTTCCCCGCCGAGTCGCTCGCCGACGAACCGACCATCGAAGCCCTGAACCGGATGGGCATGGACTTCGCCTCGGCCGGCAACCACGAGTTCGACAAGTCGCCCGCCTTCCTGTCCCAGCACATGGTGGACGGCATCTCCTATCCGACGGTCGACTGGGACAACTCCTTCGTCGACTCCTCCGGACAGCGCTTCCACGGCGCCGACTTCGCGTACTACGGCGCCAACACGGTGTGGGCCGCCACCGGGGAGCGGGTCCTGCCGCCGTACAACATCGAGTGGGTGGACGCCGGCAAGGGGCGGCGGCTGCCGATCGGCTTCATCCACCTGACCGCCATCGGCACCGAGACCATGCCCGCCTCCTACCAGCCGGGGCTGCGCACCCTCGACCAGCTGACCACCGCCAACCGCTGCGCGGCCGAACTCAAGTCACGGGGCGTCAACGCGATCGTGCTCAGCATGCACGACGGCGCGGTGGCCGGCGGCGACTTCAACAGCGGGACCAACCCCTCGGGGCCCGCCTACGAGCTGGCGCTGCGCTGCTCGCCGGACATCGACGCCATCGTCTGCGGCCACTGGCACACCGCCTTCACCATGATGGTGCCCGATCCCGACGGCGTACCCCGCCCGTTCGTCGAGGCCGGCTGCCACGGCCAGATCGTCAACGAGATCAGCCTCCGGCTGGACCCGGGCACCGGCAAGGTCGTCCGCGAGCTGACCACTTCCACCAACCACCCCAACACCCGCGACGTGGCGCCGCACCCGGAGCTGGCCGAGGTCGTCAAGTACTGGGCCGGGTACGGTGCCCGGCGCGCCGCCGTCCCGCTCGGCAAGCAGACCGCCTCCTTCACCCGGAGCCGCAACGCGGCGGGCGAGAGCACCATGGGCGATCTGGTGGCCGACTGGGCGCTGTGGGCCGGGCGGCAGCCGCAGGGCCCGATGAACGACGCCAACCTCGACCCTGCCGTCCCCGCCGACCTGGCCCTCATCGCCATCGCGCCGCGCATCGGGCAGGCCATCATCGCCGGGGACCTCACGTACGACTCCGCGACGGGCGGCACGGTCGCCTTCGGCAAGGCGTGGAACGCGGTCGGCTTCGGCGACCCGATCGTCACCGCAACGGTCACCGGTCAGCAGCTCCACGACGTGCTGGAGCAGCAGTGGACCGTGCCCGCCGGCGGCGGTCTGAAGTACGCGCCGCTGGCCGTCTCCGCCAACGTCCGCTACAGCTTCGACGCGACGGGCCCGGCGGGCGACCGGGTCGACCCCGCCGATGTGTTCATCGACGGCACCGCGCTGGACGTGGCCCGCTCGTACCGGGTCGCGGCGCCCTCGTACACGCTGCTCAATCAGGACGGATATCCGGCGTTCACCGGTTTCACCCGGCCCTTCCGGCACAACCGCGACTTCGAGAGCTTCGTCGCGTACATCAAGGAGCGGCAGCAGATCGCGCCCGCGCCGCTGAACCGGGTGACGGTGAAGAACGGCAGTGCCCCGCAGGCGCGGATCGGCGAGACCACGGTCCCGCCGCGCCTGCGCAGTGCGGACGGCAAGGTGCTGCCCCGGGCGGAGGCCGCGGCGCTCGCCGCCGGGCGGCCGACGGCGGAAGGTTTCCGCGTGCCCTGTTGAGGGGGTACGGAGCCGTAGCCGTGGCACGGCGACGCGCAGGGCCCCGCCCGGAGTCGGACGGGGCCCTGCGCGTGGCGGGTGCGGCGGCGGTCAGGCCGCGCGTGCCTTGGTGGCGTACATGTCCACGTACTCCTGGCCGGACAGCTCCATGACGTCGCTCATCACCTCGTCGGTGACGGCGCGCAGCACGTAGCGGTCCCGGTCCATGCCCTCGTAGCGGGAGAAGTCCAGCGGTTCACCGAAGCGGCAGGTCACCGGCGCCAGATGCGGGCGGCCCTTGCCGCCGGGCTGCACCTTGTCGGTGCCGATCATCGCGAACGGCACGACGGGCGCGCCGGTCATCAGGGCGAGGCGGGCGATGCCGGTACGGCCGCGGTACAGGCGGCCGTCGGGGGAGCGGGTGCCCTCGGGGTAGATGCCGAACGCGTGGCCCTCGTCCAGTACCCGGCGGCCGGTCATCAGCGCGGCGACGCCGCCGTGCCCGCCGTCCCGGTCCACCGGGATCATGCCGGCGGTGGTGAAGAACCAGGCCATCAGGCGGCCCTTGAGACCCTTGCCGGTGACGTACTCGTCCTTGCCGATGAAGAACACCGGCCGCTTGACGATGAGGGTCAGGAACAGCGAGTCGATGAACGTGACGTGGTTGCCGGCCAGGATCACCGGTCCGCTGCCGGGAATGCGCTCCGCGCCCTCGACCTTCGGGCGGAACAGGACACGCATGACGAATCCGAGAAACGCCTTCAGCAGAATGCGGGACAACGGGCCCTCCGGTCGTGGGTGGTCTGCGGCGGCCGCCGCGAGCGTGCAAGAGTATGCAGCCCAGGACGATACTCGTCGGCCGGCCTCGATCGCACATCGGGTTCACGGGAGCGATACGCAGAGTTGACGTGGGTTTCCCGCGCGTTGGGGGCCAGGTCTCCCGTTCGAAAGCTGTACGCGCCTAGGATCGCCCCGACCCCATTGTCAGGTGCCGGACACCCTCACCGGCGCCGTGGAGCGAGGAGCGCGATCATGCAGGAACGGCAGCAGCCGGGACGCCGGACGGTACTGGGCGCGGCGGCCCTCGGCGCGGGTGCGGCGGTCTGGGGCGGCACCGGCACGGCGAGCGCCGCGAGTTCCCGCGGGCGCGGCCACGGCGCGCACGACAAGCTGCCCGTACCGCTGATCGTGGGCCACCGCGGCGCCAGCGGCTACCGCCCCGAGCACACCTTCGGCTCGTACCAGCTCGCGCTGGACATGGGCGCCGACATCATCGAGCAGGACGTCGTACCCACCAAGGACGGCCACCTCGTCTGCCGGCACGAAAACGACATCACGGCCACCACCGACGTCTCGGCGCACCCGGAGTTCGCGGCCCGCAGGACGACGAAGACGGTCGACGGGGTCAAGCTCACCGGCTGGTTCACCGAGGACTTCACGCTCGCCGAGCTGAAGACGCTCCGGGCGAAGGAGCGCATTCCGGGCACCCGGCAGCACAACACCCTTTATGACGGCGTGTGGGACGTACCCACCTTCGAAGAGGTGCTGAAGTGGGCCGACCGCGAAGGCCGCAAGCGTGGCCGCCGCATCTGGCTGCACATCGAGACCAAGCACCCCACCTACTTCCGCAAGCTCGGCCTGGGCCTGGAGGAACGTCTCGCCCGGCTGCTGCGCAAGTACGGCCGCCACAAGAAGCACGCGCCCAACTTCCTGCAGTCCTTCGAACCCAGCAGCCTCCAGCGGCTCGACAAGCTCGTCGACTGCCCCAAGGTCCTCCTGCTGGGCACCCTCAAGGACCGCCCCTGGGACTTCGAGGTGGCGGGTGACCCGCGTACCACCGCCGACCTGGTCAAGCCGGCCGGCCTGAAGTGGATCTCCGGTTTCGCGCAGGGCATCGGCCCGGACCTGACCGTCATCCTCCCGCGCACCAAGGACGACAAGCTGGGCGAGCCCAGCTCCGTCGTCAAGGACGCGCACGCCGCCGGGCTGGTCCTGCACCCGTACACCGGGCGCAACGAGAACACCTTCCTGCCCGCCGACTTCCGCCGCGGCACCGACCCGGCGGCGTACGGCGACGCACTGGGCTACTTCAAGAAGTGCCTGGCCACCGGCATCGACGGCCTCTTCTCCGACAACTGCGACACCGCGCTGCTGGCCGCGGCGGAGTTCCGCGAGCGCTGATCCGCTGGTACACCGGACGGCGCCGAAGGGCGTCAACCCGGCACCGCCGGTGCCACGGACGAATGAGGTCCGGGCACCGGCGAAACCACCCGGCCGCGCCGCCACGTCTCGCAGGCCATGCGGCACGCCACCACGGACAACGACCTCATTCGTACGCTGCGCCCCCTGCTGACCGCCGAAGTCGCGGCCGAGGCGGCCGCCGCGGGAGCCGACGCCGAGGACCTCGAACAGGGCGTGTGGACCCGGCTGCTGGAGCACACCCGCGCGGCCGGGCCGCCCGCCGAACCCGCCCGCTGGCTGCGCCGCGCGGTCCGCGCCGAAGCCCGCGGCGCTCGGCGGCTGGCACTGCGGGAGGTCCCGTACGACCCCACCGGACCGCAGCCGCTGATCGCGGCCGTCGCCGAACGCGCGGCGCTGGAAAGAGAAGAGCGGCACAGGCTGCTCGCCGCCGTCGAACGGCTCCCCGGACGCTGCCCCGCCCTGGTGCGCGCCCTGCTGTCGCGCTCCGATTTCACCTACCGCGAGCTCTCATCTGAGTTGGGAATGTCACAGGGGAGCTTGGGGCCGGTCCGTTCCCGTTGCCTGGGATGCCTGCGCAGAATGCTCACGGCGGAGGTTGCCGCTGCGCAAAACCGGGGAGCCCGGAAGCAGCAGCGTCAGCCGCGCCACGACGGCGGCGTGCACCACACGGCTCCGTCAGTCAGGGCAACCGGTCCGGGCGTACCCTCTCACCCTCTGCACGCCCGGGCGCACCGAACCGAATAAGGGGAGGCATACGCGCATGGGCATGAGCGTGACCATCTCGGAGGCGACCGACCAGGACGCCGAGCAGATCCTCAAACTCCAGTACCTCTGCTACCAGCCGGAGGCCGCGCTGTACGACGACTACGCGATCCAGCCGCTCACCCAGACCCTGGATGACCTGCGCGCCGAACTGAGCGACGCCTGCGTGGTGGTGGCCCGGCTCGGCACGGAGGTCGTCGGGGCGGTGCGCGGCACGGTCGACGCGGACGGCACCGCCGCCATCGGCAAGCTCGTCGTGCACCCGCGGATGCAGCGCCACGGCCTCGGCGGGCGGCTGCTCACCGCCGTCGAGGAGCGGCTGACCGCCGAACGCTCGGCCAAGCGCTACCGCCTGTCCACCGGCCACCGCAGCGAGGGCAACCTGCGCCTGTACCGCAGCCACGGCTACGCGTCCGTCGGCACCGAGCAGCTGAGCACCCGGCTCAGCCTGGTCACCCTGGAGAAGGAAGCGGCCGCCGCCAAGACCCCCGCGGACGGCACGCCGCAGGCCTACGTGGCGAGCGCCTGACCGGCCGGATCCGCACAGTGGGGGCCCGCCGGGGAACGCGTCACGCCCGGCGGGCCCGCCGCAGCCACAGCAGGCCGGTCACCGGCAGGAAGACCGGGATGAAGAGGTATCCCATCCCGAAGTCCGACCAGACGGTCGCGTCCGGGAAGGCGGAGCGGTCCACCAGCGTCCACGTCCCGACGCCGAGCACGCCGATCAGCTCCAGCGCGCAGCACACGACCGCGGCCCTGCGGGCCCCCTCGCCGCCGCGCACCAGCGAGAACAGGATGAAGGCGTAGACCACCGCGGACACCGCGGACAGGATGTACGCCAGCGGCGCCCGGTCGAACTGCGCGATCAGCTGGTAGGCCGCGCGCGACGCGGCGGCGACGGTGAAGACGCCGTACAGGGCGACCAGCAGCCGCCCGGGTCCGGTGCCCAGGGAGCGCCGCTTCCCGGCAGCGCCCTCCGGTACGGCCTCGGTGGACCGGGCTCCCGCGGATGTCTCAGCCATGGCCGCCTCCCCAGATGTCGAACAGCCGCACTTCCAGTACGGCGAGGACCACCGCGCCCGCGGCGACGGTCGCCGAGCCCCAGCGCGTCCGCTCCGAGAGCGACATGAAGCCGGTGGCCGGTACGCAGGCCGCCGCCCCGATCAGATAGGCGACGAAGATCGCCGTACCGTCCCGCGGTGTCTGGCCGCCCCCCAACTGCACCAGCCCGACGACGAGTTGGACCACACCGAGCAGCGAGACCACGGCCATGCCGATGAAGTGCCAGTCCTTCGTCGGCTCGTCGCGGTACGCGGCGAAGCCGCACCAGGCGGCCAGGGCGAGCGCGGTCACGCCGATGGCGACCGTCAGCGCGTCGATCACCGGGACCTCCGCGCGGCGCGGCTGCGCGCAGTGGAGAAAAGGGGCATGAGGTGACTCTAATCGGCGGCCGGGGCGCGGGTGCGCGCGGGCCCGCCGGTGGTGCGCGGCCGCTCGCCGCGGTCGCCCTCCCGGGCCGGCGGCGCCGCTCCGTACGGTCACCGGCCGTCGCTCCAGGCGGTCACGCCCGGGGCTGCTCCTGGCGGTCACCCGCTGTCACGTACGCTGGCCCAGCATGAAGATCTCCGCAGCCGCGCTGCTTTTCGACAACGACGGCACCCTCGTCTCCTCCCTGGAATCGGTGTACCGCTGCTGGACCCGGTGGGCCGAGGAGTACGGGATCGCGCCCGAGGACTTCGCCCGCGTCGAGCTGCACGGACGCCCGGCCGCCGAGATCATCGCCGATCTGCTGCCCGCCGCCCGGACACCCGAGGCACTGGCCCGCATCGAGCAGCTGGAGGTCGAGGACGTCCCGGGCGGCGTGGTGGCGCTGCCCGGCACCCTGGAGCTGCTGTCCCAGCTGCCGCCGGAGCGCTGGGCGGTGGTCACCTCCGCCACGGCCCGCCTGGCGGAGGCCCGGCTCGCCGAGGTCGGCATCCGCCCGAAGACCCTGATAGCCGCCGACGACATCACCCGCGGCAAGCCGGACCCCGAGCCGTTCCTGCTGGCCGCCCGTCGGCTGGGTGTGGACCCGGCCCGCTGCGTGGTCTTCGAGGACGCACCGGCCGGGCTGGAATCCGGCCGTGCGGCCGGCATGACGACCGTGGCGTTGACCACAACGCACCGGGCCGACGAGCTGTCCGCCGACGTGCTCGTACCGGACCTGTCGGCGGTGTCCGTGCAGGCCACGGCCGACGGCCTGGAAATCGGCACGGCGGACTGACCGCCGTCCACCCCTCGGTCGGGCCTGTCCGCCATACGGACAGGCTTGATCGGTCCGCACGCCTGTCTGGTTTACTGGCGAACATGACCACGACGAGCAACCGCACCCCTGCGACCGAGGCGACCATGACGCCCGGTGCTCGTTGCATGTGTCGAATGTGTGACCGCTGAGGGCCCCCGCCGAGCCTCGCGCCCCGAAGCGAGACCCGCCGCCTTGCGCCGCGCGAGCCGTACGCCCGTCCGTACGCCACGGCCCTGGCCGCCCCGCGTCACCGGAACCCGAAGCCGGGCCACCGCGCCCTCCGGGTCCCCCATGCCGCACTCCGCAATGAATGCCCCGTGCCCGGCGGGCGAGCCGCCCGGCACACGACAGTGACGGAATTCCCTGTGATCACCACAACGGGCCTGACCAAGGTCTACCGCTCAGGAGACCGCGAAGTCACCGCCCTGGACGGCGTCGATCTGCACGTCCGCGAGGGCGAGGTGTACGGCGTCATCGGCCAGAGCGGCGCCGGCAAGTCCACCCTCATCCGCTGCGTCAACCTCCTGGAGCGCCCCACCTCCGGCACGGTCACCGTCGCCGGGCAGGAGCTGACCTCGCTGGCCGGCAAGGGACAGCGCGCCAACGCCGCGCTGCGTGCCGCCCGCAGCCACATCGGCATGGTCTTCCAGCACTTCAACCTGCTGTCCTCGCGCACCGTCCAGGACAACATCGAGCTGCCGCTCGAGATCCTCAAGGTCGACCGCCGCGAACGCTCCCGCAAGGCGCTGGAACTGCTCGACCTGGTCGGCCTCGCCGACAAGGCCAAGGCGTACCCCGCCCAGCTCTCCGGCGGCCAGAAGCAGCGCGTCGGCATCGCCCGCGCCCTGGCCGGCGACCCCAAGGTGCTGCTCTCCGACGAGGCCACCAGCGCCCTTGACCCGGAGACCACCCGCTCCATCCTGACGCTGCTGCGCGACCTCAACCGCCAGCTCGGCCTGACCGTGCTGCTCATCACGCACGAGATGGACGTCGTCAAGACGATCTGCGACTCGGCCGCGCTGATGAAGAACGGCCGCGTCGTCGAGCAGGGCACCGTCTCGGAACTGCTCGCCACCCCCGGCTCCGAGCTGGCCCGCGAGCTGTTCCCGGTCGGCGGCGAGCCCTCAGGCCCGGACCGCACGGTCGTGGACGTCACCTTCCACGGTGAGGCCGCCACCCGCCCGGTGATCTCCGAGCTGTCCCGTACGTACAACGTGGACATCTCCATCCTCGGCGCCGCCATGGACACCGTCGGCGGCAAGCAGATCGGCCGGATGCGCATCGAGCTGCCCGGCCGCTTCGAGGAGAACGTCGTGCCCATCGGCTTCCTGCGCGAGCAGGGCCTCCAGGTCGACGTCGCCGGCGAGCCGGCCGAGACCGCGACGACGGCGCCCGCCGGCGCGCTGGTGAAGGAAGGTGCCAAGTGACCTGGTCACAGATGCAGCCACTGCTGTACAACAACACGCTCGACACGCTCTTCATGGTGTGGTGGTCGACGTTCTACGCCGTCCTGTTCGGCATCCCGCTCGGTGTCCTGCTGATCCTGACCGACCGCGGCGGCGTCCTGCAGAACGTCGTGGTCAACAAGATCATCGGCGCGGTGGTGAACATCGGCCGGTCCTTCCCCTTCCTGATCCTGATGGTCGCGCTGATCCCCTTCACGCGCCTGGTCGTCGGCGTCTCCATCGGCCCCACCGGCGCGGTCGTCCCCCTGGTCATCGCCGCCATCCCGTTCTTCGCCCGGCTCGTCGAGGCCGCACTGCGCGAGGTGGACCACGGCCTGGTCGAGGCCGTCCAGTCCATGGGCGGCGGCACCTGGACCATCGTCTTCAAGGTGCTGCTCCCGCAGGCCCTGCCCGCGCTGGTCGCGGCCGTCACCACCACCGTCATCACGCTGATCGGCTACTCCGCCATCGCCGGCGCGGTGGGCGGCGGCGGCCTGGGCAACCTGGCGTACACCTACGGGTACCTCCAGTACGAGACCAACTTGATGATCATCACGATCGTGCTGCTGATCGTCCTGGTCATCGCCGTCCAGCTGCTCGGCGATCTGATCGTGCGCCGGCTGGCCGGCCGTGGCAGCCGCGGCTCCTCCTCCGTACGGGCCGGACTGCGCAAGGCGCCCGCCCCCGCCGCTGCTGACGGGCAGCCCGTGGCGGCCGCCACCACCGACGCCCCCAAGGAGAGCGTCGGCGCCTGAGACCGGGTCCTTCGGCGGACCCTCTGGAGCCCGGACCCTTTGCCGGGCGCACCCGCCCGGGGACCGCCGGTCCCGGGCGTCCGAGAAACCGAGATAGGGGCACTCTTCGTGCGTACCACCCGCAACATCACCGTGGCCGCCGTGGCCGCGGCAGCCGTCGCCCTCGGCGCGAGCGCCTGCAGCGCGCCCTCCGACGTCTCCTCCTCCGGAGGCGGGAAGGAGGACAGCAGCGCGCCGCTGACCGTCGCCGCCAGCCCGACCCCGCACGGGGCGATCCTCAACTTCGTCCGCGACAAGCTCGCGGCGAAGGAAGGGCTCACGCTGGAGGTGAAGGAGTTCAACGACTACAACCTGCCGAACAAGGTCACCGAGGACGGCCAGGTCGACGCGAACTTCTTCCAGCACAAGCCGTTCCTGGACACGTACAACAAGAAGAACGGCACCCACATCGTGCCGGTCGTCAACGTCGCCATCGAGCCGCTCGGCGTCTACTCCAAGAAGGTCGGCAAGCTCTCCGAGCTGAAGCCCGGCAACACCGTGTCCGTGCCCAACGACCCGTCCAACGAGGGCCGCGCGCTCAAGCTGCTCGCCGACAGCGGCGTCATCACCCTCAAGAAGGGCGTCGGCTCCGACGCGAAGCTGACCGACGTCGAGGACGACAAGGGCATCAAGCTCACCGAGCTGGAGGCCGGCCAGATCGCGCCGCGCCTCGCCGACGTGGACGCCGCCGTGATCAACGGCAACTTCGCCATCGGCGCCCAGCTCAAACCTTCCACCGACGCGCTCGCCCTGGAGAAGGCGGCGGACAACCCGTACGCCAACTTCCTGGCCGTCAAGAAGGGCAACGAGGACGACCCCCGGGTCAAGAAGCTGGCGAAGTTGCTGAACTCGCCCGAGGTCAAGAAGTTCATCCAGGACAAGTACCAGGACGGCTCGGTCATCCCCGCCTTCGGCACCCCGCAGAGCTGATCCCCGTCACCGCAGGTCAGCACCGTACGCACGGCCCAGCCGGGCGGACGACGGGCCCCGGGAGCGCAGCGCGCGTCACCGGGGCCCGCGTGCGTGGCACATCCCCGGTCGGATGCTGCATCCTGGTGCACTCAAGACGGTCAACAGGGCCCGAACTTCGGAGCAGCACGGTCAACGGCGTTGGAGCAGCGGCATGACATCCACCTTTCCGGACATCTCCATCAGCACGGATCGGTTGGTGCTTCGCCCGTTCGAAGAGGCCGACGTGCCCGCGCTCACCGAGATGATGAACGACGAGCTGACCGCGTCCTGGACCGCGCTGCCGCAGCCGTACACCACCGACACCGCCCGCGAGTGGGCCACCCGCCGGGCCGGCGCGGTACGCACCGAAGGCCGCGGCATCGCCTTCGCCGTCACCGAGTTCCTCACCCAGCGCCTGGTCGGCACCATCACGCTCGACCACACCGACTGGCGGATTCTGAGCACCGAGGCCGCCTACGTCACCGCCCCCTGGGCCCGCGGCGAGGGCTACGCCAGCGAATCCGTCCTCGCCGTCGCGCAGTGGCTCTTCAGGGACCAGAAGTTCGAACGGGTCGAGCTGCGTACCGCCGCCGACAACACCGCCGCCCAGCAGGTGGCCCAGAAGGTCGGCTGCATCAGCGAGGGCGTGCTGCGCAACGCCTGGATAGCCCGCTCACGCACCGAGGACGGCGGCTGGACGGACATCCGTACGGACCTGATCGTCTGGAGCCTGCTGCCCGAGGACCTCGACGGCGTACCGGGACGGATGGCCGACGCCAACGGCTTCGCCTATCCCGAGTGGAACTGAGACCGCGCCGGACCTGGACGGTCCCGGCCGGAAGCACCGGCCCGCTTCGCTGTGGTCCGGACCTCTCGGGGTAGTCTCGGCCTGCCCGCGGCACTCCGCGACCGGCTGACCGCTGCCGCGTGAGCCGTCCGGCACGTGCCCGCGCGTTCCGGCTCTGTCCCGTACTGCCCAGCCCTGTTCCGTCCAGCGAAGCCCAGGAGACTGACGACGATGGCCGACCGGGTCACGGTGATCGGGTGGGACGGTTCGCCGTTGACCGCCGCCGCCCGCTCCGCCCTCGGCGCGGCGACACTCGTGGCCGGCGCCGCCCACCACCTCGCCCTCCCCGAAGTCCCCCCGCACGCCGAACACATCCGGCTGGGCAGCGTGGGCCTGGCCGCCCGCCGCATCGCCCAGCACCGTGGCACCGCCGTGGTGCTCGCCGACGGCGACCCCGGGTTCTTCGGCGTCGTACGGACCCTGCGGGCACCCGAGCACGGCCTGGAGGTCGAGGTGGTACCCGCCGTCTCGTCCGTCGCGGCCGCCTTCGCCCGCGCCGGGATGCCCTGGGACGACGCCCAGATCGTCGTCGCCCACAGCCGCGACCTGCGGCGGGCCGTCAACGTCTGCCGCGCGCACACCAAGGTCGCGGTGCTCACCGCACCCGGCGCCGGCCCCGCCGAACTCGCCCTCCTGCTGGACGGCGTCCACCGCACCTTCGTCATCTGCGAGGAACTGGGCACCGCCCGCGAGCAGGTGACGGTCCTCACCTCCGACAAGGCCGCCGACCACGTCTGGCGCGACCCCAACGTCGTCATCGTCGTCGGCGGGGCCAACGCCGCAACCCAGGGCAGCGGCTGGCTGGCCGGGCGCGACGTCGTCTACCCCGCGCCGCCGCGCGGCTGGGGGCTGCCCGCCCAGGCGTACGGCGGCGTTCTGGACGAAGGGGAGTCCGTCCAGCTGCGCAGCGCCCAGCTCGCCCGCCTCGGGCCCCGGCCCGGCGACCTCGTCTGGGACATCGGCGCAGGCAGCGGCGCCGCCTCAGTGGAGGCAGCACGCTTCGGGGCCGCCGTCATCGCCGTCGATGCCGACCCGGACGCCTGCGACCGCACCGCCGCGGTCGCCCGCCGGTACGGCGTCCAGCTCCAGGTCGTACAGGGCCGTGCGCCCCAGGTGCTGGAGGACCTGCCGGAACCGGACGTCGTCCGGGTCGGCGGCGGGGGAGCGGCCGTGGTCACCGCCTGCGCCGCCCGCCGGCCCGAGCGCATCGTCACGCACGCGTCGACCCGCGACGAGGCCGAGGCGATCGGCCGCGCGCTGGCCGACGGGGGCTACGAGACCGAGTGCGTGCTGCTCCAGTCCGTCGAACTGGACACCTCCGCCTGGGTGGAGCGGGAACGCGCCGTCGTCTTCCTGCTCAGCGGCTACCGGGTTGCTCACCCGTGACCGGGCCCGCAACCGGCGCGGGGTAGGCTGGCGGATCGTTGCGCCGCCGCCCCACGTTCGGTTTCGTACGCCAATATCCGGAACATGCTGTGGTTTTGGCCGTAAATGAAGCACTCAAGGGCGGACGTGCCGCGAGGCGCGCTCGCTCGTTCTAGCTATAGGGGCGGTCGGCGCGCCGCGGTGGAGCGCGTCGCACGAGCGGTTGGAAGGAGCACTACCAATGGGCGAGGGGTACGCATGACCGACACCGGCCAGGTCCCGGGCGAGGGACTGCCGGAGAACGCAGGCGGACAGCCCGGACAGCCGCAGTCGGCGGCCGTCCCCTCCCCTGCCGATGCCGGCCCGACGCAGCCGCCGGGGATGCCCCAGGCGCCCGACGCGTACACCTTCTCGGACCCCGCGGACGCGGGCGCCGAGGACGACGACCTGCTGCTGATGCCGGGGGCACAGGGCGCGTGGGGGAGCGAGCCGCAGCACCACCAGCCGCAGTTCCCGCAGCAGACCCAGCCGCCGCAGGCGCAGCCCCAGCAGACCGTGCCCGAGCAGGCGGGCCCGTATGACTCCGCGCCGCACGGCGCCCTGGCGTACGAGCCCGCGCCGCAGGAGGCCGGCGACCACGAGAGCGGCGGCCGCGACTCGGCCTCCGTCGACCTGGGCGGCGTACGCGCGGCGCCGCCCGCCGCGCCGCAGCAGGCCCCCGCGCCGCCGCGCCGCCCCCTGCACATGGGCCCGCCGGTCCCCGACGCGACCGGCGGCGTGGTCCGCTCGCTCGCCGACCGCGGCCCGGCCGGCGCGCCGCCGAACACCCCGGTGCGCGGCACCCCCGGCCCGCCGACGACCGGCCCCGAGTACCTGGACGTCGAGGAGGGCGCGCAGCAGGCGGAAGCTCCCGCCGCCGCTCCCGCCGCGCAGCAGGCGCCCGCCGAGGCGTACGCGGCCTCCGGCGCGGCACCGCTGCCCGGGCCGCAGCTCGGCGAGATCCCCGCGCAGGTGCCGTCGTGGGACAGCGCCCCGGCGCAGGCGGCTCCGGTGGCGCCGGTCGCCGCCCAGACCGCCGCCGCGACGCAGACTTCCCCGGAGGCCGCGTCTGCCGCCGGGACGGTGGCCGCTCCCGAGGCTGCCACCGCCCCCGAGGCTGCCACCGCTCCGGTTGCAGAAACGGTCGATCGCGGTGCCGAGGAGGCTGCGGTGACTGATGTGACGACGGAGACGGCCGAGGCCCCGACCGCCGGGACGCCCGGAGCCGCTGCCCCGGCAGCACAGCCGGAGCCCGCGCCGGAAGGCGCCGAGGCCGCCCCGGAGCCCGCCCCGGAGGCGGCTCCGGAGGGCGCCGCGCCACAGCCGGTCAGCGACGGCGCCGAGCAGGCGGTACAGACCGAGCAGGCGGTACAGACCGAGCAGCCAGTACAGACCGAGCAGGCAGAGCAGACCGAGCAGACCGTGGAAGCCGAACAGCAGCCTGTACCGGCCGACCAGGCCCCGGCTGCGGGCGAGTCCGTGCCTGCTGACCAGCCCGTAGCGTCCGAGCAGCCCGTACCGGCCGACCGGCCGGTTCCGGAAGCCGAGGGCACGCAGCCGGTGGAACCGGCCCAGGACGAGCCGGGCGCCGGCGAGACGACGCACGTCACGGGTACGGCCGAGGGCGCACAGCAGGCGCAGCCCGTGGAACCGGCCCAGGTACCGCAGCCCATACAGCCCGCCGAGGAGGCACCGGCCGAGGCGCCCGCGGCGACCCCGGAAGCGGCCGCACCGGCCGCCGGGCCGGAGGAGGCCGCTGCCGAGGCCCAGGACGCACCGGCCGAGGTCCCCGAGGCCGCCGCCGACGCCGAGCAGCCCGCGGCTCCCGTGGAGGGCGAGGCCGTCACGCCCGTACCGGAGCAGGATCAGGCCGCCGCGCCCGTGACCGACGTACCGCAGGAAGCGGCCGCTCAGGCCGGGCAGCCGCAGCCCCAGGCGGCCGAAGCGGAGCAGACCGCTCCGGAGACGGGCGCCGAGGAGGCCGCGGAGGCCGACGGCGAGCCGGCCCAGGCCGCCCCGGTGGCCGAGGACGCCCAGGCCCAGGCCCCCGCCGCCGAGGCCGTACCGGCCGAAGCGCCGGAGGAGGCCGGCCGGCCGGTCCCGGAGCAGGACGCCTCCGAACTCGTCCAGCTCGGCGACGCCCCGGACCCCACGGACGCACCGGAGACCCAGGGCGCCCCGGACGCCGAGGCCACCCCGAGCGAAGCCACCCCGGCCGAAGCCCCCCAGGAGCAGCCCGCCGCGGCTGCCGCTGCCGAGGCCCCGGCCCCGGACGCGCAGACCGAGCCCGCCGTCGAGGAGCCCGTGACGGAAGCCGTCACGCAGCCCGCCACGGAAGCCGCCCCGGCCGCACCGGCCCCCCCGACCACCCCTCCCGCCACCGGCTACGACGACTCCGAGCGTGCCGCCGTGCACCGCGTCATGCGCGAGCGCCGCGACATCCGCAACGGCTTCCGCCCCGACCCCATCCCCAACGAGGTGCTGCTGCGCGTCCTGGAGGCGGCCCACACCGCTCCCAGCGTCGGCCACTCCCAGCCCTGGGACTTCGTCGTCATCCGCTCGCAGGAGACCCGCGAGCGGATGCACCAGCTGGCGGCGGCGCAGCGCGACGCGTACGCGAAGTCGCTGCCCAAGGCCCGCGCCAAGCAGTTCCGCGAGCTGAAGATCGAAGCCATCCTGGAGACGCCGGTCAACATCGTGGTGACCGCCGACTCCACCCGCGGCGGCCGGCACACCCTGGGACGGCACACCCAGCCCCAGATGGCCCCGTACAGCTCCGCCCTCGCGGTGGAGAACCTGTGGCTGGCGGCCCGCGCCGAGGGCCTGGGCGTCGGCTGGGTCAGCTTCTTCGACGAGCGGGAGATGGTCCGTGAGCTGGGTCTGCCCGACCACCTGGAGGTCGTCGCGTACCTCTGCGTCGGGTACGTCGACGAGTTCCCCGACGAGCCCGAGCTGATGCAGGCCGGCTGGGCCAAGCGCCGCCCGCTGTCCTGGGTCGTCCACGAGGAGACGTACGGCCGCCGGGCCCTGCCCGGCGAGGCGCCCGCCAACCTCCTCCAGGAGACCCTCCAGGGCATCCGCCCGCTGGACGCCAAGGCGCTCGGCGAGGCGTGGGAGCGGCAGAAGCGGATGACCAAGCCGGCCGGCGCCCTCGGCATGCTGGAGATCATCTCCGCACAGCTGTGCGGGCTGTCCCGCAAGTGCCCGCCGCCGATCCCGGAGCCGGCCGCCGTCGCCGTCTTCGCGGGCGACCACGGCGTGCACGCCCAGGGCGTCACCCCCTGGCCGCAGGAGGTCACGGCCCAGATGGTCGCCAACTTCCTGGGCGGCGGCGCGGTCTGCAACGCCTTCGCCAACCAGGTGGGCGCCGAGGTCTGCGTCGTGGACGTGGGCGTGGCCGCCGACCTGCCGGCCACCCCCGGCCTGCTGCCGCGCAAGATCCGGCCGGGCACCGCCGACTTCACCGTCGGCCCCGCGATGAGCCACGACGAGGTGCTGCGCGCCCTCGAAGTGGGCATCGAGACCGCCCGCGACCTGGTGGCCGCCGGCAACAAGGCGCTGATCACCGGCGAGATGGGCATCGCCAACACCACCACCTCGGCCGCCCTGATCTCCGTCTACACCGAGACCGACCCCGGCGAGGTCACCGGCCGCGGCACCGGCATCAACGACGAGACGCACGCCCGCAAGGTCGACGTCGTCCGCCGCGCCCTGGAGCTGCACCGCCCCGACCCCGGCGACCCCATCGGCGTCCTCGCCGCGGTCGGCGGCCTGGAGCACGCGGCGATGGCCGGCCTGATCCTCGGCGGCGCCTCGCTGCGTACGCCGGTCATCCTGGACGGCGTCAGCGCCGGAGCCTCCGCCCTGGTGGCCCGCGCCATCGCCCCCGAGGCGCTGGCCGCCTGCATCGCCGGCCACCGCAGCGCCGAGCCCGGCCACGTCGCCGCGCTCAACAAGCTCGGACTGCGCCCGCTGGTCGACCTGGACCTGCGGCTCGGCGAGGGCACCGGCGCCCTGCTGGCGCTGCCCGTCGTGCAGAGCGCCGCCCGCGCCATGCACGAGGTCGCCACCTTCGACTCCGCCGGAGTCACCGAGAAGAGCTGACCACCCGGCCACCGGCCCTGAGCATGACCCCCGGCCCGCAGCCACATAGGCTGTGGGCCGGGCCCGTACCCTCTCACCAGGTACGCCCCCGGGGCGGCAGCCGCCCCGCCCACCAGCCGCTCCAGCGCCGCAGCGGCGAACGCGTCCCCGTTCCCCCGCCCGCGAGCGCTGCCCGCACGCACAGCGCCACCCGCACAAGGAGCCGTACCGCCATGGCCGAGCACGCCGAACACGCCGCCTACCCCGTCGGACTGCGCCTGTCCGGCCGCCGCGTGGTCGTCCTCGGCGGCGGTCAGGTCGCCCAGCGCCGCCTGCCTTCCCTGGTCGCCGCCGGCGCCGACGTCCTGCTGATCTCCCCGTCCGCCAAGCCGTCCGTCGAGGCCATGGCCGACACCGGCGAGATCCGCTGGGAACGCCGCCGGTACGTGCCCGGCGACCTCGCCGACGCCTGGTACGCGCTGATCTCCACCGACGACCCCGAGGCCAACGCGGCCGCCTCCCAGGAGGCCGAGGACCGCCGTGTGTGGTGCGTACGTTCCGACGACGCCGAGGCCGCCACCGCCTGGACCCCGGCCACCGGCCGCAGCGAGGGCGTCACCGTCGCGGTCCTCACCGGCCGCGACCCGCGCCGCTCCGCCGCCGTACGGGACGCCATCGTCGAGGGCCTGCGCGACGGCACCCTCGCCGCCCCGCACCACCGCGCCCGCGCCACCGGCGTCGCCCTGGTCGGCGGCGGCCCCGGCGACCCCGACCTGATCACCGTCCGCGGCCGCCGGCTGCTCGCCGAGGCCGACGTGGTCATCGCCGACCGGCTCGGCCCCCGCGACCTGCTCGCCGAACTCCCGCCGCACGTCGAGGTCATCGACGCCGCGAAGATCCCGTACGGCCGTTTCATGGCCCAGGAAGCCATCAACAACGCCCTGATCGAGCACGCCCGCGCGGGAAAGACCGTGGTCCGCCTCAAGGGCGGCGACCCGTACGTCTTCGGCCGCGGCATGGAAGAACTCCAGGCCCTCGCCGAGGCCGGCATCCCCTGCACCGTCGTGCCCGGCATCTCCAGCTCCATCAGCGTGCCCTCCGCCGCCGGCATCCCCGTCACCCACCGCGGTGTCGCCCAGGAGTTCACCGTCGTCAGCGGCCACGTCGCCCCCGACGACGAGCGCTCCACCGTCGACTGGTCCGCCCTCGCCCGCCTGCGCGGCACCCTCGTCGTCCTCATGGGCGTCGAGAACAGCGGCGCCATCGCCGCCACACTCATCGCCCACGGGCGTGGCGCCGACACCCCCGTGGCCGTCGTCCAGGAAGGCACCACCGCCGCCCAGCGCCGCGTGGACGCCACCCTCGCCACCCTCGGCGAGACGGTACGGGCCGAAGGCATCCGCCCGCCCGCCGTCATCGTCATCGGCGACGTCGTAGCCGTGCACCCCACCCCCTGACCCCGCCGAACCACCACCGACAAGGCACCCACCCCGTGGCTGACATCATCACCGTCGACGATCCGGACGACCCCCGCCTGAGCGACTACACGGGCCTGACCGACGTCGAACTGCGCCGCCGCCGCGAACCGGCCGAGGGCCTGTTCATCGCGGAGGGCGAGAAGGTCATCCGGCGCGCCCGGCAGGCCGGTTACGCGATGCGCTCGATGCTCCTGTCCGCCAAGTGGGTCGACGTCATGCGCGACGTCATCGACGAGGCCGAGGCCCCGGTGTACGTGGTCCACCCCGCCCTCGCCGAACGCGTGACGGGCTATCACGTGCACCGCGGCGCCCTGGCGTCGATGGCCCGCAAGCCGCTGCCGACGGCCGCCGAAATCCTCGCCCGGCCCGGGACCCGTCGTATCGCGGTGATGGAGGCGGTCAACGACCACACCAACATCGGCGCCATCTTCCGCAGCGCCGCCGCCCTCGGCATGGACGCCGTCCTGCTCTCCCCGGACTGCGCCGACCCCCTCTACCGCCGCTCGGTGAAGGTCTCCATGGGCGCCGTCTTCGCCGTCCCGTACGCCCGCCTGGAAAACTGGCCCCGTGACCTCGAAACCGTACGCGAGGCAGGCTTCCCCCTCCTGGCCCTCACCCCCGACGCCCAGGCCGCCCCTCTGGACGGGGTGGCTCCCCACCGCATGGACCGCGCGGCCCTGATGCTCGGCGCCGAGGGGGACGGCCTGACGCCCCAGGCACTCCGGGCCGCCGACACCTGGGTCCGCATCCCCATGGCCCACGACGTCGACTCCCTCAACGTGGGAGCCGCGGCGGCGGTGGCGTTCTATGCGGTGACGGCGGGGCGGGGGGACTAGGGCGCTTCTGATGGATCTCCGTGGCCTCGCGACGCCCGGCACGCACCCTCGCCGCACGGTGTGAAGGGACAGGTGGCTCCGCCACATGACCCTTCACACCGCACTCCCCCAAGCTCTTCGAGCAGGGGGCACCCCCGAGCGCACGCACCGAACGCCGCTCGGTGCCCTCCACGGAGATCCATCAGAAACGCCCTGGGGTCCGCTGCGAAAGTGGGCCTTGGTCGTGGATGATCACGTCCCGTCGGGCGTGGTGATCTGACGAACGGGCAGTGGGCCCGACTGGAGCCGTTGCTGCCGAAGGGGATCGAGCCGGGCCGTCGACCAGTGTGGACGCGGCGGCAACGGATGGACGGCATACGGTGGCGGACCCGGGCCGGTGCTCCCTGGCGCGATGTGCCGGAACGCTACGGGCCCTGGGACCGGGTTCATGACCTGTTTCGCCGCCGGCAGCGAGACGGCACCTGGGCCAGGACCGTCACCCGGCTCCCGTACGACAAGCTCGCCGTCCGCTACGAGGCAACCGTGCTGGTCGCAGTCCTCGACGAGTGACTATGACCGGCACTTTTCCACAGGCCCTGAGCCATCAGCCCGTGATGGCCGACGGATGGCCGGCAGCCCGCTGGAGGCGGAGTTGGCCGATTTCCGCGGCGTTCTTCATCAGTTCGGCATTCACCCAGGCGACCATGTGCGCGACCGTGTGTCGGGGGTCGTCCTGCCACGGGAACGGGGTGATCGAGGCCAGGTCGGCACCGGTAAACCGGTCCAGTGCCTCCAGCCAGTCCGCACGTAGACCCTGCAACCACTCAATGGCCGGCTTGCCCGCGCCCGGCCAGGTGATGTCGCTCCGCTCCCGAGGCGCTCTGCTCTGAGCGTGGTCGATGGCCACGCTCCACCACCAGCCGATGTGCCAGCTCAGCCAGCCGACAGTCGGCACAGGAACGGGGTCGGGCTCACTCTCGGCCCAGTCCGGCACCCACGTCCCGTCGTCGGCCCGGCGTATCGTCCAGCAGCTCGTGGCGGGCTCCCACAGGAAGTCGTCGGGTTCGAGCCTCTCCAGGTGGTACTCGAACAGCGACCAAGTCAGGTCGAACTGCCAGCGCAGCAGGTCGAGCGGGGACCGCGAGGCGAGTTCGTTTCGGGAGGCAGACACCGGCCGACCCTCGCACAGCACCGATGCCGTTGGGAATCGGAGTATCCGGCGGCACGACGGCTCGGACGGTGTCTGTCGCGTGGCGGTGCCGGCTGTTCGCCAGTCCGTATGCACCGCAGGAAGAGATCACCCACGATCAAGATCTGCTTTCACCACAGACCCCAGGCCCCTTCTGCGGCCCGGCCACGACGCCGGGAAAGCCGCGTACGGTCCGGGCTCGGGAGACTCCGGGGTCTGCCCGAGGCAGCCGGGGGCAGGGCTGACGAATCCGCCTAGCGGGACGGGCCCACCGACCCCACAGCCGACGACGTCACCACAGACGGCTCAGCCCCCAGCCCCCGAGCCGGTCCCTGACACCCCTGCGCCGCCGCGATCCCCAACGCGACCAGCAACGTCACCGTGATGAACACGATGATCCGCTGCCGCAGCAACCGCCGGTCAGGCCCGGGCCGCCGCCCCCCGGACGACGTCCGCGCCCCGGTGCGGGGTCCCGTACGAGCCCCCCGCACCGGACGCGAACCGTTTCGTCCCGAGGTACGCGCTCCCGGTACGGACGGCCGCCCACCACGCGGCTTCGGCGCAGCACCCCCAGGCGCCCCCGCGTTCGAGCCCCCCGGAGCCCCCCGCGGCGCCTGCGGCCGCGGTGCAGGCGTGTTGGCCGCCCGCCGCTCCGTCCGCTGCCGCGCGTACTCCTCCGCCCGCTTCCCGGTCGGCCGGTCCGCCTGCGGCCGCACGGACCTGCCCCGGGCCGGAGTGCTCCGCTCGGACGACGCCGCACGATCGGACGGCCCCCGCTCGGAGGACGGCCGCTCGGCCGCCGGCCCACGCCCGCCCCGCCCGCGCCCACCGGCGCTCGGCAGTGCCTCACCACCGGCCCCACCCGACAGTGACAGCCCCTGGGCCTCCCGCGCGGCGATCTCCTTCAGCCGCAGCGACAGCGACAGCGTGGAGGGCCGGTCGGC
The DNA here is from genome assembly GCF_055573595.1 of Streptomyces sp. NPDC030165. NCBI lineage: Bacteria > Bacillati > Actinomycetota > Actinomycetes > Kitasatosporales > Streptomycetaceae > Streptomyces > Streptomyces sp. NPDC030165. The sequence goes on along the minus strand of NZ_JBVIBD010000001.1, from coordinate 381,924 downwards.
CGGATCCTTCGCCAGGCACGCCGCCAGCAGTGGCGCCAACGCGTCCGGTACCCCGGCCAGGTGCGCCTCCTCATGGACGACGCGGTAGAGCATGACCTCCGAACTGCCCTGGCCGAAGGGCGAGTCCGCCGTACAGGCGTACGCGAGCGTCGCGCCGAGCGCGAAGATGTCCGTCGCCGGTGTCACCGCGGCGCCCCGCACCTGCTCCGGCGCGAGGAAGCCGGGCGAGCCGACCGCCGTACCGACGTGCGTGAGCGTGCTCGCGCCGGTGGCCCACGCGATGCCGAAGTCGATGATGCGCGGGCCCTTGGGGGAGAGCAGGATGTTGGACGGCTTCAGGTCGCGGTGGACCACGCCAGCGTCGTGCACCGCCAGCAGGCCCTCGGAGAGCGCGGCGCCGATCGAGGCGACCTGCGCCGGGTAGAGGGGGCCTTCGTCGTTGACCTTGTCGTGCAGCGAGGGACCGGGGACGTACTGGGTGGCGAACCACGGCCGGTCCGCGTCGAGGTCGGCGGCCACCAGCCGCGCCGTACAGCCGCCGCGGATGCGCCGCGCGGCCGACACCTCGCGCGCGAACCGCGAGCGGAATTCCTGGTCCTCGGCGAGGTCCGGCCGGATGACCTTCAGGGCCACCCGCTGCCCGCGCTTGTCGGAGCCGAGGTAGACCACACCCATCCCGCCCGCGCCGAGCCGCCGGTGCAGCCGGTACGAACCGACGACACGCGGGTCCTCGCGCCGGAGCCGCATCATCGCCATGTCCATCCCCGCTGCCCGGTCCCGTCTGACGTGGCACAGCTTACGGATTGACGGCTCGCTGTGCTGATAGGCCGCGCATGAGTCGGCAGCCGGATTGTCAGTGCCGGGTGGGATCCTGAACAAGCGGGAGAAATCCGGGCGCGACGCGGCCCGGCCTGCCGTGCGTACTCCCAATGATCCGTCGCGGAAGGGGGATTGACGCGGTGAAGGGTGACCGAGTCGAGATCGTCGTGGACGCCGGGGACACGACCCGGACGTACGAAGTGGCGGCGAGCAGGGCGGGCCGCAGGGTCGAGACGGCGGTGCGCAGGGGAGTGGTGGAAGTGAGCGAAGTCACCCGGAGCGGGTCCGTGGTGCGTACGGCCCGGTTCATGGCCAGCCGGGTCCTGGCCCTGGTCGAGCACCCCGTCCCGCGGGCCGAGGAGTCGGAGGCGGCCGCCGGGTGACCGCCCCCTCGGGGATGACCCGGGGTTCCGGGAGCGCGTCTCCACCCAGGGGAGTACGCGGCGCGGCGTACCGTCATCCTCCTGGAGGCCGCCCAATGGGTACGACGGCATGACGCCCGGGGCCCGCCGGTTCCCTAATGTTGGGTGCAAGCGGCGGGCGAACGCACTCGTCCCCCGAGGTCAGACGCCCGCCGCCCCAAAATCGACGGGAGCGGGGCGATGGCAGACATCTTTGGGCGCACGGTCGTCCGTACGCAAGGGCGCGGGGCCGCCCCGGCGTTCGGCCGGCAGTCCTCAGGTACCCGCCATCCGCTCGTCGCGGTGGCCATGGTGCTGCCGCTGGCGGTCCTGCTCGCCGTGGTGTTCGGCGGCTGGGAGGCCGTCATGACACAGGCGTCGTCCGTGGCCGGAATGCTGGGGCGCTGAGGCGCCCCGGTCCTGGGAGAGCGGCCCGGGACGGGGGACCTTCCGGCTTACAACCCCGTGGGGACGGGGGTGCGGCGGACGGCACGAGTGGCCGGGCATCTGGGGAGATGCCCGGCCATCGGCCTGTCCGGGGCCCGGCCGCGTACGATCCCCGGCGAACCGCGCGCACCCGGGCCCGCACCAGAGCGTTCCGGACCCGCCACCGAAACCACGCAGTCCGCGGCCCCGGCCCCGGCCCTTGCGCCGGCTCCGGACCGCGACCAGGATGCGGCCGCGGCGCGCATCACCCGACTGACCACCCTGGCATCCGAACCCGCTCCCGACGCCGGCTCCCCACCCGCCCCCGATCTCCAAACCCCCACCCTCCTCACCAACCGTCCCGTCACCACCGTCCTCCGCCACGGGCGTGTCATCGCCAAGGCCCACGCACCCGACTGCGACCCCGACCAGCTGCCCGGTCCGGTCCCGCCGATGCGCGGCCCGGCGAAGGCCGCCCGCGCCCTGGCCCGGATGTGTGCCGCCACCGCACCGGGCCCCCGAGCCGCCCCACCCGCCACCGTCCTCCTCCACGCAGCCCCCACCATCGACCATGCCTGGCCCCTGCTGCCCCCATGGGCTCGCGACGAGGCCCCGCCGCCTGGTTCGCCACCGGGTTGCTGGCCCGGCCGTCTGGTCCCGTTTGCTCGCGCCTGCCGGGCAGCCGGCGGGCCCGCGGTACGCCCGTACGGCACCCCCTGGCCGGAACGGGACGTATCAGCCCGCGCCCTGACGGCCCAGATCGCCGCGCTCGCCGTGGCGAAGGCCGCGACGGCGGGCCGTCCGCTGGACGAGGACGAGCGGGCCGTCGTGGATGCCCGCGGCCGGATGGCTTGCGCAGGACCGGAGTTGGCGGACCGGGCGGAGCCGTAGGGTGAATCCGTCACCACCGGACGTCCGTTCCGGGAGACCGCCCTGACAGGAGATGAGCGACACGCGCTGTCCCAAGTGCCATGCACCGATGCGGACGCGCAACCGCGACGGCGTGCGGATCGAGCAGTGCGCCGGCTGCCGGGGGACCTTCCTGGACCACCCTGCCGAGGCCTTCTGGAGAGCCTTGCCGAGGCTTCCCTGAGACGCCACAACGACCGAGGGCCGGAGCGAACGCTCCGGCCCTCGGCCTACGGTGTGGACGATACTGGGATTGAACCAGTGACCTCTTCCGTGTCAGGGAAGCGCTCTCCCGCTGAGCTAATCGTCCTCGGGACCGCGGCCAGGGGCCGCGGGGTGCTGCGTGCGCGATACTGGGATTGAACCAGTGACCTCTTCCGTGTCAGGGAAGCGCTCTCCCGCTGAGCTAATCGCGCGGGTTCCGCCAGGCCCGAAGGCCGGGGAGTCGGTCCTTGCGGACCAGTGGACGATACTGGGATTGAACCAGTGACCTCTTCCGTGTCAGGGAAGCGCTCTCCCGCTGAGCTAATCGTCCTTGGAGGTGGAGACGGGATTTGAACCCGTGTAGACGGCTTTGCAGGCCGTTGCCTCGCCTCTCGGCCACTCCACCAGGAGTGCGGGGGTCGGGAAGATCCCCCACTTCGAGCGGACGACGAGACTCGAACTCGCGACATCCACCTTGGCAAGGTGGTGCTCTACCAACTGAGCTACGTCCGCAGGTGCCTTTCCGGACCAGGTCCGGGGAGGAACCCCGTCTCCGTTTCGCTTCCGCGTCCCGGCGACGTGTTGAACTCTAGCGGATTCCTGGGCCAGTACAAAAACGCGTTTGTGCAGCGTGCTGCGCTGCTCGCCCGATCGGGGCGGCCGCCGGCCCCCAGCCATAGACTCGATGGCGTGAACGACCTCCCTCCGCTGGCCCGTTTCGGCGGCCGTACAGCCACTGACCTGCGCGATGTCACCCGTGATCCGGAGGCCCTGGACTCGGCGGGCTGGTGGGCCGTCGTCGCCGACTACGAGGGCGGTCTGCTCTGTGCGCGCTTCGGGGACGTCCGGGAGACCGGGACGGCGGCCGCGCCGGACCCCGCCCGCTGGCGGGGCCCCGCCCCCGGGGACTGGCGCAGTTCCCTGGACCGCGCCGCCTACATCGAGGGCGTACGGCGCATACGCGCGTACATAGCCGCGGGCGAGGTCTATCAGGTGAACCTCTGCCGGATTCTCAGTGCGCCGCTGCCGGACCCCGGGCGCGCCGACATCGACGCGCTCTCCGCCGTCCTGGCCCGCGGCAACCCCGCCCCGTACGCGGGCACGGTCCGCCTGCCCGCGCACGGCACCGAGGTCGCCACCGCGTCCCCCGAGCTGTTCCTGCGCCGCTCGGGGCGCACCGTCGAGTCCGGCCCGATCAAGGGCACCGGCCGGGTGCCCGAGGACCTGCGGGACAAGGACCGGGCGGAGAACGTGATGATCGTGGACCTGGTCCGCAACGACCTCGGCCAGGTCTGCCGCACCGGCTCCGTCACCGTCCCGGCACTCTGCGCGATCGAGGCCCACCCCGGCCTGGTCCACCTCGTCTCCACGGTGCGCGGCGAGCTGGCCGACGAGCACGAGAAGACCGGCTGGGCGGACCTCTTCGGCGCCACCTTCCCGGCGGGCTCCATCACCGGAGCCCCGAAGCTCGCGTCGCAGCGCATCATCGAGGAACTGGAGACCGCGCCCCGTGGCCCCTACTGCGGCGGCATCGGCTGGGTGGACGCCGACCGCGGCACCGGCGAGCTGGCGGTGGGCATCCGCACGTTCTGGATCGACCGCACGGCCCCCGAGGGGCCGGTGCTGCGCTTCGGCGCCGGGGCCGGCATCACCTGGGGTTCGGACCCCGAGGGGGAGTGGGACGAGACCGAGCTGAAGGCCCGCAGGCTGCTCGCGGTAGCGTCGGGCCTGCACGAGGCGAGCGGAGGGACACGACCATGAAGATCTGGCTCGACGGGGAGCTGCGGGACGCCGGGGACGCGCGGGTCTCGGTCTTCGATCACGGCCTGACGGTCGGCGACGGGGTCTTCGAGACCCTGCGGACCGTCGACGGGCGGGCCTTCGCCCTCACCCGCCACCTGGACCGGCTCACCTCCTCCGCGCGCGGCCTGGGCCTCCCTGATCCCGATCCCGACGAGATCCGGCGCGCCTGCGCAGCCGTCCTGGAGGCCGAGCCGATGCCGCTCGGCCGGCTGCGCATCACCTACACCGGCGGCCTCTCGCCCCTCGGCTCGGACCGCGGCGAGGCGGCCCCCACCCTGGTCGTCGCGCTCGGTGAGGCCCCGCGCCGCCCCGACACCACCGCCGTCGTCACCGTCCCCTGGACCCGTAACGAGCGCGGCGCGCTGGCGGGCCTGAAGAGCACCTCGTACGGGGAGAACGTCGTCGCGCTCGCCCGCGCCCGCGCGCAGGGCGCCTCCGAAGCGCTCTTCGGCAACACCGTCGGCCAGCTCTGCGAGGGCACCGGCTCCAACGTCTTCGTCGCCCTGGACGGCGTACTGCACACCCCGCCCCTGTCCTCCGGCTGCCTGGCGGGCATCACCCGCGCCCTGGCCGTCGAGTGGACCGGTGCCAAGGAGACCGACCTGCCGCTGGACGTCCTGGAACACGCCGACGAGGTCTTCCTGACCTCCACGCTGCGCGACGTACAGGCCGTCACCCGGGTCGACGGACGCCAACTGGGTGACACGCCCGGACCGTTGACCGCCGAGGCCATGCGGGTCTTCGCGGAGCGCGCCGCCGCCGACTTCGACCCGCGCTGATGACGTACGCCCGCGAAACCGGGTAGAAAGCCAGCGTGACCACTACGCTGCGCCCCGCCGGACCCGAGGAACGACGCGCCGACGGCGGCCGGGCCCGTACGTACGAAGTCTGCGTCAACAGCCGCCCGGTGGGCCGGATAAGCCTGGTGACCGACCCCCGGCTGGGCCTGTCCGCCGGGCGCATCGCTGACCTGCACATCGACGAACGCGACCGGCACCGCGGCCGCGGCACCGTCGCGGCCCTCGCCGCCGAGGAGGTGCTGCGCGGCTGGGGCTGCCGGCGGATCACGGTGGACGTGCCGGCCGCCTCGGCACCGGCGCTCCAGCTGGCCGCCGCCCTCGGCTACACGGAGCACAGCCGCCGGATGCTCAAGGAGCTGACCTCGCCGCCCGGGCTCCCCGCGGGCAGCGGCGTCCGGCCGCTCGGCGCGGCGGAGTACCCGGCCTGGCTGGCCGCCGCGCACGCCCACTACGTCGAGACCCAGGCGGCCAACGGGATGCCGCGCGAGCGCGCGGAACGCAAGTCGGCGCAGGACCACGCGGCGCTGCTCCCGGACGGGCCGGCCACCCCGCACCAGTCGCTGCGCGTGCTGACCCACGAGGGCACCGACGTCGGCACCGTCTGGACCACGACGTACCACCCGGACCGGCCCGGCGGCTACGTCATGGACGTCCGCGTGGCACCCGAGCACCGCGGGCACGGGCACGGCCGTACGCTCATGCTGGTCGCCGAGCGGGACACCCTCGAAGCGGGACGCACCGTCCTGGCGCTCAACGTCTTCGTGGACAACCCGCGGGCCCGCGGCCTCTACGAGACCCTGGGCTACCGGCCGACCGAGTACTCCCTGCACAAACTCCTGCTCTGAACGGACGGTCCGCCCGCCCGGGCGGACCGCCGCGTCAGGCCTGCTCGGCCAGCAGCCGGCCGGCGATCTCCGCGATGCGCTCGCGCAGACCGTCCTGGCTCTTGCTGCCGTCCAGCAGCTCCCCGCCGATCGCATACGTGGGCGTGCCGGTCACCCCGATCGCCTTGCCCTCCGCCTGGTCCGCGTCGACGGCGAGCAGGTGCCGGCCGTCGATGAGGGCGGTGTCCATCTCCTCCGCGTCCAGGCCGAGTTCACCGGCCACCGAGAGCAGCAGCTGCTCGCCCTGGGTGCCCAGCTCCTCCGTACGGGCCAGGACGGCTTCCACGTACGGCCAGGCCGTGCCCTGTTCCGCGGCCTCCTCGGCGGCCTGGGCCGCGGCGTAGGCGTGCTTGTGCTTGGCCAGCGGGAAGTGGCGCAGCCGGATGTCCAGCCGGTCCCCGAAGCGCTCGCGCAGGGCCCGCAGGTCGTCGAGCGCGGTGGTGCAGTCCGGGCACTGCAGCTCGCACCACACGTCGAGGACGACGGGGCGGGCGGAACCGGAGGTCGTGGCGTCGTTCATACGCCCAGTCTCCCAGCCCGCGGCATCCCGGCCGAACCGGCACCTGCGGAGGAGCCGGACCCCGAGATGTCCCTGAGCCTGCCCCGGACCGTGGCACCGGGCGCCTGTGAGGAGGCAGGATGGAGGCAGAACGGGACAAGAGGGCGTCGCGGCCGCTCCACGCGACCGGGCCGACGGCTGCCCGCACAGTGCGACGTCCGAAGCAAACGATCGGCAGGAGGACCGGGATGCTGAGCTCGACCGTCTGTACCGTGGTGTCGGTGGCGGGCCTGGGCATCGCCGCGCTGACCGCCTACCGCAAGCGCTTCCTGGCCGCCACCCGTATCGCGGCGGTCTCCCTGGTCCCCGTGGGCCTGGCGATGACCGGCGTGATCGACTGGCTCACCGGCGTGGTCTTCAAGCCCGTCGTCTGGGCGGGCTTCGGGGTGCTGGCCCTGTCCGTCGTACTGTTCATGATCGCGAGGCTGGCCGAACGGCACAGCCTCAAGGCCGGCGGCAGCCGCAAGGAGCGCCGGGCCGCGGCCCGGCAGCAGGGGACCGCGGCGGTGGCACCGAAGGCCTCCACACCGTCGCTCGGCGCGGGCGCACGGGCCGGGCAGCCGGCGCCCCAGGCACAGCCCAAGGGCCGGAGCAAGGGCGGCGCGCCGGAGGAGGATTTCTCCGACATCGAGGCCATCCTGAAGAAGCACGGCATCTGACGGCATCCGAAAGGAGCGCGGGGGTGTGAAAGACGGCAGCCGAGCGCCCGGCGGGGGCGGCCGCCGGAGGTGCTGTACGGCGGGTGCCCCGCGGCCCGCGCGGGTGACTTCTCGGACACCGTAGCGATCACGGAAGTGCACGGGATCTGATGAACTCCCGTCGCTGAAGGGTGATCCGGGCTTTTCCGCGTGATCGCTTACGCCATCATCGGCGAGAGATGAACGACGAGTGCGCCCTTCCCCGGGACCCCGCCGTCACAGCGGCGGACCCTCCCGCTCCCGAACCGCGTGGCTGCCTTTTCGCGTTGTCCCAGCCGCCGCTGATGCTCTTCCTCACCGTCATCGCCGTCCTCCTGCTCATCGGCGCCCTGCACGACCTCCTCCTGCTGTGAGGCCGGCCGGGGCGGCGATGAGCCGTACCGTCAGCGGGTGGCTTCGCGGCGGCGTGCCCGGTACGCGGCGACGTGCAGCCGGTTGCCGCAGGTACGGCTGTCGCAGTAGCGGCGCGAGCGGTTGCGGGAGAGGTCCACGAAGGCGAACCGGCAGTCCGGCGCCTCGCAGTGCCGCAGCCGTTCCCGCTCCCCGGCGACCACCAGGAAGGCCAGCGCCATGCCGCCGTCCGCCGCCAGGTGCTCGGCGACCGAGGCGCCCGGCGCGAAGTAGTGCACGTGCCAGTCGTAACCGTCGTGGTCGGTCAGCCGCGGCGTGGTGCCGGCCGCCGCGACCAGGTCGTTGAGCCGCTCGGCCGCCGTACGGTCGTCCGGCGCCGCGAAGACCTCGGCGAACCGCGCCCGTACGGCCCGTACGGAGGCCAGGTCGCGGTCGGCGAGCGTGCCCACGTCGCTGATCGCGTTACGCGTGACGAACGCCTGGAGCGCCGCGAGGTCGGTCAGGCTGTCGGTGGCGCCGGGGGCCTCGCCCTCCGGGGCGGTGTTCAACAGGTCGACGACCGCGTCGAGCGCGCACCGGGTGTCGTGGGTGATCATCACGGTTTCGCTCCCTGGCCGGGTGGGGCGGACGTCGCCGCCCCGGTGTCCTTGCCGAATGGTCGCCGACTCTAGCGCGTCCAACAAGCCTCGGCGCCGTCCCCGCGGTGGGTCCGCGGCGACGGCGCCGGCTCGTGCCGTATGAACTTGTCGGGCCTGTTCCGTCGCCCCGAGTCGGACGGTGCAGGTGTGAGCGGTTCGGTGCGGTGGATGGCTGCGATGGGCTGCTGCGCCGCCTTTCAGTTCTCCGCGAGGATGTGGGAGAGCTCCGTGTCGAGATCGAAGTGCCGGTGCTCCGTACCTGGTGGAACCGCCGCATCGGTCCTCTTGAGGAACGACTCCAGGGCCCGCGCCGGGGCCTCCAGAAGGGCCTCGCCTTCCGGGGAGCTCAGGGCGATGCAGACAACACCCTGTCCGTGGCTCCGGGACGGCCATACGCGGACGTCTCCGGTGCCCGTGGGCCGGTGCAGGCCCTCGGCGAGGAGGTCGCGGGCGAAGACCCACTCGACGGTTTCCTCGGCTCCGGTGTGGAAGGTCGCGTGCACGGCATAGGGATCGGCCGTGTCATACCGCAGGCCCGCGGGTACAGGCAGTGACGACTCGCTCGACACAACGAGGCGCAGGTGCAGCTCGCAGCTGACCGTGGTGTTCATAAGCGCCAGGGCCTTTCGCTCAGTGTGCGCTCGGGGATTCGCACGTCGGCGAAATCGACATGCCACCTACGGTGCCGTTGTAAACCCCTCTGAGGGTTTTGGGTGACTTCCGGTACCTCTTACGGCGGAGTTGCCAATCCTCCTCAGCGGCCATTCCGGTGACCGTCTTCCGTCGGGTAGGTTGGGCCGTATGAATACGGAGAGTGACGGGGGAGTGGGGGTCACCGCCGCGGCGGCGGCCCCGGCTGCGCAAGAGGGCGCCGCGGGAGAGACTGCGAAGGTGGAACAGCGACTCGGTTCCCGGGCGCCGCACTTCATCAAGCGCTCCCGGCCCCTGCATCTGAGCTGGCAGGTCGGCATCTTCATCGTCGGCCTCGCCGTGGTCGTCGGCGGGATCATCATGCTGCCGCTGCCCGGGCCGGGCTGGCTGGTGATCTTCGCGGGCATGGCGATCTGGGCGACCGAGTTCGTCTGGGCGCAGCTGGTGCTGCGCTGGACCAAGCGCAAGGTCACCGAGGCCACGCAGAAGGCCCTGGATCCGAAGGTGCGGCGCCGCAACATCATTCTGACCAGTATCGGTGCCGTGATCATCGTGGCCGGGCTGGCCGTCTACCTGTGGAAGTTCGGCTTCGTGCTGCCATGGAACACCGGTGAGTGAGGCACGCCCGGCGGCCCGCCCTCGCAGGTGGTGACGAGACCCCTCCGACGTGCGGTAATGTTCTCTCTGCGCCCGGGCGATTAGCTCAGCGGGAGAGCGCTTCGTTCACACCGAAGAGGTCACTGGTTCGAACCCAGTATCGCCCACACCGGACGACGGCCCGGAGGTTCCAGACCTCCGGGCCGTCGTCGTTTCCGGTCTCGCGCCGCCGCCGGGGCGGCAGACTGGGGCCATGACCGACTGGCAGCACGTCCTGCACCGGTACCGCTTCCGCAGTGAGTGGCGGCTGGCCGCGCCGCCTCCGGCGGTCTTCGCCGTCCTGGAGGATGCGGAAACGTATCCGCAGTGGTGGCCCCAAGTGCGCCGGGTGACCCGCGTCGGCGAGCGCAGCGGCACCGCCAGCTTCCGGTCCCTACTCCCGTACGTCCTCACCGTCACCGCCACCGAGACCTGCCGCGACCCGGGCACCGGCGTCCTGGAGATAGCGATGCGCGGCGACCTGGAGGGCTTCGCGCGCTGGACGGTCGGCGCGGCCGGCCGCGGGACGCGTGCCGTCTTCGAGCAGGAGGTCGAGGTGCGCAAGCCGTCGCTGCGCCGGCTCGCGCTGCCGGGGCGGCCGTTCTTCCTCGCCAACCACACGCTGATGATGCGTGCCGGACGCCGGGGGCTGGCCTCCCGGCTGGCCCGCAGGTGATCCGCGACCGGGCCCGGCCCGGCCGCCGGGGGCGCGCCCGGAGACGGGAACGCAAATGCGCGGGCCGGGAATTTGATGGAAAGGCGCGACGGCCTGTATTGTTCAGGTCGTTCGCGGGGGGAACCCGGGAACGGAAAAGACCCGGGCGATTAGCTCAGTGGGAGAGCGCTTCGTTCACACCGAAGAGGTCACTGGTTCGAACCCAGTATCGCCCACCGGGACCGAGGGCCGGGCTGCCAACAGGCAGCCCGGCCCTCGGCGTTGGCGTACCCAAGCCGGCCCGGCCCTGCCGTACGCGTCGCCGCTCAGGCGGCGGCCGGGAGCTCCGGGCGCATCGGCCAGTGCGGATCCACCGCCTCCTCCGTGCCGTTGCGCGCGAACCACGCCTCCAGGCCGCGCGCCTGCGCCGCGTGCCACACCGCCTGCCGGGTGTGCAGCTGCGCCGGGCTCAGCGACTCCAGCCGCTCGGCGTACCGCCGGCCCAGTGCCCGTACGACCTGGAGCGCGGCGAGCGCGTCCGCGGCGGCCTCATGGGCGCCGGCCAGCTCGACCCCGTACTCCGCGCACAGGTCCGTGAGCGTACGGCGGCCCTTGCGGTAACGGTCCAGGTGCTTGTCCAGCACCCGCGGGTCCAGCACGGACAGCGGGTGGGCGCCCAGGTAGTGGGTGAGCGAGGCGGCGCGGTGGCGCCGCAGCTCACGGTCGAGCAGCGTCAGGTCGAACGGCGCGTTCATCACGATCAACGGCCGTCCGGCGAGCGACTGGTCGGTCAGCGCGCGGGCCATCTCCTCCATGACCGGCGAGGGCCAGCGGCCGTACAGCGCCAGGTGTTCGGCCGTCAGGCCGTGCACGGCGGTGGCCGCTTCGGGGATCGGCACACCCGGGTTGACCAGCCACCGGGTGACGCGGGGCACACTGCGCGGGGTTTCCTGGACGACCAGGGCGGCGGACACGATGCGATCTCGCTCCACGTCGATCCCGGTCGTCTCGGTGTCGAAGGAGGCCAGCGGACCGTCGTACCAGCACGGCATGTTCACAACTCCTCGCGCTCGTGCGGCGGGTGGGCCGACGCGCCCACCCGACCAGGTGATACCCGAGGCTTCCGGTTGCCGAACCGTCCTGGTTTGTTGACCACTTGGGGCGGACAAGAACATCACAACGGGCCGTCGCCACGGGGGCGGCCCCTTCGAACGACCCGGCCCGGAAGGCACTTGAGCGATGACGCTCGCGCAGCCCGACCCGGGGGGACCGGTGCCCGCGCACACGGCTTCGCTGCGCGGCGCGATCGCCACCACGGCCTGTATGGAGACGCTCCAGGTGGGCTATCTTCACGCGGTGGCCGCCGCGTCGGGCTGCTCGCTGGCCCAGCCCTTCCCGGACAACGGCATCGACTGGCACGTCAGCCACGGCGCGCCCGGCCATGCCGTCGACGACGAAGTGACCATCAAGGTGCAGTTGAAGTGCACGTACCAGGTCGGCCCCCGGCCGCCGGGTGCCAGCTTCGCCTTCACCCTGGACAACGCGCACCTGGTCAAGCTCGCGCGTACGCCCGTGGCGGTGCACAAGATCCTGGTCGTGATGCTGGTGCCGCGGACCCAGGAAGACTGGCTGCGGGCGGACCACGACCGGCTCGAACTGCGGCACAGCTGCTACTGGATCAACCTGGCCGGCCACGAGGTGACCGGCCGGCGCAGGACCAACGTGCGGATCCCGACCACGCGGATCTTCGACGACCGCGCGCTCTGCGAGATCATGACGCGGGTCGGGGCGGGAGGGAGACCCTGATGCACCGGCCGACCGACGATTACGCATTCCGGCTTCCGGACCCGGCGCAGCTGGATCCGGCGGTGCTCGGCGCCCTGCTGGCGCGGCACGGCTGGCGGCGGCGGGGAGGCGCCGCCGGCCACTACGCCCGCTGGACACCGCCCGGCGGTGCCGCCGGGGGGACCAGCCTGCTCGTACCGCAGACCCGGACGTTCCCGGACAGCACCGACCTGATCGCGGAGGCGCTGGCCGCCCTCGCGCACAGCGCCGCGCCGTCCGCGCGCGAGGTCCTGGCGGCGCTCGCGGTGCCCAGCGACGAGGTGCGCTGGGAACGCGAGGTCCCCGAGGACGGCATCGGCGGCACGCCGTGGGTCGCCCAGGAGCAGCTGCGTACGGCGGCGCGCTCGATGCTGATGGCCGGCGCCCTCGGCACCTACGGGCGGGCGGGCTTCTACGGCGCCCGGCACAAGCGCAAGGCCGAGGCGTTCATGGCGGACGTGCTGGTCGGACCCGCGCCGGCCGGCCGGCGGCTGACCGCCTACGTGCCGGTGGCGGCGGGCCGCGCGGCCGTCGCCGGGCTCCAGCGCGCCCTGCACGCCACCCGCGACGCCACCGACTACCAGCGGGCGACCGGTGGCATGGAGGCGTTCGACGCCGCCGTGGAGCTGGGCGTCTGCCACGAGCTGGCGGAGGCGCTGATCTCGCTGGTGCGGGACGCGGAGGGGGTACGGATCTCCGTGGAGTGGTCACCGGGGGCGGGCCCGCCGCCCGGCTTCGCGGCCCGGCCCGAACCGGTCGAGTTCTCGCCCGGCGACCTGCCCGCACTCCAGCAGGCCGCCCAGCGCTACGTCCGCGACGAGCCGTCGCTGCCGGTACGGGTGACCGGCGCGGTGGTACGGCTGCGGCGCGAGCGGCCCGGCGGCCCCGGCGTGGCACGGCTGCGGGTGCTGTCCGGGGCCGACGTGCTCCAGGTGCGGGTCGCGCTGGACGAGGAGGACTACCGGATCGCGGGGCATGCGCATCTGGTGGGGCTGCCGATTCGGGTCAGCGGGCGGCTGGAGAGCCGGGGCGGCTTCCGCCGCATCACCGGCGCGGCGGACGTCACCCCCGTCCAGGTGGACGAGGCGGAGCGGGACCGGCTGCTGAAATCGCTCCAGGAGAATCTGGACTTCTTTGAGGAGGCGTGTGGGGGGCCGTTGCCGGGGGAGTGACGGGTGCGGGTCTCGCGCTTCGCGCGAGGGTTGCGCTGTCGCGCGGCTCGCATAGGTAGGTACCGGGGCAGGGCGCGCAGGGGCCCCGAGCCCCCACCCGCCGGACCCATCGCGGGAAGCGCGCACCCCCTACCCGCCCCCACCGCGCCAGAGGCGCGCACCGCGACGCGGTCCTCAAGAAGCGCGCCCCGACGCCGGCCGCCATAACCGTTTCGCGAGGAACGCCGGTCGCTCGGTACGATTCGCCTGCGCAGCAAAATCGCTGACGCGCCCGAGAAGTCAGGAGAGACCGGTGTCAGACGTCCGTGTGACCATCCAACGCGATTCCGAGCGGGAAGAACGCGTGGTGACCACGGGCGCTACGGCCGCCGACCTCTTCCAGGGGGAGCGCTCCGTCGTCGCCGCCCGCGTCGCCGGGCAGCTCAAGGACCTGGCGTACGAGCTCGCCGAGGGCGACGAGGTCGAGCCCGTCGACATCGCCAGCGAGGACGGTCTGAACATCCTGCGCCACTCCACCGCGCACGTGATGGCGCAGGCCGTGCAGGAGCTGTTCCCGGAGGCGAAGCTGGGCATCGGCCCGCCCATCAAGGACGGCTTCTACTACGACTTCGACGTCGAGACTCCGTTCACCCCCGAGGACCTCAAGCGCATCGAGAAGAAGATGCAGGAGATCCAGAAGCGCGGGCAGAAGTTCGCCCGACGCGCGGTGAGCGACGACGACGCCCGCGCCGAGCTGGCAGGCGAGCCGTACAAGCTGGAGCTGATCGGCCTCAAGGGCTCCGCCGCGGAGGCCGCCGAGGGCGCGTCCGCCGAGGTCGGCGCCGGCGAGCTGACCATCTACGACAACCTCGACGCCAAGAGCGGCGACCTGTGCTGGAAGGACCTGTGCCGCGGCCCGCACCTGCCCAGCACCCGGGTCATCCCCGCCTTCAAGCTGATGCGCTCGGCCGCCGCGTACTGGCGCGGCAGCGAGAAGAACAAGCAGCTCCAGCGCATCTACGGCACCGCGTGGCCGACCAAGGACGAGCTCAAGGCATACCTGGAGTTCCTGGCCGAGGCGGAGAAGCGCGATCACCGGAAGCTGGGGGCGGAGCTGGATCTGTTCTCCATTCCGGAGGACATCGGCTCGGGCCTGGCGGTCTTCCACCCCAAGGGCGGCATCATCCGCCGGGTCATGGAGGACTACTCGCGGCGGCGCCACGAGGAGGCGGACTACGAGTTCGTCTACACCCCGCACGCCACCAAGGGGAAGCTGTTCGAGAAGTCGGGCCACCTGGACTGGTACGCCGACGGGATGTACCCGCCCATGCAGCTCGACGAGGGCGTGGACTACTACCTCAAGCCCATGAACTGCCCGATGCACAACCTGATCTTCGACGCGCGCGGCCGCTCGTACCGCGAACTGCCGCTGCGTCTGTTCGAGTTCGGGACCGTGTACCGGTACGAGAAGTCGGGCGTGGTGCACGGCCTGACCCGGGCCCGCGGCTTCACCCAGGACGACGCGCACATCTACTGCACCAAGGAGCAGATGGCCGACGAGCTGGACGCCACGCTCACCTTCGTCCTGGACCTGCTGCGCGACTACGGCCTGACCGACTTCTACCTGGAGCTGTCCACCAAGGACCCGGAGAAGTTCGTCGGCTCGGACGAGGTCTGGGAAGAGGCCACCGAGACGCTGCGCAAGGTCGCCGAGAAGCAGGGGCTGCCGCTGGTCCCTGACCCGGGCGGCGCCGCGTTCTACGGCCCGAAGATCTCGGTGCAGACCAAGGACGCCATCGGCCGCACCTGGCAGATGTCGACCGTCCAGCTGGACTTCAACCTGCCGGAGCGCTTCGACCTGGAGTACACCGCGCCGGACGGTTCCAAGCAGCGCCCGGTCATGATCCACCGAGCCCTCTTCGGCTCCATCGAGCGGTTCTTCGCGGTGCTGCTGGAGCACTACGCGGGAGCGTTCCCGGTGTGGCTGGCCCCCGTGCAGGCCACCGGCATCCCGATCGGTGACGACCACGTGCCGTACCTCCAGGAGTTCGCGGCCGAGGCCAAGAAGAAGGGCCTGCGCATCGATGTGGACGCCTCCTCGGACCGGATGCAGAAGAAGATCAGGAACGCGCAGCGCAGCAAGGTGCCGTACATGATCATCGCGGGTGACGAGGACGTGGCCAACGGCGCGGTGTCCTTCCGCTACCGCGACGGGTCGCAGAAGAACGGCATCCCGAAGGCACAGGCGATCGCCGAGATCCTGGACGCGGTGGAGCGCCGGATCCAGGTGTGAGACGGGCCCCGCTCGCGCGGGGCGCACGAGGGGCGGTCCCGGACGGGGGCCGCCCCTCGCCGCGTGCCCGCGCGACCGGGGAATATGCTGGCCCGCATGACGAGTGAGCCGGAGCAGCAGATCGGAGTCGGGACACAGGACGCCTTCCAGCGACTGTGGACGCCCCACCGGATGGCGTACATCCAGGGGGAGAACAAACCGTCCGGACCGGGCGCCGAGGACGGCTGCCCCTTCTGCACGATTCCGGCCAAGTCGGACGAGGACGGGCTGGTGATCGCCCGCGGCGAGCACGTGTACGCGGTGCTCAACCTCTACCCGTACAACGGCGGCCACCTGATGTCGGTCCCGTACCGCCACGTGGCGGACTACACCGAGCTGGACCGGGACGAGACCCTGGAGCTGGCCGAGTTCACCAAGCGGGCGATGAGCACGCTGCGGGCCGCCTCCGGAGCGCACGGCTTCAACATCGGCCTCAACCAGGGCGCCGTGGCCGGTGCCGGTATCGCCGCCCATCTGCACCAGCACGTCGTGCCGCGGTGGGGCGGGGACACCAACTTCATGCCCGTGGTGGGCCAGACGAAGGTGCTTCCGCAGTTGCTGGCCGACACCCGGACGATGCTGGCCGACGCCTGGCCGCAGTAGCCCGGACGCCGCAGCGCCGGCCGAGACACGCGCCGCGGTAAATCCGACAAAGCGACAAATGCGGACGTGTTGCCCTCTAATGGTGGGGTGACTTCCCTGCATCGTCGCTCCGTGCTGCGCGCCGCCTCGGCCGCGGCCGCCGGTGCGCTCGCGCCGGGGTGCGCGACGGCCCGTACGGACACCGCCTCCGTACGGGCCTCCGGCTCCCCGCCGACAGACGGGACCGGCCCGCCCGGACCGGGGCGCCCCTCCGGGACGGCCGCCTCGGGCGCCGCCCGGGCCGCCCGCCCGCCGACCCGTGTCCCCGGCCTGCCCGTACAGATCCAGCACGGCCCCCCGCGCGGCAACGCCGTCGCCCTCACCTTCCACGGCCAGGGCGACGCGAAGACGGCCGCCGCCCTGCTCGGCGAGGCCGAGCGAGCCGGCGCCCGGGTGACCGTACTGGCCGTCGGCAGCTGGCTCGACGAGCAGCCGCGGATGGCCCGCCGCATCCTCGACGGCGGTCACGAACTGGGCAATCACACCCAGCGCCACCTCGACATCTGCGCGCTCCCGGCGGACCAGGCGTACGCCGAGATCAGCGGGTGCGCCGACCGGCTGCGCAAGCTGACCGGCACGATCGGCAGCTGGTTCCGCCCCTCCCGTACGCGGTACGCCACCGAACTGGTGACCCGGCTGGCCCGTAAGGCCGGATACCCGCACGTCCTCTCCTACGACGTCGACTCCCTCGACGCGGACGACCCCGGCGCCCCCGCCGTCCAGCGCACCGTGCTGGACCGGGCACGCGCGGGATCCATTGTGAGCCTCCACCTCGGGCACACCGGCACGGTTGCCGCGCTGCCCCCGATCCTCGACGGCCTGCACCGGCGCGGACTGCGCGCGGTGACGACAACGGAGCTTGTGACCTGATGGCTGACCGGACCCCCCTCCACGATCAAAATCGTGCCCGTACCGGCCGGCGGGCCGCGCTGCTGGCCGTCGCCTGCGCACTGGTGGCGGCGGGGTGCGGCGGCGGCAGCGGGACGAAGGCCGCCGGCGGCAGCCCCGGGGCATCGACCCCGGCCTCCCCCGCGAAGGCCGCCACGTCGCTGCTGCCGGGCATGCCGCCGCCGCTGGACGAGCACGACGTGTACGCGGCGGACCGCCCCAACAAGCTCGCGCCGCAGGTCAAGGACTTCCCGTCGCGCGTGTACGTGCCCAACACCGGCTCGGACACGGTCAGCGTCATCGACCCGAAGACGTACAAGGTCATCGAGACCATCCCGGTGGGCGTGCAGCCGCAGCACGTCGTCCCGTCGTGGGACATGAAGACGCTGTGGGTGAACAACAACCGCGGCCACGACCTGACGCCGATCAACCCGGCGAACGGCAGGTCCGGCAAGCCGGTGGACGTGCACGACCCGTACAACCTGTACTTCACGCCGAACGGCAGGTACGCGGTCGTGATGGCCTCCATGGACAAGGAACTGGTCTTCCGCGACCCGAAGACGATGGAGGTGCGCAAGACCGTCCCGGTCACCTGCGCGGGCGTCAACCACGCGGACTTCTCGGTGGACGGGAAGTACTTCATCGTCTCCTGCGAGTTCTCGGGCGAACTGCTGAAGGTCGACACCGAGAAGATGAAGGTGATCGGCCAGCGGAAACTGCCGTTCCGGGGCGCCATGCCGCAGGACGTCAAGATGTCACCGGACGGCAGGACCTGGTACGTCGCGGACATGATGGCCGACGGCATGTGGGTGCTGGACGGCGACACCTTCGAGGAGCCGAAGCTGATGCCGACCGGCAAGGGCACCCACGGCCTCTACGTCAGCCGCGACTCCAGGAAGATGTACATCTCCAACCGGGGCGAGGGCTCGGTGTCCCTGCTCGACTTCAAGAGCGGCAAGCTCGTGGACAAGTGGCACATCCCCGGCGGCGGCAGCCCGGACATGGGCGGGGTGTCCGCCGACGGCAACGTGCTGTGGCTGTCCGGCCGCTACAACTCCGAGGTCTACGCGATGGACACCAGGACCGGGAAGACCCTCGCCAAGATCCCGGTGGGCGAGGGCCCGCACGGCCTGGCGGTCTACCCGCAGCCGGGGCGGTACTCACTGGGGCATACGGGGATCTTCCGGTAGGCGGTCAGCGTACGGCGGGTCCAGGCCTCGCCGGGCCTGGCGAAGGTCACCAGGCCCGGCACAAGGCAGGCCCGGCACAAGGCAGGCCCGGCACAAGGCAGGCCCGGTGGAACCGAGGCCCGGCCGGCCAGGGGCTCCGGCCCTCCCCGCCGCGACCAGCGGCTACGCGTTGTACTCGTCGGCCTTCCGCGGCTCCGCCGCCTGCACCTGGCCGCTGAGCACCAGCGAGCGGCTGTCGAAGCGCGAAATGTCCACGCCGTTCTCCTTGAGCACGCTCAGGGCGGCGGAGTGCACCACGCGCAGCACCGGGGTCGCCGCGCGCAGCGCGTCATCGGCCATGAAGCGGTGCCGCCACGGCTTGTCGGCCCAGGCGTGCCGCAGGCCGAACGGCTCCGGCAGCGTCAGCTTCCCGCCGAGGAACTCCAGGAAGCCGGGGAACCACGTCAGCGGGGCGCGCGCGGCGAGCCGAACCACCTCGCTCGCGTCGACCAGCGGCAGGCTCACGGACTTGGTCTCCCAGAACTTCACCGTCTTGGAGACGCTCTTGCTCTTCGGCGCGGGCTTGGAGGTGAACAGCGGGTTCACCGGGCCCAGCGCGTGGCCGGTCACTTCCACGCGCAGCGTCTCGTGCAGCACGGTGACCGTGATCAGCAGGGTTATCACCAGCTGGCCGTCCCACAGCACGAACTGCACACCCAGGTAGTGCCGGCTGCCGCTGCCGAACTGCTGCTCGTTGCAGATCCGCTCTATCTCGTGCTGGCGCACCTGGAACGCCTCCACCTCGGTGCCCTCCGGGCGGGAGACGGATCCGGCCTTCTCGCCGACCGGTACCACGACCCAGTGGCGTACGGAAGGGGCGTCCTTGAAACCGCCGGTGTGCAGCGGGCTGCGCTCCAGCAGGCGCAGCCGGTCGTGGATGACGCGGATCACGTCGTAGCTGCGGAACGGGTTGATCTCGCCGCCCTCCGCGGCGGGCCGCAGCTCCTCGGCCATCTGCCAGCTGCCCCAGCGGGTGCCCATGCCGAGTATGCCGTTGGGGCCCGCGTAGAAGGCGACGTTGCTCTGCTGCTCGGCGGTGAGCTTGGCCAGGCTCTGGCGCATCTGTTCGGCGGCGGTCTCGTTCGGGTCCCTGGGCACCGCCTCGGGGATCTTGGCACCCACACCGCCGCCTTCGAGCAGGCCCTTCCAGGCCTCCCGCAGATCCTTGGCGGTGGACTCACTGATCCGCTTCGCCCACCACCAGCCGATCACCGGCACCACCACCATGGCACGCAGATACACCGACCAGAAGCCGGTGAACGGCAGCTTGACCAGGAAGAGCACCGCGATGGCGCCGACGGCGAGCAGCAGTGCCACACCGAGTGCCGAGGTGCCGGTGCCCTGCGCCCTCGCGAGCAGCTTCTTGAGCTGGAAGGCACCCAGCCACAGCAGCACGCCGGGCAGGAAGAGCAGCCCGAAACACAGCATCAGGACGGTCAGCTTCACGTCGCGGATCTTGCGGATGCGGCTGGCGGCCAGACAGTGCTCGACGACCGTCTGCGGTTCGATGCCGAACGACTGGATCAGCGCGCCACGGGCGCCACCGAGCATCCGCAGTTGCAGCGCGCGGGAGAACGCCTCCCCCAGATTCGGCTCGAACAGGGAGAGTTTGGGCGGTTTGATGGTCGACTTCGCCGAGGAGGAGTCGGCCTTGGAGATGTCGGCGAGCGGATTGTCCCGGTACGCGGCCGAGGCCAACGCCTGGGTGGCCGCGGTCTGTCCGGCGCCGCCGGACAGCGGGACCTGCGCCCCGGGACTGAAGTCGAAGCCGTCTGCTGCCACTGCCGCCCCCATCGCCCGCCCGCATCCGCTGCTGCGGCCTTCTTCCCAACTACCGTCCGTCGCACACCTTCTGAGCTGCGATCACAGCGTACCGCCGCCGTCCACCCCGGGAGCGCCGAGGTGGACGGCCGGCGACGGCCGGCGGATCAGGAGCCGTTCTCCTCCTGCTCACGGAGTTTCGCGGCGAGCTGCGCAGGCATCGGCTCGTGCCGCGAATAGGAGCGGTGGAAGCGCCCGGTGCCGTGCGAGAGGGAGCGCAGGTCCACGGCGTACCGGCTGATCTCGATCTCTGGCACCTCGGTCCGGACCAGAGTGCGCCCGTGCCCGGCCTGCTCGGTGCCCACCACGCGGCCACGCCGCCCGGACAGGTCGCTCATCACCGCGCCGACGAAATCGTCCGGAACCAGCACGGTCACCTCGGCCACCGGCTCCAGCAGATGGATACGGGCGTCACCCGCGGCCTCGCGCAGCGCCAGGGCGCCGGCCGTCTGGAACGCGGCGTCGGAGGAGTCCACCGAGTGGGCCTTGCCGTCCAGCAGCGTGACCCGGACGTCGACCAGCGGATACCCGGCCGCGACACCGCGCGCCGCCTGCGCCCGTACGCCCTTCTCGACGGACGGGATGAACTGCCGCGGCACCGCGCCGCCCACGACCTTGTCGACGAACTCGATGCCGCTGCCGCCGGGCAGCGGATCCACCTCGATCTCACAGATCGCGTACTGGCCGTGCCCGCCGGACTGCTTCACGTGCCGCCCGCGGCCCGCCGCCCTGCCCCCGAAGGTCTCCCGCAGCGAGACCTTGTACGGCACGGTGTCGACCTGCACGCCGTACCGGGACCGCAGCCGCTCCAGCGCCACGTCGACGTGCGCCTCGCCCAGGCACCACAGCACGACCTGGTGGGTGCCCTGGTTGTGCTCCAGGCGCATCGTCGGGTCCTCGGCGACGAGGCGGGACAGCCCCTGGGAGAGCTTGTCCTCGTCGGCCTTGCTGTGCGCCTGGATGGCGACCGGCAGCAGCGGGTCCGGCATGGTCCACGGCTCCATCAGGAGCGGCGCGTCCTTGTCGGACAGGGTGTCACCGGTCTCGGCGCGGGTCAGCTTCGCCACACAGGCCAGATCGCCGGCGATCGCCTTGGACAGCGAGCGCTGGGTCTTGCCGAACGGGGCGGACAGGGCGCCGATCCGCTCGTCCACGTCGTGGTCCTCGTGGCCGCGGTCCTCCAGGCCGTGCCCGGAGACGTGCACCGTCTCGTCCGGGCGCAGGGTGCCGGAGAAGACCCGCACCAGCGAGAGCCGGCCGACATAGGGGTCGGAGGAGGTCTTGACCACCTCCGCGACCAGCGGGCCCGCCGGGTCACAGGTCAGCGCGGGGCGCGGTTTGCCGTCGGGGGTGGTGACGGCGGGGGCCTCGCGTTCGGCGGGGGTGGGGAAGCCGCGGGCGATCAGGTCCAGCAGTTCGACGGTGCCCAGGCCCTGCCGGGCGCCCTCGGCGGCCGGCGCCGCGGCCAGCACGGGGTGGAAGGTGCCGCGCGCGACCGCCGTCTCCAGGTCACCGATGAGCGTTTTCACGTCGATGTCCTCGCCGGCGAGATAGCGGTCCATCAGGGACTCGTCCTCGCTTTCGGCGATGATGCCCTCGATGAGCCGGTTGCGGGCCTCCTCGATCAGCGGCAGCTCGTCGGGCTCCGGCGCGCGCTCCACACGTTCGCCGGAGGAATAGTCGAAGACCCGCTGGGTGAGCAGACCGATCAGACCGTGCACCGGCGCATGGCCGTCGGCGCCCGCCTCGCCGTACAACGGCAGATACAGGGGGAGTACGGCGTCGGGGTCGTCACCGCCCAGAGTGGCGCCGCACAGCCGCGTCATCTGGTCGAAATCGGCGCGCGCCGCCTCCAGATGCGTGACGACCAGCGCGCGCGGCATCCGGACCGCGGCACACTCGTCCCAGACCATACGGGTCGCGCCGTCCACGCCGTCCGCGGCCGAAACGACGAAGAGGGCCGCGTCCGCTGCCCGCAGACCGGCCCTCAGCTCTCCGACGAAGTCGGCGTACCCCGGTGTGTCCAGTACGTTGATCTTGATTCCGCCCCAGTCGACAGGAACCAGGGACAGCTGCACCGACCGCTGCTGCCGGTGTTCGATCTCGTCGTAGTCCGACAGGCAGCCGCCGTCCTCGACCCGGCCCGCCCGGTTGACCGCCCCGGTCGCCAGCGCGAGCGCCTCCACCAGCGTCGTCTTCCCCGCACCACTGTGGCCGACCAGCACCACATTCCTCAGGGACGTGGGCTGGTCGGCCGATGTCGCCCTGCCGGCGGCTCCCGGATGTGTCCTCGTCTTCTCGCCCATGTGTCTCGCCTCCCGGTCGACACTTTGCGGTGGTTCGAGCTTTCCACCCTGGTCATGGCACGTCCATACATCGCACAAGGGACGATCAGGGATCTTGCGGCACGCCCAGGCCCGCGGACCCGCGACGGCGTGACGGCTCCTGCGCCGACGTCTTGGCCGGTCACAGGTCGTGCCCCGGGCCGTGGTGCGTTCGCGGTACGCGGGGGCCGCCTGGCTACGATGGGCCAGCCGGTGGCCCCATTGACCGCGCGGCCCGTATCGACCTCCGGGAAGGCCATGCTGAACACGTACGCGCGTGCATTCTTCACGCGTGTCCTCACGCCATTCGCCGCCCTGCTCATCCGCCTCGGGATCAGCCCGGACGCGGTCACCCTCGTCGGCACAGGGGGTGTGGTGGCGGGCGCCCTGGTCTTCTTCCCGCTCGGCGAGTTCTTCTGGGGCACCATCGTCATCACGCTGTTCGTGTTCTCGGACCTGGTGGACGGCAACATGGCCCGGCAACTCGGCCGGTCCAGCCGCTGGGGAGCCTTCCTCGACTCCACCCTCGACCGGGTCGCCGACTCCGCGATCTTCGGCGGACTGGCGCTCTGGTACGCGGGCGCCGGCGACAGCCTCTGGCTCTGCGCGGTGGCAATCTTCTGCCTGGCCAGCGGGCAGGTGGTCTCGTACACCAAGGCCAGGGGCGAGAGCATCGGACTGCCGGTGAACGTCAACGGACTGGTGGAACGGGCCGAGCGGCTCGTCATCACGCTGGTCGCCGCCGGCCTCGCCGGACTGCACGCCTTCGGCGTCCCCGGCGTGCAGTACCTGCTGCCGGTCGCCCTGTGGGTGGTCGCCGTCGGCAGCACCGTCACCCTCGCCCAGCGCGTGGTGACCGTACGCCGGGAATCCGCCGAGGCCGACGCCGTCGCACAAGGGGGGAACAGCGCGTGAAGCGCCCGACCATCGACCGCGAACAGCTGACCGACAGGGCGTACGCCCTGGGCTGGAGCGCGGTGAAAAAACTGCCCGAACCGGCCGCGAAGGCACTCGGCCGACAAATCGCCGACGCCGTCTGGAAACGGCGCGGCAAAGGCGTCCTGCGCCTGGAGGCCAACCTCGCGCGCGTCGTCCCGGACGCCACACCACAGCGCCTCGCCCAGCTGTCCCGGGCCGGAATGCGCTCCTACCTGCGCTACTGGATGGAATCCTTCCGGCTGCCCGCCTGGAGCAAGGACCGGATAAAAGGCGGCTTCGCACCGGCAGACGTGCACCACCTGGAAGAAGGCCTCAAGAGCGGCCGCGGCGTCATCCTCGCCCTGCCGCACATGGGCAACTACGACCTCGCGGGCGCCTGGGTCACCACCGAGCTCGGCGTACCCTTCACCACCGTCGCCGAACGCCTCAAGCCCGAGACGCTCTACGACCGGTTCGTCGCCTACCGCGAGGGACTGGGCATGGAAGTGCTGCCCCACACCGGCGGCGCCGCCTTCGGCATCCTCGCCCGGCGGCTCCGGGCCGGCGGCCTGGTCTGCCTCGTCGCCGACCGGGACCTGTCCGCCTCCGGCATCGAGGTGAAATTCTTCGGCGAGGCCGCGAAGATGCCGGCCGGGCCCGCGATGCTCGCGGTGCAGACCGGGGCGATGCTCCTGCCGGTCACCCTGTGGTACGACGAGAGCCCCGTCATGCGCGGGCGGGTGCACCCGGAGATCGAGGTACCGCAGACCGGCACCCGCGCCGAGAAGGCCGCCACGATGACGCAGGAGATGGCCGACGCCTTCGCCTCCGGCATCGCCGACCACCCGGAGGACTGGCACATGCTGCAACGGCTATGGCTGGGAGACCTGGAGCCCCGCGAGCCCGCTGCGCGGGCTGACGCGCAGGCGTCGCGCGGCGGCGCCCGGCGGACGGAGCGGTCTTGAGGATCGGTATCGTCTGCCCCTACTCCTGGGACGTCCCGGGCGGCGTCCAGTTCCACGTCCGAGACCTCGCCGAGCACCTCATCCGGCTCGGCCACGAGGTGTCCGTACTCGCCCCGGCGGACGACGAGACACCACTGCCGCCGTACGTCGTCTCCGCCGGACGCGCCGTCCCCGTGCCCTACAACGGTTCGGTCGCCCGGCTCAACTTCGGCTTCCTGTCCGCGGCCCGCGTCCGCCGCTGGCTCCACGACGGCGCCTTCGACGTCATCCACATCCACGAACCCGGCACCCCGTCGGTCGGACTGCTCGCCTGCTGGGCCGCGCAGGGCCCGATCGTCGCGACCTTCCACACCTCCAACCCACGCTCCCGCGTCATGGTCGCCGCATACCCGATCCTGCAGCCCGCGCTGGAGAAGATCAGCGCGCGGATCGCGGTCAGCGAATACGCGCGGCGCACCCTGGTCGAACACCTCGGCGGCGACGCGGTCGTCATCCCCAACGGCGTCGACGTGGACTTCTTCGCCAAAGCCACGCCGAAGGAAGAGTGGCAGGGCCGCACCATCGGCTTCATCGGACGCATCGACGAACCCCGCAAGGGCCTGCCCGTCCTGATGCGCGCCCTGCCGAAGATCCTCGCCGCGATTCCCGACGCCCGACTGCTGGTCGCGGGCCGCGGCGACGAGGAGGAAGCCGTCGCGGACCTGCCCGCCGACCTCCGGTCGCGAGTGGAGTTCCTCGGCATGGTCAGCGACGAGGACAAGGCGCGCCTGCTACGCAGCGTCGACCTGTACGTGGCGCCCAACACCGGCGGCGAGTCGTTCGGCATCATCCTCGTCGAAGCGATGTCGGCGGGGGCGCCGGTGCTCGCCAGCGACCTCGACGCGTTCGCCCAGGTCCTGGACCAGGGAGAGGCGGGCGAACTGTTCGCCAACGAGGACGCGGAGGCGCTCGCCGCTGCGGCCGTACGGCTCTTGGACGATCCTGCGCGCCTTGCTGAGCTGCGGGAGCGTGGCAGTCGGCATGTGCGGCGGTTCGACTGGTCGACGGTGGGGGCCGACATTCTGGCTGTGTACGAGACGGTTACCGCGGGGGCGGCGATGGTGGCTACGGATGAGCGGACGGGGTTGTGGGGGCGGTGGGGGTTGGCTCGGGACTGATGCGCGCTGCGCGCGCGGGTTTTCGGGGTGACCTGGTGTCGGTGGGTGGCTGGGGTTTCGCGCTTCGCGCGGGGTTTTGCGCTGTCGCGCGGATCGCATTGGTTGGTTCTGGGGGGCGGGGGTGCGTAGGGGGCCAACTCTCCCCCAGCCTCCGGCCGGGGGGACCCCTGTGTGGCCCCGAGCCCCCCACCGGACAGACAGCGCAAAACACGCACCCCAGTCCGGCCAGGGAGCGGTCTACCGCGGGACCGACGGGCCGCGACGGCTGTGCTGAGTGCGGGGTGGTTCCCGTGGGAGTGGGTTCCGCCCGCGGGGGAGAGCCCGGTGGCCGGTACTGTGGCCCGGCGTGACCACTTTCATCTGGATCGCGGCGGTCCTCGTCGTCATCGGTGTCTATCTGAGCTGGACCGCGGGGCGGCTGGACCGTCTGCACGCCCGTATCGACGCGGCGCGTGCGGCGCTGGACGCGCAGTTGTTGCGGCGGGCCTCGGTGGCGCAGGAGCTGGGGACGTCCGGCATTTTGGATCCGGCGGCGTCGATCGTGCTCTACGAGGTGGCGCACGAGGCCCGGCAGGCGGCCGAGGAGCAGCGGGAAGTCGCGGAGAGCGGGCTGAGCCAGGCCTTGCGCGCGGTGTTCGACGGCGAGGGGCAGCTCGCGGCCGTACGGGAGGCGCCCGGCGGGGAGCAAACGGTCAGTGAGCTGACGGCGGCGGTGCGCCGGGTGCCGATGGCACGGCGGTTTCACAACGACTCCGTACGGGCGGCCCGTGCCGTACGCCGCCACCGGGTGGTGCGCTGGTTCCGGCTGGCGGGGCACGCGCCGTTCCCGATGGCGTTCGAGATGGATGACGAGCCGCCGGCCGTGCTCGACGACCGTGCCGCCGGGCGTTGAGAGGGCGTCCGCCGGCCGCCGTCGGTGCCGCTGACGAGCCACTGCCTTGCGATTGGCCCTTTTCAGTGGACCGGGGCGAACGGTTGTGTGGGCGGCGGAGTCCATCCGCCCGCACTTAGTGAGGTCATACCGTGTCCAGCACGCCGAACGCCACGTCTGCCACCGCTCCCGCCGGGAACCCCGAGACCGGTACCGCCCGCGTCAAGCGCGGCATGGCCGAGCAGCTCAAGGGCGGCGTGATCATGGATGTCGTCACGCCGGAGGAAGCGAAGATCGCCGAGGATGCCGGCGCGGTCGCGGTCATGGCCCTGGAGCGGGTCCCCGCGGACATCCGCAAGGACGGCGGCGTGGCCCGGATGTCCGACCCGGACATGATCGACGGGATCATCGACGCGGTCTCCATCCCGGTCATGGCCAAGTCCCGGATCGGCCACTTCGTCGAGGCGCAGGTGCTGCAGTCGCTCGGCGTCGACTACATCGACGAGTCCGAGGTCCTCACTCCGGCCGATGAGGTCAACCACTCCGACAAGTGGGCGTTCACCACCCCGTTCGTGTGCGGCGCGACCAACCTGGGCGAGGCGCTGCGCCGGATCGCCGAGGGCGCGGCCATGATCCGTTCCAAGGGCGAGGCCGGTACCGGCAACGTCGTGGAGGCGGTGCGCCACCTGCGTCAGATCAAGGGTGAGATCGCCAAGCTGCGCGGCTGTGACAACAACGAGCTGTACGCCGCCGCCAAGGAGCTGCGCGCCCCGTTCGAGCTGGTCAAGGAGGTCGCGGAGCTGGGCAAGCTGCCGGTCGTGCTGTTCTCCGCCGGCGGTGTGGCCACTCCGGCCGACGCCGCGCTGATGCGCCAGCTCGGTGCCGAGGGTGTCTTCGTCGGCTCCGGCATCTTCAAGTCCGGCGATCCGGCGAAGCGCGCCGCCGCCATCGTCAAGGCCACCACGTTCTACGACGACCCGAAGGTCGTCGCGGACGTGTCGCGCAACCTGGGTGAGGCCATGGTCGGCATCAACTGCGACACCCTCCCCGAGGCGGAGCGCTACGCCAACCGCGGCTGGTGAGCGGGCGGACGGACGCGGGAACGGCGAGCGGGAGAACGACGGACGGATGACGACACCCACCATCGGCGTGCTGGCCCTCCAGGGCGACGTACGCGAGCATCTGACGGCGCTGGCCACGGCGGACGCCCTGGCCAGGCCGGTGCGCCGGCCCGAGGAGCTGGACGGCGTCGACGGCCTGGTCATACCGGGCGGTGAGTCCACGACCATGTCCAAGCTGGCGGTCGCCTTCGGCATGCTGGAGCCGCTGCGCGCGTTCGTGCGCTCCGGCAAGCCGGTGTACGGCACCTGCGCGGGCATGATCATGCTGGCCGACAAGCTGCTGGACGGCCGCGCCGACCAGGAGACGCTGGGCGGCATCGACATGATCGTGCGCCGTAACGCCTTCGGGCGGCAGAACGAGTCCTTCGAGGCGGCGGTCGTGATGGCCGGGGTCGAGGGCGGGCCTGTCCAGGGTGTGTTCATCCGGGCGCCCTGGGTGGAGTCGACGGGCGCCGCCGTCGAGGTACTGGCGTCGTACGACGGGCACACGGTGGCGGTCCGGCAGGGTAACGTCCTTGCCACGTCCTTCCATCCGGAGCTCACCGGCGACCACCGGGTGCACGCCTGTTTCGTGGACATGGTGCGCGCCGTCTGAGGGTCCGCCGCGGGTCGGCCGCCGTGTGTGCGGTGGCCTGATCCCGTCCCGGTAGGATCTGTGGCGTTCGTTTCTCAACCTGGTTACGCGAAGGAGACAGGCGGATGTCCGGCCACTCTAAATGGGCTACGACGAAGCACAAGAAGGCCGTGATCGACGCCAAGCGCGGCAAGCTCTTCGCGAAGCTGATCAAGAACATCGAGGTCGCGGCCCGCACCGGCGGCGCCGACCCCGATGGCAACCCGACCCTCTTCGACGCCATCCAGAAGGCGAAGAAGAGCTCGGTGCCGAACAAGAACATCGACAGCGCGGTCAAGCGCGGCGCGGGCCTGGAGGCCGGCGGCGCCGACTACGAGACGATCATGTACGAGGGGTACGGCCCCAACGGTGTCGCGGTGCTCATCGAGTGCCTGACCGACAACCGCAACCGCGCCGCCTCGGACGTCCGTGTCGCCATGACCCGCAACGGCGGCTCGATGGCCGACCCGGGCTCGGTCTCGTACCTGTTCAACCGCAAGGGCGTGGTGATCGTCCCCAAGGGTGAGCTGACCGAGGACGACGTGCTCGGCGCGGTCCTGGACGCGGGCGCCGAGGAGGTCAACGACCTCGGTGAGTCCTTCGAGGTGCTCAGTGAGGCCACCGACCTGGTCGCGGTCCGCACCGCTCTCCAGAAGGAGGGCATCGACTACGACTCGGCGGACACCAACTTCGTGCCGACCATGCAGGTCGAGCTGGAGGAAGAGGGCGCCCGCAAGATCTTCAAGCTGATCGACGCGCTGGAGGACAGCGACGACGTGCAGAACGTCTTCGCCAACTTCGACGTGTCCGACGAGGTCATGGCGAAGGTCGACGCCTGACGGGCGGTCAGCTGCGGCGGCGACGGGCCGGCGGGGACACACCCCGCCGGCCCGTCCTGCGTTGTCAGTGGCAGCGGATACTGTGCTGATCAGCGGGTCGAGGCCCGCGGCGAACGTGCTGGACCAAGGGGAGAGTGGGGGAGCGGCGATGAAAGTGCTGGGCGTGGACCCGGGGCTGACGCGCTGCGGTGTCGGCGTGGTCGACGGCGTCGCGGGCCGCCCGCTCACGATGGCCGGCGTCGGTGTCGTCCGCACGCCCGCCGACGCGGACATCGCGCACCGCCTGGTGCTCATCGAGCGCGGCATCGACGAGTGGCTCGACGAGCAGCGGCCCGACTGCGTCGCCGTCGAGCGCGTCTTCAGCCAGCACAACGTCCGTACGGTCATGGGCACCGCCCAGGCCAGCGCGGTCGCCATGCTGTGCGCGGCGCGCCGCGGACTGCCCGTGGCGCTGCACACCCCCAGCGAGGTCAAGGCCGCCGTGACGGGTTCGGGCCGCGCCGACAAGGCACAGGTCGGCGCGATGGTCACCCGGCTGCTGCGGCTGGACGCCCCGCCCAAGCCGGCCGACGCGGCGGACGCGCTGGCGCTGGCCATCTGCCACATCTGGCGCGCCCCCGCCGTCAACCGCCTCCAGCAGGCGCACGCCGTCAACCGGCTCCAGCAGGCGCAGGCCGCCGCCCGCGCCCGCCCGGCGCCCGCCCCCACCCGACGCACCCCCGCACGCGCTCTCGGACCGCGCTCCGAGGCACCCCAGAAGGGCACCCGATGATCGCCTTCGTCTCCGGCCCGGTCGCGGCCCTGGCCCCGGACACCGCCGTCGTGGAGGTCGGCGGCATCGGCATGGCCGTGCAGTGCACCCCGGGCACCCTGTCCGGGCTGCGCGTCGGCCAGCAGGCCAAGCTGGCGACCTCCCTCGTCGTACGGGAGGACTCGCTCACCCTGTACGGCTTCGCCGACGACGACGAGCGCCAGACGTTCGAACTCCTCCAGACCGCCAGCGGGGTGGGCCCGCGCCTGGCCCAGGCGATGCTGGCGGTGCACTCCCCGGACACGCTGCGGCTCGCCGTCGCCAACGGTGACGAGAAGACGCTGACGGCCGTGCCCGGCATCGGCAAGAAGGGTGCCCAGAAGCTGCTGCTGGAGCTGAAGGACCGGCTCGGCGCCCCGGTCGGCAGGGGCGGCGCGGGCGTCGGCAGCGCCGTGACGGCCGGCTGGAGCGATCAGCTGCACGCCGCGCTGATCGGTCTCGGGTATGCGACCCGGGAGGCCGACGAGGCGGTGTCCGCCGTCGCGCCGCAGGCCGAGGCGGCCGTCGCCGAGGGCGGTACGCCGCAGGTGTCGCAGCTGCTCAAGGCGGCCCTCCAGACGCTGAACCGGGCCCGATGAGCCCGGTGCGACGCGCGGACGGCGGCCCGGCGGCCCGGGCCCGTACGACCGACCACCCCCGTAAGAAGCGCGACGCGAAGCCGGCCCGCCGGGCCGGTACGACCACGTGAGGCAGGACGCAGTGAACTGGGACGAGCCCACCGAGACCGCGGCCGGCCCGCTCCAGGGCGGTACGGCCGAGGGGCCCGACCGGCTGGTGGGGGCCGATGCGGACGGCGAGGACACCGCGGTCGAGGCCGCGCTGCGCCCCAAGGACCTGGAGGAGTTCGTGGGCCAGGAGCGGGTGCGCGAGCAGCTCGACCTGGTCCTGCGCGCGGCCCGTGCCCGGGGCGCGACCGCCGACCACGTCCTGCTCTCCGGCGCCCCGGGCCTGGGCAAGACCACCCTCTCCATGATCATCGCCGCCGAGATGGGCGCCCCGATCCGGATCACCTCGGGCCCCGCCATCCAGCACGCCGGCGACCTGGCCGCCATCCTGTCCTCCCTCCAGGAGGGCGAGGTGCTCTTCCTCGACGAGATCCACCGGATGTCCCGGCCCGCCGAGGAGATGCTCTACATGGCCATGGAGGACTTCCGCGTCGACGTGATCGTCGGCAAGGGCCCCGGAGCCACCGCCATCCCCCTGGAGCTGCCGCCCTTCACCCTGGTCGGCGCCACCACCCGGGCCGGTCTGCTGCCCCCGCCGCTGCGCGACCGTTTCGGCTTCACCGGCCATATGGAGTTCTACGCCCCCGGCGAACTGGAACGTGTCATCCACCGCTCCGCCGGGCTGCTCGACGTGCACATAGAGGCCGAGGGCGCCGCGGAGATCGCCGGGCGTTCCCGCGGCACTCCGCGCATCGCCAACCGCCTGCTGCGCCGCGTCCGTGACTACGCGCAGGTCAAGGCGGACGGCGTGATCACTCAGGAGATCGCCTCGCAGGCCCTGGACGTGTACGAGGTCGACGGCCGCGGCCTGGACCGCCTGGACCGCGCGGTCCTCACCGCGCTGCTCAAGCTGTTCGGCGGTGGCCCGGTGGGCCTGTCCACCCTGGCGGTGGCCGTGGGGGAGGAGCGTGAGACGGTCGAGGAGGTCGCCGAGCCGTTCCTGGTACGCGAGGGCCTGCTCGCCCGTACCCCCCGTGGCCGGATCGCCACCCCCGCCGCCTGGACGCACATGGGTCTGACGCCGCCCCAGCAGCAGGCAGGGGGAACCGGACAGCAGGGCCTCTTCGGGACGTGACGGCGCGGGGACTCGCCCGGTCAGGAACTGCGGTGCCATGCTGGGCGTTGTTCCACCGGTGCGGACTCGCTTAGACTCCGCCGATGCCGACCGTATGGTCTGGCATATCCACCCCCGTATATCAGACCGCGGACGTGCGGTCGTGCGAAGGATTTCCGTCCCGTGAGTATCGTGACTCTCCTCCCCTTCATCGTCCTCATCGGGGCCATGTTCCTGATGACCCGGTCCGCCAAGAAGAAGCAGCAGGCGGCCGCGCAGATGCGCGATGAGATGCAGCCCGGCACCGGCATCCGGACGATTGGGGGCATGTACGCCACCGTCAAGGAGATCCACGACGACACCGTCCTCCTCGAGGTTGCCCCCGGCGTGCACGCCCTCTACGCCAAGAACGCGGTCGGCGCGGTCCTCGCGGACGAGGAGTACAACCGCATCCTCGACGGCGCCGAGGGCAAGACCGACGCGGTCGTCCCCGACGACGCGTCCTCGCTGACCGGCACCCCGGCCGCGGACGACAAGGCCGACGCCGGCGACAAGCCCGCGAACCTGGACAAGTCGCCGAAGACCGACCTTGCCAAGAGCGAGCCCGCCGCCGACGCCCAGGACGCCGGGAAGGCCGGGGACGCGGCCGGTGCCGAGGCCGCCGACGGCGCCAAGAGCGGCGCCCAGGCCGACCAGGCCGAGAAGAAGGACGGCGGCGCCGACGCGAAGTAGCCCCGCCCCGACGGAACCGCGGAGCACCCTTCGAACGGTGCACCGCGGTTCCGGGACGGTTTAGGCTCCGGCGGGGGCACGTCCCCACTACACTTCGTGGCCGCTCGGCAGGCACCGAGCCGGGCGGTTGGACAGGGAGATACGAGAAGGTGGCAGCACCGAAAAAGGGCCGCAGGTCCCCTGGGGGCCAGGGAAGGCCGGGGCGTACCCTGGTCCTGATCGTGATCGCCATGGTGGCGCTGGTCGGCGGTATGTTCATCTCCGGGACCTCGACGCCCCGGCTGGGCATCGACCTCGCGGGCGGTACGAGCTTCACGCTGGAGGCTCGTAACCAGCCCGGCAAGCCCAACGCGATCAACGAGACCAACATGAACACCGCCGCGGGCATCATGGAGCGGCGGGTCAACGGTCTCGGTGTGTCCGAGGCCGAGGTCCAGACCCAGGGCACCAACCACATCGTCGTCAACATCCCCAAGGGGACGGACGCGAAGCAGGCCCGTCAGCAGGTCGGTACCACCGCTCAGCTCGGCTTCCGGCCGGTGCTGACCACCACCGCCGGTACGAAGACGCCGCCCGCCAGCCCGAGCCCCAGCCCCTCCGCGAGCGGCAAGGGCGACGACGGCAAGAAGGACGGGAAGGACGACGGCAAGAAGGACGACAAGTCCTCCGCGAAGCCGTCCGCGAGCTCCACCACCCAGGGCCGCGCCGTGACCAGCGCCCTCAAGAAGGGCCCGTCCGACCCGCCGAAGGCCTCCGGCAGCAGCACGCCCGAGCCGAGCGACACCCCGCAGCCCTCCACCGGCGCCGACGAGATCCCGGCGGCCCTGCAGAAGCAGCTCGCCGACCTGGACTGCTCGACCAAGCAGTCGCGCGCCACGGCCGGCGAGAAGGCCGCCGGCACCAAGCCGAGCGACCCGGTCGTGGCCTGCAAGGACGACGGTTCGCAGAAGTACGTGCTGGGCCCGGTCGGGGTCGAGGGCACCGACGTCAAGGACGCCTCCGCGGTCTTCGACAGCCAGCAGGGCCAGGGCTGGATCGTCCAGATGGACTTCACCGGCGCCGGCGGCAAGAAGTTCGCCGACATCACCGGCAAGCTGGCTGCCAAGACCCAGCCGCAGAACCAGTTCGCGATCGTGCTGGACGGCGCGGTCGTCTCCGACCCGCGGGTCAGCCAGCAGCTCAACGGCGGCAGCGCCACCATCTCCGGCGGCTTCACCCAGCAGACCGCCGAGGACCTGGCGAACATGCTGTCCTACGGTGCCCTGCCGCTCTCCTTCAAGATCGCCGACGAGACCACGGTCACCGCGGCGCTCGGTGGCGAGCAGCTCCAGGCGGGCCTGATCGCGGGCGCCATCGGCCTCGTGCTGGTCGTCGTCTACCTGGTCGCGTACTACCGGGGCCTGGCGCTGGTCGCGCTGGCCAGTCTCGGGGTCTCCGCGGTCCTCACGTACACGATCATGACGTTGCTGGGCCCGGCCATCGGCTTCGCGCTGAACCTGCCGGCCGTCTGCGGCGCCATCGTCGCCATCGGCATCACGGCCGACTCCTTCATCGTCTACTTCGAGCGCATCCGGGACGAGATCCGCGAGGGCCGCACGCTGCGCCCGGCCGTCGAACGCGGCTGGCCGCGCGCCCGGCGCACGATCCTGGTCTCCGACTTCGTGTCGTTCCTGGCCGCGTTCGTGCTGTTCATCGTCACCGTCGGCAAGGTCAAGGGCTTCGCGTTCACGCTGGGCCTGACGACCCTCCTGGACGTCGTGGTGGTCTTCTTCTTCACCAAGCCGCTGATGACGCTGCTGGCCCGGCGCAAGTTCTTCGCCGACGGCCACCCGTGGTCCGGTCTGGACCCCAAGCGCCTGGGCGCCAAGCCGCCGCTGCGCCGCCGTCGCACCACCGCCCCCATCGAGACGAAGGAGGCGTGAGATGTCGAAGCTCGGCAACATCGGCGCCCGGCTCTACCGCGGTGAGGTCGGTTACGACTTCATCGGCAAGCGGAAGATCTGGTACGGCATCTCGATCCTGATCACCATCACGGCCATCGTCGGCCTGGCGGTGCGCGGCCTGAACATGGGCATCGAGTTCTCCGGCGGCGCGGTCTTCACCACTCCCAAGACGAGCGTCTCGGCGACGGAGGCGGAGCACAAGGCCGAGGCCGCGGCGGAGGGCCACCAGGCCACCGTCCAGAAGCTCGGCAACGGCAGCCTGCGCATCCAGATCAGCGAGCTGGACACCCAGCAGTCGGTGCCGGTGCAGGAGGCCCTGGCCAAGGACCTGAACGTCCCGGTCAAGGACATCAACACCCAGCTCGTCGGCCCCAGCTGGGGTGAGGAGATCGCCAACAAGGCCTGGCTGGGCCTGGGGATCTTCATGATCCTCGTGGTGATCTACCTCGCCATCGCCTTCGAGTGGAGAATGGCGCTGGCGGCCCTGATCGCCCTGATCCACGACCTCACGATCACGGTCGGCGTGTACGCGCTGGTCGGCTTCGAGGTCACCCCGGGCACCGTCATCGGTCTGCTGACGATCCTCGGTTACTCCCTCTACGACACCGTCGTGGTCTTCGACAGCCTCAAGGAGACCTCGAAGGACATCGGGAAGCAGACCCGCTTCACCTACAGTGAGCTGGCCAACCGCAGCATCAACTCGACCCTGGTGCGCTCCATCAACACCACGGTCGTGGCGCTGCTGCCGGTCGCCGGCCTGCTCTTCGTGGGTGGCGGTGTGCTCGGCGCCGGGATGCTCAACGACATCTCGCTCGCCCTGTTCGTCGGTCTCGCGGCCGGTGCGTACTCCTCGATCTTCATCGCGACCCCGCTGGTCGCCGACTTCAAGGAGCGCGACCCGGCGATGAAGGCGCTGGCCAAGCGGGTGCGCGCGAAGCGTGCCGCGGCCGCCGCCAAGGCCGACGGGCCGGAGCAGCAGGAGAGCGGGCAGGACGCCGGGGACGGGACCGTGCCGCAGGACGCGGAGGGCGACGAGGACCCGGCCGCGGCCGGCAGCCTGGCCGGCCGGCGCAGCCAGCCCGCGTCCCGCAGCCGCGGCCGCGGCCGCCCGTCGGGCAAGCGCCGATGAGCGCCCCCGACGGCCTGCGGGAGCTGCTGCTCAGCCGGATCGCGGACGTGCCGGACCACCCGAAGCCGGGCGTGGTGTTCAAGGACATCACGCCGCTGCTGGCGGACCCGGCCGCCTTCGGTGCGCTGACCGACGCGTTCGTGGCCCTGTGCGAGCGGTACGAGGCCGACAAGGTCGTGGGCCTGGAGGCGCGCGGGTTCATCCTGGCCGCTCCGGTGGCCGTACGGGCCGGTATCGGGTTCGTCCCCGTACGCAAGGCGGGCAAGCTGCCCGGTGCGACGCTCCGCCAGGCGTACGACCTGGAGTACGGCGCGGCCGAGATCGAGATACACGCGGACGCCGTCGCGCCCGGCGACCGGGTGCTGGTGATCGACGACGTGCTGGCCACAGGCGGTACGGCCGAGGCGTCGCTCCAGCTGATCCGGCGGGCCGGGGCCGAGGTAGCGGGCGTCGCGGTCCTGCTGGAGCTGGGTTTCCTGGCCGGGCGGCAGCGGCTGGAGCCGGGCCTGAAGGGTGCTCCGCTGGAGTCGCTGATCACGGTCTGACGGGCCTGTGGAGCGTGCGTACGGCGGTGGCCGCACCGCACCCGTACACACGAAATTCCGCAAAAAACGAGCAAAAGGGCATCCGGAACAAACCCGGATGCCCTTTTGCTGTCATGTACGGACTGGCGGCCGCGGAAGAGCCGGAGCGCCGAGGTCGATACCATGGCAGCCCGACCCGTTCGTGGTCTTGTGGTCCGGACCCCCTTTGAGGAGTGCTCTTGCCAGACGAGGCCCAGCCGCTTTCTCCCGGACTCCGCCCGGGGGCGCCGCAGTCCGCCCACCCGGACCAGCCCGGCCCCGGCGCTGCCTCGGGTGCGCAGAACAAGAGCGAGGGCACCGGCGTGCCCAAGTCCCAGCCGCCCGCCGTCCGGCCCGCCGCCTCCCCTGTACCGGCCGCCAAGCCCACGCCGCCCGTCTACACCGGCCGTACCGGTTCCTCCAACCGGGTACGGGCCCGCCTCGCGCGCCTGGGCGTGCAGCGGCAGAGCCCGTACAACCCGGTCCTGGAACCGCTGCTGCGGATCGTGCGCAGCAACGACCCGAAGATCGAGGCTGCCACCCTGCGGCAGGTCGAGCGTGCCTACCAGGTCGCCGAGCGCTGGCACCGCGGCCAGAAGCGCAAGAGCGGCGACCCGTACATCACCCACCCCCTCGCGGTCACCACGATCCTCGCCGAGCTGGGCATGGACCCGGCCACCTTGATGGCGGGCCTGCTGCACGACACCGTCGAGGACACCGAGTACGGCCTGGACACCCTGCGCCGCGACTTCGGCGACCAGGTCGCGCTGCTCGTCGACGGTGTCACCAAGCTGGACAAGGTCAAGTTCGGTGAGGCCGCGCAGGCCGAGACCGTGCGCAAGATGGTCGTCGCGATGGCCAAGGACCCGCGCGTCCTGGTCATCAAGCTCGCCGACCGGCTGCACAACATGCGCACGATGCGCTACCTCAAGCGCGAGAAACAGGAGAAGAAGGCCCGCGAGACGCTGGAGATCTACGCTCCGCTGGCGCACCGCCTGGGCATGAACACCATCAAG
The DNA here is from genome assembly GCF_055573595.1 of Streptomyces sp. NPDC030165. Lineage (NCBI taxonomy): Bacteria > Bacillati > Actinomycetota > Actinomycetes > Kitasatosporales > Streptomycetaceae > Streptomyces > Streptomyces sp. NPDC030165. Next base: position 344,822 of record NZ_JBVIBD010000001.1, on the reverse strand, counting down.
TGGGAGCTGGAGGACCTCGCCTTCGCGATCCTCTACCCCAAGATGTACGACGAGATCGTGCGGCTCGTCGCCGAACGCGCCCCCAAGCGCGACGAGTACCTGGCCATAGTGACCGACGAGGTCCAGGCCGACCTGCGCGCGGCCCGCATCAAGGCCACCGTCACCGGCCGGCCCAAGCACTACTACAGCGTCTACCAGAAGATGATCGTGCGGGGCCGCGACTTCGCCGAGATCTACGACCTGGTGGGCATCCGCGTCCTCGTCGACACCGTCCGCGACTGCTACGCGGCGCTCGGCACCGTCCACGCCCGGTGGAACCCGGTCCCGGGGCGGTTCAAGGACTACATCGCGATGCCCAAGTTCAACATGTACCAGTCGCTGCACACGACCGTGATCGGTCCCAGCGGCAAGCCCGTCGAGCTGCAGATCCGTACGTTCGACATGCACCGGCGCGCGGAGTACGGCATCGCCGCGCACTGGAAGTACAAGCAGGAGGCCGTGGCCGGGGCGTCCAAGGTGCGCACGGACGTACCGAAGAACAAGGCCGACGGCCAGGACACGGTCAACGACATGGCGTGGCTGCGCCAGCTGCTGGACTGGCAGAAGGAGACCGAGGACCCGGGCGAGTTCCTGGAGTCGCTGCGCTTCGACCTGTCCCGCAACGAGGTCTTCGTCTTCACGCCGAAGGGTGACGTGATAGCGCTGCCGGCCGGTGCCACTCCCGTGGACTTCGCATACGCGGTCCACACCGAGGTCGGCCACCGGACCATAGGCGCCCGCGTCAACGGACGGCTCGTACCGCTCGAATCGACCCTCGACAACGGCGACCTCGTGGAGGTCTTCACCTCCAAGGCGCCCGGCGCCGGCCCCTCCCGCGACTGGCTGGGCTTCGTGAAGTCGCCGCGGGCCCGCAACAAGATCCGCGCGTGGTTCTCCAAGGAGCGCCGCGACGAGGCCATCGAGCAGGGCAAGGACGCCATCGCCCGCGCGATGCGCAAACAGAACCTGCCGATCCAGCGCATCCTCACCGGCGACTCGCTGGTCACCCTCGCGCACGAAATGCGCTACCCGGACATCTCGTCCCTGTACGCCGCCATCGGCGAGGGCCACGTCACGGCGCAGAGCGTCGTGCAGAAGCTGGTCCAGGCGCTCGGCGGGCAGGACGAGGCGACCGAGGACATCGCCGAGTCGACGCCGATCCGGCCGCGCTCCAAACGGCGCTCCAGTGCCGACCCGGGCGTGGTGGTCAAGGGCGTCGACGACGTGTGGGTGAAGCTGGCGCGCTGCTGTACGCCGGTGCCGGGCGACCCGATCATCGGCTTCGTCACCCGCGGCAACGGCGTCTCGGTGCACCGCGCCGACTGCGTCAACGTCGACTCGCTGTCCAAGCAGCCGGAGCGGATCCTGGACGTCGAGTGGGCACCCACCCAGTCCTCGGTCTTCCTGGTCGCCATCCAGGTCGAGGCGCTGGACCGGTCCCGGCTGCTGTCGGACGTCACGCGCATCCTCTCCGACCAGCACGTCAACATCCTGTCCGCGGCCGTCCAGACCTCCCGCGACCGGGTGGCGACCTCCCGCTTCACCTTCGAGATGGGCGACCCGAAGCATCTCGGGCACGTCCTGAAGGCGGTACGGAGCGTGGAGGGCGTGTACGACGTGTACCGGGTCACGTCGGCCCGGCGGCCGTAACGATCACAAACGAGGGCCCCGGTACGGACATCCGTACCGGGGCCCTCGTCATGCGGCTGTCAGCCGCCGAACTCCTCAAGCCCCTTCAGCGCCTGGTCCAGCAGCGCCTGCCGGCCCTCCAGCTCGCGCCCGAGCTTGTCCGCCTTGGCGTCGTTGCCCGCCGCGCGGGCCGCGTCGATCTGCTTCTGGAGCTTGTCGACCGCGTCCTGGAGCTGCCCGGTCAGACCCGCCGCGCGCGCCCGCGCCTCCGGGTTCGTACGGCGCCACTCGGCCTCCTCGGACTCCTGGATGGCGCGCTCGACCGCGTGCATCCGGCCCTCGATCTTCGGGCGGGCGTCCCGCGGTACGTGCCCGATGGCCTCCCACCGCTCGTTGATCGAACGGAACGCGGCCCGTGCCGCCTTCAGGTCCGAGACCGGCAGCAGCTTCTCCGCCTCGGCGACCAGCTCCTCCTTGCGCGTCAGGTTCTCCCGCTGCTCGGCGTCGCGCTCCGCGAACACCTCGCTGCGCGCCTGGAAGAAGACGTCCTGAGCGCCGCGGAAGCGGTTCCACAGGTCGTCCTCGTGCTCGCGCTGGGCGCGGCCCGCGGCCTTCCAGTCGGCCATCAGCTCGCGGTAGCGGGCCGCGGTGGGCCCCCAGTCCGTCGAGTCGGACAGCGCCTCGGCCTCGGCGACCAGCCGCTCCTTGGTCTTACGGGCCTCCTCGCGCTGGGCGTCCAACGACGCGAAGTGCGCCTTGCGCCGCTTGGAGAACGCCGAGCGGGCGTGCGAGAAGCGGTGCCACAGTTCGTCGTCCGCCTTGCGGTCCAGCCGCGGCAGGCCCTTCCAGGTGTCCACCAGGGCCCGCAGCCGCTCGCCGGCCGCCCGCCACTGCTCGCTGGCCGCCAGCTCCTCGGCCTCGGCGACCAGCTTCTCCTTGGCCTGCCGGGCCTCGTCGCTCTGCCGGGCCTTCTGCGCCTTGCGCTCCTCGCGGCGCGCCTCGACATCGGTGACGAGCTGGTCCAGCCGCTTGCGCAGCGCCTCCAGGTCGCCCACCGCGTGGTGCTCGTCGATCTGCTGGCGCAGGTGGTCGATCGCGGCCGTCGCGTCCTTGGCCGACAGGTCGGTGGTCCTGACCCGCCGTTCGAGGAGGCCGATCTCGACGACCAGGCCCTCATACTTGCGCTCGAAGTAGGCGAGGGCCTCTTCGGGGGTTCCCGCCTGCCACGATCCGACGACCTTCTCGCCGTCGGCGGTACGCACGTACACGGTCCCCGTCTCGTCGACGCGGCCCCATGGGTCGCTGCTCACAGCGCCTCCTCCACATGATGCCGACGAGAGCGCGTCGCCCCCCGGCATCGTCCACAGTTTCTGTCCGGCGGGGCAGCGCCCCGGCCGGTCCGACGGGTGTCTTGCGGGTGCGGGTGGCAGCCGTCGGAGCAGGCACCCTACACAACGCCAATCTAGGCGACCGGCGGGCCGGCTGTCCGCATCCAGCACGACCGAAATTTCGCGGTTCGCCCACCGCGGCGGCGCCTCCGGCGTGCCCGGGGGCGCACCCGGGTCAGGATTTCGTGACCGTCGCCCGGTTGATCACCACCGTCGCGTTCGGCGCGGTGTTGCCCGTCGCCTGGTCGGGACTGGAGCCCGCCGCCGCGATCTTCTTCAGGACGTCCATGCCCTCGGTGACCGTCCCGAAGGGCGTGTAGTTCGGGGGCAGCTTGCTGTCCTGGTAGACCAGGAAGAACTGGCTGCCGCCGCTGTTACGGGTCTTGTCGCTCTTGCCGTCGTAGCGGTTCGCCATCGCGACCGTGCCCGCCGGGTAGACGTCGCCCTTGAGCTTCGGGTCCTTCAGGTTCTCGTCCGGGACGGTGTAGCCGGGGGTGCCCGCGCCGGTGCCGGTCGGGTCGCCGCACTGCAGGACGTAGATGCCCTGGTCGACCAGGCGGTGACACTTGCTGTGGTCGAAGAACTTCTCGCCCGCCAGGAAACGGAACGAGTTGACGGTGTGCGGAGCCTTCGCGGCGTCCAGCTTGATCCCGATGTCGCCGCAGGTCGTCTCCAGCTTCATCGCGTACGAAGCGGAGGTGTCCACGGACATCGCCGGCTCCTTCTTCCAGCGCTCCTTGGACGGCGCGCCCGGGGCCGGCTTGCCGCACGGGTCGGCGGCCTTGCCCGGGCTCGGCGCCGCGGCGTCCGTCGTGCTGCCGTCGCCGCCGGCCAGCCCGACCGAGGCGTACGCGGCCGCGCCCGCGGCCAGTGCGACCGCCACCGCCGAGGCGACGATCACGTTGCGGCGCTTGGCCTTGCGCCGGGCCGCGGCACGCCGCTGCTGCTGGCGCTCGAACTTCTCACGGGCGAGCTGCCGCCGCCGCTGATCGCTGCTGACCACCGGTCGTCTCCTAGGTGTGCGCTGAGGTCTGCCGTGGGCCGTACCGTATACGGGTTCGCCCGGGTGGGAGTCCCGCCGGTAGGCTCTTCAACAGCCGAAATCTTCCGGATCGCCGTGCGGTGATCCGTCCGCCGCTGTCGAATGTTGAGGACGAACGTGCTCATTGCCGGGTTCCCCGCCGGGGCCTGGGGGACCAACTGTTATCTGGTCGCCCCGGCCGCAGGCGAGGAGTGCGTGATCATCGACCCGGGCCACCAGGCCGCCCAGGGCGTCGAGGAAGCACTGAAGAAGCATCGGCTCAAGCCCGTCGCCGTCGTCCTCACCCACGGCCATATCGACCACGTCGCCTCGGTCGTCCCGGTGTGCGGCGCGCACGACGTGCCCGCCTGGATCCACCCCGAGGACCGCTACATGATGAGCGACCCGGAGAAGGCCCTCGGCCGCTCCATCGGGCAGCAGCTCATGGGCGAGCTGACCGTGGGGGAGCCGGACGACGTCAAGGAGCTGGGCGACGGCGCGACGCTGGAGCTGGCCGGGCTGGAGTTCTCCGTCGCGCACGCCCCGGGCCATACCAAGGGGTCGGTGACCTTCAGGATGCCCGAGCAGGCCGACATTCCGCCGGTCTTCTTCTCGGGCGACCTGCTGTTCGCCGGCTCCATCGGACGTACCGACCTGCCGGGCGGCGACCACGCCGAGATACTGCGGTCGCTGGAGCGGGTGTGCCTGCCGCTCCAGGACGAGACCGTGGTGCTGTCCGGCCACGGCCCCCAGACCACCATCGGCCGCGAGCGCGCCACCAACCCGTTCCTGCGGGACGTGGCCGCCGGCCTCGGAGACGGCGCACCGCAGCGCCCGGCTCCGCGACGAGGAATGTGACGAGAACTTCCGTGAGCACCTTCAAGGCCCCCAAGGGCACCTACGACCTGATCCCGCCGCAGTCCGCGACCTACCTGGCGGTCCGCGACGCGATCTCCGGACCCCTCAAGCGCTCCGGCTACGGCTACATCGAGACGCCCGGCTTCGAGAACGTCGAGCTGTTCGCGCGCGGTGTCGGTGAGTCCACCGACATCGTGACCAAGGAGATGTACGCCTTCGAGACCAAGGGCGGCGACCAGCTCGCGCTGCGCCCCGAAGGCACCGCCTCCGTCCTGCGCGCCGCCCTGGAGGCCAGCCTCCACAAGGCGGGCAACCTCCCCGTCAAGCTCTGGTACTCCGGCTCGTACTACCGCTACGAGCGCCCGCAGAAGGGCCGCTACCGCCACTTCTCGCAGGTCGGCGCGGAGGCCATCGGTGCCGAGGACCCGGCGCTGGACGCCGAGCTGATCATCCTGGCCAACGACGCCTACCGGTCGCTGGGCCTGAAGAACTTCCGCATCCTGCTCAACTCGCTCGGCGACAAGGAGTGCCGTCCCGTCTACCGGGCGGCCCTCCAGGAGTTCCTGTACGGGCTCGACCTGGACGAGGACACCCGCCGCCGCGCCGAGATCAACCCGCTGCGGGTGCTCGACGACAAGCGTCCCGACGTGCAGAAGCAGCTGGTGGGCGCGCCGCTGCTGCGCGACCACCTGTGCGAGGCGTGCAAGGCGTACCACGAGCAGGTGCGCGAGCTGCTGACCGCGGCGGGCGTCGCCTACGAGGACGACCCGAAGCTGGTACGCGGGCTGGACTACTACACCCGTACGACCTTCGAGTTCGTCCACGACGGCCTCGGCTCGCAGTCCGCGGTCGGCGGCGGCGGACGTTACGACGGCCTGTCCGAGATGATCGGCGGCCCCGCGCTGCCCTCGGTGGGCTGGGCGCTCGGCGTGGACCGCACGGTGCTGGCCCTGGAGGCCGAGGGCGTCGAGCTGGAGCTGCCCGCCAGCACGGCCGTGTTCGCCGTGCCGCTCGGCGAGGAGGCCCGGCGGACCCTGTTCGCCACGGTCACCGAGCTGCGCAGGGCCGGGGTCGCCACCGACTTCGCGTACGGCGGCAAGGGCCTGAAGAACGCGATGAAGTCGGCGAACCGCTCGGGTGCCCGCCTCGCGGTCGTCGCCGGTGAGCGGGATCTGGCCGAAGGCGTCGTGCAGCTCAAGGACCTGGAGAGCGGCGAGCAGACCCCGGTCGCGCTGGACCAGGTCGTCGAAGAGGTCCGCCGCAGGCTCGGCTGACCCCGGCCGCCTCTGTACGGGACGCCCGCCGTCGGGTACGGGACCCCCTTCCGGCCGTCCACCGCGCTGTCCGCACGGTGGCTCGGAAGGGGGTCTTTATATGCATCGAACAGTGGTCGCGTGTCCGGTTGGGGCAGAATGAGGGCCCGGCGCGCGCCAGTTGGAACGCGCCGTCCGCTCACTCCCCAAGGCACCGACGGAACGGCGATATGACGACGACAGCGCTTGACGACGTGTCCACCGGCGACGGTCACCCGCGCCGCGGCGGCACGACCGGCTCGGGGCGGGGCCTGGCCTGGCTGCTGGTGATCACCAGTGCGCTCGGCATCCTCGCGTCCTGGGTGATCACCCTGGACAAGATCGAGCTGCTGAAGGACCCCAGCTTCAAGCCGGCCTGCAGCCTGAACCCGATCATCTCCTGCGGCAACGTGATGCAGAGCGCGCAGGCCGAGGTCTTCGGCTTCCCCAACCCGGTCGCCGGCCTGATCGCGTTCGGCGTGGTCATCGCCGTCGGTGTCGGACTGCTCGCGGGTGCCCGCTACCGCGCCTGGTACTGGATCGGTCTGAACATCGGCACGCTCGCGGGCGCCGTCTTCTGCATGTGGCTGATGTCGCAGTCGCTGTACGTCATCAACTCGCTGTGCCTGTGGTGCACGCTGACCTGGTGCGTCACCATCCTGATGTTCTGGTACACCACCGTGCACAACCTCAAGCACGGCATCATCCCCGCGCCGGACGGGCTGCGGAAGGCGGTGCTGGAGTTCCACTGGGTCGTGCCGGTGCTCTGGTACGGCGTGATCGCGCTGCTGATCCTCACCAAGTGGTGGTCGTACTGGAGCACGCTGATCTGAACCGGTCCGCGAGTCTTTTCGAAACGCCGTCGGGCGGCCGGGGAACCGGCTCCCCGGCGGCGTTGTCAGTGGGGTGAACTAGGCTCGGGAACGTGGAGCCCGACCTGTTCACCGCCGCTGCCGAAGACCGCCAGGAGAAAGACCCCACCGGGTCACCCCTCGCCGTACGGATGCGTCCGCGCACCCTCGACGAGGTGGTCGGCCAGCAACACCTGCTCAAGCCGGGCTCGCCGCTGCGCCGCCTGGTCGGCGAGGGCAACGGCGGGCCCGCAGGCCCGTCCTCCGTCTTCCTGTGGGGACCGCCCGGCATCGGCAAGACCACCCTCGCGTACGTGGTCAGCCAGGCGACGAACAAGCGCTTCGTGGAGCTGTCCGCGATCACCGCCGGGGTCAAGGAAGTGCGCTCCGTCATCGACGGCGCGCGCCGCGCCTCGGGCGGCTACGGCAAGGAGACCGTCCTCTTCCTCGACGAGATCCACCGCTTCAGCAAGGCCCAGCAGGACTCCCTGCTGCCTGCCGTCGAGAACCGCTGGGTGACGCTGATCGCCGCCACGACCGAGAACCCGTACTTCTCGGTGATCTCCCCGCTGCTCTCCCGTTCCCTCCTGCTCACGCTCGAACCGCTCACCGACGACGACCTGCGCGGCCTGCTGAAGCGCGCGCTTACGGACGCGCGGGGGCTGGCGGGCGCGGTCACCCTGCCCGAGGACACCGAGGCGCACCTGCTGCGCATCGCGGGCGGCGACGCGCGCCGCGCGCTCACGGCACTGGAGGCCGGCGCCGGGTCGGCGATCTCCAAGGGCGAGAAGGAGATCACCCTCCAGACGCTGGAGGAGTCCGTCGACCGGGCCGCGGTGAAGTACGACCGGGCCGGCGACCAGCACTACGACGTCGCCAGCGCCCTGATCAAGTCCATCCGCGGCTCCGACGTGGACGCAGCGCTGCACTATCTGGCACGGATGATCGAGGCGGGGGAGGACCCGCGGTTCATCGCCCGCCGGCTGATGATCTCGGCGAGCGAGGACATCGGGCTCGCCGACCCGTCCGCCCTGCAGACCGCGGTCGCCGCCGCCCAGGCCGTCGCGCTGATCGGCTTCCCCGAGGCCCGCATCACCCTCAGCCAGGCCACGATCGCGCTGGCCCTGGCCCCCAAGTCCAACGCGGCCTACCTGGCGATCGACGCCGCCCTCGCAGACGTACGCGCCGGACTCGCGGGCCCCGTCCCACCGCATCTGCGCGACAGCCACTACAAGGGCGCCGAGAAGCTGGGGCACGGCAAGGGCTATCAGTACCCGCACGACCTGCCCGGCGGCATCGCGGCCCAGCAGTACGCGCCGGACGAGGTGCACGGGAAGCGGTATTACGAGCCGACGCGGTACGGCGCGGAGGCGCGGTACGCGGACGTGACGGATCGCGTCCGAAGCCGGCTGCGCGGCGAGGAACCGTAAACGCGGGTGCGTGGACGGGGGCGGTCGCGCGCCGGGTGCGGGTCACTCGCGGCTGAGGGCCGTCCTCAATCGCCGGACGGGCTGTGTGCTGCTGACCCGGCCGTCCGGAAGGCGACTGTCGCGCCGGGCCGGGGAGAGCCGAACATGGCTGTGCCTGTGTGTCCGTTCCAGTGCCGACAGGAAGGACGTCCGCCATGACGATCAGCTCGCACCCGGGTGCGGACAGCCTGGCCGCGATCGAAGCGCGGATCGACCGGCGCCGGGACCAGTACGCGCTGCCCGAAGGCCATATCGCGGAGGCGGACTCGCCCTGGCTCCCCTTCGTCCCGCAGGTGATGATCAAGCATCTGACGTTCGACGTCCGCAGCAGCTCGGCCGCGAACGTGCTGTGGGTGCAGGCCGGCGGCGTGCTGGGCCGTCACCGCCACCGCGGCCCGGTCTCGGGCTATGTGCTCGACGGCAGCTGGCGCTACCTGGAGTACGACTGGGTCGGCCGCCCCGGTGACTTCGTGCGGGAGAGTCCGGGCCGTACCCACACCCTGGTCTCCGACGAGGGCATGAAGACCGTCTTCTGGCTGAACGGGCCGGTGGAGTTCCTCGACGCGCAGGACCGGGTGACCGAGGTGATCGACGTCTTCTGGTTCATCGACCACTACGAGCGCGGCTGCCAGGAGCAGGGCATCCCGGTCAACCGGGCGCTCTATCTGTGATCCCGGCCTAGGGGGTGTGCGGAGACAAGGAGCTTTCGCGCCGCTCCCCGATCGCCGGACGGGCCGGCTGGTCGCCCGTCCGGCGATCGGGGGCTCTCGGGGTCATCCCGACGCGGCCGCGTCGAAGAGGGTGTGCATGGCCCGGCGGAGTTCGAAGACGTCGCGGACGGGTTCGGGGAAGTCGAAGCGGGCGTCGAAGGAGCGGTGTGCGGCGTCGGTGAAGCGGACGCGCAGGCCGAAGCGGTCCAGGGCCACCGGCACGGCGCGGTCGCGGAAGTCGCAGGCGCGCTGCGAGCGGTCGCCGAGCAGCGTGCACAGGCCGCGGACCTGGTCGCTGTGGGCCGAGTGCAGATGCTGGAGCAGTTCGGCCTCGTGAGCCGCCAGCGGGTCGGGGTCGGCCTTGGCGAACTCCTCCGGCTCGATGGCCTGCGCGCCCCACAGGTCGTCCACGGAGGCCTCGCCGACCTCCATGCGCAGCATCATCCAGGCGGGCCGCCCGAACATGCCCGGCGGCGGATCCGGCTGCAGGGCCTCGCCGATGCCGAGCAGCTCGCCGACCGGGTGCCGCTCGGCGAGCAGCATGGCGGCGCGGGCGCGCTCCTCGTTGCGTACGGGGGTGAGCCAGCCCGCGATCCAGGCGCGGCCGCGGATGCGGTGGGGCACCGAGACGGGTGCCACATCGGTGATCTCCATCACGGCGGTGAGGTCGTCGTCCTGGGCGTGTGCGGCGGCCCTGGCGGCCGCGGAGTCCCCGGGAACCAGTAGCAGGACGTCACCAGCAGGGGTGACCGTACGGCATACTGGTGCGGAGAGTCCGGCGTCGTCGGGGTCCTCGATTCCGGGGATGCTCAGCGAGGCCATACCATTGGACTCGACGAGGGTTCGTACGCGCTCGGCGGCGGCTGGCTGCTGGGCGTCTTCCACGGGACGCGGCTGACCCGTCCCGGTGCTCTGACCAGCACCGGGCAGGGGGATCCCAGGTCGAAACATGCGTTCTCCTCGAAGTAAGGTAAGCCTAACCTAACCTACACGGAGGTCCGTTCCACGTGAACCAGTCGCGTCCCAAGGTCAAGAAGTCGCGCGCTCTCGGCATCGCCCTGACGCCGAAGGCCGTCAAGTACTTCGAGGCCCGTCCCTACCCGCCCGGCGAGCACGGCCGTGGCCGCAAGCAGAACAGTGACTACAAGGTCCGTCTGCTGGAGAAGCAGCGTCTGCGTGCGCAGTACGACATCAGCGAGCGCCAGATGGCGCGTGCCTACGACCGCGCTCGGAAGGTCGAAGGCAAGACCGGCGAAGCGCTGATCATCGAGCTTGAGCGCCGTCTGGACGCGCTCGTCCTGCGTTCGGGCATCGCCCGGACGATCTACCAGGCCCGTCAGATGGTCGTCCACGGCCACATCTCGGTGAACGACCGCAAGGTCGACAAGCCGTCCTTCCGCGTCCGTCCCGACGACGTCGTGATGGTCCGCGAGCGCAGCCGCGAGAAGCACCCCTTCCAGGTCGCGCGCGAGGGTGGCTACGCCCCCGACGGCGAGACCCCCCGCTACCTGCAGGTCAACCTCAAGGCCCTGGCCTTCCGCCTGGACCGTGACCCGCAGCGCAAGGAGATCCCGGTGATCTGCGACGAGCAGCTCGTCGTCGAGTACTACGCCCGCTGATCCAGGCGTCATCACCGCACGGCCGCGCGCCCCGCGCGCAGCCGGCCGCGTGCTCAGCCCGTCGTCTCCCCACCGCTCGCGGTGGGAGAGGCGGCGGGTTCGCCCGTTTCCGGGCGCGGTCGCGATGTCGCGGCGCGCGGGCCCGGTACGGCTCCGCCCGGCCGGGTGTCCCCGCCACCGTCGAGGATCCGGGCGACCGCCGCGTCCAGGTCCAGCCGGGCGCCGGCGCCCACGCAGCGCTCGTACCGCTCCGCCCCGAGCAGTTCCCGTGCCTGCTCCTCGCACAGCTGGTGCGGCCGGTTGTAGTAGCGGGAGCCGAACAGCGGCAGCCCCACCGAGGGCCAGATCCGCCCGGCGGCCCCCTGGAGCAGCGCCGCTTCCGCCGGATCGCCTTCGCCGAGCGTGACCAGCGCCAGCAGCTCGATGGCCAGCACCGCGCCCAGCAGGTCGTGGAAGGCATGGTCGATGGCAAGGCACTCCTCCAGCAGCGCGCGCGCCCGCGCCGCCTCGCCCCGGTTCCAGGCCGCGTAGGCCAGCACGAACAGCGCGTACGCCAGGGTCCACCGCTCCCCGTGGTCGTCGCAGATCCGCCGTACGTCCTCGCACAGCCGTACCGCCTGCGCGAGGTCGCCCTGGAAGGCCACCGTCATCGCCAGCTCGACCTGCCCCATCAGCACGTTGCTGTTGAGTTCTCCGATCTCCCGATAGCGGCCCAGGGCGTCGCGCAGCAGCCGCTCGGCGCGCGGCATGTCGTCGCGGACCAGCGCGAGGCAGCCGGTGCGGTGCACGGCGTACGCGGCCGCGGTGGCGTTGCCCGCACGCTCCGCCTCCTCGCCGCACTCCTGGAGCACACTCATCGCGCCGACCGCGTCGCCCTGGAGCACCGCCACGTATCCGGCCACCCAGAGGGCCTTCAGGCGGGCGTCGTCGTGCTCGCCGTCCAGTTCCAGTGAGCGGTCGAGCCAGTGCCGTCCCTCCGAGAGCCGGCCGCAGCCGACCCAGTAGAACCACAGAGTGCCCGCCAGGTACTGGCCCAGGTGCGCGTCACCGGGGCTGTCGAGGCTGTATTCCAGGGCGATCCGCAGGTTGGGCAGCTCGCACTCGATACGGGCGGCCACCTCGGCCTGCCGCGGGCTGAACCAGTCCAGCTCGCACCAGGTGGCCAGGCCCACGTACCAGTCGCGGTGCCTGCGGCGCAGCCGCTCGACGTCGCCCAGCGCTTCCAGCCAGCCCGCACCGTACTCCCGTACGGTGTCCAGCATCCGGTAGCGCAGGCCCGCCGGGGTCTCCTCCCGTACGGCCACGGACTGGGCCACCAGTTCACCGAGGACGTCGAGCAGCTCGTCGGCCGGCAGGTCGGGGCCCGAGCAGATGTACTCCGCGGCGTCCAGGTCGAACTGCCCGGCGAAGACCGAGAGCCGCGCCCACAACAGCCGTTCCGCGGGCGTGCACAGCTCGTGGCTCCAGCCGATGGCCGTCCGCAGCGTCTGGTGGCGCGACGGAGGCGCCCCCTCCCCGGGGGACGCCGGGAAGCCCGGGGGAGAGGTGCGGGCGCCCCCGGTCAGCAGCCGGAAGCGGTCGTCGATCCGGTGCAGCACCTGTTCCACCGACAGGACCCGCAGCCGCCCGGCCGCCAGCTCCAGGGCGAGCGGGATGCCGTCCAGCCGGCGGCACAGCTCGGCGACGGCGGCCTCGTCGTCCGCGTCGGTGCGGAAGCCGGGGACCACGGCCGTGGCGCGGTCGCGGAAGAGGGCGGCCGCGTCCGGGCCGTCCATCGGCGGCAGCGGCAGGTTCTGCTCGCCGGGCAGGCCGAGCGGCCGGCGGCCCGCGGCCAGGACGCGCAGGCCGGGTGCCCGGCGGAGCAGGTCGGCGGCGAGTGCGGCGCAGTCGTCGACCAGGTGCTCGTACCCGTCCAGGACGAGCAGCAGCTCGCGGTCGGCGAGGTGGTCGCGCAGCGCGGCGCGCGGCGGCCGTCCCGTGTGGCCGGCGAGGCCCAGCGCTTCGGCGACGGCGTGGTCCAGCAGGCTGCCGTGGCGCAGGGCGGCCAGCTCGACCAGCCACACCCCGTCGCAGAAGCGATCCTGCACGAGTGCGGCGGCCTGGGTGGCGAGCCGGGTCTTGCCGACCCCGCCGACACCGGTGAGCGTCACCAGCCGGGCCGCCTCCAGATGGCCGGCGAGCGCGGTGAGTTCGCCATCGCGGCCGACGAACCGGGTCAGCTCCGCCGGCAGGTTCCCCGGCACCCGCAGGCGCGTGGCGAAGGGGCGGGAAACGGGGCCGGGGCGCATCGGGCGTCGCATGGAACACGGAGCGTACTCGCAGGTGTGCGCACCGTACAATCGCCCGGCGGCGGCCCCCGCGCCGCACGGGATACGCGGTACGGGCGGACGGCCGCGGCGCGATAGGCTCGGGCTCTGCCGTTCGAGCAGGACGAAGCCAGACCAAGTCAGTCGGAGAGTGGTGCCAACGTGTCCGGTGGAGAGGTGGCCGGGATCCTCGTGGCCGTCTTCTGGGCGATCCTCGTGTCCTTCCTCGCCCTCGTGCTGGTGAGGCTCGCACAGACGCTCAAGGCGACGACCAAGATGGTCGCCGAGGTGTCCGAACAGGCCGTACCGCTCCTGGCCGACGCGTCCGCGACCGTCCGCTCCGCGCACACCCAGCTCGCCCGCGTCGACGCGATCGCCTCCGACGTCCAGGAGGTCACCGCCAACGCCTCCGCGCTCTCCTCGACCGTCTCCTCCGCGTTCGGCGGGCCGCTGGTCAAGGTCGCGGCGTTCGGCTACGGCGTGCGCCGCGCGATCGGCAAGAAGGGCGCGCCGCCCGAGCCGAAGCGCACCGTCGTCGGCCGTACCCTGCCCGCAGCCCGCCGAGGCGGGCGCCGCAACCGTCGCTCCAAGGACTGATCGCCGCGATGTTCCGCCGCGCATTCTGGTTCACCACCGGCGCCGCCGCCGGGGTCTGGGCCACCACCAAGGTCAACCGCAAGCTGCGCAAGCTCCAGCCGGACAGCCTCGCGGCGCAGGCCGCCGACAAGGCCGTCGAGACCGGACACCGGCTCCGCCAATTCGCATTGGACGTCCGGACGGGAATGGCGGACCGTGAAGGGCAGCTCCACGAAGCACTGGGCCTCACGGACCGGGGCGACGCCCGCGAGCTGCCGCCGGCGCGTCCCCGCACCGCGCTCGAACCGACGCAGTACCAGATCACGCAGCACCGAACGAGAACACCCGGACCGACCGGACCGACCGGAAATGAGGACCACTGATGGAGTCGGCTGAAATCCGCCGCCGCTGGCTGCGCTTCTTCGAGGAGCGCGGGCACACCGTCGTGCCGTCGGCGTCGCTCATCGCGGACGACCCGACGCTGCTGCTGGTCCCCGCGGGCATGGTGCCCTTCAAGCCGTACTTCCTCGGCGAGGTCAAGCCGCCGTTCGCCCGGGCCACCAGCGTCCAGAAGTGCGTGCGCACGCCGGACATCGAAGAGGTCGGCAAGACCACCCGGCACGGCACGTTCTTCCAGATGTGCGGCAACTTCTCCTTCGGCGACTACTTCAAGGAAGGCGCCATCAAGCACGCCTGGGAGCTGCTGACCGGCTCGCAGGCGGACGGTGGCTACGGCCTGGACCCGGAGAAGCTCTGGATCACCGTCTACCTGGACGACGACGAGGCCGAGCGCATCTGGCACGAGGTCGTCGGCGTGCCCAAGGAGCGCATCCAGCGCCTGGGCAAGAAGGAGAACTACTGGTCCATGGGCGTCCCGGGCCCGTGCGGCCCGTGCTCCGAGATCAACTACGACCGCGGTCCGGAGTTCGGCGTCGAGGGCGGCCCGGCCGTCAACGACGAGCGGTACGTGGAGATCTGGAACCTGGTCTTCATGCAGTACGAGCGCGGCGAGGGCACCGGCAAGGAGGACTTCGAGATCCTCGGTGACCTGCCGAGCAAGAACATCGACACCGGCCTCGGCCTGGAACGCCTGGCGATGATCCTCCAGGGCGTCCGCAACATGTACGAGACCGACACCCTGCGTGTCGTCATCGACAAGGCCGGCGAGCTGACCGGCGTACGCTACGGCGCCGGCGAGGACAGCGACGTGTCGCTGCGCGTGGTCGCCGACCACATGCGCACCTCCACCATGCTCATCGGCGACGGCGTCACCCCCGGCAACGAAGGCCGCGGCTACGTGCTGCGCCGCATCATGCGCCGCGCCATCCGCAACATGCGCCTGCTCGGCGCCACCGGGCCGGTCGTCGCCGACCTGCTCGACGTCGTCATCAAGACGATGGGCCAGCAGTACCCGGAGCTGATCGAGGACCGCAAGCGCATCGAGACGGTCGCGCTCGCCGAGGAGGCCGCCTTCCTCAAGACGCTCAAGGCCGGCACCAACATCCTGGACACCGCCGTCACCGAGACCAAGGCCGCCGGCGGCACGGTGCTCCCCGGCGACAAGGCGTTCCTGCTCCACGACACCTGGGGCTTCCCCATCGACCTCACCCTCGAAATGGCCGCCGAACAGGGCCTTTCGGTGGACGAGAACGGCTTCCGCCGGCTGATGAAGGAGCAGCGGGAGCGCGCCAAGGCCGACGCCCAGGCCAAGAAGCACGGCCACGCCGACCTGTCCGCCTACCGCGAGGTCGCCGACCGCGCCGGCGCCACCGAATTCACCGGCTACAGCCACACCGAAGGCGAGTCCACCGTCGTGGGCCTGCTGGCCAACGGCGTGTCCGCGCCCGCCGCCCACGAGGGCGACGAGGTCGAGGTCGTCCTGGACCGCACCCCCTTCTACGCCGAGGGCGGCGGCCAGCTCGCCGACACCGGCCGCATCCGGCTGGAGTCCGGCGCCGTCGTCGAGGTCCGCGACGTGCAGCGGCCGGTCCCGGGCGTCACGGTGCACAAGGGCGTCGTCCAGGTCGGCGAGGTGGTGGTCGGCTCGTCCGCGTACGCCACCATCGACGTCAAGCGCCGCCGGGCCATCGCCCGTGCCCACAGCGCCACCCACCTCACCCACCAGGCGCTGCGCGACGCGCTCGGCCCGACCGCCGCCCAGGCCGGTTCGGAGAACTCCCCGGGCCGCTTCCGCTTCGACTTCGGTTCGCCGGCCGCCGTACCCGGCACGGTCCTGACCGACGTCGAGCAGCGGATCAACGAGGTGCTCTCCCGTGAGCTGGACGTCCAGGCCGAGGTCATGAGCATGGAGGACGCCAAGAAGCAGGGCGCCATCGCCGAGTTCGGCGAGAAGTACGGCGACCGGGTGCGCGTGGTGACCATCGGCGACTTCTCCAAGGAGCTGTGCGGCGGCACGCACGTCGCCAACACCGCCCAGCTGGGCCTGGTCAAGCTGCTCGGCGAGTCCTCCATCGGCTCCGGCGTGCGCCGCGTGGAGGCCCTGGTCGGCGCCGACGCGTACCACTTCCTGGCCCGCGAGCACACCGTCGTCTCGCAGCTGACCGAGCTGGTCAAGGGCCGCCCCGAGGAGCTGCCCGAGAAGGTCTCCGGGATGCTGGCCAAGCTGCGCGAGGCCGAGAAGGAGATCGAGCGCTACCGCGCGGAGAAGGTCCTCCAGGCCGCCGCCGGGCTGGCCCAGGGCGCCAAGGACGTACGGGGTGTCGCGCTGGCCGCCGCCCAGGTCGCCGACGGCACCTCCGCCGACGACCTGCGCAAGCTGGTGCTGGACGTGCGCGGCCGCATCCCGGGCGACCGCCCGGCCGTGGTCGCCCTGTTCACGGTGGCGGGCGGCCGCCCGCTGACCGTCATCGCCACCAACGAGGCCGCCCGCGAGCGCGGCATCAAGGCCGGTGACCTGGTCCGTACGGCCGCCAAGACGCTCGGTGGCGGTGGCGGCGGCAAGCCGGACGTGGCCCAGGGCGGCGGCCAGAACGCCGCCGCGGTGCCCGAGGCCGTCGAGGCCGTCGAGCGGCTCGTGGCCGAGGCGGCCTGAGCGCGTGAGTGAGATGCGGCGCGGCAGGCGCCTCGCCATCGACGTGGGGGACGCCCGGATCGGGGTCGCCTCGTGCGACCCCGACGGGGTCCTCGCGACCCCCGTGGAGACGGTGCCGGGCCGGGACGTCCCGGCCGCGCACCGGCGGCTCAAAGCGATCGTCGAGGAGTACGAGCCCATCGAGGTCGTCGTCGGCCTGCCCCGCTCCCTGAACGGGGGAGAGGGGCCGGCCGCGGCCAAGGTGCGGGCCTTCGCGCAGGAGATGGCGCGCGGGATCGCTCCGGTGGCGGTACGTCTCGTCGATGAGCGCATGACAACCGTCACAGCCACGCAGGGTCTGCGGGCCTCGGGGGTCCGGAGCAAGAAGGGCCGTTCGGTGGTGGATCAGGCCGCTGCCGTGGTGATTCTGCAGAGCGCACTGGAGACCGAACGGGTGTCTGGGCAGCCACCCGGAGAGAGCGTCGAAGTGGTCATCTGATCGCGGTACGGTAACGTTCCGCGCGACGTCGCGGCGGATCGAACAACCGCACGTGCAGAAAGAGGCGGTCGGTACCGCAGGCGCTGCCACCCAGGAGCGCACCGCCTCGCGGCTCTAGGGGATCGATGACTGAGTATGGCCGGGGCTACGGCTCCGAACCGTGGCATCCCGACGACCCTCTCTACGGAGACCAGGGTCGTTACGGAGGTCAGCCGCAACAACCTCAGCAAGATTCCTACGGGGGGCGGTACGGCGGTCAGCAGCAGGCCGCCTACGGCCAGGGGCACGGTGGTCCGCAGCACGGGGGCCAGCAGCACGGCGGCCAGCAGCCGCCTTACGGGCAGCAGCCGCAGGACCGGCAGTGGGACGAGCTGTCCGGCCCCTACCCCCCGGCCCAGCAGCAGTACGGCGGCGGATGGGACGCCTCCCAGGGCGGCGCCCCGTACGACCCGTACGGACAGCACCCGCCGGTCGACCCGTACAGCGGCCAGAGCCCGGACTACTACGGGACGCAGGACGCCTACCCGCCGCCGCAGCCGCAGCACCACCGGCAGCAGGGACCGGGACAGCCCGGCCCGCACGGGCAGCAGCAGGGCCAGGGCGACCAGGGTGACCAGGTCGCCCAGACCGCCCAGTTCGAGGCCGTACGGCCGGAGCAGCTGCGCCAGCCGCCGCACCCGTCCCCGCCCGGCGATGACTTCCGGGCCGCTCCCGGGCCCGGCCAGGACGAGCAGGTACGGGACCCGGCGCACTCCTTCTTCCAGGACGATCGGGACGACCGCGACGAGCGGGACGGCTACGACGACACCGACCCGCGCGAGGAACGCCGCGCCGGGCGCGAGCGCCGCGGCAAGAAGACCAGACAGCGGAGCCGCATGGCCTGCCTGATCGTCGCCGGTGTCTTCGTCGTCGGCGGCGGCGCGGTCGCCTACTTCGGCTACGACTTCTGGATGAGCCACTTCGGCCCGGCCCCCGACTTCGAGGGCGAGGGCAGCGGGGACGTCCAGGTCCAGATCCCGTCGGGCACCTCCGTCATGGAGATGGGCCTGATCCTCAAACGCGAGGGCGTCGTCAAGAGCGCCGACGCCTTCACCGAGGCGGCCAGCGACAAGCAGCTCCAGGCCGGTGCCTACTCGCTGCGCAAGCAGATGTCGGCGGCGTCCGCGGTGCAGCTCATGCTCGACCCCAAGAGCCGCAACGGCCTCACCGTCCGCGAAGGCCTGCGCAACGGTGCCGTCTACGACCTGATCGACAAGAAGCTGCGCCTGAAGTCCGGCACGACCAAGGACGTCGCCCTCTCCCAGGCCAAGAACCTCGGGCTGCCCTCCTGGGCGAACAGCAACCCGAAGATCAAGGACCCGCTGGAAGGGTTCCTCTACCCCTCCACCTACAGCGTCAGCGGCAAGGCGAAGCCGGCGGACGTCCTCAAGGAGATGGTGGCGCGGGCCAACCGGGAGTACGCCAAGTACGACCTGGAGGCGAACGCGAAGAAGCTCGACCTCAAGTCACCGCTGGACCTGATCACGGTCGCCAGCCTCACCCAGGCCGAGGGCATCACCCACGACGACTTCCGCAAGATGGCCGCGGTCGTCTACAACCGGCTCGCGCCGAGCAACACGGTCACCAACCAGAAGCTCGAATTCGACTCCACGTACAACTACCTGAAGAACCAGAGCAAGATCGACATCAGTACGCGCGAGATCCGCAGCTACGACGACCCGTACAACACGTACTTCTACAAGGGCCTGCCGCCCGGCCCGATCGGCAACCCGGGCGAGGACGCGCTGAAGGCGTCCATCGACCCGGACAACAGCGCCAAGTGGCTGTTCTTCATCTCGATCGACGGCAAGAAGACGGACTTCACGACCAACCTCAAGGACCACGAGAAGCTGGTCGCGGAGTTCAACAAGCGCAAGCGCCAGTCGTAGGTCCCAGGGCCCGGCCGCCGCCGTGGGAGTGGGGGGGGCGGGGCGGGGGGGGCCCGGGCGCCGGGTGGAGGGTTGTTTGTTGGTTCGGGGGTTCGGGGGGGAGGGAAGAAGGGTCCGTGGAATCCAAGGTCTAAACACTG
>NZ_JBVIBD010000001.1:0-325456 GCF_055573595.1 Streptomyces sp. NPDC030165 | reverse complement strand
ACCCAACAAGGAGAAAAGGGAGGTGGGGGGGAGAGGGAAAAAAGAACAACGGATGGGTCGTGGGCCCCTTGGGCTTGCTGGTGGCGTGGGGGGTCCCCCCCCCGGGCCGGGGGCGCCCCGGCCGCCGCGCGACGGTTCGTCTATCGTTTCGCGGGTCCGAGCTGAGGAGCAGCATGTCCAGTGAAGTCCAGGGCCGACACCGTGCGGCGGTCCTCGGGTCGCCCATCGCCCATTCCCTCTCCCCGGTCCTGCACCGGGCCGCCTATGCCGAACTGGGTCTGACCGGCTGGGAGTACGGCCGGCACGAGGTCGACGAGGCCGCGCTGCCCGGGTTCATGGCGCGGCTGGACGGCGACTGGGCCGGGCTCTCCCTGACCATGCCGCTCAAGCGCGCGGTGATTCCGCTGCTGGACGGGATCAGCGACACCGCCGCCTCCGTCGAGGCCGTCAACACCGTCGTCTTCACCGATGACGGCCGGTGCATGGGCGACAACACCGACATCCCCGGCATGCTGGCCGCCCTGTGTGAACGCGGTGTGCGGCAGGTCGAACACGCCGCGATCCTGGGCGCCGGCGCCACCGCCTCCTCCGCGCTCGCGGCCCTGTCCCGGATCTGCGAGGGCGAGGTGACCGCCTACGTACGCAGCGAGGCGCGGGCCGCGGAGATGCGCGGCTGGGGCGAGCGGCTCGGCGTGGCCGTCCGTACGGCCGACTGGTCGAAGGCGGCCGCCGCCTTCGAGGCGCCCCTGGTGATCGCCACCACCCCGGCCGGGACCACCGACGCGCTGGCCATCGCCGTGCCCGAACAGCCCGGCACCCTCTTCGACGTGCTGTACGAGCCGTGGCCGACCACCCTGGCCACGGCGTGGGGCGCCCGCGGCGGAGCGGTCGTGGGCGGTCTGGACCTCCTCGTCCATCAGGCCGTACTGCAGGTGGAGCAGATGACGGGGCTGTCCCCCGCGCCTCTGGAGGCGATGCGCGCGGCGGGGGAGGCGGCGCTCGCCGGGCGGTGACCCGGCACCTGCGGCTGCGCCCCGGGGCTCCTGCGCACGGCCGGCCTGTCCCGGGCACCGGTCCGTTTTCCGGACGGGAAGCGGGCCGCCCGGGCGGACGTGGGAGGATCAGGGGAAGACTGTTCGCGCAGTAGCAGGACATGAGGAGCATCGTTGAGCAGGTTGCGCTGGCTGACGGCGGGGGAGTCGCACGGCCCCGCACTCGTGGCGACGCTGGAGGGCCTTCCGGCCGGCGTCCCGATCACCACGGACATGGTGGCGGACGCCCTGGCCCGTCGCCGGCTCGGCTATGGCCGCGGTGCCCGCATGAAGTTCGAGCGCGACGAGGTCACCTTCCTCGGCGGCGTCCGGCACGGGCTCACCCTGGGCTCACCCGTCGCGATCATGGTGGGCAACACCGAGTGGCCCAAGTGGGAGAAGGTCATGGCGGCCGACCCGGTCGATCCGGCGGAGCTGGCCGAACTGGCCCGTAACGCCCCGCTGACCCGCCCCCGCCCCGGCCACGCGGACCTGGCCGGGATGCAGAAGTACGGTTTCGACGAGGCCCGCCCGATCCTGGAGCGCGCCTCCGCCCGGGAGACCGCCGCCCGCGTCGCGCTCGGCACGGTCGCCCGCTCCTACCTCAAGGAGACGGCCGGCATCGAGATCGTCTCGCACGTGGTCGAGCTGGCCGCGGCCAAGGCCCCGTACGGCATCGTGCCCAAGCCCTCCGACGTGGAGCGGCTGGACGCCGACCCGGTGCGCTGCCTGGACCCCGAGGCGAGCGCGGCGATGGTCGCCGAGATCGACCAGGCCCACAAGGACGGTGACACCCTCGGCGGCGTCGTCGAGGTGCTGGCGTACGGCGTGCCGGTGGGCCTCGGCTCGCACGTCCACTGGGACCGGCGGCTGGACGCGCGGCTGGCCGGTGCCCTCATGGGCATCCAGGCGATCAAGGGCGTCGAGGTCGGCGACGGCTTCGACCTGGCCCGGGTGTCCGGCTCCCAGGCGCACGACGAGATCGTCTCCACCGACGAGGGCATCCGGCGCACCACCGGCCGCTCCGGCGGCACCGAGGGCGGTCTGACCACCGGCGAGCTGCTGCGCGTACGGGCCGCGATGAAGCCCATCGCGACCGTGCCGCGCGCGCTGGCCACCGTCGACGTCGCCACCGGCGAGGCCACGCAGGCGCACCACCAGCGCTCGGACGTGTGCGCGGTCCCCGCGGCCGGCATCGTCGCGGAGGCGATGGTGGCGCTGGTGCTGGCGGACGCGGTGGCGGAGAAGTTCGGCGGCGACAGCGTGCCGGAGACCCGCCGCAACGTGCGGTCCTTCCTCGACGGCCTGGCGATCAGGTGACGCCGCCGCTCGTGGTGCTGGTGGGTCCCCCGGGCGCGGGGAAGTCCACCGTGGGGGCCCTGCTGGCCGAGCGGCTCGGCACCGGATACCGCGACACCGACGCGGACATCGAGGCGGGCGCGGGCAAGCCCATTCCGGAGATCTTCATCGATCACGGCGAGCCGCACTTCCGTGAGCTGGAGCGCCACGCCGTACGGGCCGCTGTCGAGAGCCACCCCGGGGTGCTCTCGCTGGGCGGCGGCGCGATCATGGACGAGGGCACCCGCGCCCTGCTGTCCGGCCTGCCGGTCGTCTTCCTGGACGTCCAACTGGCCGACGCCGTACGGCGCGTGGGGCTGGACGCACCGCGCCCACTG
The DNA here is from genome assembly GCF_055573595.1 of Streptomyces sp. NPDC030165. NCBI lineage: Bacteria > Bacillati > Actinomycetota > Actinomycetes > Kitasatosporales > Streptomycetaceae > Streptomyces > Streptomyces sp. NPDC030165. The sequence goes on along the minus strand of NZ_JBVIBD010000001.1, from coordinate 322,749 downwards.
CTCGCCGTCAACCCGCGCCGGCGGTGGCGCGAGCTGATGGAGGCGCGCCGCCCGCTGTACACGGAGGTCGCGCGGGCCGTGGTCGCCACGGACAGCCGGACGCCCGAAGAGGTCGCCGACGCCGTACTGGACGCGTTGCAGCTACACACACCATCGGAGGCCGGGGCGCCGGCGGCGGACGCCGCGGCCCCCGGCACGCCCGGGAGAGAGGAACACCCGTGACGGAGCAGGCCACCCGCATCCAGGTCGGCGGTACCGCGGGCACCGACCCGTACGAGGTCCTGGTCGGCCGGCAGCTGCTGGGCGAGCTGGCGGGCCTGATCGGCAAGAAGGCCAAGCGCGTCGCCGTGCTGCACCCGGAGGCGCTGGCCGCCACCGGCGAGGCGCTGCGCGAGGATCTGGCGGGCCAGGGCTACGAGGCCGTCGCCGTCCAGCTGCCCAACGCCGAGGAGGCCAAGACCGCCGAGGTCGCCGCGTACTGCTGGAAGGCGCTGGGCCAGACCGGCTTCACCCGCACCGACGTGATCGTGGGCGTCGGCGGCGGCGCCACCACCGACGTCGCGGGCTTCGTCGCCGCGACATGGCTGCGCGGGGTGCGCTGGATCGCCGTACCGACCACCGTGCTCGGCATGGTGGACGCCGCGGTCGGCGGCAAGACCGGCATCAACACCGCCGAGGGCAAGAACCTGGTCGGCGCCTTCCACCCGCCGGCCGGTGTGCTGTGCGACCTGGCCGCGCTGGACTCCCTGCCGGTCCACGACTACGTCTCCGGGCTCGCCGAGGTCATCAAGGCCGGCTTCATCGCCGACCCGGCGATCCTGGACCTGATCGAGTCCGACCCCGAGGCCGCCAAGCGCCCCGACGGGCCGCACACCGCCGAGCTGATCGAGCGCGCCATCCGGGTCAAGGCCGAGGTCGTCTCCGCCGACCTCAAGGAATCCGGGCTGCGCGAGATCCTCAACTACGGGCACACCCTGGCGCACGCCATCGAGAAGAACGAGCGCTACAACTGGCGGCACGGCGCCGCCGTCTCCGTCGGCATGGTCTTCGCCGCCGAACTGGGCCGCATCGCCGGCCGGCTGGACGACGCCACCGCCGACCGGCACCGCGCCGTGCTGGGCTCGGTCGGCCTGCCGCTGACCTACCGCGGCGACCAGTGGCCCAAGCTGCTGGAGACGATGAAGGTCGACAAGAAGACGCGCGGCGACCGGCTGCGCTTCATCGTCCTGGACGGCCTGGCCAAGCCCACCGTCCTGGAGGGCCCGGACCCGGCGATGCTGCTCGCCGCCCACGCGGAGATCGCCGCATGAGGCGCGTCCTGGTCCTCAACGGGCCCAACCTCGGCCGGCTCGGCTCCCGCGAACCCGACGTGTACGGCGCCACCTCCTACGCCGGTCTGGTGGAACGGTGCACCGCGCTCGGCAAGGAGCTGGGCTTCGCGGCGGAAGTCCGGGAGACCAACGACGAGGGCGAGATGGTGCGCTGGCTGCACGAGGCGGCGGACGGATCGGTTCCGGTCGTCATCAACCCCGGTGCGTTCACGCACTACTCGTACGCCATGCGGGACGCCGCCGCCCAGCGCACCGCGCCGCTGATCGAGGTGCACATCTCCAACCCGTACGCCCGCGAGGAGTTCCGCCACACCTCCGTGATCGCGGCGGTGGCCAGCGGCACCGTCGCCGGTTTCGGCATCGGCTCCTACGAACTCGCGCTGCGCGCACTGGCCGCCGAACCCACCGGCTGAGCGCGGCCCCTCGGCACACGCCGCGCCGCCCCCGGCCGTCGCCGGTCCGACGGCCGGGGGACACCGGCCTCCCCTGCCGGGGGAGGACTGCGGCCACCTTCTTTGGGTACCGTTCGCCGGACAACCACCTCGGCCCACCCGGGCCGGACGCCCGGCGCACCGGACGCGCTAGCACCGTACGGACGAAAGCCCCACCCCGTACCGCGAGCACTCCGCACGTCGCGGGCGGCCCACGAGATTCGACCGCACGAGACGGAGAGCCACCGGATGCAGCACGCAGGGGGGACTCCGCTGCCACCGCCTCACGGACCGGTGCCGGGCCGGACAGCCGCGATGAGCCCGGCACCCGGCCCCGGCCACCCCATACCGCCGCATCAGCACCAGCCGCAGGCCGCGCCGCCCGCACCCGGCTGGCCCGCGCCCCCGCCGCCGACCGCACCGCCGCACGGCGCGCCGACCGCGCCGCCGCCCGCCGAGGCCACCGGGCACATCCAGCTCCCCCCCGGCGCCCCCGTCCCACTGCCCAGCCCGCCCGCCGGCACCTCGGCGCAGGACGCGACGCACGCCGCCGTGGCCGTGCTGCTCATCGGCCCGGCCGGCGCCGGCAAGACCAGCGTCGCCCGGCACTGGGCCGACACCCGGCGGGTGCCCACCGCGCACATCAGCCTGGACGACGTCCGCGAATGGGTACGCTCCGGCTTCGCCGACCCGCAGTCGGGCTGGAACGACCACTCCGAGGCGCAGTACCGCCTGGCCCGCCGCACCTGCGGCTTCGCGGCCCGCAACTTCCTCGCCAACGGCATCTCCTGCATCCTCGACGACGCCGTCTTCCCGGACCGCCCGGTCATCGGCCTCGGCGGCTGGAAGCGCCACGTCGGCCCCGGGCTGCTGCCGATCGTGCTGCTGCCGGGCCTGGAGATCGTCCTGGAGCGCAACGCCCGCCGTACGGGCAACCGGCGCCTCTCCGACGAGGAGGTCGCCCGCATCCACGGCCGGATGGCGGGCTGGTACGGCTCCGGCCTGCCCATCATCGACAACTCGGCGCACGACGTGCCCACCACGGCCCGCCTTCTGGACGACGTGGTCGCCCGGAGCATCGCGAGCCCGCCGAGCTGGTAGGGGACGGAGACGGTCCGTGGTCCGGCCGTGCCGGTGCAGTGTCCGAGGCCGGGGTTCCGGACGGATGCCGGGCCCTGGACGGATGCCGGGCTTCCGGTTCGATGCAGGCTTCTCCCGGACCGATGCAGGGTTCCCGGCCCGATGCCGGGACCGGTGCGCCGATCCCGGGACGTGAGGCTCCGGACGCCTGAGGCTCCGGGCGCCTGAAGTCCCGGGCTCACGAAAGGCGCCGAGGCGCCGAGTTCCCGAGGTTGCGGCCGCCCCCTCCGGGTATTCCCCCATTGGGGGGACGATCACGTTCGATTTACCCCGTAGAGCCGCCCGCTCGGCCAGACCCGCTCGGCCCGACCCGTCCGGCCCGACCCGTCCGGCGACCCCGGCGGTTTCTCCCCCTCCGCGGTCCTCCCGGCGGCTTCCGGCGGTTTTCCTCCACGGTCTTCCCGGCGCCCCCGGCAGTCCTCCCGGAAGCTCCGGCGGTCTCCCCTCCCCGGGCGGTCCTCCCGGCGACCCCCGGCGGTCTTCCCCCGCGGCCCCCGTCGGGCGGTCCCCCGGCCGGACCCGCCCGACCGGCCGGGCCAGGCCGGGGCCCGTACGCTCGGTGCATGTCCGAGCTCTACTCGGCCCGGCGTACGCGGCTGCGCGACCGCTGCGTCGCCGCCGGCAGCGCCGCGGCGCTGATCTCGCGTCCTGCCAACGTCCGCTACCTCACCGGCTGCGCGCCGCCCGGCGCGGCCCTGCTGCTCGGGCCCGCCGACGACCTCCTGCTGACCGGGGGGCCGCTGAGCGGTGATCCCTCGGAGGGGCGGCCCGCCGAGGAGCTGCGGGTCTCCGAGCTGCCCACCCGGGACGGCGACCCGGTCGTGGCCGCCGCCGACCAGGCCGCGCGGGCCGGAGCGGGCTCGCTGGCCGTCGAGGAGCACCACCTCACGGTCGCCCGGCACCGGGCGCTGACCCAGGTCGCCCCGCAGCTGCGGCTGGCCGACCTGGCCCGCGCCGTCGAGGCGCAGCGGATCGTCAAGGACGACGAGGAGATCGCCTGCCTGCGGATCGCCGCCGAGATCACCGACCAGGCCCTCGGTGAGCTGCTGGAGTCGATCCTGGTGGGCCGTACGGAGCGGCACCTCGCCCTGGAGCTGGAGCGCCGCCTGGTCGACCACGGCGCGGACGGCCCCGCCTTCGCCACCTCGGTCGCCTCCGGTCCCCATTCGGGACGGCCCGGACATCTGCCCACCGACCGGCGGGTCGAGGAAGGCGACTTCCTGTCCGTCAACCTGGGCGCGAACTACCGGGGTTACCGTTGCGAGATCGGCCGTACGTTCGTCATCGGCACCACGCCCGCGGACTGGCAGATCGAGCTGTACGATCTCGTTTTCGCAGCCCAGCGGGCCGGCCGGGAGACGCTGGCGCCGGGTGTGGAGTGCCGTGAGGTGGACCGGGCGGCGCGTCAGGTGCTGGTCGGCGCGGGCCACGGCGAGCGCCTGGGGCCGGGTACCGGACACGGCGTGGGACTCGAAATCGACGAGGACCCTCGGCTGTCACCTGCGGCCATGGGTAAACTGGACGCTTGCGTGCCGGTCACCGTCGATCCGGGGGTTCACATCCCGGGCCGTGGCGGTGTCCGGATCGACGACACACTCGTCGTCCGCCCCGAGGCGGACGGCGGACCCGAGCTACTCACGATCACGACCAAGGAGCTGCTCGCGCTCTGAACCGTATGCGGTTCGGCGTGTGCGCCCGGGGTCCCACCACCCGCAGTCCAGGAGATTCCGCAACCGTGGCTTCCACGAACGACCTCAAGAACGGCATGGTGCTCAAGCTCGAAGGCGGCCAGCTCTGGTCCGTCGTCGAGTTCCAGCACGTCAAGCCCGGCAAGGGCCCCGCCTTTGTCCGTACCAAGCTCAAGAACGTGCTGTCCGGCAAGGTGGTGGACAAGACCTTCAACGCCGGCGTGAAGGTCGAGACGGCCAACGTCGACAAGCGCGGGATGCAGTTCTCGTACATGGACGGCGAGTACTTCGTCTTCATGGACATGGACACCTACGACCAGCTGCACGTCGACCGCAAGACCGTCGGCGACGCCGCCAACTACCTGCTCGAAGGCTTCGAGGCCGTCGTGGCGCAGCACGAGGGCGAGGTGCTCTACGTCGAGCTGCCGGCCGCCGTCGAGCTGGTCATCAAGGAGACCGAGCCGGGCGTCCAGGGCGACCGCTCCACCGGTGGCACCAAGCCCGCCACGCTGGAGACCGACCACCAGATCCAGGTGCCGCTCTTCATCACGACCGGTGAGAAGATCAAGGTCGACACCCGCTCCGGCGAGTACCTCGGCCGGGTGAACAGCTAACCGTGGCCGCCCGCAACAAGGCCCGTAAGCGCGCCTTCCAGATCCTCTTCGAGGCCGATCAGCGCGGTGCCGACGTGCAGTCCGTGCTGGCGGACTGGATGCGGCACGCCCGGACCGACCCGCGGCAGCCGCCGGTCAACGAGTACACCCTGCAACTGGTCGAGGGGTACGCGGAGTACGTCGAGCGCATCGACGAGCTGCTCTCCTCCTATTCCGTCGGCTGGACGCTGGACCGGATGCCGACGGTCGACCGCAACGTCCTGCGGCTCGGCGCGTACGAGCTGATCTGGGTGGACGAGACGCCGGACGCCGTGGCGATCGACGAAGCGGTACAGCTGGCCAAGGAGTTCTCCACGGACGAATCCCCGGCCTTCGTCAACGGCCTGCTGGCCCGCCTGAAGGAACTGAAGCCCAGCCTGCGGCGCGACGAAGCGCGGTAAGGCGGCGGTGGATCGTGAAAGGGCCCGGAGCGCACGATGCTCCGGGCCTTTCCGCATGCCGGGATGCTCACCGGGGCCGGGGCCGGGCCGGAGCCTGTGCCGGGGCGCGCACCAGCCGCGTCCGGCAGTGCGGGCACGGACACCGGTGCGGACATAGAAAACCGCCGCTCCCGATGCGATCGGAAGCGGCGGTACGTTTCTGCAGGTGACGCCCGTACGGTCAGATGTCCTCGTGCTGCACCGCGCGGCGCGCGTCGGCGTCCAGCACGCCCCAGCTGATCAGCTGCTCGGTCAGCACGGAGGGCGACTGGTCGTAGATCACCGCGAGGGTGCGCAGGTCGTCCTGGCGGATCGAGAGCACCTTGCCGTTGTAGTCACCGCGCTGGCTCTGGATCGTGGCGGCGTAGCGCTGTAGCGGGCCGGCCTTCTCGGCGGGGACGTGGGCCAGCCGCTCCAGGTCCAGGACCAGCTTCGGCGGCGGCTCGGCCGCGCCGCCCGGGGTCGTACCCGGCAGCAGTTCCTGCACCGGAACCCCGTAGAAGTCGGCCAGCTCGGCCAGGCGCTGCACGGTCACGGCACGGTCGCCGCGCTCGTACGAGCCCACCACGACGGCCTTCCAGCGGCCCTGGGACTTCTCCTCGACACCGTGGAGAGAGAGGCCCTGCTGGGTGCGGATGGCGCGGAGCTTGGCCCCGAGCTGTTTGGCGTATTCGCTGGACATAAAGCTCCCCGGACGCTGTGTAGACGTGCGGCGCGGGCCGCGCGGCTGGTAACTCACTGTGAGGTTACGCAGCGTAATTCGGCATCGTCAAGCCGAATGAGTCACACGGTGGCCCCGAAGGGGTGCGCTCGGACTCCGCCGCAGCTCCTGGTACCGTGAACGGCGTAACCCCGACGTCCTTTAAAGTCCGTCCTGTGAGGCGGAGAAGGAGGTCCGTTCGTCATGGACGCCCCCAGCTCCAACGCTGCGCGTCCGGTCCTCGAAGGGCCGGACATCACGCGCATGCTCACCCGCATCGCCCACGAGATCGTCGAACGCGCCAAGGGCGCCGACGACGTGGTGCTCCTCGGCATCCCCACCCGCGGCGTCTTCCTCGCCCGTCGGCTGGCCGCCAAACTCGAAGAGATCACCGGCCGCACGATCCCGGTCGGCTCGCTCGACATCACCATGTACCGCGACGACCTCCGCCTGGGCCCGGCCCGCGCCCTCGCGCGTACCGACATCCCCGGTGACGGCATCGAGAACCGCGTGGTCCTCCTCGTCGACGACGTGCTCTTCTCCGGGCGGACGATCCGCGCCGCCCTCGACGCCCTGAACGACATCGGCCGGCCGCGCGCCGTGCAGCTGGCGGTCCTCGTCGACCGCGGCCACCGCGAGCTGCCGATCCGCGCCGACTATGTGGGCAAGAACCTCCCCACGTCGCTGCGGGAGACGGTCAAGGTCCTGCTCACCGAGGAGGACGGCCGCGACGCCGTGCTGCTCGGTGTCAAGCAGACCGCCCCGGCCGGCGAGCAGTAGCACACCCCTGGACGGACCCGGTGCGACCGGGCCGCCCGTCATGCCTGCTCGACGGACATACCCGTACACCTCCATCACTCACGGAGATAACCGGATGAAGCGTCACCTCATCTCGGCCGCCGACCTCACCCGCGACGACGCCGTCCTGATCCTCGACACCGCCGAGGAGATGGCCCGGGTGGCGGACCGGCCGATCAAGAAGCTCCCCACCCTGCGCGGACGCACCGTCGTCAACCTCTTCTTCGAGGACTCCACGCGCACCCGCATCTCCTTCGAGGCCGCCGCCAAGCGGCTGTCGGCGGACGTCATCAACTTCTCCGCGAAGGGCTCGTCCGTCTCCAAGGGCGAGTCGCTGAAGGACACCGCGCTGACCCTGGAGGCGATGGGCGCGGACGCCGTCGTCATCCGGCACGGCGACTCCGGCGCCCCGCACCGCCTGGCCACCTCCGGCTGGATCGGCGGCTCGGTCGTCAACGCCGGCGACGGTACGCACGAGCACCCCACCCAGGCGCTGCTGGACGCCTTCACCATGCGCCGGCACCTGACCGACGGCGCGGGCCAGGACCTCTCCGGCCGCCACATCACCATCGTCGGCGACATCCTGCACAGCCGCGTCGCCCGCTCCAACGTCCACCTGCTGACCACGCTGGGCGCCGAGGTGACGCTGGTCGCGCCGCCCACGCTGGTGCCGGTCGGTGTCGAGCGGTGGCCCTGTGAGGTCAGTTACGACCTCGACGCGGTGCTGACCAAGTCGGACGCGGTGATGATGCTGCGCGTCCAGCGCGAGCGGATGAACGCCGCCTTCTTCCCCACCGAGCGGGAGTACGCCCGGCGCTACGGCCTCGACGGCGACCGCATGGGCCGGATGCCCGACCACGCGATCGTGATGCACCCCGGCCCGATGAACCGTGGCATGGAGATCACCGCCGAGGTCGCCGACTCGCCGCGCTGCACCGCCGTCGAGCAGGTGGCCAACGGCGTCAGCATCCGGATGGCCGTCCTGTACCTGCTGCTGGGCGGGAACGAACCCGCCGTCACCACCACCGCCCCCACCGCCGCCGCGCGTACCGAGGAGAGCAAGTAATCATGAGCAAGACGCTGATTCGCGGGGCGAAGGTCCTGGGTGGCGAGGCGCAGGACGTCCTGATCACCGACGGTGTGATCACCGCCGTCGGCACCGGTCCGACCGTCTCCAGCGCCGAGGGCGCCACCGTCGTCGAGGCCGCGGGCCAGATCCTGCTGCCCGGCCTGGTCGACCTCCACACCCACCTGCGCGAGCCGGGCCGCGAGGACTCCGAGACCGTCCTGACCGGCACCAAGGCCGCCGCCGTCGGTGGCTTCACCGCCGTACACGCGATGGCCAACACCTTCCCTGTCGCGGACACCGCCGGTGTCGTGGAACAGGTCTGGCGCCTGGGCAAGGAGTCCGGTTACTGCGACGTGCAGCCGGTCGGCGCGGTCACCGTCGGCCTGGAGGGCAAGAAGCTCGCCGAGCTGGGCGCCATGCACGACTCCGCCGCGGGCGTGCGGGTCTTCTCCGACGACGGCAAGTGCGTGGACGACGCGGTGATCATGCGCCGCGCGCTGGAGTACGTGAAGGCCTTCGACGGCGTGATCGCCCAGCACGCCCAGGAGCCCCGGCTGACCGAGGGCGCCCAGATGAACGAGGGCATCGTCTCCGCCGAGCTGGGCCTGGCCGGCTGGCCGGCGGTGGCCGAGGAGTCGATCATCGCGCGGGACGTGCTGCTCGCCGCGCACGTCGATTCGCGGGTGCACATCTGCCACCTGTCCACCGCCGGGTCCGTCGAGATCGTCCGCTGGGCCAAGTCCAAGGGCTGGAACGTCACTGCCGAGGTCACCCCGCACCACCTGCTGCTGACCGACGAGCTCGTACGGTCCTACAACCCCGTCTACAAGGTGAACCCGCCGCTGCGTACCGAGGCCGACGTGCTCGCGCTGCGCGAGGCGCTGGCCGACGGCACCATCGACTGCGTCGCCACCGACCACGCCCCGCACCCGCACGAGGACAAGGACTGCGAGTGGGGCGCGGCCGCCATGGGCATGGTCGGCCTGGAGACGGCGCTGTCCGTCGTCCAGCACACGATGGTCGACACCGGCCTGCTCGACTGGGCCGGCGTCGCCGACCGGATGTCCTTCCGGCCCGCCGGGATCGGCCGTCTCCGGGGCCACGGCCGCCCCGTCTCGCCTGGCGAGCCCGCCAACCTCACGCTGCTCGATCCGGCATACCGTGGACCCGTGGACCCCGCGGGCTTCGCCTCCCGCAGCCGCAACACGCCCTACGAGGGCCGTGAGCTGCCGGGTCGCGTGACCCACACCTTCCTGCGGGGCCGGGCAACGGTCGTGGACGGGAAACTGGCGTGACATCTTCAATCATCCAACTGGCAGCCGAGCAGAAGTCCGCCGAGGTCACCGACTGGGCGGCCCGGATCGGCTGGGTCGTCGGACTGCTCCTGTTCGTCGCGCTCCTGTACTGGCTGATGCGCGAGGGCTGGAAGTGGCGCGGCACCCTCCAGGGCGACCTGCCCGAGCTGCCCTCGGCCCCCGAGGACGCCGGGGAGCCGCTGCTGACGATGACCGGCCGCTATCACGGCTCGACCACCGCCGGGCAGTGGCTGGACCGCATCGTCGCGCGTGGCCTGGGCACCCGCAGCCGCGCCGAGCTGACCCTGACGGACGCCGGCGTCGAGGTCGTACGGCCCGGCGCGCAGGACTTCTTCGTCCCGGCGGCGGCGCTGCGCGGAGGCCGCCTGGACAAGGGCATCGCCGGCAAGGTCCTGCCCGAGGGCGGCCTGCTGGTGATCACCTGGGCGCACGGTGAGAAGGAGATCGACTCCGGATTCCGGTCCGACCGGGCCGCCGAACACACCACATGGGTCGCCGCTCTGACCGACCTGGCCAGCAAGAACAACAAGATCAGCAAGACCACTGCAACGGAAGGCGCACGATGACGACCTCCAACCAGGGGAACGCCTCGCAGAGGAGGGCGGCGCCTGTCGCCATACTCGTCCTGGAGGACGGCCGCAGCTTCCGCGGCCGCGCCTACGGGGCCGTGGGGGAGACCTTCGGCGAGGCGGTGTTCTCCACCGGCATGACCGGCTACCAGGAGACCCTGACCGACCCCTCGTACCACCGCCAGGTCGTCGTCATGACCGCCCCGCACATCGGCAACACGGGCGTCAACGACGAGGACCCGGAGTCCGCCCGCATCTGGGTGTCCGGCTTCGTCGTACGCGACCCCGCCCGCACCCCGTCCAACTGGCGCTCCGCCCGCACCCTCGACGACGAACTGGCCGCCCAGGGCGTCGTCGGCATCAGCGGCATCGACACCCGCGCGCTCACCCGCCACCTGCGCGAACGCGGCGCGATGCGGGTCGGCATCTTCTCCGGCCCGGCGCTCGACGGCCCGGCCGGCACCGGCCTCGCCGACGAGGCGGCGCTGCTGGCCAAGGTGCAGTCGGCCCCGCAGATGAAGGGCGCCGACCTGTCCGTCGAGGTGGCCACCAAGGAGACGTACGTCGTGCCCGCGCAGGGCACCAAGCGCTTCACCGTCGCCGCGGTCGACCTGGGTATCAAGGGCATGACCCCGTACCGCATGGCCGAGCGCGGCATCGAGGTGCACGTGCTGCCCGCCACCGCCACCGTCGAGGACGTGTACGCGGTCCAGCCGGACGGCGTGTTCTTCTCCAACGGCCCGGGCGACCCGGCCACCGCCGACCACCCCGTCTCCGTCATGCGGGGCGTGCTGGAGCGCGGCACGCCGCTGTTCGGCATCTGCTTCGGCAACCAGATCCTCGGCCGCGCGCTGGGCTTCGGCACGTACAAGCTGAAGTACGGGCACCGCGGCATCAACCAGCCGGTGCAGGACCGTACGACCGGCAAGGTCGAGGTCACCGCGCACAACCACGGCTTCGCCGTGGACGCGCCGCTCGACCAGGTCTCCGAGACCCCCTACGGCCGCGCCGAGGTCTCCCACGTGTGCCTCAACGACAACGTGGTGGAGGGGCTCCAGCTCCTCGACCGGCCGGCCTTCAGCGTCCAGTACCACCCCGAGGCCGCCGCGGGTCCGCACGACGCGGCCTACCTGTTCGACCGCTTCGTCCAGCTCATGGAGGGCCAGCGTGCCTAAGCGCACCGATATCCAGTCCGTCCTGGTCATCGGCTCCGGCCCGATCGTCATCGGCCAGGCAGCCGAGTTCGACTACTCCGGCACCCAGGCGTGCCGGGTCCTGAAGGCCGAGGGCCTGCGGGTCATCCTGGTCAACTCCAACCCGGCCACGATCATGACCGACCCGGAGATCGCCGACGCCACGTACGTCGAGCCGATCACCCCGGAGTTCGTCGAGAAGATCATCGCCAAGGAGCGGCCGGACGCCCTGCTGCCCACCCTGGGCGGCCAGACCGCGCTGAACACCGCGATCTCGCTGCACGAGTCCGGCACCCTGGAGCAGTACGGCGTCGAGCTGATCGGCGCCAACGTCGAGGCGATCAACAAGGGTGAGGACCGCGACCTGTTCAAGGAGGTCGTGGAGGCCGTCCGCCGCAAGATCGGCCACGGCGAGTCCGCGCGCTCCTACATCTGCCACACCATGGACGACGTCCTGAAGGGCGTCGAGGAGCTGGGCGGCTACCCGGTCGTCGTCCGCCCCTCCTTCACCATGGGCGGCGCCGGCTCCGGCTTCGCCCACGACGAGGAGGAGCTGCGCCGCATCGCCGGCCAGGGCCTGGCCCTGTCGCCGACCACCGAGGTGCTCCTGGAGGAGTCCATCCTCGGCTGGAAGGAGTACGAGCTGGAGCTGATGCGCGACAAGAACGACAACGTCGTGGTCGTCTGCTCCATCGAGAACTTCGACCCGATGGGCGTGCACACCGGCGACTCCATCACCGTCGCCCCGGCGATGACGCTCACCGACCGCGAGTACCAGACCCTGCGCGACATCGGCATCGCCGTGATCCGCGAGGTCGGCGTGGACACCGGCGGCTGCAACATCCAGTTCGCCGTCAACCCCGTCGACGGCCGGGTCATCGTCATCGAGATGAACCCGCGCGTCTCGCGCTCCTCGGCGCTCGCCTCCAAGGCCACCGGCTTCCCGATCGCGAAGATCGCCGCCCGGCTCGCGGTGGGCTACACCCTCGACGAGATCCCCAACGACATCACCGAGCAGACCCCGGCGTCCTTCGAGCCCACCCTCGACTACGTCGTCGTCAAGGTCCCGCGCTTCGCCTTCGAGAAGTTCCCGGCGGCGGACGCCCGGCTGACCACCACCATGAAGTCGGTCGGCGAGGCCATGGCCATCGGCCGTAACTTCACCGAGGCGCTGAACAAGGCGCTGCGCTCGCTGGAGAAGAAGGGCAGCCAGTTCGACTTCACCGGCGACCCGGGCGACAAGGCCGAGCTGCTGGTGAAGGCCGAGATCCCCACCGACGGCCGGATCAACACCGTCATGCAGGCCATCCAGGCCGGCGCCACCCCCGAGGAGGTCTTCGACGCCACGAAGATCGACCCGTGGTTCGTCGACCAGCTCTTCCTGGTCAAGGAGACCGCCGACGAGATCGCGGCCGCCGACCAGCTCGGCCCCGAGGTCCTGGCGTACGCCAAGCGGCACGGCTTCTCCGACGCCCAGATCGCCGCGATCCGCGGCCTGACCGAGGACGTCGTCCGCGAGGTCCGGCACGCGCTCGGCGTCCGCCCCGTCTACAAGACGGTGGACACCTGCGCCGCCGAGTTCGCCGCGAAGACCCCGTACTTCTACTCGTCCTACGACGAGGAGAGCGAGGTCGCGCCGCGCGAGAAGCCCGCCGTGATCATCCTGGGCTCCGGCCCGAACCGCATCGGCCAGGGCATCGAGTTCGACTACTCCTGCGTGCACGCCTCCTTCGCGCTGTCCGAGGCGGGCTACGAGACCGTCATGGTCAACTGCAACCCGGAGACCGTCTCCACCGACTACGACACCTCCGACCGGCTCTACTTCGAGCCGCTCACCCTGGAGGACGTCCTGGAGATCGTGCACGCCGAGCAGCAGGCGGGCCCGGTCGCCGGCGTCGTCGTCCAGCTCGGCGGCCAGACCCCGCTGGGCCTGGCCCAGGCGCTCAAGGACAACGGCGTACCGATCGTCGGCACCTCGCCGGAGGCCATCGACCTGGCCGAGGAGCGCGGCGCGTTCGGCCAGGTGCTGACCGACGCGGGCCTGCCCGCCCCCAAGTACGGCACCGCCTACTCCTTCGCGGAGGCCAAGGGCATCGCCGCCGAGATCGGCTACCCGGTCATGGTCCGGCCGTCCTACGTCCTGGGCGGCCGCGGCATGGAGATCGTCTACGACGAGCCGTCGCTGGGGGAGTACCTGGAGCGGCACGCCGGCCTCATCGACCGGCACCCGGTCCTCATCGACCGCTTCCTGGACGACGCCATCGAGATCGACGTGGACGCCCTCTACGACGGCCACGAGCTCTACCTCGGCGGCGTCATGGAGCACATCGAGGAAGCCGGCATCCACTCCGGCGACTCCGCGTGCGCGCTGCCGCCCATCACGCTCGGCGGTTACGACATCAAGCGGCTGCGCGCCTCCACCGAGGCCATCGCCAAGGGCGTCGGCGTGCGCGGACTGATCAACATCCAGTTCGCGATGGCCGGCGACATCCTGTACGTGCTGGAGGCCAACCCGCGCGCCTCGCGCACCGTGCCCTTCACCTCGAAGGCCACCGCGGTACCGCTGGCCAAGGCCGCCGCCCGGATCTCGCTGGGCGCCACCGTCGCCGAGCTGCGCGCCGAGGGCATGCTGCCGAAGAGCGGTGACGGCGGCACGCTGCCGCTGGACTCGCCGATCTCCGTCAAGGAGGCCGTCATGCCCTGGTCGCGCTTCCGCGACGCCGCGGGGCACGGCGTGGACACCGTGCTGGGCCCGGAGATGCGCTCCACCGGCGAGGTCATGGGCATCGACTCGGTCTTCGGCACGGCGTACGCCAAGTCGCAGGCCGGCGCGTACGGCGCGCTGCCCACCAAGGGCCGCGCGTTCGTCTCCGTCGCCAACCGCGACAAGCGCTCGATGATCTTCCCGGCGCGCGAACTGGTCGCCCACGGCTTCGAGCTGCTCGCCACCTCCGGCACCGCCGAGGTGCTGCGCCGCAACGGCATCAACGCCACCGTGGTGCGCAAGAAGAGCGAGGGCGAGGGCCCGAACGGCGAGAAGACCATCGTCCAGCTCATCCACGACGGCGAGGTCGACCTCATCGTCAACACGCCGTACGGCACCGGCGGCCGCCTGGACGGCTACGACATCCGTACCGCGGCCGTCGCCCGCGCCGTCCCGTGCCTGACCACGGTCCAGGCGCTGGCCGCCGCCGTCCAGGGCATCGAGGCGATGTCCCGCGGCGACGTGGGCGTGCGCTCCCTGCAGGAACACGCGCGGCAGCTGACCGCGGCCCGCGAGGAGTAGGGCCACCCGGAGGGGGACACCGCCGCGGTGTCCCCCTCCTCATGCGCCCCACCTCTCCATCCCGCCTCTTTCGACCCGCGGAAGGCCCGCCCGCTCGTGTACTCCCTCTTCTTCAACCTGATCTTCCGCCGCATGGACCCGGAGAAGGCCCACCACCTGGCCTTCCGCTGGATCCGGCTGGCCGCGCGCGTGCCGGTGCTGCGCACCTTCGCCGCGGCCGTCCTGGCCCCCCGCTACAAGGAGCTGCGCGTCGAGGCCCTGGGCCGCCGGATGCACGGACCCTTCGGGCTGGCCGCCGGCTTCGACAAGAACGCCGTCGCGATCGACGGCATGGCCATGCTCGGCTTCGACCACGTCGAGATCGGCACGGTCACCGCCGAGCCGCAGCCCGGCAACCCCAGGAAGCGTCTGTTCCGCCTCGTACCGGACCGCGCGCTCATCAACCGGATGGGCTTCAACAACGACGGTTCGGCGGCCGTGGCGGCCCGTCTGGCGGCCCGCAGCCCGGTCTTCCGCACGACGCTGGGCGTCAACATCGGCAAGACCAAGGTCGTCCCCGAGGACCAGGCGATCGCCGACTACGTGACCTCCACGGAGCGCCTCGCCGCCCACGCCGACTACCTGGTCGTCAACGTCTCCTCGCCGAACACCCCCGGCCTGCGCAACCTCCAGGCCGTCGACCACCTGCGCCCGCTGCTCGCCGCGGTCCGCGAGGCGGCCGACCGCACCGTCACCGGGCGGCGCGTCCCGCTGCTGGTCAAGATCGCCCCGGACCTCGCCGACGAGGACGTGGACGCGGTCGCCGACCTCGCCGTGGAGCTGGGCCTGGACGGCATCATCGCCACCAACACCACCATCGCCCGCGAGAGCCTCGGCCTGGCCTCCGACCCGGCCCTGGTCCAGGAGACCGGCGGACTGTCGGGCGCCCCGGTCAAGGCGCGCTCCCTGGAGGTGCTGCGCCGCCTGTACGCTCGTGTCGGCGACCGCGTCACCCTGGTCGGTGTCGGCGGCATCGAGAACGCCGAGGACGCTTGGCAGCGCATCCTCGCCGGTGCCACGCTCGTACAGGGCTACAGCGCCTTCATCTACGAGGGCCCGTTCTACGCCCGCGCCATCCACAAGGGCCTCGCCGCCCGCCTGCGCAACAGCCCGTACGCCACCCTCGCCGACGCCGTGGGCGCCGAGCACAGGAAGGTCTCCGCATGACGGCCAGCCCCTCGCCCGGTCACCGCCCCTCGACGAGGCCCTCCGGGCCGGAGCGTGCGTGTCTCCCCTTCGGCGTGCGCCTGCGCCGCGCCATGGACGAGCGCGGCCCGCTCTGCGTCGGCATCGACCCGCACGCCGCGCTGCTGGCCGACTGGGGCCTGAGCGACGACGTGGCGGGCCTGGCGGCCTTCTCGCGCACCGTCGTCGAGGCGCTGGCCGACCGCGTCGCCGTCCTCAAGCCGCAGTCCGCCTTCTTCGAGCGCTTCGGCTCGCGCGGCATCGCCGTCCTGGAGGAGACTGTCGCGGCGGCCCGCGAGGCCGGTGCCCTCGTGCTGATGGACGCCAAGCGCGGCGACATCGGTTCCACCATGGCCGCGTACGCCGCCACCTACCTGGACCCGGCCTCCCCGCTGTTCTCCGACGCGGTCACGGTCAGCCCGTACCTGGGCTTCGGGTCGCTGCGCCCGGCCGTCGAGCTGGCCCGGGAGAACGGCTGCGGCCTGTTCGCCCTCGCGCTGACCTCGAATCCCGAGGGGCAGGAGGTCCAGCACGCGGTACGGGCCGACGGCTGTACCGTCGCCGCGACCGTCCTGGGGCACCTGAAGGCGGAGAACGCCGACGCCGCCTCCCGGGGGGAGCTGGGCTCGTACGGGGCCGTCGTCGGCGCCACGCTCGGCGACCTGTCCGCGTACGACCTGGCGACCGGTGGTCCGCTGCTCGCGCCCGGTATCGGCGCGCAGGGCGCGACCCCGGCGGACCTCCCGCGGGTCTTCGGGGACGCGGTCCGCAACGTCGTGCCGAGCGTCAGCCGGGGGGTGCTGCGGCACGGTCCTGAGGTCGCCGCACTTCGCGAGGCCGCCTTCGGATGTGCCGACGAGGTGCGCACAGCGGTCGAACGGCAGGGACTTTAGTCCCGTTATGTCCTGGTCAGCAGAGTCTGACCAGGACTTTTCGTCTGTTCTCGCTGACTCGGAGCGCCCATGCCGCTAGTCTCCGACGAGAGCAGTGCACGTAAGCGCGTTGCTCGTTGCTCCGCAGATGCGGGGCGACTAGGTTCCACACCGGTCCTTATCCGACAGTTCGACATCCGAGGTGACGTAGGCGTGGCTCTTCCGCCCCTTACCCCTGAACAGCGCGCAGCCGCGCTCGAGAAGGCCGCCGCGGCTCGCCGGGAGCGCGCCGAGGTCAAGAATCGGCTCAAAAACTCCGGCGCCTCCCTTCATGACGTCATCAAGCAGGGCCAGGAGAACGACGTCATCGGCAAGATGAAGGTCTCCGCTCTCCTGGAGTCCCTGCCCGGCGTGGGCAAGGTCCGCGCCAAGCAGATCATGGAGCGGCTGGGTATCTCCGAGAGCCGCCGGGTGCGCGGCCTGGGCACCAACCAGATCGCCGCACTTGAGCGAGAGTTCGGCGAGAAAGCCGGCTGAGTTCTCTGGCACTGCCGGGGAACTGGAATAATCGCCGTATGGCTGCAACACCTCGGGGGACGTCCCCCGTATCCCCGGACGCCCGTCCGCGGCTGACCGTGCTCTCCGGCCCCTCCGGGGTCGGCAAGAGCACGGTCGTCGCCCATCTGCGCAAGGTCCACCCCGAGGTCTGGCTCTCGGTGTCGGCCACCACGCGCAAGCCGCGCCCCGGGGAGCGGCACGGCGTCCAGTACTTCTTCGTGGACGACGAGGAATTCGACAAGCTCGTCGCCAACGGGGAACTGCTGGAGTGGGCCGAATTCGCGGGCAACCGCTACGGCACACCGCGCAAGGCCGTCCAGGACCGCCTGGAGGCCGGCGAGCCGGTCCTGCTGGAGATCGACCTCCAGGGCGCGCGGCAGGTCCGCGAGTCCATGAAGGAGGCCCAGCTGGTCTTCCTGGCCCCGCCGAGCTGGGACGAGCTGGTCCGCCGGCTCACCGGCCGGGGCACGGAGGCACCCGAGGTCATCGAGCGCCGCCTGGCGGCCGCCAAGGTCGAGCTGGCCGCCGAGACCGAGTTCGACGAGACCCTGGTCAACACCTCCGTCGAGGACGTCAGCCGTGAGCTGCTAGCCTTGATGAAGGTTCTTTGATCTTTACACCGGTTTACCCCCCCTTCGGAAGGCAGAGAGTGTCCTCTTCCATCACCGCGCCCGAGGGCATCATCAACCCGCCGATTGATGAGCTTCTTGAGGCCACCGACTCGAAGTACAGCCTCGTGATCTACGCCGCCAAGCGCGCCCGTCAGATCAACGCGTACTACTCGCAGCTCGGCGAGGGCCTGCTGGAGTACGTCGGCCCGCTGGTCGACACCCACGTCCACGAGAAGCCCCTGTCCATCGCGCTCCGTGAGATCAACGCGGGCCTGCTGACCTCCGAGGCCGTCGAGGGCCCGGCTCAGTGAGCAGTGCGGCGTCGAGCGGTACGGCGTCCTGAGGATTCCGTCCCGATGCCTTCACCAAGGGCCCGGCAGCGCCGCTGCCGGGCCCTTGGTGTGTCATGGGACAGGTAACCAACCGGGTCCGCACCCCGCAGGGGACGGAACCCACGGCGTGGGGAGAGAACGCGATGGAGCAGCCGACAGAGTCGCGGCGGGCCGCCGGTCCGGCGGGTGGAGCGGACGTGGCGCGGGGGAGCGGTCCGGCCGGCGGGGCCGAGGCGGCGCGGGGCGGCGGCTTGGCGGACGGTGCCGAGATGGCGCAGGCGGGTGGCCCGGCTGGTGGGGCCGACGTGGCCCAGGGGAGTGGCCCGGCGCGTCGTCCCAGGGTCGTCCTCGGAGTCAGCGGCGGCATCGCCGCGTACAAGGCGTGCGAGTTGCTGCGCCGGCTCACCGAGTCCGGGCACGACGTCCGGGTCGTGCCGACCGCGGCGTCCCTGCACTTCGTCGGCGAGGCCACCTGGGCCGCGCTCTCCGGGAACCCGGCCTCCACCGAGGTCTGGGAGACGGTCCACGAGGTCCCGCACGTCCGCATCGGCCAGTCCGCCGACCTGGTCGTGGTGGCCCCCGCCACCGCCGACCTGCTGGCCAAGGCCGCCCACGGCCTGGCGGACGACCTGCTGACCAACACCCTCCTCACCGCACGATGTCCGGTGATCTTCGCCCCGGCGATGCACACCGAGATGTGGGAGCACCCGGCCACCCAGGAGAACGTCGCCACGCTGCGCCGCCGCGGCGCCGTCGTCATCGAGCCCGCCGTCGGCCGGCTGACCGGCGTGGACACCGGCAAGGGCCGCTTCCCCGATCCGTCCGAGATCTTCGAGACCTGCCGCCGCGTGCTGGCCCGCGGCCCGCTCGGCCTCACCCGGGACCTCGCCGGCCGGCACGTCGTCATCAGCGCGGGCGGCACCCGTGAGCCCCTCGACCCGGTCCGCTTCCTGGGCAACCGTTCCTCCGGCAAGCAGGGGTACGCGCTCGCCCGTACGGCCGTGGCCCGCGGCGCCCGCGTCACTCTCGTCGCCGGCAACAGCGAGCTGCCCGACCCGGCCGGTGTGGACGTGGTCCACATCGGTACGGCCGTCCAACTGCGCGAGGCCGTGCTGAAGGCCGCCGCGGACGCCGACGCGGTGGTCATGGCGGCCGCCGTGGCCGATTTCCGCCCCGCCGCGTACGCCACCGGCAAGATCAAGAAGAAGGACGGCCAGGAGCCCGAGCCGGTGGCCCTGGTCCGCAACCCGGACATCCTCGCCGAGATCTCAGCGGACCGCCCCCGCCCCGGCCAGGTGATCGTCGGCTTCGCCGCCGAGACCGACGATGTCCTCGCCAACGGTCGCGCCAAACTCACCCGGAAGGGGTGCGACCTGTTGGTCGTCAACGAGGTCGGCGACCACAAGGCGTTCGGGTCGGCGGAGAACGAGGCGGTGATCCTGGCCGCCGACGGCGCCGAGACCCCCGTACCGTACGGCCCGAAGGAAGCCCTCTCGGACCGGATCTGGGACCTCGTGGCCCCCCGCCTGACCGCCTCCCGGGCCCCTTCCACCCCGCCCACCCCATGATCGGAAACCCCTCTCGGGGCCGTTGCCGGAACGAGATCTTCCTCTCTCCGGCAAGGTGTCCCAGGTCACGGCGGGTCCATAAATCGAGACTGCGTGCCCGAACGCCGCTCATGACCGATAAACTGGCCCCGGATCGCGCCGAGCGCAGCTCTCGGCCTTTCCGCCAATGATCAGCCAGCAGCCGCTGCAACCCCAGGGAGCGATGTGTCCCGCCGCCTGTTCACCTCGGAATCCGTCACCGAGGGTCACCCCGACAAGATCGCTGACCAGATCAGCGACACCATTCTCGACGCCCTCCTGAAGGAGGACCCGGCCTCCCGGGTCGCCGTCGAGACGTTGATCACCACCGGCCTGGTCCACGTGGCCGGCGAGGTGACGACGAAGGCGTACGCCGACATCCCCAACCTCGTGCGCAACAAGGTCCTGGAGATCGGCTACGACTCGTCCAAGAAGGGCTTCGACGGCGCCTCCTGCGGCGTCTCCGTCTCCATCGGCGCGCAGTCCCCGGACATCGCCCAGGGTGTCGACACCGCTTACGAGAAGCGCGTCGAGGGTGCCGCCGCAGGTGAGGAGGGTGACGAGCTGGACAAGCAGGGCGCGGGCGACCAGGGCCTGATGTTCGGCTACGCCTGCGACGAGACCCCGGAGCTGATGCCGCTCCCGATCAACCTCGCGCACCGCCTCTCCAAGCGCCTGTCCGAGGTCCGCAAGAACGGGACCATCCCCTACCTGCGCCCCGACGGCAAGACCCAGGTCACCATCGAGTATGACGGCCACAAGGCCGTCCGCCTCGACACCGTCGTCGTCTCCTCGCAGCACGCGTCGGACATCGACCTCGACTCCCTGCTCGCACCCGACATCCGCGAGTTCGTCGTCGAGCACGTCCTCAACCAGCTCGTCGAGGACGGCATCAAGCTGGACACCGACGGCTACCGCCTGCTGGTCAACCCCACCGGCCGCTTCGAGATCGGCGGCCCGATGGGCGACGCCGGCCTCACCGGCCGCAAGATCATCATCGACACGTACGGCGGCATGTCCCGCCACGGCGGCGGTGCCTTCTCCGGCAAGGACCCGTCCAAGGTCGACCGCTCGGCCGCCTACGCCATGCGCTGGGTCGCCAAGAACGTCGTAGCGGCCGGGCTGGCCGCCCGCTGCGAGGTCCAGGTCGCCTACGCCATCGGCAAGGCCGAGCCGGTGGGCCTGTTCGTCGAGACCTTCGGCACCGCCACCGTCGACGTCGACAAGATCGAGAACGCCATCGCCGAGGTCTTCGACCTCCGCCCGGCCGCCATCATCCGCGACCTCGACCTGCTGCGCCCCATCTACGCCCAGACCGCCGCCTACGGCCACTTCGGCCGCGAACTGGACGACTTCACCTGGGAGCGGACGGACCGGGTGGAGGCGCTGAAGAAGGCTGCGGGGCTGTAAGGCTCCTGATCCCACAGCGTCGGAGGCCCGCCCCTTTCCGGGGCGGGCCTCTCGCATGGGGGCCGACGCTTCAGTTCTGCTCGTCCGGGAACGGCGGCTCTTGAGGAAAGGCCGGCCCGGGCTGGGGATCTTCGGCGGAAGGCTGTTCGGCCGCGGTGGCCTCGGACGCCAGGCTGTCGTCCTCCCGGACCGTGTTCTCGTACGGCGGGGGAGCGGGCGGAGCGAAATGGCCGCGGACGGCTGCCGCGGCTTCGGCCGCGACGGGGGCGGAACACTCGGCGATGTACTCCGCGAAGCGCTGGGCCAGCATCGCGCCTTCCGGTGTGTCGGGAATGCCCAGCTCCTCCAGCAGGAGGCTGACACAACCGACCGTTCCGGAACCGGGGCTCGGTTCGCCGTCTTCCGAGGCGAGCCCATGGTCTTCCCCCGCGAGGTGGGGGCGGTCTTCGTCGGTCGGCGGTGCTTCCGGCTCCTCGACACGTTCGGGGAAGTCCCGGGTGTTGGCTGCTCCGGCGAGCCGGGTGAGGGTGCCGATCAGGTCGACGGTGTGCTCGATCGCGTCCTCGTTCCGGGACAGGTACCAGACGACGGCGCTGCCAGGATCCTTGAGGACGTCGTCACCCAGATAAGCGCGTTTGCTCTTCTCGTACTTGCGCTCGTGCTCCCAGACGGCCTCGTCCTTGCGCACGGTCGACAGCTTGCTCAGCCGGTCACGGTCGGGCTCGCTCAGAGTCAGTGTGACGTTGTCGGCCATCGCCAGGACACGGCCGGAGGCATCGCCTTCCATGGTGCCCAGCACGCCACCCAGCTGATGCTGGGTCAGCGAACACCGGAGCGGCAACTGCTGAGCCGTGACGGCGCGGGCGCGCTCCAGTATCGCGCTCACGGCCAGGCCGCCGGGGCTCACCGGGGGCCCGTACCCGGAGTCGTCGAGGACGGCCCAGCGGATGCGGGCGGAGAAGAGAAAGTCGTAGTCAGGTGACTGACTGGGCAGTGCCACATCGGTGACGAAACGTTCCTGCGGCTCGCGGGGCGGGATCGGCAGGTCGGGGTCGGGGAGTGCCTCCCGCGGAATCAACGGCTTTCTGCGGTCGGTGACCACGAAGGCCACGACCGCCCCGGCCAGTAGAGAGACGAACAGCACGGGCCACAGCCAGAACGGCTGCCAGCCCAGCGCCAGCCCGGCGATCGCGACAAGCAGTTCGCCGATCACCGTGACGAACATGGTGAAGGTCTTGTGACCCGAACTCATCTTTCCTGTCCCCCGAGTCAGCTGTTCACATTCTGAGCGGCCTTGATTTTCTGCCAGAGGAGTGCCGAGACTTCTGCCTTCGCCGTCTGCTCTTCCTGAGCGGCGCACGGCAGATGCCAGTCCAATGCGTAGAGTTCACCGAGAAATTCGCCGCGTCCCTCACAGGCGTGCACCAGGACGTCCAGGATGCTCTCCCGCGCGGCCGGCCAGTTGCGGGCGGCCCGCAGCCAGGTGGCCGCCTTCGGGCAGCAAGCGGGGAATGAGCGCGCCTTGAGAACCGCACGCCACCCGGACGTCAACTGCCTGCGAACAACTGGTTCGGCAATCAGGGGCCGAGCCCGGCCTCCCGGGTCGGCGAAGCGTTCCGGTTCGGCGAGCCGCCAGAACAACTCGATCTCGCGGGCTCGGCGCCAGGACGTGAGTGGCCGGCTCCAAGCACGGTCGATACGGTCCAGCAGGCGTCGCGTCAGGCGGCCTTCGGAAAAGGCGAGGGCGAACAGTGCGTCGTGGGCGAAGGGCGCGGTCTCGGCGGTTTCCCGGCGGGCGAGGTGCAGCAGCCGCACAAGAGCGCTGTCGGGGTGCTGGACGGCCATGGCCCCCGAGCAGACACCCACCAGGACCCGCACCAGGCCGGCGCTGAGCTGCCGTCCGGTCGCCCACTCGTAGGTCTTCGCCCGGAAATGGCCACCATGCGTCTCGTCACACAGACCGGCGTCCAAGGCGAGGTACGCGGATCGGTGCAGCCACGACGGCGTTCCTCCGGATGCCCACCCGGCCGCTGTCTCGGAGAGGTCTTGAGGGCAATCGGTACGCAGGCACTGCCTGGCGTAGCGCAGGACGAGGGCGTCGCGCTCCTCGGCGGCTGCGGCGGCGTCCCGGACCAGGCGGTCCGTCCAGACGCGCAGAACGGACCGCATTTCCGGGAAGTCGTCCCAGAAACGGTCGCTGACCGCTTCGTCGTAACGGAGGCCGCGAAACACCACCCGGCCGCCGGCCGTCATCTCCGCACCGACGCCCGCCAGGCGGTGCGGCAGTGTCATACGGCTGAGCAGGGGCTGCACCACATGGGGTTCTTCCGCTACTTGCAGTAATTGCGCCGCCGCATGCTGAACGGTCTGTCCGCGGGCTCCGTGGAGCATGGCGCATGACAGGAAGAGGGCGCGTTGCGCCCCGGAGGAGCGCTCCAGAATTTCGCGCACCTCAGTCTGCCGTCGGACGGTGGCCGCCAGTGCACGGTCCAGCCAGTCCGTGAAACGGCCCGCGTCCGCTACCTGCTGGTCACGGTACTGCTTGACGAGGTCCGCGAACTGGGCGATTTCGCGCATGTGCGCAGTGGCGAGAAACGATGTCAGCTCGCCACGGGCGAATTCCTCCTGCTCCGGAACGATCTGCTCGGCATGCAAATGCCTGCGCAGCACCTTGAGAGGGACCGGCCGGTCCAAGGGGACGCACAACCCGCTCAGTTCGTCGCGGACCCGGACATCGGGCGGCAGGGCGACGGTGAGCCAGGCGCCTTTTGCCTGTACAGCAGCGCGGAATTCGGGCATCTCCCGCTGCGCTTGCTCCAGTACGCCCTGCCCGGCAGCCGTGAGATCCAGCAGCATCAAGTCGGATTGCTGAACGTCGTCCGGATGGAGAATGGCACCGTCCTTTTCCTCCACCCGGTCCGGCAGCCTGACGAACCGGCTGCCGCTGCCCTGCTGCCGTTCGTACAACAGCTCGCGCGCCGCCGCGCTGCGCCCGCTGCCGATGGGCCCGCTCACCAGCACGGTGCGGTATTCCGAGAGGCGGGCTCGGGCACGCTCGAAGCCCGGCGGAAACACGAACCGACGGTGCAGCCGGAACAGCTCGTCCCGGGCGGCGTCCCGTGGAGGGCAGCGGGGAGTTCCGGTGGGTGACGATCCGAAGTAATTGTGCTGATCGCCGATGCCCGAATGCAGTGGTCCGGAAGCGTCACCGAAAGCCGTTCCGATGAACTCGGTCACCGGCCTTCGCTCTCATCGTGGGGCGGAGTGGCGTTGAAGCTGATGCCGCCTCGGTTTCCTCCGGTGACATGGACGCCGTTGCCCCCGGATTGGTGGTTGGAGTGGGTGTACCGGTCTCCTCGGTGCGAGTTGACGTACTGGTCTCCCTGGCCGCTGTGCACGACGCCGCCCGGCTGGTTGAGCGCGGTGCCGATGGTGCCTGCCTGGAAGAGCGTGCCGTGATTGCCGTTCACTGTGTTGCGGGTCTCCGTCTCGGCATCGTCGCCCTGGGAGGCACGGGAATCCGCCGCGGCCAGCCGGGGGATCAGGTCGGCGAGTTCGTCGGCGAGCAGCTGCAAGTCGTGGTGCGAGCTGTAGGAAGAGACCCGGCGGAACTGGCGGTGCGTCAGGTCGCGGATGCCGACCGGAAGGCGGTCGGCGGACGGCGGGGCGGTTTCCGGACCGATGAGTACGGGAATGACCTGGGCTCCGCTTTCCAGCGCCTCGGCGATCTCACGGCACGTCCAGTCGTCTCCACCGCCCTCTGCCTGTCCGAAGAGGCCGTCCAGCCACCGTGGCCCGATGACGGCCAGGAGCACGCTGCAATTCCGTACGGCCGACCGCAGAGCCTCGGGGAAGAGACTGCCCGCCGGGATCGATTTGCCGTCCCGGAAGATCAGTTCCGAACCGAATCGCTGGGACAGGTGATTCTCGATGAGAGCAGCACCTTCCGGTGCGTCCACCGTGCGGTAATTGATGAATATCTCGGGTTGCCGGGTCACGGTATCTCCTTCGTCGGTGCGGGGCGATGACCGGCGCGGGCAGCCCCCACGCCGGCCGTACGAGAGTCAGGTCGCGGGGTGCAGGATCGAGGTGAGCCGCGGCGTGATCTCCCGTACCGCGGAATCCGAGCTGTGCCGGGTCAGCAGGCGGGCCAGCCGTCGTACGTCGGCCCGGACCGTCGCCGAATCGACCTGGGACGCAGGGCCGAGCAGGTCCCCCGCAACGGAACAGGCGTGCTCGATGTGGCCGGCCGCAGCATGGCTGAGTGCGCGGCGCATCCCGTAACGGACCTGGTTCCGTACGGAATGGCCGGGCAACCGGGCGGTCTCGGTGTCGAGGACGTCGGCGGCCTGTTGCGGGCGGCCGAGGTCGTAGAGGCACCATCCGGTCGCCATGGACACCGGGTCCGTCACGTTGCTGCTGCCGATGACCGGCAGGGTGGGGTCCTCGGTGTCGGCGCCCAGTAAGGCGCGTGCGGTCTCCAGCCGGCTCATACACGCCTGGTGGTCCCCCGCGAGCGCATGTCCCTGGGCTTCCTGCTGGGCGGCCAGGCCCCTGATGCGCGGTGGTGCGTCCTTGGTGTTCGCCGCCTGGCGGGAGAGGCCGATGGTCGCGGCGGCGTCACCGGCGTAGAAGGAGATCAGCGCCTGCCGGGCCAGCGCGTAGGTCGCCAGGTGGCGGTCGCCTCCAGCTTCGGCGAGGTCGACCGCGCGTCGGGTCAGCCATGCCGCGGCGCGGTCGTTGCCGGACTCCTGGGCCATCCACCCGGCGAATTCCGCGTAGCGGGAAGCCAGGACGAGAAGTCCACGGCGGGTTCCGCCTGCCGATCGGCTTGCGAGATCGCGCAGTGCCTGGGCCTGGGCCACCAGAGGCGGCACCAGGGCGCCCGGTTCCGCGCTCTGGCCCAGCCTCCGGTACTGGTCGAACATCGCCCGCGAGGCCTGGAGCAGTCCCGCGTCCGCCGGAGAAGCCGCGGCCTGATCCTCGCCCACGGCCACGGCGAGCAGGCAGGACGCCCCCAGGGCCAGGGCGCGGCGGCGGTCCATGGCCGCGAAGCGGACCGAGCCGTCCGAATCCCACTGCATGATCCACACCTCTTCGTCGGGCCGGGAGTCGGGGAAGGGCGGCACCTCCGCCGCTGCTTGTGGCGGTACCAGCCCCGCCAGTGCGCCGTCGGCGCACAGAGCGGCGTCGCAGAGCCGGGCGAGCTCGGACGTCGGGCGTTTGAGGCCCGTTTCGACCTTGCTCAAGTGGCCCTTGCTGTAGTGCACCGCCATGGCCAGCCGGGTGAGGGACCACCCCGCGGTTGTGCGGCGCCTTCGGAGTTCGATTCCGAACGAGATCGGCTGCTCCGACACGTGAACCTCCGGCATGTCGACCGTGCGGCCGCTCGGGCGGTCCCGACTCCGCACGTCAGCCTGCTGTCGTCGGGCCGGTGCCGACAAGGCAGCCGGACGGTTTCCCGTTTCCTCTTCGTGTTCCGGGGTGTGGCCCGGAGGGGAAGCGAATCGGAACGGCCGACCGCTGTCGAGCCCCCGACCGTCCCCCCGGCTCCGCGGGCGCTGTCAGTGCCGTCTGCTAAGACTGATGCTGTGAGCAGGGAAGATGAGGGGCCGGGTGCGGGGCCGGAGCAGCTTGCGTTGATTCGGGAGGCGGTGCGGGGGGCGCGGGCGAAGCCGCGGACGTGGCGGGGGGCCGAGTTGGCGGAGCGGTTGCCGGTGGCGCGGGTGCTGGTGGACAAGGGGCTGGTGCATCTCGACCGGTATTTCGACTATGCGGTGCCGGCGGCGCTGGACGCGGAGGCGCAGCCCGGGGTGCGGGTGCGGGTGCGGTTCGGGGCCGGGGAGAAGGGGGGCCGGCGGGAAGGGGGGAAGCTGGTCAACGGGTTCGTGGTGGAGCGGGTGGCGGAGAGCGACTTCCGGGGAGTGCTCGCGCCGATCGCGCAGGTGCTGTCGCCCGAGCGGGTGCTGACGCCGGAGTTGCTGGGACTGTGCCGGGCCGTCGCCGACCGGTATGCGGGGACGCTCGCGGATGTGGTGCAGCTGGCCGTGCCGCCTCGGCGGGCGAAGGTGGAAGGGGAGGAGAGCAGGGGGCCGTTGCCGGTCAGTGGGGTGCCGGAGGCCGGGAGTTGGGGGAGGTATCCGGCGGGGGCCGGTTTCTTGGAGGCGTTGGGGCGGGGGGATTCGCCGCGTGCCGTGTGGACGGCTCTGCCGGGGCCGCACTGGCCGGAGGAGCTGGCCCGGGCGATGGCCGCGACGCTGGCGTCCGGGCGTGGGGCCCTGGCCGTTCTGCCGGACGGACGAGCTGCCGCGCGGGTGGACGTGGCGTTGCGGGAGCTGGTGGGGGAGGGGCGGCATGTGGTGCTGAGCGCCGATGCCGGGCCCGAGGAGCGGTACCGCCGGTGGCTGGCGGTCAGCCGGGGTGCGGTGCGGGCGGTGATCGGGACGCGGGCGGCGATGTTCGCGCCGGTACGGGATGTCGGGTTGGTTGCTATTTGGGATGACGGGGACGGGAGTCACAGCGATCCGCATGCGCCGCAGCCGCATGCGCGGGAAGTGCTGTTGCAGCGGTCGGTGACGGAGCGGGCGGGGTTTCT
Source organism: Streptomyces sp. NPDC030165 (assembly GCF_055573595.1). Taxonomy (NCBI): domain Bacteria; kingdom Bacillati; phylum Actinomycetota; class Actinomycetes; order Kitasatosporales; family Streptomycetaceae; genus Streptomyces; species Streptomyces sp. NPDC030165. Next base: position 294,947 of record NZ_JBVIBD010000001.1, on the reverse strand, counting down.
GCTGGGCGGGCTGAGCTGCACGGTCGAGGCGGCGCAGCTGGTGGAGACCGGCTGGGCGCGGCCGCTGACGGCCGAGCGGGAGCAGGTAAGGGCGGCCGCGCCCCTGGTCCGTACGGTCGGTGACGCCGACGAGGCGCGGGACGCGGCGGCGCGGGCCGCACGGCTGCCGACGCTGGCGTGGCAGGTGGTGCGTGAGGGGCTGAAGCAGGGGCCGGTGCTGGTGCAGGTGCCGCGGCGGGGATACGTCCCGCGGCTGGCGTGCGAGCGGTGCCGGGAGCCCGCGCGCTGCCGGGCCTGCGCGGGGCCGCTGGAGGCGCGGGACGCGGGGGAGCTGCGGTGCGGCTGGTGCGGGCGCGAAGAGGGGGACTGGCGGTGCGTGGAGTGCGGGGGCGTGCGGCTGCGGGCCCAGATCGTGGGTGCGCGGCGGACGGCGGAGGAGCTGGGGCGGGCGTTCCCGGCCGTGCCGGTGCGCACGTCGGGGCGCGACCATGTGCTGGACACGGTCCCCGACGTCCCCTCCCTGGTGGTGAGTACGCCGGGGGCGGAGCCGGTCGCCGAGGGCGGTTACGCCGCCGCGTTGCTGCTGGACGGGTGGGCGCTGCTGAGCCGGCCCGATCTGCGGGCGGGGGAGGAGGCGCTACGGCGCTGGATCCACGCCGCGTCGCTGGTACGGGGCCAGGCCGAGGGCGGTACGGTCGCGGTCATCGCGGAGGCGACGCTGCGCCCCGTACAGGCGCTGGTGCGCTGGGATCCGGCCGGGCACGCGGTGCGCGAGCTGGCGGAGCGGGCCGAGCTGGGCTTCCCGCCGGTGTCGCGGATGGCGTCGGTGACCGGCCGTCCCGAGGACGTGGCGGAGATGCTCGCGGCGGCCGGGCTGCCGGAGGGCGCCGAGGTGCTGGGCCCCGTACCGGTGCCGTCCCCCGACGCGGGGCGGCCGCGCCGGCCGGGGGACCCGCCGCCCGGGGAGGAATGGGAAAGGGCGCTGGTACGGGTACGCCCCGGCCAGGGTGCCGCGCTGGCGGCGGCGTTGAAGACGGCGCAGGCGGCGCGGCTGGTCAAGCGGGAGGGGGAAGCGGTGCGGGTGCGGGTCGATCCGCCGGATCTCGGGTGAGCGGCCATGGGCTGTGGCAGCCATGGGCTGTGAGGTGAGCGGCCATGGGCTGCGACATGAGGCGACCATGGGCCAGGCACGACATTTGAGGTGAGGGGGCACGGCCCATGCGGTGAGCGGGCGCGGGCCACGGGGGTACGGGCACGGGTCATGAGGTGAGAGGGCGCGGGGTACGGACACGGCCCATGAGTGAACAGACACAGGCAACGGGAGGGGTAGTACGGGCCGTGAGCGGAAGTGGCCCGTGAGTGGAGCGGGTGCGGATGGGAAGAGGAAAGGGGCCGCCCCGGGGGCGGGCCGGGGCGGTGGGTGCGGTCAGCCGTTGCGGGGGCCGGGGAAGACGCCGGGGCGCGCCTCTTCCCGCGCGGGGACCGGGGACTGGCCTGGCAGGGTGCGTGCGGCGGGGACGGCCGGCGCGCTCGGCAGGCCGGGGGAGACGGCCATGCTCCGGGCCGCGGACGGTTCGGGCGTACGGACCGCCTCGCCGTTGTCGGGGCCGGGCTGGGCGGTGGAGCGGCGGGCGCCGTAACGGCGGTGCACGGCCTGTTTGGTGACGCCCAGGGCCGAACCCACCGCATCCCAGGAAAAGCCCAGCGAACGGTCGAAGTCCACCGCCGCCGTGACGAGGGTCTCGACGCTGTCGCGCAGCTCCTGGGCGAGACGTACGGTCGGGGCGGGGGCGCGGCCGTAGACGACGAAGCCGGCGGACGGGCCGGTGCGCCGCGGCCGGTAGACGTTGCCGAGCTGAGCTGTCAGGGTGCGCAGGGCGTCCACCTGCCGGCGGACCCGCTCGATGTCCCGTACCAGTAGGTGCAGGCTGGCGCGTGCCTGGGCGTCGTGGGTTGCGTGGTCGGCCATGAACAAGCCTCTCGAACCGGCGTTGAATGTGCAGAGAAACGTGACGTAACAGGTGAAAACGAGCGGGCCGCGAGGGCGGCCCGGTCGGTCAATGCTGCTTGACCAACGCGACAGACGCGGCTTCGGTCACGGTATGGGGGCGTACAGGCTCCAATGAGGGGCGCGCGCCTGTTCGCACGCCCCCGAAGGCGTGGCCCATAGACTGGTGCGCCGTTCCGCAGCGTGTGAGAGGTAGTACGCCACCCATGAGGCTCGTCTTCGCCGGCACCCCCGAGGTCGCCGTACCCGCCCTGGATGCCCTGATCGCCTCGGACCGGCACGAGGTCGTCGCCGTCGTCACCCGGCCCGACGCCCCCGCCGGCCGTGGCCGCCGGCTCGTCGCCAGCCCGGTCGCCGAGCGTGCGGAGGAGGCCGGCATCGAGGTGCTCAAGCCCGCCAAGCCGCGCGACGAGGACTTCCTCGCCCGGCTGCGGGAGATCGCGCCGGACTGCTGCCCGGTGGTGGCCTACGGGGCGCTGCTGCCGAAGGCGGCACTGGACATCCCGGCGCACGGCTGGGTGAACCTGCACTTCTCGCTGCTGCCCGCGTGGCGCGGCGCGGCCCCGGTGCAGCACGCGGTGCTGGCGGGTGACGAGGTGACCGGCGCCTCCACCTTCCTCATCGAGGAAGGGCTGGACTCCGGGCCGGTGTTCGGGGTGGTGACGGAGGAGGTGCGGCCGACCGACACCAGTGGCGACCTGCTGACCCGCCTGGCCCTCGCCGGGGCCGGTCTGCTGGCCGCCACCATGGACGGCATCGAGGACGGCACGCTCACCCCGGTCCCGCAGCCGGCCGACGGCGTCACCCTCGCGCCGAAGATCGAGGTCGAGGACGCGAAGGCGGACTGGACGGCGCCCGCGCTGCGGGTGGACCGGGTCGTGCGCGGGTGCGCGCCCGCGCCCGGCGCGTGGACCGTCTTCCGGGGGGAGCGGCTGAAGCTGATGACGGTCGGCCTGGTTCCCGACCGTACGGACCTGGCGCCCGGCGAACTCGCCGTCACCAAGAAGGCGGTGTACGCCGGTACGGGCAGCCACGCGGTCGAACTGCTGTGGGTGCAGCCGCAGGGCAAGAAGCCGATGCGCGGCGCGGACTGGGCGCGCGGGGTGCGGATCGGTGAAGGGGAGCGGCTGGGGGAGTGAGGGGCGGGGGAGCCAGGGCCCGGGGCCCGCGGGGCGCGCACGCGGAGCGCCCGCCCCGCCCGTACGCCGAGGAACCCGCCCCGCTTGCGCCCGGAGTGCCCGTCCCGCCCGCGCCGTGGCGCGCTCCGGTGCGCCACGTAGGCTGGGGGCGAACCTCGTCCCGTAACAGCGGAGCACATTTCTCGTGAGTGGTCAGTCGCGTCGTCCCAGCAAGCCCTACCGCCGGCCCCAGAAGGACCCGGTCCGGATACTCGCCTTCGAGGCGCTGCGGGCCGTCGACGAGCGGGACGCGTACGCGAACCTGGTGCTGCCGCCGATGCTGCGCAAGGCGCGCGAGAACCAGGAGAACGGGGCCTTCGACGCACGGGACGCGGCGCTGGCCACCGAGCTGGTGTACGGCACGCTGCGGCGGCAGGGCACCTACGACGCGGTCATCGCGCGCTGTGTGGACCGGCCGCTGCGGGAGGTGGACCCGCCGGTCCTGGACGTCCTGTCGCTCGGCGCGCACCAGCTGCTCGGTACGCGCATCCCGACGCACGCCGCCGTGAGCGCGACCGTCGAACTGGCGCGTGTGGTGCTGGGGGACGGGCGGGCCAAGTTCGTCAACGCGGTGCTGCGGAAGATCGCCGCGGACGACATGGACGGGTGGCTGGAGCGGGTCGCGCCGGAGTACGACGACGATCCCGAGGAGCACCTGGGGATCGTGCACGCGCACCCGCGCTGGATCGTCTCGGCGCTCTGGGACGCCCTCGGCGGCGGTCGTGCCGGCATGGAGGACCTGCTGGAGGCCGACAACGAGCGGCCCGAGGTCACGCTGGTGGCCCGGCCGGGCCGGTCCACCACGGAGGAACTCATCGCGGCCGTCGGGGAGGAGAGCGCCCTGCCGGGGCGCTGGTCCCCGTACGCGGTACGGCTCGCCGAGGGCGGTGAGCCCGGTGCCCTGGACGCGGTGCGCGAGGGCCGGGCCGGTGTGCAGGACGAGGGCAGTCAGCTCGTCGCGGCGGCCTTGGCCAACGCGCCTGTCGAAGGCGCCGACAGCATGTGGCTGGACGGCTGTGCCGGGCCGGGCGGAAAGGCCGCGCTGCTGGGCGCGCTCGCCGCGCAGCGCGGTGCGCGCCTGCTCGCCTCGGAGAAGCAGCCGCACCGGGCACGCCTGGTGCAGCGGTCGCTGGCGGGCAACCCCGGCCCGTACGAGGTCATCGCGGCCGACGGCACCCGCCCGCCGTGGCGGCCCGGCTCCTTCGACCGGGTGCTGATGGACGTCCCGTGCACCGGGCTCGGCGCGCTGCGCAGGCGGCCGGAGGCGCGCTGGCGGCGCCGCCCGGAGGACCTGGACGGCTTCGCGCCGTTGCAGCGGGAACTGCTGCGCCAGGCGCTGGTGTCGGTCCGGGTCGGTGGCGTCGTGGGCTACGCGACCTGCTCACCGCACCCGGCCGAGACGCGCGCCGTGGTGGACGACGTCCTCAAGGGCCGGGCCGGCGGGGACGTGACGGCGGAGTGGATCGACGCGCGTCCCCTGATCCCGGGTGTGCCCGCGCTGGGTGACGGCCCGGATGTACAGCTGTGGCCGCATCTGCACGGTACGGACGCGATGTACCTGGCGCTGCTGCGGCGGACGGCGTGATGCCCGGGGTGCGTACCGGTGCCCTGAGAAGGGCGCTTTGCCTGGCGTGATCATGCAGGGATAAGGTGCCGGTAACAACGGGGATCACGGCCGCAGAGGTGTCGGACAGGCACGCCACGACGCGTACGGACCAGGCGTCGGCACCGACCTTGTCGACGCATGTGCCGACGGAGGCCGAGTGCCGGTCCTCACCTGTCTGCCAGATGGGCAGTCACTGCTGCCGGGGTCGTCATTTCGACCCTAGGAACGGGGAAAACACGATGATCAAGCGCTTGATAGGCACGGTCGCGGCCACCGCGGTTCTCGCACCGGCCCTGATGTTCAGCGCCTCGGGGCAGGCGTTCGCCGCCAGCAAGACGGTCACCTGGAAGAACAAGGGCAACGGCAAGTGCCTGGTGGCCAATGGCTTCTGGGTCGGCGTGGGGAGCTGCGGGGCCGCCGCGAAGTGGAAGGAGACCAAGCAGTCCGACGGAACCTTCGTCCTGAAGTCCGCGGACCACGACTTCTGCCTCGACAGCAAGAAGGACGGCACCGTCTACACCAACGTCTGCAACGGCGGCGCGAACCAGAAGTGGCGCGAGATCAAGGACTCCATGGGCTGGCGGCTGCAGAACAAGGCCACCAAGCTGACCCTCGGTTCCAAGACCAGCGCCGGCTCGCCCGTCTACGCGGGCTTCGACGGCGGCATCAAGCACCAGCGCTGGAGCTGACCCCCGAAGGCGCCCGGCGGGGGACATGACCGGTCCCCGGCACGGTGACGCATCATCGAGATCATCGGCCGCCGGCCCTTCGCCCGCCTTGCGGCGGGCGAAGGGCCGGCGGCTTGCTGTCTCCCTCCGGCGGGGGGCTACGGGCTCGTTCCCGTGCGCCCCGGCGGCCACTGGCACCGCCTGCGACCTGCGGCCCGCCCCACCCGCTTCGGCGCCAGGGGCCGGGCAGGACATACTGGAGGTATGGCCTTGATCAACCCCAGCATCCTGTCCGCAGACTTCGCCCGGCTCGCCGAGGAGGCGAAGGCCGTCGAGGGCGCCGACTGGCTGCATGTCGATGTGATGGACAACCACTTCGTGCCGAACCTGACGCTGGGCGCTCCGGTCGTCGAGGCGCTGAGCAAGGCGACGGACACCCCGCTCGACCTGCACCTGATGATCGAGGACCCGGACCGCTGGGCGCCGCAGTACATCGAGGCGGGCGCCGGGTCGGTCACCTTCCACGCGGAGGCGGCGGCCGCGCCCGTACGGCTGGCGCGGGAGATCCGGGCCAAGGGGGCGCGGGCGTCGATGGCGCTCAAGCCGGCCACGCCGGTCGAGCCGTTCGAGGATCTGCTGCCCGAGCTGGACATGCTGTTGATCATGACCGTGGAGCCGGGCTTCGGCGGCCAGGCGTTCCTGGACATCATGCTGCCGAAGATCCGCCGGACCCGGGAGCTGATCTCCAAGCACGGCCTGGAGATGTGGCTCCAGGTGGACGGCGGGGTCTCGGCGTCCACGATCGAGCGGTGCGCGGAGGCCGGCGCGGACGTGTTCGTGGCGGGTTCGGCGGTGTACGGCGCGGACGACCCGGCGAAGGCGGTGCGCGAGCTGCGTGCGCAGGCCGAGTCCGCGACGGCTGCGGCCGGCTGGGGCTGCGCCCACTGACACGAGGGCGCCCGCGGGTCCGCCGTGGGCGCCGGCGCCGCACGTGGTGTGCGGGGAGCGCGCACCGATCCCCGTACGCCGGTGTTTCTTGGTGTTGCCGCTACCGGGTGTTCACGACGGCCGGGGCGGTGATGGTCCCCGACCACCTCGGGTTTCTGCAAGGATGAGCAAAGACTCGATCAGGTGCGCACAAGGGGAGAATCTCGTGGTTGCCAGCCGCCCGCAGTCCGCAATGGGCCCCGCCGAGCTGGTGCAGGCCGCGGCCATGGCCCGCCGCTTCTATCTGGAGGGCAAGTCCAAGATCCAGATCGCCGAGGAGTTCGGCGTCAGCCGCTTCAAGGTCGCCCGGGTGCTGGAGACGGCGCTGGAGCGTGACCTCGTACGGATCGAGATCCGTGTCCCGGCGGAGCTGGACGCCGAACGGTCCGACGCGCTGCGGGCCCGCTACGGCCTGCGGCACGCGGTCGTGGTGGAGTCGCCCGCCGACGCCACCGACGACGCCCCCGACCCGGAGAACCTCGGCGAGGTCGCGGCCGACCTGCTGGGGGAGCTGGTGACCGAGGGGGACGTCCTCGGTCTCGCCTGGGGCCGCTCCACCATCCACATGGCGGCCGCGCTGCACCGCCTCCCGCCGTGCACGGTCGTGCAGCTGACCGGCGTGTACGACGCGGGCACCGCGGACCGCGGCTCGGTCGAGGCGGTACGCCGGGCGGCCGACGTCTCCGGCGGCGAGGCGCACCCGATCTACGCGCCGATGCTGCTGCCCGACTCGGCGACGGCCGCCGCGCTGCGCGGCCAGACCGGCATCGCCCGCGCGTTCGAGTACTTCGACAAGGTCACCGTGGCCTGTGTGTCCATCGGCTCCTGGGCGCCGGGCATCTCGACCGTCTACGACATGCTCTCGGAGCAGGAGCGGGAGCACTACGCCTCGCTGGGCGCCGCCGCCGAGATGTCCGCGCACCTCTTCGACGCGGAGGGCCGCCGCATCGGCCGGGACCTGGGCGAGCGGTGCATCACGGTCGAGGCGGACCGGCTGCGCCGCATCCCCGAGGTCGTGGCCATCGCGGGCGGCCGGCAGAAGGCGGCGGCGATCGGCGCGGTGCTGCGGTCCGGGCTGGTGACGAGCCTGGTCACGGACACGGCTGCCGCCGATCATCTGCTGCTGGAGACGGGGCCCGGCCCGCGTCCGGCGCTGGAGCGGGCGGATCCGGACGGGGTCTGACCAAGCGGGGCAGGACGGGGCCCGGACAACCGGGCCAAGCCGAAGCCTGAGCAACCGGGTCCGAACGGGGGCGGGCCTGGGCAAGCGGGTCCGGACGGGGCCCGGGACCTGGGACGGCCGCCTACTTGATCTTGTACGGGCGCGGGCGCGCACCCCGTGCCGGGCTGTGACAGCATCGGCGCATGGTGATCCGCTCCGCTCCCCGCGCGGCCGCCGGCGTACTCGCCGCGCTGCTGGCCTGTCTGCTGCTGTTGGTGTCCGGCTGCTCCGGAGGCGGTGGCGGCGGGAAGGGGAGCGCGAAGCCCACGCACGGGGCGCCCTCGACGGCGTCCACGCCGGACTGGGCCAGGGGCATGGCGACCGTGCCGGCCGGCCGGCTGCCCGCGCAGGCCCGCGAGACGCTGCGGCTGATCGACGCGCGCGGCCCGTTCCCGTACCCGAAGGACGGCACGGTCTTCGGCAACCACGAGCGACGGCTGCCGAAGCAGAAGCGCGGCTATTACCACGAGTACACGGTCCGCACGCCGGGCTCGAAGGACCGCGGCGCGCGGCGGATCGTCACCGGTGACAGCCGCGAGACGTACTACACCGACGACCATTACCGGACCTTCAAGGCGGTGCTCCGATGACGGCTCCCGTGCCCCGGCCGCTCGCGGCGGTGCTCGACGGCAGTACGCCTCCCGGGGTGGTGCCCTGGCCGCAGGACCGGCCCGCGCACGAAGCGCTGGACGCGGCGCGCGCGGCCGGCTGGCACGGTGCGCTGCTCGGCCTCGAAGGGGTCACCGGCAAGGCGGAGTTCATGGACCGCTGTGCGCGGGCGCTGCGGCTGCCGGACTGGTTCGGCCGCAACTGGGACGCGCTCGCGGACTGCCTCACCGACCTGTCGTGGTGCCCGGCGGACCGCGGCCGGGTGCTGGTGGTGTGCGGCTGGCAGCAGTACGCGGCCGCCTCGCCGGACGACTGGAGCGTCGCGGAGGAGGTCATCGCGGACGCGGTGGGCTTCTGGCGCGACACGGACACCGGGCTGGTCGTCGTGATGGCGCGGGGCCGGGAGCCGGAAGCGTGAACGGCGTGACATACGGGGGCCCGGAGGCGCGGACGGCGTGACATACGGGGGGATGGGGAACGGCGTGACGTATGGGGACAGGGAACGGCGGAGCGGAGGGCTCGGCGGCGGCTCCGGAACGCGCCTGGTGGCGGGTGCGGCGGCGCTGCTGACGGTCGCGGCGGGGCTCGGTGTGCGGGCCGGCGCGGCCCGCGCGGGGCTGGCTCCGGAGGTCGCCAAGTACGCCGGCGACGCGCTGTACACCGTGCTCGTACAGGCGCTGGTGGTGCTGGCCGCGCCGCGCGTCCGGCCGCCGGTCGCGGCCGCCGTGGCCCTGGCGTTCAGCTGGGCGATGGAGTTCGCGCAGCTCAGCGATGTCCCGGCGGAGCTCTCCCGGCGCAGTGTGGTGGCCCGTCTGGTGCTCGGCTCGACCTTCAACGCGCCGGACCTGCTCTGGTACGCGGTGGGCGCCGCGTGCGCGTGGGCGGCGCACGGGTGGCTGCGGGCCCGGCGCCGTACGGGAGCGGTCTGAGCCGGACGGCCCGGCCTGCCACGACGGACATGCGCCCGCTCCGCCGTACGTGAGGTTTCACCCGCCCGCCGCCGGGCACCGAGGTGCGGCGGGAGGTGACGCGGTGGCCGAGGTGCTGCTTCTGCTCGTGGCGTCGGCGCTCACGCTGGCCTGTGCCGTGTTCGTCGCGGCGGAGTTCTCGCTGACCACGGTCGAGCGCAGCGCGGTGGAGCGCGCGGTGGAAGAGGGCGAGCGAGGGGCCGAAGGGGTACTGCGCGCCGTCCGCGCGCTCGCCTTCCAGTTGTCCGGCGCGCAGCTCGGCATCACCGTGACCTCGCTGGTCATCGGCATGCTCGCGGAACCGTCCCTGGCGGCGCTGCTGCGCGGCCCGCTCGCGGCGGCCGGACTGCCCGGCGCGGTGGTCCCGGGCGTCGCGTCCACGCTCGGTGTCGGCGTGTCCACGGTGGTGCTGATGGTCGTCGGCGAGCTGGTGCCGAAGAACTGGGCGATCTCCCGGCTGCTGGCCGTGGCCCGGGTCGTGGCCGGGCCGCTGCGGGCCTTCAGCGCTCTGTTCGCGCTGTTCATCCGCCATCTGAACCAGTCCGCCAACCGGCTGGTACGCCGCTTCGGGCTGGAGCCCACCGAGGAGCTGGAGTCCTCCCGCGGTCCGGCCGAACTGGTTTCGCTGGCCCGCTACTCGGCGCAGGAGGGCGCGCTGCCGGCCGACTCGGCGGAACTGTTCGTGCGGACGCTGCACCTGAGCGAGCTGACCGTGCAGAACGTCATGACGCCGCGGGTGGACGTACGGGCCCTGGAGGCGCGCGCCACGGCGGCCGACGCGGCCACCCTGACCCTGGCCACCGGGCTGTCCCGCTTCCCCGTGTACCGCGGTGGCCTGGACGAGGTCGTGGGCACCGTCCACATCCGCGACGTCCTCGCCCTCACCCCGGAGCAGCGGGCCGCCACCTCCGCCGCCGAGCTGGCCGCCGACCCCGTGCTCGTACCGGAGTCGCTGCCCGTCGACCGGCTGCTGGACCGGCTGCGCACGGTCCGCTCCATGGCCGTGGTGATCGACGAGTACGGCGGTACGGCCGGGATCGTCACCCTGGAGGACATCGTCGAGGAGATCGTCGGCGACGTACGGGACGAGCACGACCCGGTGGCGGGCCCGGAGCTGCTGCGGACCGGGGCGCGCACCTGGGAGGCGGACGGCGGGGTGCGCCTGGACGGGCTGGCCGGGATCGGCCTGGAGGCGCCCGAGGGGCCGTACGAGACGCTGGCCGGGCTGCTCGCCACCCGGCTGGGCCGGATCCCGGAGGACGGCGACGAGGTACGGGTGGCGGACGGCTGGCGGCTGACGGTGCTGGCGGTGCGCCGGCACCGGGCGGAGCGGGTACGGGTGACCGCGCCCGCCGGCGCGTCCTCGCCGGGGGCCCGGCCCGCCGGCGGGGGAGGGGAGCGGCCGTGACCGCCGTCCAACTGGCCGTCGGCGTGCTGACGTTGTTCAGCAACGCCTTCTTCGTCGGCGGCGAGTTCGCGATGATCTCCGTACGGCGCAGCCAGATCGAGCCGCGCGCCAAGGCGGGGGACCGGCGGGCCGACCGGGTGCTGTGGGGTCTGGAACACCTCTCCGAGCTGCTCGCCACCGCCCAACTGGGCGTCACGGCCTCCTCGTTGCTCCTCGGCGCGATGGCCGAGCCCGCCATCGCCCACCTCGCCGAGCCGGCCTTCGAGGCGCTGCACGTCCCGCACGGACTGATCCACCCGGTCGCGTTCGTGCTGGCGTTGACGCTGGCGACGTATCTGCACATGCTCGTCGGCGAGATGGTCCCCAAGAATGTCGCGCTGGCCGCGCCGGAAGGGGTCGCGCTGCTGCTGGGGCCGCCGATGGTGGCCCTCACCCGCGCGCTGCGCCCGGTCGTCGTGAGCATCAACGCCCTCGCCAACGCCCTGCTGCGGCTCGCCAGGACCGAGCCCAGGAACGAGGTCGCCGCCGCTTTCACGGACGACGAACTCGCCCGTATCGTCCAGGAATCGCGCCACGCCGGGCTGCTCTCCGACACCGGCGGCGAGCGGCTGCGGGACGCGCTGGAACTCGGGCGGCGGCCGGTCGGAAAACTGCTCGTCCCCCTGGCACGGATGGTCACCGTCGACCGGGATGTCACCCCCGGCCAGCTGGAACGCACCGCGGCCCGCGCCGGATTCTCCCGGCTGCCGGTCACCGGACCGGCCGGTACGGTCCTCGGCTATCTCCACATCAAGGACACCCTCGGCGTCACCGACCGGGACCGGCCGTTCCCCCGGGAGGCGCTGCGCCCGATGCCGCGGGTCGGCTGCGGGACCCCGCTGGACGACACGCTGACCGCGATGCGGGCGGCCGGCACCCAGCTGGCCGCCGTCAGCGGGGAGCAGGGTGTGGTGCTCGGCTTCGTCACCATGACGGATGTGCTGGACGAGCTGGTGGGCCCGCCGGACCCGGCCCGCCGGCGTGACGCGGACCGGGAACCGTGAGGGGGCGGCGAGGCCGCGTGCCGGTCGGGGCACCGCGGCGGAAGGGGCAGGGCGGGAGGCCGCGCGTCAGTCGGACACCGCGGCGGAAGGCGCAGGGCGGCCGGCCGGGTTCCGCGGGGCACCGGGAGGCTCGGCGCTCGTACGGGTGACGGCGGGCGGTGCGTGGCCGTGGTGCTGCCGGGGGATGCTCGGCTCCAGCTCGACCAGGACGAGGGCGACGTCGTCGTCCTGGGCGCCGTGGGTGTGCCGGCACATCGTCGACAGCACCGCCTCGATCGCGTCGTTGAGATCGGGCAGCGAGCAGGCCGGCAGCAGGCCGGCCAGGTCGAGCATGGTGCCGTCGGGATCGCGGGCCTCGGCGAGGCCGTCGGTGTAGAGCAGCAGCCGGTCGCCGGGGGACAGGTCCACCTCCTGCACGCGCGGCAGCGGGAGCAGGCCGATGGGCGTGGTCGGCTCGGCGGGGGTGAGTAATACGGGCGGGCCGGCGGCGGGCAGGTGCAGGGGCGGGTGGTGGCCGCAGTTGACGAGCCGGAGCCGGCCGGGGGATATCTCGGCGATCACGGCGGTGATGAAGTCCTCCGGGCCGAGGTCGTCGATCAGCCGCCGGTCGACCTCCTCGGCCACCTCGGCGAGGTTGCTGCGGGTGTAGGCGCAGTCGCGGAAGTGCCCTATGGCCGCGGCGGACAGGCGCACCGCCTCCAGACCCTTGCCGCGTACGTCGCCGATGAGCACCCGCAGCCCGCTGGGGGTGTCGGCGAAGGCGTACAGGTCGCCGCCGATGACGGCGCGGGGCGCGGCGGAGCGGTAGCGGGCGCAGACCGAGGCGCCGCTGACCCGGAACGAGGTCGGCCGCAGGATGGCGCGCTGGGCGGCGGCCGCGACACCGGCGAGCTGGTTGTCCAGGGCGGCCTGGCGGTCGGAGGTCCAGGTCGCGTAGGCCGCGGCGGCGGCGAGCACGGTCAGGGACAGCAGCTGGTCGGTGTGGCCCAGGGTGTGTTCGTGTCCGGCGACGGCCACGCCCAGGAGCAGGGTGGTGAACGAGACCACGGCCGTGCACGCGCCTTCGAGTCTGGTCGCCGCCACCAGTGGGCCCACCAGCAGCAGCCCGGCCAGGCCGACGTCCGGGCCCAGTGCCAGGTCGCAGGCCGCGACGGCGGCTCCGGCCAAGGCCGTGAGCAGCAGCAGGGCGCCCTGTCGGACTTCGCGCATGTCCTCCCCTTCCCCCACGGCCGGTGCGGCTGCGCCCGGCCCGGCCGGGCGCCACCGCGCGTCGCGGTTACTGTACGTATCCAGTTGCGAAGTGATCGCCCAGGCTTCCGGTGGCCCGGCGGTCGCGGCGGATCGACACCCGAAGCGGCCCGTACACGGTTCTACCCACCTGCTGGCCAGCAAGAACCTCCCATCCCGTCATATGGTCACATTGGCGTCGAACCGCAGGTGACCGGCCGTCCGGGCCGTCGAAGACCAGTCATTTCAGTGACGGAGAGTGACAAGGTGGCGGTCTGTGAGAGGTCGCCGCAGGCGTCAGGCGACGTCCGGAAGAGGGCGTGCGGAGGGCTTACGGGAACACCGGTTCGCCCCAGGGTGGACTCATCAGGGATGATGTCCTAGGAGCCGCATCCTGACCGGTGCCGGTTCGGAAGCTGACTCCCCACCCGCCCGAGCAGTGAACCCGCAGGTGAGAGAGCCAGTATGAAGTTTCTGAACGATGCCAAGCCGCCGTACGACCTGACGTACGACGATGTGTTCATGGTGCCCGGCCGCTCCGCGGTGGGCTCCCGCCAGGGGGTGGACCTGGCCTCGCCGGACGGCACCGGCACGACCATCCCGCTGGTGGTCGCCAACATGACCGCGATCGCCGGACGCCGGATGGCCGAGACCGTCGCCCGCCGCGGCGGCCTGGTGGTCATCCCGCAGGACATCCCGATCGAGGTCGTCGCCGACGTCGTCAGCTGGGTCAAGCGCCGTCACCTGGTCCTGGACACGCCGATCGTGCTGTCCCCGGTCGCCACCGTCGCCGACGCCCTGTCGCTGCTGCCCAAGCGGGCGCACGGCGCGGGGATCGTCGTCGAGGGCGGCCGCCCCGTCGGCGTCGTCACCGAGCACGACCTGACCGGCGTCGACCGCTTCACCCAGGTCTCCGAGGTGATGTCCAAGGACCTGCTGGTCCTGGACGCGGACATCGACCCCCGCGAGGCCTTCAACCGGCTCGACGCCGCCAACCGCAAGCTGGCCCCCGCGGTCGACGCGGACGGCATGCTGGCGGGCATCCTGACCCGTAAGGGCGCCCTGCGCGCGACGCTGTACAAGCCCGCCACGGACGCCGACGGCAAGCTGCGCATCGCCGCCGCCGTGGGCATCAACGGCGATGTGGCCGGCAAGGCCAAGGCGCTGCTGGCGGCCGGTGTGGACACCCTCGTGGTGGACACCGCGCACGGCCACCAGGAGTCGATGATCAGCGCGGTCAAGGCCGTTCGGGCGCTGGACCCGCAGGTGCCGATCGTGGCCGGCAACATCGTCGCCGCCGCGGGTGTGCGCGACCTGATCGAGGCCGGCGCGGACATCGTCAAGGTCGGTGTGGGCCCGGGCGCCATGTGCACCACCCGCATGATGACCGGCGTGGGCCGCCCGCAGTTCTCCGCGGTCCTGGAGTGCGCCGCCGAGGCGAAGAAGTACGGCAAGCACGTCTGGGCCGACGGCGGCGTGCGCCACCCGCGCGACGTGGCGATGGCGCTGGCCGCCGGCGCGTCCAACGTCATGATCGGCTCCTGGTTCGCCGGTACGTACGAGTCGCCCGGCGACCTCCAGCACACCGCCGACGGTCGTCCGTACAAGGAGAGCTTCGGTATGGCCTCGGCGCGTGCGGTCCGCAACCGTACGAGTGAGGAGTCGGCGTACGACCGGGCGCGCAAGGGCCTGTTCGAGGAGGGCATCTCCACCTCGCGGATGTTCGTCGACCCGGCCCGGCCCGGCGTCGAGGACCTGATCGACTCGATCATCGCGGGTGTCCGCAGCTCCTGCACGTACGCGGGCGCGGCCTCCCTGGAGGAGTTCGCCGAGAAGGCCGTCGTCGGCGTGCAGAGCGCCGCGGGCTACGCGGAGGGCAAGCCGCTGCACGCCAGCTGGAGCTGATCCGCCGCCCGTCAGGGCCGCACCGTCCGGCCCCGCACCGATCGCTTCGGTGCGGGGCCGGACGCGTTTGCGGGGCGAACCGGTCGGTAACGTCCAGACGGTGAGATTTGTCGTTTGTGCGCAATAAACGACCGCTCCGCGGACAGGTGCGCAACAAATATTCACGCTTGCGCAAGGATCCTGCATTACGGCAGCTCACAAACGCCCCGTACAGTCATGCGCTGTACGTGGAGTGGCGGGGACCGCCTGCTCGGCGGTTCCCCCCTTTCGTGACGCGGGTCGTTTCGGCGTACCCGCGCACGGGGACCGCTGTCGGTCGTCCGCCACCGTGACCGGCAGCGAGAAGGAGCCACCCCAGTGTTGGAGCACGGCGCAGCCCCGCCCTCGGCGGGCAGCGATCCCCGGCCCCCCGCCCCCTCCGGGGGCCTCGGCACCCGGCTCATGCGGCGCAAGCCCGTCGAGCGGCTGGTGGCCGAGGGCGGCCAGGGCGAGGGCGGTACCCTGCGCCGCTCGCTGGGCATGTGGCAACTGACCATGATCAGCATCGGCGCGACGCTGGGCACCGGCATCTTCGTCGTCCTCGGCGAGGCGGTGCCCAAGGCCGGCCCGGCCGTCATCATCTCGTTCGTCATCGCCGGCGTCACCGCCCTGTTCTCCGCGCTGTCCTACGCCGAGCTGGCGGGCTCCATCCCGGTCTCCGGCTCGTCGTACTCCTACGCGTACGCCACCCTCGGCGAACTGGTCGCCTGGATCTGCGGCTGGTGCCTGATCCTGGAGTACGGCGTCTCGGTCGCGGCGGTCGCCGTCGGCTGGGGCGAGTACCTCAACGAGCTGCTGTCCGGCACGATCGGCGTCACCATCCCCGCCGCGCTGTCCGCACCGCCCGGTGACGGCGGGATCTTCAACCTGCCGGCGCTGATCGTCGTGATGCTCGCCATGGTCTTCCTGCTGGGCGGCGCCAAGGAGAGCGCCCGCGCCAACGCCGTCATGGTGACCATCAAGATCATCGCGCTGCTGCTGTTCTGCGGCGTCGCCGTGCAGGGCATCTCCTCCGGCAACTACGCCAACTTCATGCCGCTGGGCATCGCCGGCGTCAGCGGCGCCGGAGCCACTCTCTTCTTCTCCTACATCGGCTTCGACGCCGCCTCCACCGCCGGCGAGGAGGCCAAGAACCCGCAGCGCGACCTGCCGCGCGCGATCATGCTGTCGCTGATCATCGTCACCGCGCTGTACTGCCTGGTCGCGGCGGTCGCCGTGGGCGCCAAGTCGTGGAAGGGCTTCGAGGGCTCGGAGGCCGCGCTCGCCGGGATCATGAAGGAGGTCACCGGGCAGAGCTTCTGGTCCGTGCTGCTGGCCGCCGGCGCCGTCATCGCCATCGCCAGCGTCGTACTGACCGTGCTGTACGGGCAGACCCGCATCCTGTTCGCGATGTCCCGCGACGGGCTGGTGCCGAAGGTGTTCTCCAAGGTCCACCCCAAGACCGGCGCCCCGCGTGCCAACACCGTCATCGTCTCGCTGTTCTGCGGCATCCTGGCCGCGGCCGTCCCGCTCGGCCAGCTCGCCGACGCCACCAGCATCGGCACCCTGTTCGCCTTCGCGCTGGTCAACATCGCGGTGATCGTGCTCCGCTTCACCAAGCCGGACATGCCGCGCACCTTCCGTACGCCGCTGGCGCCGGTCTTCCCGGCGATCGGCTTCCTGCTGTGCCTGTACATGATGGGCAGCCTCGGCCCGGTCACCTGGGTCGTCTTCGGTGTCTGGATGGCCGTCGGGCTCGTGGTCTACTTCGTCTACGGCATCCGCCGCTCCCGATTGGCCACCGCAGAGAAGTGATCCACCCGCAGTGCGACAGATGAACGAACTCGACCAGCGCATCGTCCATGCCCTGGCGGAGGACGCCCGCCGCTCCTACGCCGACATCGGGGCGGAGGTCGGGCTCTCCGCCCCGGCGGTCAAACGTCGGGTGGACCGGCTGCGCGCCGAGGGCGCCATCACCGGGTTCACGGTACGGGTCGACCCGGCGGCGCTGGGCTGGGAGACCGAGGGGTTCATCGAGCTGTTCTGCCGCCGCAACACCTCGCCGGACTCCATCCACCGCGGTCTGTCGCGCTATCCGGAAGTGGCGTCCGCCTCCACCGTCACCGGTGAGGCGGACGCCATCGTCCAGGTCTTCGCCTCCGACATGCGCCACTTCGAACGGGTGCTGGAACGCATCGCGGGCGAACCGTTCGTGGAACGCACCAAGTCGGTCCTGGTCCTCTCCCCGCTGCTGCGCCGCTTCAGCTCGGGGTCGCCGGGGTGAGGCCCCGCCGGACCGGCCCGTCTCCGGCCCTGGTCCGCGACGGGCGGCGTACCCGATCATGGCGGGATGACTGCCTTCTACCATGTGTGCTTCGTGGTCCCCGACATCGAGCGGGCCATGCGTGACTTCCGGCGGGCGGCCGGGACGCAGTGGAGCGAGCCGGTGTCCGGCCGGCTCGGCGAGTGGGACTACCGCATCGTCTTCACGGCCGGCGGCCCGCCCTTCATCGAACTCGTCGAAGGGCCGCCGGGCAGCCCCTGGGACGCGTCCGGGGGAGCCCGGTTCGACCACATCGGCTTCTGGAGCAGCGATGTGCGCAGCGGCTCCCGCCGCCTTGAGGAGGCGGGCCTGCCCGAGGAGTTCTCCGGCTGCCCTTACGGCCGGCCGTTCGCCTATCACCGGATGGACAGCGTCGGAGCCCGCGTCGAACTCGTCGACATCAGCCGGCAGGCGGCGTTCCTCGACATGTGGCACCCGGGCGGCGGTCCGATGCCCGCCGTCGAGGAGGCGCCCCGGGGCTGAGGGCCGGTGTCCGAACCGGTCTCCGGCGGGCCCCGCGGTCAGCCGCTCAGGAGGGCGAGCGCGCCGCCCAGGATCATGAGGCCGCAGATGCCGAGGTTGACCAGCTTGTAGGAGAGGAAGACCGCGGCGAACTCCCGGATGGTCGCGCTCGGCCAGAAGTACGCGGCGGTGGGCGCGCCGACGACCTGGCCGTCGACGCCGGCGCGGCGGGCCAGCAGGGCGGCGCGCAGGACGTGGTAGTTGTTCGTGACGATCACGCAGCGGTGGTCCGGCACCGTCTGCTCCATGATCTTCTTGCTGAACGCCAGGTTCTCCTCCGTGGTCCTGGACCGCTCCTCGCACAGGATCCGGTCCGCCGGGAAGCCGCGCTCGATGAGGTAGTCGGCCATCGCCCGGGCCTCCGGGAGCTGTTCGTCGGGGCCCTGGCCGCCCGAGGTGAGCAGCATCGGCGGGTTGCCGCGCCGCGCCTGGCGCTCGTACACCGCCCGGGCCCGCTCCAGCCGGTTCGCCAGCAGCGGCGGTACGCGCGTACCGCCGATCAGCCCGGAGCCCAGGACCACCACGAAGTCGGCGTCACGGCGCACCCGCAGCCGTCCGTAGAGGAACGCGTAGCCGACGAAGCACAGGAAGAGGAAGGAGACGTAGCCCACGACCAGCAGGGTGGTACCGGCGAGCGCGACGAGGGTGCGCGATCCGGTGCCGACGGCCGCGATCAGCAGCGCGATGACCGCGAAGATCCCGACTCCGGCCAGCAGCGACAGCAGGTTCGCCAGGCTCCGGCCCTCCTTGCGGACCATCTTCACGCCGTTGAGGATCAGGAAGACCCCGAGGACCAGGACGCCCAGCGACGGCAGCAGGAGGATCAGCACGGTGACCGCCACGGCCGCCGCCGTGGGCATCCGGGACACGTGCAGAAGCAGGGCCGGCACCAGGAAGACGACGGTCAGGCCCAGATGGACGGCGTTGCTGAAGCGGCGCCGGTCGCGCAGCACACCGATGGCGAACAGGGCGAAGAACAGGGCCGGTAGGGCGTACGCGAGCATGAACACATCGTAGACAGGACGATCATGTGTCCGGGGCTGCTCGCGCCAGGTGCTCCGGCACGGCCGCGCCCGGCTGTGCGGCCCGTACGCGAGGTGCGCGTCGAAGGAGAAGCGGACGTCGTCACCGTCGGAGCGGAGGAGCTTCACGGACCCGGCCAGCCGCGGGTCCTCGGGGTTCCCGGCGGCGGGCCGGACCTCGTACGGCCGTGACCTCACGAGGCCCCGCGAAACCTGCCGCACCACGCGGCGCAACGAATCGCCGGATCATCCGTACAACACGCAACGAAACACCCGGCTGCACGCAATGGTGACGCCTTGTACCGGCGGTTCGGCGAACCGTAACGTCTAGGCGTCCCGCCGATCGCCGGGCCGCCGTGGCGCCGCAGAGCCCGCGTCGGCCGTTCCGGTCCGTCCGTACGTGTCCTCCGAGGGGTCCCATGTCGTCGCTGCGCACCGCCCTGCTCCAAAGTTCGGGACGGCCCGGCGATGTCGCGTACAACCTGCGGGCCGTCGAGGACGCGGCACGCGAGGCGGCCGCGGGCGGCGCCGGGCTGCTGGTCTGCCCGGAACTGTTCCTGACCGGCTACGCTATTGGTGAGGCCCTGCACCGGCTCGCCGAGCCCGCCGACGGCCCGGCTGCCCGGACGGTGGCCCGAATAGCCGCCGAGCACGGCATCGCGGTGCTCTACGGCTATCCCGAGCGCGACGGCGCGGCGGTGTACAACACGGCCCAGCTGATCGGCCCCGACGGACGGCTGCTGGCGAACTACCGCAAGACCCACCTCTTCGGCTGCTTCGAACGCGACTGGTTCACCCCCGGAGACGTTCCGGTCGTCCAGGCCGAGCTGGCCGGTCTGCGCGTGGGCCTGATGATCTGCTACGACGTGGAGTTCCCGGAGAACGTCCGCGCGCACGCGCTGGCCGGCACCGACCTGCTGCTGGTGCCCACCGCCCAGCTGCACCCCTTCCAGTTCGTCGCCGAGTCGCTCATACCGGTACGGGCCTTCGAGAGCCAGCTCTACATCGCCTACGTCAACCGGACCGGCCCGGAGGGCGACTTCGACTTCGTCGGCCTGAGCTGCCTGGCCGGGCCGGACGGCACCGTACGCACCCGTGCCGGCCGCGGCGAGGAGCTGGTGTTCGGCGAGGTGGACGCCGGGCTGCTCAAGCGGTCGCGGGAGGACAACCCCTACCTTGCCGACCGGCGCCCCGGCCTCTACGGCGCACTGACCTGAACCTGACACCGGCCACTCCGGGCCGGCCCTGAACGACCCCCGCAGCGGTGCCCCGGCGTCGCCCCCACGCCTGCCCGCGCGCACCCGCCCCCCTCACGTACCTGCCTGCAAGGAGCCCGAACCGATGACCGTGCCCACCGCCGCCCAGCACGCGGACGCCCAGCCGCCCATCACCATGTTCGGGCCGGACTTCCCGTACGCGTACGACGACTTCCTCGCCCACCCGGCGGGCCTGGGGCAGGTACCCGCGACCGAGCACGGCAAGGAGGTCGCCGTCATCGGCGGCGGTCTGTCCGGCATCATCACCGCCTACGAGCTGATGAAGATGGGCCTCAAGCCCGTCGTCTACGAGGCGGACCGGATAGGCGGCCGGCTGCGCACCGTCGGCTTCGAGGGCTGCGACCCGGAGCTGACCGCCGAGATGGGCGCGATGCGCTTCCCGCCGTCCTCCACCGCCCTCCAGCACTACATCGACCTGGTGGGCCTGAAGACCAAGCCGTTCCCCAACCCGCTTGCGCCCGACACCCCGTCGACCGTCGTCGACCTCAAGGGCGAGACCCACTACGCGCGCACCGTCGAGGACCTCCCCGAGGTCTACCACCAGGTCATGGACGCCTGGAACGCATGCCTGGAGGAGGGCGCGGACTTCTCCGACATGAACCGCGCCATCCGTGAGCGCGACGTGCCGCGCATCCGGGAGATCTGGTCGCGGCTCGTCGAGAAGCTCGACAACCAGACGTTCTACGGCTACCTCTGCGACTCCACCGCCTTCAAGTCCTTCCGGCACCGCGAGATCTTCGGGCAGGTCGGCTTCGGCACCGGCGGCTGGGACACCGACTTCCCCAACTCCATCCTGGAGATCCTGCGCGTCGTCTACACCGAGGCCGACGACCACCACCGCGGCATCGTCGGCGGCAGCCAGCAGCTGCCGCTGCGCCTGTGGGAGCGCGAGCCGGAGAAGATCGTCCACTGGGCGCCGGGCACTTCGCTGTCCTCCCTGCACGACGGCGCGCCGCGCCCCGCGGTCACCCGGCTGCACCGTACGGCCGGCAACCGCATCACCGTCACCGACGCGACCGGTGACATCCGCACGTACGAGGCGGCCGTGTTCACCGCGCAGTCCTGGATGCTGCTGTCCAAGATCGCCTGCGACGACGCGCTGTTCCCCATCGACCACTGGACGGCGATGGAGCGCACCCACTACATGGAGTCCTCCAAGCTGTTCGTGCCGGTCGACCGGCCTTTCTGGCTGGACAAGGACGAGGACACGGGGCGGGACGTGATGAGCATGACGCTCACCGACCGGATGACCCGCGGCACCTACCTGCTTGACGACGGCCCCGACAAGCCGGCCGTCATCTGCCTCTCGTACACGTGGTGCGACGACAGCCTCAAGTGGCTGCCGCTGGACGCCCACGACCGTATGGAGGTCATGCTCAAGTCGCTCTCGGAGATCTATCCGAAGGTCGACATCAGGAAGCACATCATCGGCAACCCGGTGACCGTCTCCTGGGAGAACGAGCCGTACTTCATGGGCGCGTTCAAGGCCAACCTGCCGGGCCACTACCGCTACCAGCGGCGCCTGTTCACCCACTTCATGCAGGACCGGCTGCCCGAGGACAAGCGCGGCCTCTTCCTCGCGGGCGACGACATCTCCTGGACGGCGGGCTGGGCCGAGGGCGCCGTGCAGACCGCGCTGAACGCGGTGTGGGGCGTGATGACGCACTTCGGCGGCAGCACGGACGCGGCCAACCCCGGCCCCGGCGACGTATACGACGAGATCGCGCCGGTCGAGCTGCCGGAGGACTGACCGAGGGCCGGTCGTATGCGGGCCGCGTACGGAGTTCCGTACGCGCCGCTCGCCGTCCCGCCCCTCGCCGTATGCGGCCCCCGTCAGCCCATCGGCGTCAGCAGGCAGCGGCCCACCAGGCCCACGCCCGACCCGAGCCGCTCGGCGAACTCCTGCGCCGTCCCGGGCAGGGCGCGCAGGCTCCACAGCACCCGCGCCGCCGCCCACGCGCCGTCCCGGGCCATCTCCAGACTCCACGAACCGGCGAGATGGGTGAGCGGATCGGCGATGTCCAGCAGGTCGGGGCCGGGCATCAGGCTCTCCCGGATGCGCTCCTCCAAGCCTGCCAGAAGGTCACCGATCCGGTCGAAGTCGGCCGCGAGGGCGGCCGGTTCACACTCCAGGGTGCGGCATGTGTCCACGACGGCCAGCGCCAGGTCGTGCCCGATGTGGGCGTTGATCCCGGCCAGCGCGAACTGCAGCGGCCGTACGCCGGGATGGCGGCGCAGCTGGAACAGCGGGCGCCAGCAGGCCGGTACGGTCAGCCCGGCGCCGGCCGCGTCCACCGCGGCGAGATAGCGCCGGGCGAAGACCGCGTCCAGCTCGCCCGTCGCCGACGGGTCCTGGAAGCCGCCCGCGCCGAGCCCCCGGGCGACCTCCTCGGTGACGGACAGGTACACCCGGTTGAACACCGCGATGCCGTCGGCGGACGGGAGCGTGGCCTCCAGCACCCGCATCCGCGCCAGGACGGCGGCCACCGGGGACACGGCGGCCGGGGGCGCGGAAGCCTGCGGGACCGCCGTGCCCGGCCGGGCCGCGCGCGTGGCCGTCGTGTCCTGAAGGCTGCCCGGGACCTGCTGAGTCGTCGTCATGCGCACAGGCTGACAGCCGGGCCCGTACCGTGGCGGCCGCCCGGTGGGTAGATGACCGGTTCGGGGTAATCCGCGGCGGTCTCTTGCCCGTACGGCGCCTGCCCGCCGATCACTGTTCAGCCAAAACTCCACCGGCGCTCGTCCGGACTGATTATTTTCAGCCTTCAACGAAGCGGCCTGTTCCTGCCAAGGGGCCGCCTTTCGACGGAGGTTGAAGATGTCCCGAAGACTCGCCGCTGCCCTGTCGGCCTCGGCCATGACCGTGACCGCCCTGGTGGCGGCCGCCGCCCCGGCGCAGGCCGTTCCCGCCGACAAGTCCAAGGTGCTGGCCGGCTGGACACAGACCGACGCCGGCAGCTACGGCAGCTGGCTCGCGGCCCGAGGCAATCAGGGCAGGTGGGCGGCGTACGAGTTCGACTGGAGCACCGACTACTGCACCACGTCCCCCGACAACCCCTTCGGCTTCCCCTTCGAAACCTCGTGCGCACGCCACGACTTCGGCTATCGCAACTACAAGAAGGCGGGCACCTTCCCGGCGAACAAACCGCGCCTGGACAGTGCGCTGTACGAGGACCTCAAGCGGGTCTGCGCCAAGTACAGCGGCGCGAAGAAGACCTCGTGCAACGCGCTCGCCTGGACGTACTACGAGGCGGTCAAGAAACTCGGCTGACCGGGGGCCCGCCTCAGGCCGTCGGCTCCGGCCCGTCCGGTCCCGACGGCTTCCGGGGCGCCCCCTCCTCGTCGTACGCGCTGGTCCCCTCGTCGAGCAGCGGCTCCTGCCGCTTCAGGTGCGCGGGGGCCAGCGCGCGCAGCACGTGGTAGCCGGAGAGCACCACGATCGTGCCGAGCGCGATGCCGCCCAGCTCGAAGTTGTCGCTGATCTTCAGGCTGACGCCGCCGATGCCGATGATGACGCCCGCGGCGACCGGCACCAGGTTCAGCGGATTGCGCAGGTCCACCTTGTTGTGCACCCAGATCTGCGCGCCGAGCAGGCCGATCATGCCGTACAGGATGACGGTGATGCCGCCCAGCACACCGCCGGGGATCGCGGCCACCACCGCGCCGAACTTCGGGCACAGGCCGAAGAGCAGCGCGAAGGCGGCCGCCGCCCAGTAGGCCGCGGTGGAGTAGACGCGGGTCGCCGCCATGACGCCGATGTTCTCCGAGTACGTGGTGTTGGGCGGGCCGCCGAGCGCGGTGGAGAGCATCGAGCCGACGCCGTCGGCGGAGATCGCGGTGCCCAGCTTGTCGTCGAGCGGGTCGCCGGTCATCTCGCCGACGGCCTTGACGTGCCCGGCGTTCTCGGCGACCAGCGCGATCACCACCGGCAGCGCGACCAGGACGGCGGACCACTGGAAGGACGGCGTGTGGAAGGACGGCAGGCCGATCCACTCGGCCTTGCCGACGCCCGACAGGTCCAGGCGCCAGTGGTCGGTGACCTGCCCGGCGCCGTTCGCCGAGTGGATCTTGCCGAAGGCCAGGTCGAGGAGCCAGGAGATGCCGTATCCGAAGACCAGGCCGAGGAAGATCGCGATGCGTGACCAGAAGCCGCGCAGGCAGACCACGGCCAGCCCGGTGAAGAGCATGGTCAGCAGCGCCACCCACTGGTCCTGCGGCCAGTACGTACTGGCCGTCACCGGCGCCAGGTTGAAGCCGATGAGCATCACGACCGCGCCGGTGACCACCGGCGGCATCGCCGCGTGGATGATCCGCGCGCCGAACCGCTGGACCGCCAGACCCACCAGGAAGAGCGCCGCGCCGACGACGAAGACCGCGCCGGTGACGGTGGCGCTGCTGCCGCCCTGCGCGCGGATCACGGCCGCGACTCCGACGAAGGAGAGCGAGCAGCCCAGGTAGGACGGCACCCGGCCGCGCGTCGCCAGCAGGAAGATGACGGTCGAGACGCCCGACATCATGATGGCGAGGTTGGGGTCCAGGCCCATCAGCACCGGAGCGACGAAGCTGGCGCCGAACATCGCGACCACGTGCTGCGCGCCGAGGCCGGCGGTACGGGGCCAGGACAGCCGTTCGTCCGGTCGGACGACGGCTCCGGGGGCGGGGGTGCGCCCGTCGCCGTGCACGGTCCAGCGCACACCGAGGCCCATGAGTGCTCCACTTCTTCACATACGTCGCGGGGGTCGGCCGGGCGGGACGCCGGCCGGGTCATGTTAAGTCGGCATAAGGCCGGCCCGGGGCGACCGAACCGGCAGGCCCGCCGTGCGGTGTTGCCCGCCCCGGCGGCCGGAGCATTTTAAGCAGGCGCTTACGATGGCCGTGTTCACTTCTTGAACAGTCAACAGCACCGGGCGGCGCCCGCCGTGCCCCACCAGGCCGGCCGCCGCCCGCCGCACGTCAGCGGCCCCGGCCGCCGCAGAACCAGGAGTACCGACCCGTGAGCGTCGAAGCCCTTGAGGCCGCCCCCGCCGTCCCGTACGGCCGGCTGGTCCCCGTCACCGTGCACTTCGACGACCTCGACGCGCTCGGCATGCTGCACAACTCGCGCTACCCGCTGCTCGTCGAGCGCGCCTGGGCCGAGTTCTGGCACGGCCGCGGCTTCGGCTTCGACGGCGACTGGGCGGCGGCCGGCGACATGTGCAACGTGATCAAGGAGATGAAGGTCGCGTACGAGCAGCCGGTCACCCGGCCCGGGTACTACGCCGCCCACCTGTGGGTCGAGAAGCTCGGCCGCACCTCCCTGACGTACGGCTTCCGGCTGTGCTCCGCCGACGGCGAGCAGACCTACGCGCGCGGCCACCGCGTCCTGGTGCGCGTCGACCCGCAGGCGCTGCGGCCCACCCCGTGGTCGGACCACGCACGGGAGATCGCGGCCGGGCTGCTGCACCCGGAGGCGCGGGCCGCCTGAGCAGGCAGGCGCCCGCCCGCGCTCCGGGCGCGGACGGGCGTGTCGGGGTGCGGCACTGCGGTGTGGCGGTTGGACGGTCTGGCGGTGTCGCGTCAGGAGCTTTCCAGGCCGCCGGCCGGTACCGCGTCGCTCCCGGTACGGTTCCGGCCCCGCACCCGCAGCACCCCGGCGCCCACGAACAGCCCGCAGGCCAGCACCGTGACCAGCAGGAACGAGCCGGTCAGCGAGGTCGCCTGGGCGATGGAGCCGATCGCCGACGGGGCGATCAGGCCCGAGGTGTAGGTGATGGTGGCCACGCCCGCGATGGCCTGGCTGGGCGCCGGGCCGCTGCGGCCCGCCGCCGCGAACGCCAGCGGCACCACGACGGCGATGCCCAGGCCGATCAGCGCGAACCCCGCCAGCGCCATGGCCGGGTGCCGGGCCAGCACGATCAGGACACCGCCCGCCGTCGCCAGCACCCCGCTGACCCGTACGGTCCGCACCGGCCCGAAGCGGGCCACCACCCGGTCGCCCGCCAGCCGGGCGGCCGCCATGGTGCACGAGAAGGCCGTGGTCGAGGCGGCCGCCAGGCCCGCGCCGGTGCCCAGCACGTCGCGCAGGTAGACCGCCGACCAGTCCAGACTGGCACCCTCCGCGAAGACCGCACAGAACCCGACCGCCCCGATGATCAGCGCGGACTTCGGGGGCAGTGCGAAGCGCGGCGGCGGGTGCGCGTCGGGCGTGCTGCGCAGATCCAGCACACCCTGGCAGGCGACGGCGCCCAGGACGGTGGACACGGCGGCGGCGACGGCCAGGTGCAGCCGGGCGTCGGTGGCGGCGTGCGCCGCCGCGGTGCCGGCCGCCGACCCGAGCAGGGCGCCCACGCTCCACATACCGTGCAGCCCCGACATGATCGGCCTGCCGAGCCGGTCCTCGGTCTCGACGCCCAGCGCGTTCATCGCCACGTCCGCCATGCCCGCGGTCGCGCCGTACACCAGCAGGGCGCCGCACAGCCCGTACAGGTCGGGGGAGAGGGCGGGCAGCGCGAGCGAAAGCGTCCACAGGGCGAGCAGGACGCGCAGTGCGGCGCGGGCGCCGAGGTGGTGGCTGATCCGGCCGGCCAGCGGCATGGCGAGGGACGCGCCGATCGCGGGGAAGGCGAGGGCGAGGCCCAGCTGACCGGCGCTGATCTGGGCGTGGTCCTGGATCCAGGGGACGCGGGTGGCGAAGCTGCCGGTCACCGAGCCGTGGACGAGGAAGACCGCCGCGACGGACCAGCGGGCGCGCCGCAGCCGGTCCGGGGAGAAGGGCCGGTCCGCGGACTTTCCGGGGGGTGGGGCGGGCGGCGGAGCCGCATCGGGGACGCCTGTGCCATCCATGGGCGTAAACTATCAGGAAGCCTGCCTGATAATAAGGGACATGCATCGGCCGACACCGCAGCGACCCCGCACCGGGGGTCTGGAAGGATCCGGGCATGGATGAGACGCGCGGACCCGCTCCCGCCCGTACCGCCTCGGCCGCCGTACGCACCACCTCGCGCACCGCCTCACCGAGCACCGCGCGGGCCATCAACGACCGGCTGGCCCTCCAGCTCCTCCAGACTGCGGGCCCGCTGACCGCCGGAGAGCTGAAGGCGGGCACCGGACTGTCCCGGCCGACCGTCGCCGACCTCGTCGAACGCCTCCAGGCCGCCGGACTGATCGCGGTGGTCGGCGAGTCGGGCGCCCGGCGGCGCGGCCCCAACGCGCGGCTGTACGGCATCGTCGCCGGCCGCGCCCACCTCGCCGCGGTCGACCTGCGCACCCACAGCGCCACCCTCGCCGTCGCCGACCTGCTCGGCCGGGTGCTGGCCGAGGCGTCCGTCCCGGTCGGCCCGGACGCCGGCCCCGCCCAGGCGGCGGCGAACGGCGTGGCCACCCTGGAGAAGCTGCTCGGCGAGGCCGGAGCAGGCCGGCCGCACGTCGTCGCGGTCGGCGCGCCCGGCCTGGTCGACCCGGTCACCGGGCGGTTCGGCGGTACGGAATGGGTGCCCGCCTGGCACGCCGCGCTCATCACGGCGTTCGGCGACCGGCCCGCCGCGCCGGTCCTGCTGGAGAACGAGGTCAACCTCGCCGCCATCGCCGAGCAGCGCGACGGCGCCGCGCGCGACCGCGACACCTACGTGCTGCTCTGGCTCGGCCATGGCACCGGCGCCGCCGTCGTCCTGGACGGCCGGCTGCGCCGCGGCGCCTCGGGCGGCACCGGCGAGATCGGCTTCCTGCCCGTACCGGGCACGGACGCGCTGCCCACGGCAGCGGGCTGCGACGGCGGCTTCCACTCGCTGGCGGGTTCGGCGGCGGTGTGCCGGCTGGCCGCCGAGCACGGCATCGAGGCGGGTCCGGGGGAGGGCGGGACCGGCCCCGGCGGCACGGACGGGACCGGCGCGCCCGCGGCCGAGACGCTGGTGCGTGCCGCCGTCGATGCGGGCGAGGCCGGTGCCGCGTTCCTCGACGCGCTGGCCGCCCGGGTCGCCATCGGGGCCGCCGCCGTCTGCGCCGTACTGGATCCCGGCTGTGTGGTGCTCGGCGGCGAGACCGGCCGCGCGGGCGGCGACGCGCTGGCCGGCCGGGTCGCGGAACATCTCGCGCGGATGTCCCCGCTGCGTACCGAGGTGCGCGCGGGGACGGTCGGCGGGCGGGCCGTGCTGCGCGGCGCGGTGCTCGCGGCGATGGACGCGGCCCAGGACGACCTGTTCGGGCCCGCGGCCTGAGCGGGGTCGGACGGGCGCGCGTGCCCGCCTCCTACCTCCCCGCCACCACCTTCCTCCCCCCGGCCCGCTCCGCCAGGAAGTCCCCGTAGCTCACCGTGCCGTCCGCGTGCGCCGGCGTCAGGTTCTCGCCCCGCCGCAGTGCCGCGAAGATCCCGCCCGGCACCCACAGCGGTACGAGCGCCCGCCGCCGCCCGCCGGCCCGAAGGGTGTCCCGTACGAGGTCACGGGCGCCGCGCACCTCCGGGCCGCCCATGTCGGCCACCCGGCCCGACGGCTCCCCGGACGCCAGCTCGGCCAGCCGGGCGGCGACCTCGCGGGCGTCCACCGGCTGGAACCGCACACCGGCCGGTACCGGCAGCACCGGCAGCCGCGCCCCGGCCTTGACCAGCCGCAGCACCAGGTCGTGGAACTGGGTGGTGCGCAGCACGGTCCAGCCGAGCCCGGAGTCCTCGATCAGCCGCTCCACGTCGCGCTTCGCGCGGTAGTACCCCAGGGGAATCCGGTCCACGCCGACGATGGAGATGTAGACCAGGTGCCGTACCCCGGCCGCCCGCGCCGCCTCGATGAGCCGGCCGGCCGCCTCGGTGTCGCCGGTCGGCGAGGAGGCGCAGTGCACCACGGTCTCCACGCCCGCCACCGCCGCGGCCAGGCCCGAGCCGTCGCGCAGGTCGACCGCGTACGAGTGCAGCCGGGGCCGTCCGGCGCCGGAGTGCGGGCGGCGGCTGAGGCTGCGTACGTCGTGGCCGGCGGCGAGCAGCCGGCCGACCACGGCCCGGCCGAGCGTGCCGGTGCCGCCGGTCACCAGAATCGTCGTCATCGCGATCAGTCCTCGGGGTAGGGGACGGGAGCTGTCGGGGCCGGTGGCCCGTTGCGCACGGGACGGCGCGGCGGGCCGCAGTGTGACACGCGCGCCGTTCTCTGTGAGCCACTCCACAGGTCGCCGCCCGCATGGCCGACGATCAGACGTGGCAGACTGAAGCCGTACTGAATTGACATACGCAGCGCACTCCGGGGTCGGTGAAAGTCCGAACCGGCGGTAACAGTCCGCGACCCGGTCGCCTCCAGCGGCCGGTTGAGCAGGTGGAATTCCTGCACCGACGGTTAAAGTCCGGATGGGAGGCAGTGCGCGGCGGGCGAGCAGCGGTACACCGCCGCCGGCGGTCGTCCTCGTATTCACGAAAGGCGACCTCCTCTTCGGCATCGGTGTCCCCGTTGTCCCGTTCCCGTTTTCCTGTCCCCGTGACAGCCCCGGAGTCCGTGCCCTGAGTGGCAGGAGGACCCGGTGGCCACCCCAGCCCCCGCGCCGACCGCGGCGATGCGCCGAGCCATCCAGCTTGCCGCCCGCGGCCTCGGGCACACCAGCCCCAATCCCGTCGTCGGCTGTGTCGTCCTGGACGCCGCCGGGCGCGTCGCGGGCGAGGGCTGGCACGAGCGGGCCGGCGGCCCGCACGCCGAGGTCAACGCGCTGCGCGAGGCGGGCGAGCGGGCCCGTGGCGGCACCGCCTTCGTCACGCTGGAGCCCTGCAACCACACCGGCCGCACCGGCCCCTGCGCCCAGGCCCTCATCGAGGCGGGCGTCGCCCGGGTGTACTACGCCGTCCCGGACCCGAACCCCGCCGCCACCGGCGGCTCCACCACCCTGGCCGCGGCCGGTGTCGAGGTCGAGGGCGGCCTGCTCGCCGACGAGGCCGCCGCCGGCAACGAGGCGTGGCTGACCGCCGTACTGCGCCGCCGCCCCTTCGTCCTGTGGAAGTACGCCGCCACGCTCGACGGCCGGATCGCGGCCGCCGACGGCACCAGCCGCTGGATCACCTCGGCCGAGTCCCGCGCCGACGTGCACCGGCTGCGCGCCCAGGCCGACGCGGTGATCGTCGGGTCGGGCACCGCCCGCGCCGACGACCCGCACCTCGGCGCGCGCGTCGCGGGCCTGGCCGACACCGAGGTCAGCCAGCCGATGCGGGTGGTGATCGACACGGCGGCCGCCGTCGTCAAGCCCGGCGCCCGGGTCC
The DNA here is from genome assembly GCF_055573595.1 of Streptomyces sp. NPDC030165. NCBI lineage: Bacteria > Bacillati > Actinomycetota > Actinomycetes > Kitasatosporales > Streptomycetaceae > Streptomyces > Streptomyces sp. NPDC030165. The sequence continues at coordinate 264,755 of NZ_JBVIBD010000001.1, read as the reverse complement.
TGGACGGCACCGCGCCCACCCTGATCGCGGTCGCCGAGGACGCCGACGCCCGCCACCTCGAAGGGCTCGCCCCGATCGTCCGGCTGCCGCGCACCGCGGGCGGCACCGGCGTGCACCTGCCCGCCCTGCTCGACGCCCTGTACGAGCGGGACGTCCGGTCGGTGCTCCTGGAGGGCGGCCCGACCCTGGCCGGCGCCTTCCTCGCCGCGCACGCCGTCGACAAGGTCGTCGGCTACCTCGCGCCCGTCCTGCTCGGCGCCGGTCCCGCCGCCCTCGGGGACGCCGGAATCGGCACGATCGACCAGGCGTTGCGCCTGGAGGTGACCGACACCGTCCGGCTCGGGCCCGATCTGCGCATCACCGCCACCCCAGCCCGCCACACCCTGAACGAGGAGAACTGACGTGTTCACCGGAATCGTCGAAGAACTGGGTGAGGTCGCCGCCGTCGAGAACCTCGGGGACAGCTCCCGGTTCACCCTGCGCGGCCCGCTCGTCACCCAGGACGCGCGGCACGGCGACTCGATCGCCGTCAACGGCGTCTGCCTGACCGTCGTGGACACCGGCGAGGGGACCTTCACCGCCGACGTGATGGCCGAGACGCTCAGCCGCTCCAGCCTGGGCGCGCTCACCACCGGCTCGCGTGTCAACCTCGAACGCCCGATGACGCTCGGGGGGCGTCTCGGCGGCCACCTCGTGCAGGGCCACGTGGACGGCACCGGCACCATCGTCTCGCGGACACCCGGTGAGAACTGGGAGATCGTCAAGGTCGCGCTGCCCGCCGGACTCGCCCGTTACGTCGTGGAGAAAGGGTCCATCACCGTCGACGGTGTCAGCCTCACCGTCGTCGACGCGGCCGACGACTTCTTCACCATCAGCCTCATCCCCACCACCCTCGCCCTGACCACCCTCGGCATCAAGCAGCCCGGCGACCCGGTCAACCTGGAGGTCGACGTACTGGCGAAGTACGTGGAGCGGCTGCTGGGGCAGGGCCGCGGCACCACGACGGCCGTCGCGGCCGTGGAAGAGAGCCTGCGGTGAACGTCCTCGGCTGGCTGAACGGGCCGGCGTTCACCGCCTTCGGGCAGCAGGTCATCTGGTCCGACATGATCGGCAACAGCATCGGCCTGGCCGCCCTCGCCTTCGGCTGGCGGCGCTCCATATGGACCTGGCCCGCCCAGTTCCTCTCCGGCCTGATCCTGGTCTCCGCCTACGCCTACGCCCACCTCAGCGGCGGCGTCGGCAAGCAGCTCCTGGTCATCGGCGTGGCGCTGTGGGGCTGGCGGCAGTGGCAGCGCGGCCGGCAGCAGGCCCAGGACGGCTCCATCGCCGTACGGTTCGCCACCTGGCGCGAGCGCGGGCTGCTGATCGCCGGCACAGCGGTCGGCACCGCCGCCGTCGGCTCCCTGTTCGCCCTGCTGCCGCAGCTGTCCTGGAACCCCTGGCCCGACGCCTACATCTTCGTCGGCACCCTGGCGGCGATGGTCGCCCAGGCCCGTGGCCTGGTCGAGTTCTGGTTCGCCTGGCTGCTCGTCGACATCGTGGGCGTCCCCCTCGCCTTCAGCAGCGGCCTGGCCTTCTCCGGCCTCGTCTACGTCGTCTACCTCGGCCTCGTGCTGTGGGGTATGCGCGACTGGTGGCTGCGCTCCCGCACCAACCCGCAGCCCGTCCTGGAAGGAGCGGCGGCATGACCGCACTGCAGAGCTGGTACGACCCCGAGGGGGCCGTCGCACGTGACGCCCTCCTGGCCCTGGACCCCGTCGAGCAGGCCGTCGCCGACATCGCCGCCGGCCGTCCGGTCGTGGTCGTGGACGACGAGAACCGCGAGAACGAGGGCGACCTCGTCGTCGCCGCCGAACGGGTCACCCCCGAGATCCTCGCCTTCATGATGAGCGAGTGCCGCGGCCTGATCTGCGCCCCCATGGAGGGCGCCGAACTGGACCGGCTCGCGCTGCCGCAGATGGTCGAGCACAACACCGAGTCGATGCGCACCGCGTTCACCGTCTCCGTCGACGCCACCTCGGCGCACGGCGTCAGCACCGGCATCTCCGCCGCCGACCGCGCCGCCACCCTGCGTCTGCTCGCTTCCGGCGAGGCCGCCCCCGCCGACTTCGTACGGCCGGGACACATCTTCCCGCTGCGCGCCCGCGACGGTGGCGTGCTGGAGCGCAACGGCCACACCGAGGCCGGCGTGGACCTCGCCCGGCTGGCCGGGCTGCGGCCCGCCGCCGCCATCGTCGAGATCGCCGGCGAGGACGGCACCATGCTGCGGCTGCCCGAGCTGGTCCCGTTCGCCCGCAAGCACGGCCTGTCGATCATCTCCATCGAGGACCTGATCGCCTACCGCAAGAGCTCCGAGCCCACCGTCCGGCGCGAGGCCGAGACCCGGCTGCCCACCCGCCACGGCGAGTTCACCGCGTACGGCTACCGCTCCACCGTCGACGGCGTCGAGCACATCGCGCTGGTCGCCGGCGAGATCGGCGACGGCGAGGACGTCCTCGTACGCGTCCACTCCGAGTGCCTGACCGGAGACATCTTCCACTCGCTGCGCTGCGACTGCGGCCCCCAGCTGGAGGAGTCGCTGCGGCGCGTCGCGGAGGCCGGGCGCGGCGTGGTGATCTACCTGCGCGGCCACGAGGGACGCGGCATCGGGCTGCTGTCCAAACTGCGCGCGTACGAGCTCCAGGAACGCGGCCGCGACACCCTCGACGCCAACCTGGAACTGGGACTGCCCGCCGACGCGCGCGACTACGGCGCCGGCGCCCAGGTGCTGGCCGACCTCGGCGTGCGGTCGCTGCGGCTGATGACCAACAACCCGGAGAAGACCGAGGCGCTGGTCCGGCACGGACTCAAGGTCCTCGGCCGGGAGCCGATGCCCGTACAGGCGGGCGAACACAACCTGCGGTACCTGCGCACCAAGCGGGACCGGATGGGGCACGACCTGCCCTGGCTCGACGCGGACCGCGCGTCGGCCTGCGGCAACCAGTAGCACCGCGGCCGGACCCCGGCCGCCCCACCCCCGTACGTACACGAGCACCGGACCCCGAGGAGAGACGTGAGCGGCAAGGGCGCACCCGAACTGTCCGTGAAGAACTGTGGCGACCTGCGGGTGGCCGTCATCGCCGCCCAGTGGCACGAGAAGGTGATGGACGGCCTGGTGGACGGCGCCCTGCGCGCCCTGTCCGAGCTGGGCATCGACGAGCCGACGCTGCTGCGCGTGCCCGGCAGCTTCGAGCTGCCGGTGGTCGCCAAGGTGCTGGCGGGCCGCGGCTACGACGCGATCGTCGCGCTCGGCGTCGTCATCCGCGGCGGCACCCCGCACTTCGACTACGTGTGCCAGGGCGTCACCCAGGGCCTGACGCAGGTCAGCGTGGACACCGGCGTACCGATCGGGTTCGGCGTGCTGACCTGCGACACCGAGGAGCAGGCGCTGGACCGGGCCGGAATCTTCGGCTCCACCGAGGACAAGGGCCACGAGGCCGTCACCGCCGCCGTCGCCACCGCCGCGACGCTGCGCACCGTCGCCGAGCCCTGGCGCTGAGCGGAGCCGGGCGACCGCGTAGGGTGGGGCACATCATGTCCAAGAAGACGTTCGAGGAGCTCTTCACCGAGCTCCAGCAGAAGGCCGCCACCGGCGACCCCGCCACCTCCCGCACCGCCGAACTGGTCCAGTCCGGCGTCCATGCGATCGGCAAGAAGGTCGTCGAAGAGGCCGCCGAGGTCTGGATGGCCGCGGAGTACGAGTCCGACGAGGCCGCCGCGGAGGAGATCTCCCAGCTCCTGTACCACCTTCAGGTGATGATGGTCGCCAAGGGCATCTCCCTGGACGACGTGTACGCCCATCTCTGAGCCGTCGCCCGGCCCGTAAGACCGCACCACCCCGTTTTTCCCTGTCACCCTCCCGCACGAAGGAAGTCGTTCTCATGCTGCGCATCGCCGTCCCGAACAAGGGTTCACTGTCCGAGCCTGCGTCGGCGATGCTCCATGAGGCCGGCTACCGCCAGCGCAAGGACCGCAGGGAACTGGTCCTGGTCGACGCGGAGAACGAGGTCGAGTTCTTCTTCCTGCGCCCGCGCGACATCGCGGTCTACGTCGGCTCCGGCAAGCTGGACATCGGCATCACCGGCCGCGACCTGCTGCTCGACTCCGGCGCGCAGGCCGAGGAGATCATGCAGCTCGGCTTCGCCGGCTCCACCTTCCGCTACGCCACCCGCCCGGGCACGGCCCAGGAGGTCACCGACTTCGGCGGCATGACGGTCGCCACGTCCTTCTCCGGCCTGGTCACGCAGCACCTGGCCGACCACGGGGTGAACGCCTCCGTCGTCCACCTGGACGGCGCCGTGGAGACCGCCATCCAGCTGGGTGTCGCCGAGATCATCGCCGACGTCGTGGAGACCGGCACCACCCTGCGCAACGCCGGACTGGAGATCATCGGCGAGCCGATCCTGAAGTCCGAGGCGGTCGTCATCCGCGGCAAGGGCGCCCCCGAGGACGACCCGAAGGTCCGCCAGTTCCTCCGCCGCATGCAGGGCGTCCTGGTCGCCCGGCGCTACGTGATGATGGACTACGACATCCGCGTCGAGCACGTCGAGAAGGCCGTCGCCCTCACCCCGGGCCTGGAGTCGCCGACCGTCTCCCCGCTGCACCACGAGGGCTGGGTCGCGGTCCGCTCGATGGTCCCCTCCAAGGACGCCCAGCGCATCATGGACGAGCTCTACGAACTGGGCGCCCGCGCCATCCTGACCACCGGCATCCACGCCTGCCGCCTCTGACCCCGGCCAGGCGGCCCGGCCGCCGCCGACGGGCGGCGGCCACACCCGCCGCCGGCCCGCGCCGGCGGCCCGTACGAAAGAGCCCAGCGACGTGTCCGCGCCCGCATCCGCGCCCCTGCCCGCCCTTCCGGTGACCTTCCGGCCGGCCCGTACCCGGGCCGTCCTGTACGGCGTCGGCATCGCCCAGCTCGCCGTGCTGACGGTGATCGCCGTCCTGCTGCCGAAGCTGGGCGGCGGCGAGCGGATCAGCTTCGTGTTCACCGGGCTGATCATCCTCGGCGTGCTGCTGCTGCTCGCCCGCCCCAAGGTCGTCGCCCGGCAGGACGGCGTCACGGTCGTCAACCTGACCACCAAGCGCGAGCTGGCCTGGGCCCAGGTACTGCGGGTCAACCTGCGCCAGGGCGACCCGTGGGTCCACCTCGACCTGGCCGACGGCACCAGCCTGCCCGCCATGGGCATCCAGCCCGGCATCGCGCGCGACCAGGCCATCCGTGACGCCCGTACGCTGCGGGCGCTCGCCGAGAACCACGGCGGCCCGGACCTGCCGGCCCGGTGACCCTGCCCGCACCCCGGCCCTGCTGATTACCCTGGTGCCCAGGGCGCGCCCCGCGCCCCGCCCCGCCAGCGGGCCCCTGCAACATGAGGAGTGACTCCCTCCAGCAATGGACGGATCGTCCGGTAGTACCTGCGCCGCCCCTCCACCGGAACCCCCGCAGCCGCGGGAATTCCCGTGCACGGAGGCGGCTGCATGACCGCCACGCTGCTGCTGCTCGCGGCCGCACTCGTCCTGATCCTCGCCAACGGCTTCTTCGTCGCCGCCGAGTTCGGCCTGGTCACCGTGGAGAAGGCGGAGGCCGAACGGGCCGCGTCCGGCGGTGACCGGCGCGCCCGCACCGTCGTCGGCGCGCTGCGCGAACTCTCCTTCCAGCTCTCCGGCACCCAGCTCGGCATCACCATCACCTCCCTGGTGGTCGGCATGCTCGCCGAGCCCGCCCTGGCCCGCCTGCTGTCCGCGCCGCTGACCGCCACCGGGCTGCCGGCCGGCGCCGTACCCGGCATCGCCGTCGTCATCGGAATGCTGCTGGCCTCCGCCGTGCAGATGGTCCTCGGCGAGCTGGTGCCCAAGAACTGGGCGGTGTCCAGGCCGCTCCAGGTCGCCCGCTTCGTCGCGGGCCCGCAGGGCGCCTTCTCGCGCTTCTTCCGCCCGGTGATCTCCCTGCTGAACACCGTCGCCAACCGGCTCGTACGGGCCCTGGGCGTGGAGCCGACCGACGAGCTGGCCTCCGCCCGCACCCCCGGCGAACTGGTCTCGCTCGCCCGCCACTCGGCCCTGGCCGGGGCGATCGAGCAGGACACCGCCGACCTGTTCGTACGCACCCTCTCCCTCGGCGGGCTGACGGCCGAGAACGTGATGACCCCGCGGGTACGGGTCAGCGCCCTGCAGGCGTCCGCCACCGCCGAGGACGTCCTCAACCTCACCCGTGCCACCGGCCTGTCCCGCTTCCCCGTCTACCACACCCGGCTCGACGAGGTGGTGGGCATGGTGCACCTCAAGGACGCCCTCGCGGTGCCCGAGCACGAGCGGCTGCGCACCCCGGCCGGACGGATCGCCGTACCGCCGCTGCTGGTCCCGGCGACGCTGGCGGTGCAGCCCCTGCTGGAACGGCTGCGCAGCGAGCAGCCGATAGCCGTCGTGGTCGACGAGTACGGCGGCACGGCGGGCGTCGTCACCCTGGAGGACATCGTCGAGGAACTGGTCGGCGAGGTCCGCGACGAACACGACCGGATCGACCTGCCCGAACTGGCCCAGGCACCGCCGGAGGACGGCCGCCCCGCCTGGGACGCGGACGGCGGCTGCCGCACCGACACTCTGCGGCGGATCGGCCTGGACACCCCCGACGGCCCGTACGAGACCGTGGCGGGCCTGGTGGCCCACATACTCGGGCGGGTGCCCGCGCCCGGCGACACCGCCGAACTGGACGGCTGGCGGCTGCGGGTGCGGCTGGTCTCCCACCACCGCGCCGAACGGGTGCGGATCATACGGACCGCGGGCGCCGCGGTGCCCGCCCCGCTGCCGGCGGAGGTGGCCAGGTGAGCTTCCTGCAACTGCTCTTCGCCGCCTTCCTGGTCCTGGTCAACGGCTTCTTCGTGGGCGCCGAGTTCGCGCTGGTCTCGGTGCGCCGCAGCCAGATCGAACCGCTGGCCACCGCGGGCTCCAAGCGGGCCCGCAAGGTGCTGCACGGCCTGGAGAACCTGCCGCAGATGATGGCGGCGGCCCAGTTCGGCATCACCGTCTGCTCCCTGACGCTCGGCGCGGTCGCCGAACCGACCGTCGCCCGCCTCCTGGAACCGCTCTTCCACGCGGCGCACCTGCCCGAGCCGCTGGTCCATCCCCTCGGCTACGTCATAGCCCTGGCCGCGGTGGTCTTCCTGCACCTCGTCATCGGCGAGATGGTCCCGAAGAACCTGGCGATGGCCGCGCCGGAGAAGACCGCGCTGTGGTTCAGCCCGGGCCTGGTCGCCTTCGCCCGGCTGTGCCGCCCGGTCACCGCGCTGCTCGGCGCGTGCGCCCGCGGCGTGCTGCGGCTGTTCCGCGTCGAGCCGAAGGACGAGGTCGAGGCGGTCTTCACCAGCCAGCAGCTGACCGACCTCGTCGAGGACTCCAAGCAGGCAGGCCTGCTGGCCCCCGCCGAACAGGAACGCCTCTCCGACGCGCTGGAGCTGGGCAGCCGCCCGGTCACCGACGTGCTCCTGGACCCGGCCGAGCTGGTCACGGTCGATCCGGCCGTCACCCCGCGTCAGGTCGAGGAGCTGACCGTCAAGACCGGTTACTCCCGCTTCCCGGTGTCCGCGCCCGGCGGCGCCTATATGGGCTATCTGCACGTCAAGGACGTACTGGACCTGGAGGAGGGCGACCGCGCGGTGCCGCAGCACATCTGGCACCCGATGACGACGCTGCGCGCCGAACTCCCCCTGGACGACGCGCTGACCGCCATGCGCCGCTCCGCCTCCCACCTGGCCGCCGTCACCGACGTGACCGGGCGGGTGCTGGGCCTGGTCGCGCTGGAGGACGTTCTGGAGAAGCTGGTGGGGGAGGTGCGCGATCCGGCGCACCGGCAGGACCTGCCCGCCCCACCGCAGTTCGGCGGCGCGCCGGGCGCCCGCATCCCCGAGGTGCCGGGCGACCGGCTCTCCGGTCCGCGCGCCGCACCGGGGCCGGCCCGGGAGGACCGGGCGCTGGCGGGGTGATCCGCCGGTGACGGAGGTGTGAGCCCGCGGTGGTCCGCCGCGGGCTCACACTGTGTCGGGCCTCGGTGGCCCGCGGGCTCACACCGTTTCCGGCACCGTGTCCGACCGGGTTTTCGGCCAGTCCCAGCCGAGTTGCGCGAACATGCCGAGCCGGTCGCTGACCGCCCGGATCTCGGTGATCCTCCCGGCCCGGACGGTGAAGATCCATATCTGCTCCACCGCGAAGCGCCGGAGCGTGGGCCGGGGCATCCGCGGGTGCGCGCCGGTGTGCACCCCGCTGACGAGCAGCCGGGCCACCACCCGGTCGCCCTCGGCGATCAGTTCGCGGGGCTCCATGCGAGCCTCGGAGAAGGCGTCGAGCTGCTGCCGGAAGCCGTCGAAGGCCGCGCCCGGTTCGTCCGGCTCGCCGTGGATGATCTTGTTGTGGTCGATCACGTCCGGGGCCAGGTAGTGCGGCAGATCGGCCGTCCGCCGGGCGTCGATCGCCGCGAGCAGGCCGGTGACGACGCGTTTGTTGTGGTCGGTGCGGGTGGGGTCCATGCCGGTTCTCCCTGTCTTACGCCGTAAGTCGCTGATTGGCGGGTAGCATTGCCTTACGACGTAAGAAAGTCAAGGAGGGCGGACGTGACCAAGGGGCGGAAACGGGCGCGCGGCGAACGGGCGGGCCTGACCCGGCAGCGGGTGCTGGACGCGGCGCTCGCCCTGGCCGACCGGGACGGACTCGCCGCCCTCTCGATGCGCCGCCTCGGCGCCGAACTAGGCGTCGAGGCCATGACGCTCTATCACTACGTCCCGAACAAGGATGCGTTGCTGGACGGCCTGGTGGAGCGGGTGTTCGAGAAGGCGGCTACGCCGGTGGCCGGCAGTGGACCCTGGCGGCCCGCGCTGGAGGCGTACGCCGCCTCCCTCCGGCGCACCCTGCTGCGTCACCCTGGTGTACTGCCGCTGGCGATGAGCCGTCCCGCAGTGACCCCGCAGACCCTGGACTCCGTGGAACACGGCCTGCGCATGCTGCGGGGCGCGGGCTTCCCCCTCGGCCGGGCGCTGGACGTACTGAACGCGCTCACCGTCTTCGTCGTCGGGCACACTGGCGTGGAGGCGGCCACCGCGCGCGTGAACGAGGAGGGCGCGCCCGGCTCAACGGCGTATCTTGCGCAGTTGGACGCCGACCGCTTCCCGCTGCTCGCGGAGGCCGGGCGGGACGGCCACGGGGCCGACGACGCGGCGCGCTTCCACTACGCCGTCCGGGCCCTGCTGGCGGGATTCGACGGCAGCCCGTAGGGGCGCCCGCGATACCGGGCGCCCTCGGGAGCGTCAGAGCGGCGGCGCCTCCGGGCCCGGCCCGGTGGCCGGGCCGCGGCCGGAGAGGACTTCGCCGTACGCCTGCATCAGGTCCGGCAGCCGCAGGGTGGCCAGGTCGTCGCGGGACGGTGCGCCGGACCAGGTGGACAGCCGCAGGTCACGGTAGGCGCAGCTCTTCTCGTACAGCGTGCGCAGGAACCGGCCGTTGCCGAGTTCGTCGATCCAGCCCTCCCCGACGACGTGCGCGCTGATGCTGCGCAGCTCCTCCAGGGACTCCTCGTCCCAGTGGTCGCCGTTCTCGGCGGCCAGTACCTCGCCGATGGCGGTCAGTTCCGGCGGCCGGTAGCTCGGGAAGTCGACGCGTGAGGTGAAGCGGGAGGACAGGCCGGGGTTGGCGGCCAGCAGGCGGTCCATGCCCTCCGGGTAGCCGGCCAGGATGACGACGAGGCGGTCGCGGTTGTCCTCGGCCCGTTTGAGGAGTACCTGCAGGGCCTCGTCGCCGTACGCGTCGCCCTTGCTGTACGCCGAGTTCGACAGGCTGTACGCCTCGTCCACGAACAGCACCCCGCCCAGCGCCGAGTCGATCAGCTCGTTCGCCTTCACCGCGGTCTGCCCCAGGAACTCGCCGACCAGGTCGGACCGTTGGGCCTCGACGAGGTGATCGCCGCCGAGCAGGCCGAGCGCGTAGAACACCCGGCCGAGTATCCGGGCCACGGTGGTCTTGCCGGTGCCGGAGGGGCCGGAGAACACGAAGTGTCGTTTCGGCGGCTGTACCGGAAGCCCCTGGCCGGCCCGTAGCCGCGCCATCCGCAACTGCGCCGAGAGCGCCCTGACCTGACGCTTCACCGGCTCCAGCCCGACCATCCGCTCCAGCTCGGCGAGCGCCTTCTCCAGCAGCACCGGGTCGGACGGGCCGGCGGGCAACTGGTCGGACCCGCGCGGGCCGCCGGGCGAAGCCTTCTCCCGTACGGCCGGACCGGCGTCCCCCGGCGAGCCGCCCGCCAGCTCACTGTCCGGCCCCTCCGGATCGGTCGTGGCCAGCAGCTCCCGCCCGTCCACCGGGTCGAGCGGGGAGAGCGGATCGAGGTCGCCGCCCGCCTCCTGGCCGAAGCCGGCGGTGACGGCCGCGAGGTCCGTGCCCTCCTCCAGGCCGTCCCCCTCGGCTATGGCCGCGAGCCGCGCCGAGGTGTCCATGAACGCCGGGTCGACCCGGTGCACCGAGCGGTACAGCGGCAGCGCGGCGGCGCTGCGGCCGGTGCCCTCGTGGGCGCGGGCGAGCCAGTACCGCAGCTCCTTGCGCTGCGGCTGCTCGCTGCGGCAGCGCATCAGGGCGGCCGACAGCAGCGGCTCGGCCTGCCCGTACATCTCCTGGCGGACCCGCGCCATGCCGCCGAAGAGGCCGGCCTCGATGCCGAGCAGCGGATCGTCGAGCAGCGGTTCGGTGTGCCGTACGAGCTGGTCCCAGTCCTTGACGAGATAGGCGCGGCAGGCGTGCAGGAAGCGCACCTGCGGGTCGGTGTCCACCGGTGGGCAGCCCGCCAGGGCCTGGTCCAGCTCGGCGACATGGCGGCCGTCGAGCCAGTGCGAGGCGTACGCCAGCAGCAGGTCGCGGCCGGTCTCCAGCACCGGCTGCACCCACCAGCCCAGCCAGTACCAGGAATTGAGCGTGCGTCGGTGCCGGGCCCGCTGTTCCCCGAAGCGGTCGCGGTGCCGGTGCATGTGCAGCAGCGCGGTCGAGGTGTCCGCACGCAGCGCGTGCAGGCCGAGCCAGCCGTCGGCCATCGTCGGATCCATTTGCACCGCGGTCCGGAACTCCTCCTCGGCCTGCGGATAGGCGCCTACCGTGTAGGCGTCCACCGCGCGCAGCCAGGCGAGTTCGGCCGGGGCGTGTGTGCCCTGGGTGCCGAAGTCCATCACGTCCCCCACAAAACGTCCCCCGTGGTGTGCCGCCGGGCGAGTGCCAGGCCGCAGCGTCTGCGATCGAACCGCCGTACCCGGGGCGCCGGTTGCGGGCCGCTCCGGGCACTTCGACATGCGTCCTTCGGTGGCACGGACTCGCATCGTACCTGCGGTATCGGCGCAGGCCGAAGAGGGCGGTACAGGGGAAGGCGAGGCTCCGCGGCGCGAAGGAAGCGGTGACATAGGGTGAGGAGGCGGACGGTGCGCGGCGCGCGCTGAGCGCCCGGGCACAGAACGAAGCCCCCGATCACGGGGGAACAACCGGGGGCTTCGCGTCTGCGGGCGGTCCGTCAGAACCGCACATTGAGAACGTAAGTCCTGTACGCCCCCCAGGTCAAGCCGAGTTGAGGCAGTCGGCGGTACGCGTAGGGCGACGATCTGCGTACCGCCTGTGGTCCGTCACGTACGGTGATGGTTCAGGGGGTACCGCACGTCTCACCGGGCCCCGGCAGCACCTCGTACCCCTCGGTGCTCGCCCGTACCAGCAGTCCGGCGTGCGGACGCGAGGGGTCCGCCGCGAAATGGGCGCGCTCCGCCGGGATCCAGTCATCCCAGAACGCGGCCTGCGCCGGACCGTCCCGCAGTCGCCCCCGCTCCCAGGAGTGACCAGCCGTCAGGTCCATCCACAACAGACACGCCAGGTACGGGCGCAGGGCGCGGCGGCCCGCGCCGACACCCTCCACGACGACGGCGTGCGCCGGTGCCAGCTCCCGGCGCGTGGTGAACTCCCTGCGCTCCCAGTCGTACACCCCGTAGTGCGCCGGCTTCCCCCGGGCCAGCGGTCCCAGCACCTCGGTACAGAACCGCTCCGCCCAGTCGAACAGCTCATCGTGTGTCGCGATGTCGTCCAGGCGGACGACCGGGGCGTCGCCGAGCGCGGCGGCCAGGTGCCGCGCGAAGGTGCTCTTGCCGGACCCGGCGTGCCCGTCCACCGCGATCAGCCGGACGGGTCCGCAGGACGGGGGCAGCGCGCACAGCCGGCCGGCGAGGCCGGGCGGGATCGGCCTGATCGGCTCTTGACGCACGCTGCTGCCTGTCTGCTGTGACGGGTGGGACGCGGCAAGATTACCGGGGTGCGAGATGCGGCCCGCGACCCCTCAGGGGCCACCGGGCCGCCGTTCCCCGGTGCCGTCCCCGTCCCCGCCCCGCCCGCGGACGGGCCCCGGCTGCCGCAAATTGCTGATCCCCGCGGCGACGCGCGACGAACGGCTGGCCGAAGGACGTACGCGGGGGAATAGTTGAGCTCCACCGTTCTCCTGGCTCAATCCATCGCATCCGACTGGGGGACTCCACCATGAGCAGACCCACGCCCCGGCGTACCGTCCTGGCCGCCGCCCTCGCCGTCGCGGCGGGCGCGGCCACCCCCCTGGCGCACGCCGCCTCCCCATCCGCACCGTCCGCCGCACCGAAGGCGAAGCGTCTCGTGGACTACCGAGCCTGGCACACCGCAGCCGACTGGAACCAGGGTGTCGCCAACGGCACCCGCGTGGCCGACGGGCGCCGCCCGGGCGTGGTGATCGACCGCCCGGCCGGCACCGCCGAGTACCGTGATCCGCACACCGGCACGACCGCCACCTGGGAGTACGCCGTCTGGACGTCCCCGGCCCGCACGCTCAAGGTGCCGTCCACCGAAGCCGTCGTCTCCTGGAACGCCCAGACACCCGCCGGCACCTGGATCACCGTCGAGATGCGCGGCGCGTACGGTGACGGCGTACGGACCCCGTGGTACGTGATGGGCCGCTGGGCCGCAGGGGACGGCGACATCCGCCGGACCTCCGTCGACGGCCAGAAGGACGGCCGGAGCAGCATCTCCACCGACACCTTCGCGATCGACAGCCCGGCGAGCGGCCTGCGGCTGGTCTCGTACGAGCTGCGCGTCACCCTCCACCGCAAGCCCGGCACCACCCTGACCCCGACCGTGTGGCGTCTGGGGCTGATGGGCTCCGACATCCCGGACCGCTTCGACGTACCGGCCTCCGAGCCGGGCGTCGCGACCGGCCGGGAGCTGGTCGTGCCGCGGTACTCGCAGGAGACCCACAAGGGGCAGTACCCGGAGTACGACAACGGGGGCGAGGCGTGGTGCAGCCCCACCTCCTCCCAGATGATCATCGAGTACTGGGGGCGCAAGCCCACCGCCGCCGACCTGGCCTGGGTCAACCCCGCCTACGCCGACCCCCAGGTCTGCCACGCCGCCCGCCACACCTTCGACTACCAGTACGAGGGCTGCGGCAACTGGCCGTTCAACACCGCCTACGCGGCCACGTACCAGGACATGGAGGCCGCCGTCACCCGGTTGCGCACCCTCTCCGACGCCGAGACCCTCGTCCGGGCCGGCATCCCGGTGATCACCTCGCAGTCCTTCCTGGCCCCCGAACTGACCGGCGCGGGCTACGGCACGGCCGGCCACCTGATGACCGTCATCGGCTTCACCAAGAACGGCGACGTCGTCGCCAACGACCCCAACTCGCCGACCAACGCCGCGGTCCGCCGCGTATACCAGCGCCGCCAGTTCGAGAACATCTGGCTGCGGACGAAGCGCAAGAACGCCGAGGGCAAGGTCGTCAGCGGCACCGGCGGCATCTGCTACGTCTACTTCCCCACCGACGTCACCCCCGCCCAGCGCCACGCCCTGGCCACGGTCGGCATCTGCTGAACCCGCCGCTCCGCCCCCGCCCGGTCCCCGAGCGCCGATCCGGAGCCCGTCCGCCGTCTACCGCGCGGGCGGCACCTGTGGCGCAATGGACCAGGCGGGGCCGACGTGGTTCCTGCCGTCGGGAGTTGAGGGAGGGACTGTATGTCCGTCGTGGTGTGTTCGCTGCTCTGGGACGCGGCGAAGCACGGGGCCGGGTCGCAGCAGATCTCGTACGACAGCGACGGGTACCACCTGGTGCGCTTTCCGTACGGGGCGGACGCCGAGTCCTACGACCCGTGGAAGATGCACGACCCGGGCAACGGGGCCGGCACACCGTCCACGTTCCCCGACGCGCGGTCGGGGCTGATCTGGCCCAGCCACGAGGGCTGGGGCCTGCTGTCCGCGATGGTGTTCTGGGCCGCGGACGACCGGCCGAACGAGTACCGGGCGCGGTTCGTACGGGACCCGCTCGGGCCCGGCTACGACTCCACGGGCACCACCGACACGTGGAAGACCGGGGGCGGCCAGTACAAGACGTACCTGTGGCAGATGTTCGTACACCCGGGAACGCCGGTCGGGCTGAAGATCTCCGCGCGCGGCCCCGGTGACGCCAAGGTGCCGGCCGCGATCACGCACGCGCAGTTCAAGCTGGCCATCCACACGGAGGTGCTGCGGCCGTAGGCGGGTGGCCGGTCAGCCGGTCAGCCGGCCAGAGACAGGGCGGGGCGCAGGCCGTCCGGGCGTTCGGCCACCGGCAGGTGGTCCACGGGCAGATAGCCGCAGCCCAGTGCCGTCGCGCCGCCGTCCGCCGTCCGGTCGTCACCCACCATCAGGACGTCCGTGGGAGCCAGCCCCAGCTCCTCGCACGCGATCGCGAACAGCTTCGGGTCCGGCTTCTGGACGCCGTGCTCGTACGACAGGACACAGATGTCGACGAAGCGGTCGAGACCGTGTGCGCGGAGCACCGGCCGCAGGTCCCAGCCGATGTTGCTGACCACGCCGGTGCGGATGCCGCGCCGTCGCAGCTCGCCCAGGACCTCGGCGGCGTCCGGGTACGGCGTCCACGCGGCAGGCGTCATGTGGCGGTCGTACAGCGCGTCGTACAGCGCCTCGTCGGGCAGCGGCACCTGCCGGGCCAGCCCGGTGTACAGCTCGCGGTGCCGGCCGGCGCTGCGGTCCCGGGCCTCCCAGAGCGCGGCCAGCCCGGGCGGCAGGCGCACCGGCGAGGAGCCGCCGGGCAGCGCGCCGGCGCGGCTCAGCTCCGCCGCGAGGCGGACCACCTCCTCCTCCGCGAGGTCCGTCCCCGTCCCGGCCAGCACCGCCCGCAACCAGCTCTCCGGCGATTCGATGCGCAGCAGCGTCCCGGAGAAGTCGAAGAGCACACCCTTGATCGTCATGAGGCCATCCTGGCGTGCCCGGCGGCCCGCCGTCATCGGCGCGTCCGGTACCGGCGGGCGTACGCGGTCGCCGCGGCCGCCACCAGGGCCCCGCCCAGCAGCCAGCCGCCGGCCACGTCCGTGGCCCAGTGGACCCCCAGGTAGACGCGGGTGAGGCCGACACCCGCCACGGACACGCCGACCAGCGCCGCGGCGGCCCACCACCACCGCCGGCGCACCCCGTACAGCCGCAGCAGCCACAGCGCCAGCCCGCCCGCCACCGCCGCCGTCATCGCGTGCCCCGAAGGGAAGGCGGCGTAGTGCGCGGAGTCGACGGGGTCCGGCCACTCCGGGCGGTGGCGGCCCACGAGCGCCTTCAGCACCTGCTGCAACGCCGTGCCCACGGCCGCCGTGACCGCCACCCAGCAGCCGAGCACCCACTGCCCGCGGCGCAGGAGCACGACGACCGCCACGGCCAGGAGGGCACGCAGGGTCCACGGGTCCCACACCCAGTCCGAGAAGACCTTGTTGACGGAGGTCAGTCCGGGAGCCGTGACGGCCGTGCGGTGCAGGGACGTGGCGACGGCCCGGTCGAAGGCGAGCACCGGGCCCCACCGCGCGGCCACCAGGGCGAGGAGGGCGGCGAAGGGAAGGAACAGGAGGAGAGCGAGGCGGAGGGAGCGGCGTGGCGAAGGGGACGGCCTGGGGGGAGCGGCGGGTGCGGGGAGCATGGGGGAATCTTCCCGGAGGTGTGTGGCGCGGGGCCAGGGAGCCTTCGTACGGGGGTGTGTTCGTACGCCCGCGTGCTCACGGCCGGAGCAGGTTCGGGCCCGGTACCGCTTCAGTACGCCCGTACCTCCTCGGCGTGCCACCCCCGGCACGCCGCCCCTCAGTACGTCAGCGCGCTCAGCCCCGGCATGAACGTCACCAGCAGCGGGACCGCCGGGACGAGCGCCGCGACCGCCGTCATCCGCAGGCGGCGGCCGGGGGTGAAGCGGGGGGCCGGTGCCAGCAGCCGGTGCACCCGGTGCGGGACCTGGGCGCACTGGGCGGGACACGGGCCGAACACCCCGCGGTCCTCGTTGAGTTCGACCAGGGCCAGGGCGATCGTCAGGCGGCCGAAGCGGCGCGAGGCCACGTCGTCGGCGGCCAGTTCGACCAGCCGGTGCACCTGGTCGCGGAACGCGGCGAAGACCGGGACCTGCGGGAAGCCGGCCGCGAGCGCGGAGGCGCAGTACAGCAGCACGTCGTGGCGGGCCCGCGCGTGCCCCTGCTCATGGGCGATCAGCGCATCGAGCTGACGGCCTTTCAGGCGGCGCAAAGCCGACGTGGTGACGACCAGTTGGGGCGTGGCGCCGTGCAGCCACCACGCCTCGGGGCGGTCGCCTTCGAGGACCACGAGCCGGTCGCCGGACGGTTCTTCGCCGGGCAGCAGCGGGGAGCGCCGCAGCAGGTCGCCGCGCCGCTGCCGCCGCCGGGCACGGGCGCCGCGCACCTCACGGGTGAGCATGACGGCCGTCCACGCGCCGCCGCACGCCAGTACCGCGGCCAGTACGCCGGACCAGGGGCCGTACGTCTTGAGCGCGTACGCCTCGACGACGACGCGCGGCGCATGGCCGAAGAGGTGACTGCGCACGGCTTCCCACGCGGCGGCACCGAAGAGCGACATCGCCAGGACGCAGCACAGCAGTACGGCGGCGACCACGCACTGCCACACCCACAGGGCGAGCACCGGCTCGCGGTCGGGCCATTCGGCGCGGGCCATCAGGCGCGGCGCCGTCGCCGCAGCCAGCGCGCCGAGCAACATCAGCGCGAGAGGGACCATCATGGACGTCAGCCTATGAGCGCGCGGCTACGGCGGGGTACGAACCCGCGGCGGAAGTGACGTATACCACCGACGTCCGAGGCGGGTGATGCTCAGGAGAGGCCGTTCCTTCGCGGCATCCGCCTACAGGGTCAGCAGCATCGCGAACATGCCGATCCCCATCGCCACCCGGCACGCTCCCACCACCTCCGGCCAGGCGGCCCGCACCGGGGCCGCCGGGCCGCTGTCCCCTGTACCGGGAACGGCCGGCGTGCCCGGAACGGCGGCCGTGCCGGGAATCGCCGCCGGTGCCAGCCGCGCACCGGCGACGACGACGTACACGGCGTAGTACGCCAGCAGCAGCGCCGTGAACACCGGCAGGCCGCCCGGACCCGTCGCCCCCATCTGCTCCATGGACCCCGCGTGCACCGCGTGCCCGCCGCCACCCGGCCCGGTCCCGGGGCCGGGCACCATCGCGAGGGACATGTAGACCATCGCCGCCGCGCCCATCGCGTGGTGCGGGTGCCGCCGCAGCAGCGCCCACAGGCCCGCGGCGCCGAAGACGGCCGCGAACACCCAGGGGGACCAGGACGGCTGCACCACGGCCGAGGCGGGCACCGCCATCGCCGCCATGCCCAGTCCCATCAGCGCCTCACCGCGTGCTTCCCGCCGCTGCGCGGCCGTACCGCGCCGCACGCTCGACAGGCAGTACGCGCCCGCTCCGGCACACAGCAGTACCAGCAGCCAGCCGACCCATGGCGGTCCGTGCACGGCGTCCTCCCCGAGAGCCCGTACGGCGGTCGCACGCGGCGCGGCGCCGTGCGGCCCGGTACAGCGGCATCGTGCCCCGTTGCGGGGCCGCGGACGCCTTCGGCATCGGGAGCGCACGGGCGCACATGGGGAGCGTGGCCGCGTACCCGGCCGCACGGGGCGTCCGGGTACGGCCGAGAGGACGGAGGCCGGCGCCTGGAGGGTCAGATGCCGGGCCGGTACCGCAGCGGGTGGTCCGCCGGGACCTCGGTCAGCACGATGCGGTGGCCGTCCGGGTCCGCGATCCACATCTCGATCAGGCCCCACGGTTCCTGCACCGGCGGGCGCAGGATCTCCACTCCGCGGGCCGCCAGTTCCCCGTGCGCCGCGGCGGCGTCGGCCACCTGGAGCCACAGTTGGAGCGTGGACGTAGGGGGTTCCGGGGACCGGCCGGAGACCTCCAGGAAGCCGCCGCCGAGGAAGTAGACCGTGCCGCGCTCCGGACCCGTACCGAATTCGCGGTAGACCTCCAGCCCCAGCGCGCTGCCGTAGAACTCCCGCGACCGCTCGGGGTCGGACGGCCGCACCAGCACCCTGCTGCTCAGTACATGCACCATGCCGCGGACCCTACGCCTCCGGGCGCGGCAGATCACGGGGGCGTCCTGCCGGAACCCGCCCGGTACCGGACGGTGCTCCGGTTGCTCTTGTTAGCCTCCGGTACGGCCGTACCGCGCGGCGCCCCGCCGTCCGCGCCCGTGCCGCCGCGCCGCATGCCACCGAGAGGACTTCCCCATGACGACCGTCGAGCTGACCTACAGAGCCGCCACCGAAGCTGACGTCCCGGCAGTCGTCGAGCTGATCGAGTCCGCCTACCGCGGTGACGCGAGCCGGGCCGGCTGGACCACCGAGGCGGACCTGCTGGAAGGGCAGCGCACCGACCCGGAGGGAGTCACAGCCGTCGTGCGGGACGCGAACAGCCGGCTGCTGCTCGCCGAGAACGCGGGCGGGATCGTCGCCTGCTGTCAGCTCGAACACCGCGGTGACCACGTGTACTTCGGGATGTTCGCGGTCCGCCCGACCCTCCAGGGCGGCGGCTTCGGCAAGGTCGTCATGGCCGAGGCGGAGCGCACCGCGCGCGCCGAGTGGGACGCGGCCGAGATGCGGATGACGGTCATCCGGCAGCGTGCCGACCTGATCGCCTGGTACGAGCGGCGCGGCTACCGGCGTACCGGCCGTATGACGCCGTTCCCGTACGGCGACGAGCGGTTCGGCATCCCGCAGCGCGCCGACCTGGAGTTCGAGCTGCTGGTCAAGACGCTCGACTGAAGCGACGGGCGGGCCGCCGTCCCGAGCGGCCCGCCCGCCCGCGCCGTACCGCTCCGCCCCGCCGCGCCGCGCTCCTGCGCGCCTCAGGCCGTGAACCGCACCGCCCGCCGGATCTCGGGGAAGTCGGTCACCACGCCGTCCAGCCCCAGCCCGCGGCTGAGCCGGAGCTGGTCGTGGGTGTTGACGGTCCAGCCGAGCACGCGCAGCCCCGCCGTGTGCGCCCGGTCGACCAGCTCCAGGGTGAGCCGGCGGATGTCGAGGGAGAGTGCCGTGGCCCCCACCGCGAGCGCGCGGTCCACCACGTCGAGGCCGTAGTCCTCGGCGACCAGAGCGGTCCGGACGCCCGGCAGCAGCCGGGAGACGGTGGCCAGCGCCTCGTCGTGGAAGGAGATCACCTCGACCCGGGTGGTGAGGTCCCGGGCGCGCAGCACGTCGGCGAGCGCCCGGGCGGCTGCCGCGTCCTTGATCTCCGCCTGGAGCGGCGCCCGCACCGCGTCCACGATCTCCTCGAACACCGGCACCCGCTCGCCGTCGCCGGCGTCCAGCTCGCGCAGCTCGGCCAGGGTGCGGTCGGCGATCGGCCCCGTCCCGTCGGTCGTGCGGTCCACGTCCGCGTCGTGCATGACCACGAGCGCGCCGTCCTTGCTCAGGTGCAGGTCCAGCTCGATGACGTCGAGACCCTCGCGTTCGGCGCGGACGAACGAGCGCAGGGTGTTCTCCGGCTCGACGCCCATCATCCCGCGGTGTCCGATGGTGAGAAAGGACAAGGCTGCCTCGTTTCTGTCGGGGGTGCCGGCAGACCGGTACCGGCCGCGGGCCACGGCTGCCGGACCTGTACCGGGCGCGGGCCCGCCGGCTGCTCTCGAAACGGCGCACAGCCTAACGGGCGCCCGAAGGGGCGGAACCGATGTCGGACAGCGCTCCGACGTGGCCGGAACGGGGGCTTGTCAGGTCCGCGGCCGCACCCGCCGGGACCGGGAATTCCGGGGCGTTCCCGGGGCTCGTGACGGCCGGCTCCCCGGCGCCGGGCGCCTGCCGGGGCGCCGCGCCCCCTCCGTCCGGGGCTTCGGCCCGGAATGCGGCTCACCCGTGCGTGGGCGAGTCCTCCGTACGCTGACGCGGCGGGCCGACGGGGCGGCACGCGGTGGCCGTGGCGGCCCGCGCGACGGGCCGTACTGACAGGAACCGGTCAAGAGTGACGTGTGGGCGCCGGAGGGTGGCGGAGGCGCCGCGCGGGGGTCGAGTGCCCCTGAGGCCCAGTTGGCGGGCCCGGCCGCCGGGTGCGCGCAGCGGGCCGTACGTGACGGTGCCGTACGGGAGCGGCGCGACGGGCGGACGGGAATCGGCCGGAACCCCCCGCCTGCCGGAGGCCGGACGCCACCCCTGGGCGCCCGGCGGCCGCTCTGCGCCGGATGAGGCGACCGTTCCGGGGTACGTGCTGGAGGAAGCGCGGCGGGCGTCACCCCGCCTGACAGAAACTTCCGCTTCCTGTTCGACCGACAGGAAAAAGATTCGTGACCATGGGGGTTTGGCAGAAGATTTTTCCTTGGGGCTCTTGAGGTGGCGAAGGTCCCCTGGATACCGTGTCCGCACAACAGGATCTCCTGCCGGAGGGTAGTCATGACGGAAATTCTTTCGCCTGTGGGTGCCCCGGGGGGCATCGGGACCGCAGAGCGTGTGGTCGAGCACCCGGCCTGGCCGGTGCTCAAGGACGCCATCGAGACCATCCGCCCCTGGCAGTCCAAGGACGGCTCGATCGACCTTGACGCCGAGGGCGCGCCCGCCGCCGACACCGTCCGGCGCGAGGTCGAGCGCGCCATATCGGCCATCGAGGAGCTGGCCCCGCTGCTCCCGCACGACGCCGCCTACCACCGGGCGCTCGTGGGGGACCTGCGCCGCTGGGCCGACGGCGGCTTCGCCGTGCCCGACTTCCTCGACTCGCTGCTGGCCTTCCAGCCCGCGCGGCAGCGCGTCGACGGCCTCCAGCACCTGGTCGTCTTCCCCATGTACACGCAGAACGGCAACCCGGACCGCAACTTCGAGGCGGTCGTGCTGCGCATGGTCTGGCCCGAGTGGCTGGCGGAGCTGGAGCGCACCCGCTACGACAACCCGCTGTTCTGCGGCATCACCTTCGAGGACTTCACCGCCGGGTACGACACCAACTCGGCCGTCCTGTTCCCGGAGACCATCGCCGTGCGCGAGGCGCCCGAGCGCTTCACCTGGGGCGGCATCTTCTGCGACCGCGAGGCCGCCCGCTTCCGCCGGGTCAGCGAGGCCGCCGTCGAGACGCTGGGCGTCGAACTGCCCGCCGACATTCGCGAGATGCTCGCCGACCAGGACCGCTGCCAGCAGGCGTTCGTGCTGTGGGACATGGTCCACGACCGCACCCACAGCCACGGCGACCTGCCGTTCGACCCCTTCATGATCAAGCAGCGGCAGCCGTTCTGGATGTACGGCCTGGAGGAGCTGCGCTGCGACCTGACCGCCTTCAAGGAGGCCGTCGAGCTGGAGAAGGAGGGCTACCGGCAGGCCCGCGACGTGCAGTACGCGGTGATCTTCGACCGGATGTTCCGCTTCCCCGTCACCGGCGACCGGGTGCGCAACTACGACGGCCTCGGCGGCCAGCTGCTCTTCGCCTACCTGCACCAGCACGACGTCGTACGCTGGACGGACAACACCCTCCACATCGACTGGGAGCGCGCCCCGCAGGTCACCAACCAGCTGTGCGCCGAGATCGAGAAGCTCTACCGGGACGGCATCGACCGCCCCAAGCTGGTCCACTGGTTCGCCGCGTACGACCTCGTCTCGACCTACCTCGCCCCGCACCCCGGCTCCGTATGGGCCAAGGGCCCCGACGCGCTCGACCTCGGCAAGCCGCCGCGCAAGCTGGTCGACGACGTCCTGCCGGACGAGTTTCCGCTGAGCATGTTCTACGAGGCCCTCGCCAAGAAACTGCGCGGCGTGATTGCCTCCACCAAGGGCATCACGGCCGGCAGCGACGTCCTGGCGGCAGTGTGAGCGCCGGCGGCGCACCGGGCGGGCCGGAGCACGAGGAGACGAGGAACATGAGTACTGCGACGAACGGCCAGGGACCGCTGGAAGGCGCGGTCATCGCGGTGGCCGGGGCGGCGGGCCCCGCGGGACGGGCGACGCTGCTGCGGCTCGCCGAGGCGGGCGCGACCGTGGTCGCCTCCGACGCGGACGCCGCGCGGCTGGCGGAGGCCGTGGACGCCGCGCGGTACGCGCACGGCGGCGCCACCGTCACCGGCGACACCGTGGACCTGCTGGACCTGGACGCGACCCGCGCCTGGGCGGACCGCACGGAGAAGGAGTTCGGCCGGATCGACGGCCTGGTGCACCTGGTCGGCGGCTGGCGCGGCTCCGCCTCCTTCGCGGAGACCGACCTCGCCGACTGGGACCTGCTGGAGAAGCTGCTCATCCGTACGGTCCAGCACACCTCGCTCGCCTTCCAGGGCCCGCTGGAGCGGTCCGGCAACGGCCGGTTCCTGCTGGTCAGCGCGGCCGGCGCGAGCAAGCCGACGGCCGGGAATGCCGCGTACGCCGCGTCCAAGGCGGCCGCGGAGGCGTGGACGCTCGCCCTCGGCGACGCCTTCCGCAAGGCCGGGGGCGAGGGCGGCCCGAAGGCGGCGGCTGCGATCCTGGTGGTCAAGGCGCTCGTCAACGACCAGATGCGCGCCGAGCGCCCGAATGCCAAGTTCGCGGGCTTCACGGACGTCAAGGACCTGGCCCAGGCCGTCAGCGGCGTCTGGGAGCGGCCCGCCCAGGAAGTGAATGGACAGCGTCTGTGGCTGACCCCCGAAGCGTGACCGAACGGCAGACCGACGCCAAGCGGCGCCACGACCTGACGGTGCGCGGCTTCGCCAGCGACAACTACGCGGGTGCCCACCCGGAGGTGCTGGCGGCCCTCTCCCTCGCCAACGGCGGCCACCAGGTCGCCTACGGCGAGGACGAGTACACCGAGCACCTCCAGCGGACCATCCGCAGCCACTTCGGGCAGACCGCCGAGGCGTTCCCGGTCTTCAACGGCACCGGCGCCAACGTCGTCACCCTCCAGGCGATGACCGACCGCTGGGGCGCGGTGATCTGCGCCGACAGCGCGCACATCCACGTGGACGAGTGCGGCGCCCCCGAGCGGGTCGGCGGCCTGAAGCTGCTGACCGTACCGACCGAGGACGGCAAGCTCACCCCGGAGCTGATCGACCGCGAGGCGTACGGCTGGGACGACGAGCACCGCGCCATGCCGCAGGTCGTCTCGATCACCCAGAACACCGAGCTGGGCACGGTCTACACCCCCGACGAGGTGCGGGCCATCTGCGAGCACGCGCACGAGCGCAACATGCTGGTGCACCTGGACGGGTCGCGGATCGCCAACGCGGCGGCGTCGCTGGACGTCCCGATGCGGGCGTTCACCAACGCGGTCGGGGTGGACGTGCTCTCCCTGGGCGGCACGAAGAACGGGGCGCTGTTCGGCGAGGCCGTGGTGGTGATCAACCCGGACGCGGTGCGGGCGATGAAGCACGTACGCAAGATGTCCATGCAGCTCGCCTCCAAGATGCGCTTCATATCCGTGCAGTTGGAGGCGCTGCTCGCCCGCGACCTCTGGCTGCGCAACGCCCGGCACGCCAACAGCATGGCCCAGCGGCTCGCCGCCGGCGTCCGCGAGGTCGACGGCGTGGAGATCCTCTACCCCGTCCAGGCCAACGCGGTCTTCGCGCGGCTGCCGCACGACGTCACCGAGCGGCTCCAGAAGCGCTACCGCTTCTACTTCTGGGACGAGGCGGCGGGCGACGTCCGCTGGATGTGCTCCTTCGACACGACGGAGGAGGACGTGGACGGTCTGGTGACCGCCCTGCGCGAGGAGATGGGCCGCTGACCGGGCACGTCCTAGGCTGAATGGCTATGCACCCGGACGGAAAATCATTGGCTTCCGGCCGGGCGCACAGCTATGTTCGTACGCCATGGAGCTGATCCAGAACGAGCACGACATCTCCGCCTACCTGGTCGCCGACGCGGTGATCGACCACGAGCACGCCCGCGTGCGGGACACCGCACGTCGCCTGCGTGCCTCCGCGCCGGACGCATACTCATACGCCAAGGCAGCGTTCGAGTACGTCCGCGACACGATCCCGCACAGTGCGGACGCCGGGGACCCGCGGGTCACCTGGCGCGCCTCCGACGTCCTGGAGCAGCGCACCGGCATCTGCTTCGCCAAGTCGCACGCCCTCGCCGCCCTGCTGCGCGCCGAGGGCATCCCGGCCGCGCTCTGCTACCAGAAGCTGGACACCGCGCACGGCCTGATCGCGCTCAAGCTGCCGGGGGAGCGCTGGGCGCGGCAGGACCCGCGGGGGAACAAGCCCGGTGTCGACGCGCAGTTCCGTCTCGGCCGGGAGCAGCTGGCCTGGCCCGTCCGTCCGGAGTGCGACGAAGTGGACTATCCGGTACTGCTCGCCGAACCGCACCCCGCCGTACTGCAATGCCTCCGGGAAGCCGCCGACCGGCCTCATCTGTGGCGGCTGCTCCCCACCGCCCTGGCGGGCCTGTCGTAGCGCCAAGGCGCTTCTGATGGATCTCCGTGGCCTCGCGACGCCCGGCACGCACTCTCGCCGCACGGCGTGAAGGGACAGGTGGCTCCGCCACATGACCCTTCACGCCGCACTCCCCCAAGCTCTTCGAGCAGGGGGACCCCCGAGCGCAGGCACCGAACGCCGCTCGGTGCCCTCCACGGAGATCCATCAGAAACGCCTCAGGCCGTCGCCCCGGGTGCCGGGGCCGTGCCGCCGAGGTGTGCCGGGATCCACCAGGTGTCGTCCGGGCCCTTGGGGCGGACCGGGTACGCGCGCTGCGCCGCCTCCAGCAGGTCCTGTACGCGGGACCGCAGCCGGTCGGTGATCTTCTCCGTATGCTCGTCCGGCGCGGCCTCGACCGGCTCGCCGACCCGGATGGTGATGGGGAAGTGGTTGCGGCCCAGGTCCCGCTTGTGCCCCTTGGTCCACAGCCGCTGGGTGCCCCACAGCGCCATCGGCAGCAGCGGCACCCCCGCCTCCTGCGCCAACCGGGCCGCACCCGACTTGAAGGTCTTCAGTGTGAAGGACTCCGAGATCGTCGCCTCCGGGAAGACACCGATGATCTCGCCGCCGCGCAGCGCGCTCAGCGCGTGTTTGTAGGCGTGCACGCCCTGCGTGCGGTCCACCGGGATGTGCTTCATCGCCCGCATCAGCGGCCCCGACACCTTGTGTTTGAAGACCGACTCCTTGGCCATGAAGCGCACCAGGCGCTTGGCGGGCCGGGCGGCCAGCCCGCAGAAGATGAAGTCCAGGTATCCGATGTGGTTGCTCACCAGTACCGCGCCGCCGCGCCGGGGAATGTGGTCGGCCCCGGCGATGTCGAATTTCAGGTCGAGCGCCTTGAACGCCGCGCGGGCGGCGCCGATGACGGGCGGGTAGACGAGCTCTGCCATGTCGGGGACCCCTTTTCTGTGCCTGGGGAGGGTTCTCCCGGCAATCAAGTTACGCAGCCGTAAGTATGCGGCTTTCGGGAGATCGTGCCCGATCGGCGGCCCAGGGGCCACCGTACGGGACGCCGCTGCCGGGAGATTCTCGTCACGTGTCGGTCATACCGTCCAGCTGCCCTCCGCGGCAGAAGGTACACCTGGCTCCGTTACGTGGCGGGAATGAATCCGGCCCCGCGGACGCTGCACCCGTCGACGACAGGACCGATGGTGCGCGGCGCCGGGCTCATGACAGCGGGCTTTCCCGGTGTCGCGCACCGCCGCGAGGGAGGGTGACGGGTGCCGGGGCAGGACGTGGGGACGCGGCTGGGTGCCGCCGAGGTGGGCGCCGGGCTGGGGGAGCGGGCCACGCTCGTGCAGTTCTCCAGCGCCTTCTGCCAGCCCTGCCGGGCCACCCGGCGCACCCT
Organism: Streptomyces sp. NPDC030165; assembly: GCF_055573595.1. NCBI lineage: Bacteria > Bacillati > Actinomycetota > Actinomycetes > Kitasatosporales > Streptomycetaceae > Streptomyces > Streptomyces sp. NPDC030165. The sequence goes on along the minus strand of NZ_JBVIBD010000001.1, from coordinate 238,652 downwards.
GGCCGAGGTGGCGGGCATGGTGGACGGTGTGGCGCACGTCGAGATCGACGCGGAGGCGCATCTGGACCTGGTGCGGGCCCTGCGGATCGACCGTACGCCCACGGTGCTGGTGCTCGACGGGGACGGCGCGGTGATGCGGCGGGCCGCCGGGCAGCCGCGCAAGGCCGATGTCATCGCCGCCCTGGGGGATGCCGTCCGTGATTGATCTCCCAGAAGCCCGGCGGCACTTGACTGCCCGGCACACGCATCGTCAAGGTGACGTCATGCGGTCAGGCCCCCTCCTTCCCGGACGCGCGTACGTGGACCTCCGGCGCACCGGCGGCGTGCGCTGTCCCGGCGCGTGAGCAGCGACGACTTCGGCTGCGCCGGCGACGGCGCCGCTCCGGCCCGTACACCACGGCAGAAGGACATCTCCATGACGGCACCGGCCGACCTCGCCACGCCCCGTTCCGCCACCCCCGACCTGCTGCGCTCCGTCTTCCGGCAGCACGCCGCCGGCGTCGCCGTGATCACCGCGGCCGGCGCCCGCCCGGTCGGCTTCACCGCCACTTCCGTGACCTCGGTGGCCGCCGACCCGCCGCTGGTGTCCTTCGGTATCAGCACCGGTTCCTCCAGCTGGCCGGTGGTCTCCGAGGCGGGGTACATCGGCGTCCACATACTGGGTGAGCACCAGCAGGAGCTGGCCGCCACCTTCGCGCGCAGCGGCGCCGACCGGTTCGCCGCGCCGACCTCCTGGCGCCCCGGTCCGCACGGTGTGCCGCTGCTGGACGGGGTGCTGGCCTGGCTGGTCTGCGAGGTGGTGGCGCGGGTGCCCGCCGGTGACCACCGGATCGTGCTCGGCCAGGTCGTCGAGGGCGACCCGGAGGGGTACGCCGGTACGGCGGGCCGCAGCCGCCCGCTGCTCTACCACGAGGGCCGCTTCAACGCGCTGCGCGACTGAGCCGGCGCGGGTGTCCGCGCGGGCGCCCGCCGCGCCGTCGTCTCAACGCTTCACGCGCCCCGCCGGTTCCGTTTCCGGGCCTCCTGCACCTCTTCCGGCTCCGTTGGCAACGTCACAGTTCAACGGCCTTGCTTCCGGGGAATGGGGTGGATGTACTGGCGAGTAATATTTCGGTGGGCGCGGGGAACCCGTCCGACCGGAAGCCGCCCCAACAGGCGCCTATGCTGCCACCACAAGGCAGTTCGGAAGAGTCGAAGCAGGTAGGAGAGCCGGCGTGAGCCTGAGGATCGTTGTCTGTGTGAAGTACGTGCCCGACGCCACCGGCGACCGGCACTTCGCCGAGGACCTGACCGTCGACCGCGACGACGTGGACGGCCTGCTCTCGGAGCTCGACGAGTACGCGGTCGAGCAGGCCCTGCAGATCAAGGAAGCCGCCGACGGCGACGCGGAGATCACGGTCCTGACCGTCGGCCCCGAGGACGCCAACGACGCGCTGCGCAAGGCCCTGTCGATGGGCGCCGACAAGGGCGTGCACGTCGAGGACGACGACCTGCACGGCACCGACGCGCTCGGCACCTCGCTCGTACTCGCCAAGGCCGTCGAGAAGACCGGCTACGACCTGGTCGTCTGCGGCATGGCCTCCACCGACGGCACCATGGGCGTACTGCCCGCGCTGCTCGCCGAGCGCCTGGGCGTGCCGCAGGTGACCCAGCTCTCCGAGGTCTCCGTCGAGGGTGGTGTCGTCCGGGGCCGCCGCGACGGAGACACCGCCACCGAGCAGCTGGAGGCGTCGCTGCCGGCCGTCGTGTCGGTCACCGACCAGTCCGGCGAGGCCCGTTACCCCTCCTTCAAGGGCATCATGGCCGCCAAGAAGAAGCCGGTGGAGTCCCTGGACCTGGACGACCTGGACATCGAGGCGGACGAGGTCGGCCTGGAGGGTGCCTGGACCAAGGTCGAGGAAGCGGCCGAGCGTCCCGCCCGTACCGCGGGCACGATCGTCAAGGACGAGGGCGAGGGCGGCAAGCAGCTCGCCGAGTTCCTCGCGGGCCAGAAGTTCATCTGAGCCCCGGCAACCCGTCCTCACCACCGCCCTCACTTTTCCCGCAGGAGAGCAATCCCATGGCTGAAGTCCTTGTCTACGTCGACCACGTGGACGGCGCCGTCCGCAAGCCCACCCTCGAACTGCTCACCCTCGCCCGCCGCATCGGCGAGCCGGTCGCCGTGCACCTGGGCCCCGGCGCCGACACCGCCGCCACCACGCTCGCCGAGCACGGCGCGGTCAAGGTCCTGACCGCCGACGCGCCGGAGTTCGCCGAATACCTGGTCGCGCCGAAGGTCGACGCGCTCCAGGCCGCGTACGAGGCCGTCTCCCCGGCCGCCGTGCTGCTGCCGTCCTCCACCGAGGGCAAGGAGATCGGCGCCCGCCTCGCGGTCCGCATCGGCTCCGGCATCATCACCGACGCCGTCGACCTGGAGGCCGGCGACGAGGGCCCGGTGGCCACCCAGTCCGTCTTCGCGGCCTCGTACACCACCAAGTCCCGCATCACCAAGGGCACCCCGGTCATCACCGTCAAGCCCAACTCCGCCGCCCCGGAGGCCGCGCCGGCCGCCGGCACGGTCGAGCAGCTCACGGTGACCGTCGCCGACGCCTCCAAGGGCACCAAGGTCGTCTCGCGCACCCCGCGCGAGTCCACCGGCCGCCCGGACCTGACCGAGGCCGCGATCGTGGTCTCCGGTGGCCGTGGCGTCAACGGCGCCGAGAACTTCCCGGTCATCGAGGCGCTCGCCGACTCCCTCGGCGCGGCCGTCGGCGCCTCCCGCGCCGCGGTGGACGCCGGCTGGTACCCGCACACCAACCAGGTCGGCCAGACCGGCAAGTCCGTCTCGCCGCAGCTGTACATCGCGGCGGGCATCTCCGGCGCGATCCAGCACCGCGCCGGCATGCAGACCTCGAAGACCATCGTCGCCGTCAACAAGGACGCCGAGGCGCCGATCTTCGACCTGGTCGACTACGGCGTGGTCGGCGACCTGTTCGAGGTCGTCCCGGCCCTCACCGACGAGGTCAAGGCCCGCAAGGGCTGACCCGCCGGGCGCGGCAGGACCGTGCCGCGCCAGTGACAGGCCCAGGGCCCGTACGCAGCCGCGTACGGGCCCTGGGCCTGTCCGGGGACCGCGGGGCTTACGTCCCGCACGCGGGGACGTTGGCCCCGGGTTCCGCGCCGCCCGGCGGGCACACCGAGGGTGCCGGAACCCGACTGCGGAACCGAAGGGAAGACCCGCACGATGTCCCTGCCCCAAGCCCCTGCCGAAGCCGCCGCCGAATCCCCCGCCGACGCCGGCGTCCGTGCCCTGCGGATGCGCCTGCCGACCGGCCCCCAGGCACCGCGCCTGGCCCGGGAGTCGGTCTGCGCCGTCCTGGACCCCGACCGCTACGCGCTCGGCGACGGCCGGAGCTGTCTGTCCGAGGTGGTCGCCAACGCCGTACGCCACTCCACCGCCCCCGACATCCCGCTGATGCTGATCGGGGAGGGGGACGGCAGCCTCTTCGCGGCGGTCCGGGACACCGCCCGTACGGTGCCGATGACCACCGGGGCCGAGGGCGGCACGCTGTCCGAGGACGGCCGCGGCCTGGAACTGCTCGGCGCGCTCGCCGACGGCTGGGGCTTCGACCGGACGCGCTCCGGGAAGTGGGTGTGGTTCCGCGTGCGCCATCCGCGCTCGGCCGCCGACGGGCAGGTGGCCGCGTGATGACCGACCTCGCACCCGAAGTGACGACCGGGCTCGCACCCGTACGGGACAGACCCGCGACCGGACCGGCAGGGCTGCCTGAGCTGGCGGACCCCGGCGCCGTCACCCCGCAGGACGCCCGCGAGGTCTCCCAGCTCTTCTTCGAGCGGCTGGCGGAACTCCCGGAGGGCGACCCCGCCCACCGGTACGCGCGCGACTGCCTGGTCGAGATGAACCTGGCCCTGGTGCACTACGCGGTCCGCAGGTTCCGCAGCCGCGCCGAGGAGACCGAGGACATGGTCCAGGTGGGCACCATCGGGCTGATCAAGGCAATCGACCGGTTCGACCTCGGGCGCGGGGCGCCGTTCAGCGCCTTCGCCGTGCCGTACATCGTCGGGGAGATCAAGCGGTATTTCCGGGACACCAGCTGGGCGGTCCACGTGCCGCGCCGGCTCCAGGAACTCCGTATCGACCTGGCCAGGGCGCGGGAGAGACTCGCGCACGGACTGAACCGCGCGCCCACCACCGCGGAACTGGCCCAGCACCTGGAAATGGACCAGGACGACGTCATCGAGGGGCTGTACGCCGGAAACGGCTACTCCGCCGATTCCCTCGACGCCCCGCCGGACGACGGTGACACGCATTCCGCGGGCGGGACGCTCGCCGCGTACCTGGGGAGCGAGGACCCGGACTTGGAGAAGGCGGAGAACGTGCAGGCGCTCAAACCGCTGCTGAAGGATCTGGAGGAGCGGGACCGGCGGCTCCTCCAGTTGAGATTCGGAGCCGAGCTGAGCCAGACGGAGATCGGCAAAGCCCTCGGAATCTCGCAGATGCAGGTCTCCCGGCTCCTGACCCGTATTCTCGCGGGCCTGCGGGAGAAGATGCTGGAGGCGGGCTGAGGGATGCGGCCGGTGGCCGGCCCGCGCGAGGACTGACCGGCCACCAGCCATGTATTTCGGCCCGCCTCCTGCTCCAGGGCAGGTGGCGGGCCGATGCGCGTTCTCAGGCCGCTCGCCGGTATCCGGCGTCGTGTGCGCGCAGCAGGCGGCGGGCTTCGCGGAGGGCGGCCGCGGGGTCCCGGTGGCCGGTGTAGACGCCGAGGGTGTAGGACACGTCTTCCAGGCGTACGGACACGGGACCGCCGTCCTGGGCCGGAGCGCCGTCCTGGGTGAGGTGCTGGTGTTCGTGGACGAGGTCCCGCAGTACACCGTAATTGATCAGTCGCATGATCTGTCCTTTTCTGCGCGGTGGGGAGATGGGGGCGGGGGATGCCGCCGCCGTGGAATTCCTCCCCGTCGGCCTGCTGCTTTCCCGGTGCCCTGTGGACGAGGCGAGCGGCGGGACCTTCGTCCCCGGATGAACGGGACCTCTTTCCGTCGAGCGCAGCCGAACGCCCCCATTTCCCGCTGAAACCCCATTTCGCCGTCAAGGCCCGCATAACCGGCACCCGCACCGGACAAGACAAGGTTTCGGCGGCCGTCACCGAAGGCCGCGGACAGCGATGCGGAGCGCGGACGGAAGGGGTGCACGTGCGGGAGGAGAACACAGCGCCGCCCGGGCGCCGGGCGGGCGCCGCACACGTGGTGGTCGGGCTGGCGCGGATCCGCGACGGGCCCTGGGCGGTCCGGTGGCTGGTCGCCGTCCGGGCCAGCGTGGCGGCGGCCCTCGCCTGGCAGCTGTGCCGCAGTGTGTGGGAGACGCCGCAGCCCGGCCCGGCGGTCGTCGCCGCGCTGCTGGTCGTCCATCCGACGGTGTTCCGGTCGTGCACGGCGGGGCTCCAGTACGCCGCCGGGTGCACGATCGGCGCCCTGATCGCGCTGCCCGCGGCGGTCCTCGTCGGGCCGACGTGGCTGAGCATGAGCGCCGTCCTGCTGCTGTCCCTGCTGGCCGCCGGACAGGAACGGCTCGGCGCGCACGGACTGCACGTACCGATCACCGCCGTGTTCGTCCTCCTGCTGGGGCCGAGCCACGCCGGGGAGATCGTGCCGCACATGCTGGAGATCGGGGTGGGCATCGCGGTCGCGGTCCTCTTCAACGCTCTGCTGCCCCCGCCGCTGCGGCTGCGGGCCGCGGAGTCCGCCCTGGACCGTCTGCGGGACGAACTGTCCGGCGTGCTGGACTGCATGGCCGCCGCGGTACGCGAAGCACGGCACCCTGACGACGTCCTCGACCCGCAGTGGCGCGCCCGTATGGCGGACACCGCCGCCAGGGCCCGCAACGCCCTCGGCCAGGCGCACGAGAGCCTGCGCTGGAACGTGCGCGCCCGGAACCGGAACGCCGTCTGGCACCTGGACCGCAAGGTCCTGGAGAGCCTGGAGCGCGTGGCGCACGACGCGGAGGCGGTCGTCGGCGCGCTCGACGACCTCGCGGCGGAGCGCCCGGCCGAGGCGGTGGGCGGTCCGGGCGGAGCGGCGGACGCCACGGGCGCAGTTGCGGGGACGGACGCGTGGGACCGGGAGTTCCGGGCCGGCTGTGCCCGGCTGCTGACCTGCCTGGCGCTGTGCGTCCGCGGATGCCGGGGCGGCAGCCCGCACCCCGTCCTGCCCGCGACCCGCCGGGTGTGGCGGGAACTGGCCGAGCGGTGCGGCGACCGGCACGACAGCCTGGACGCCCGGATGGCGGAGTGCCGCCTCCTGATGCTCCTCGACCGGGCCCTGCGCGACGTGGCGGGTGGCCGCAGCCGTACGGCGCGCCCCGCGCGCGGCCGTACCGCCGAAGCCTCCGCCACCACCACCGAACTCACCACCACCGCCAGGGAAGAAGTACATGCGTAAGAGCCTGTGTCCGTTCCCCGGCCGGAACAGCGCGCGGCGCCGGTTCAAGGCCCTGCCGCCGCGCGCGCTGTTCGCCCTCGCCTTCGCTCTGTTCGTGCTCGCGGTCGTGGCCGTGGCGACCGGTGCGCCAGGGACGCGCGGGGTCGCGGCCGGGCCGGTGTCCGCAGCGGCGGTGTGCACGGTGCTATCCGCGGCACCGGCCGCTCTCCTCGGCGGCGCGGTACGGCGGCGTCGGCAACGCGCGCTGAACCGGGCCGACACATCGGCCGCGACCGCACAGCGGGTCCTGCTGCGGCCGCTCCCCGGACGGATCGGGGACCTGCGCCTGCGCGGCACCTACCTCCCGGCACGGACCGCTCCCCGCAGCGGCGGTGACCTCTACGACGCGGTGCGCAGCCCGTACGGCACCCGTCTGCTCATCGGCGACGTACGGGCCAAGGGAATGCTCGCGGTGGAGGCGTCGGCGCTGCTGCTGCGCTCCTTCCGCGAAGCGGCCTATCAGGAAGAGCAGTTGACGGAGGTGGCCCGGCGGCTGGAGGGCGACGCGCGGCGGCACATCGCGCGGCTGCCGGGCGCCGAGACTCCCGAACGGTTCGCCACCGCTCTGCTGGTGGAGATCCCCGCCGAGCCGGTGGCCCGGGTGGTCCACTGCGGGCACCCCGAACCCCTGCTGGTCTCCGGCGGAGAGGTACGCGCCTGCCTGCCGGAGCGGCCCGGCGCGCCCATCGGCATGGCCGATCTGGTGGGGGCCGGGCACACGGTCCAGACGCTGCCGTTCCGGGCGGGGGAGCGGCTGGTGCTGCTCACCGACGGGTTCACCGAGGCACGGGACGCGGCGGGGCGCTTCCAGCCGTTCGCCGACCGGGTCGGTGAACGGGCCGCCGCGCCGCTGGACGATCTGGTGGACGGGCTCCGCGCGGACCTGGTCCGGCACACGGGCGGGGAACTCGGGGACGACGCGGCGCTGCTCGTCGTCGACCGCGTCCCCGGCTGACCCGTGCTCTCTCCCGCCCGGCCGGTCTACTCGCCCGTCTCCCCGTCGATCCGCTCGCGCAGGAGGTCCGCGTGCCCGTTGTGCCGCGCGTACTCCTCGATCATGTGCAGGTACACCCACCGGAGGCTGAGGATCCGGCCGTCCGCCATCTCGAAGGTGTCGTCCAGGCCGCGGTGCGCCACGGCCCGGTCGGCCGTCCCGAATTCGGCACGCAGCACCGCCAGCGCCTCCTCGGCCCCGGCGGGGTCGACATCTTCGAAGTCCGCGTCCGGCCGCTCCTCGGTGAAATAGAGATCCCCGATCTTCTGGCCCGCGACGCGCTGCCGGAACCACCAGCGCTCCACCTCTGTCATGTGCCGGACGAGGCCGAGCAACGTCAGGTTCGACGGCTCGGTGCTCGCCCGGACGAGCTGCTCCGGGGCGAGGCCGGCGCACTTGGCCAGCAGGGTGTCGCGGTTACGGTCCAGCAGGCCCTGCAGCAGGGCGCGTTCGTCCCCCACGTACGGCTCGGTACGGCGGTCGACTCGTGGTGCGATCCATGTCATGCGGGAGAGTGTCACCCGGCGTGATCCGGAACGCCACGGGTTAATTCCCCCGGGACTCCGAGGACGCCGCCGTCAGTGGTCGCAGAGCGGGCCGTAAGGGACATCCGGCAGCAGCTCCCGCCAGCGCGCGGGACCGGTCCTGCCGACCAGCGGGCAGATGCGCCCGGCCACCCGCCGCGCGTCCAGATCCCACAGGCGTACGGAACCGTCCGCGCCGGTGCTCGCCAGCGTCCCGCCGTCCGGCGCGTAGGCCACCGACCACACCACGTCGGTGTGCCCGGTCAGCGTGGCGGTCTGCGTACGGGCGGCCGTGTCCCAGACGCGTACGGTGCCGTCGAAGCCGACCGTGGCCAGCTGCGCCCCGCGCGGCGCGAAGGCGATGTCGCGCACCGACCCGGTGTGGCCGCGCAGCACACCGGCGGCGCGGTGCCGCCGCAGGTCCCACAGGCGCACCGTGCGGTCGTTGCCCGCAGAGGCGAGCGCGCGGCCGTCCGCGCTGAAGGCCACCGCCCACACCGCGCCCGTGTGCCCGCGCAGGACGGCGACCGGGCGGCGTGTGGCGGTGTCCCACAGCCGTACCGTACGGTCGTCGCTCGCGCTGGCCAGCAGTCGCCCGTCCGGGCTGAACGCCACGCCGTTGACGAAGTCGTCGTGCTCGGTCAGGACGGCCGAGCCGCCGCGCGCGAGGTCCCACAGCCGGACCGTGCCGTCCTCGCTCGCCCCCGCCAGCCACCGTCCGCCGGGGGCGAACGCGACCGCGAACACCGCCCCGCGCGCCCCCGTCAGCACCGCCTCGCGGGTGCCGCTCGCCGCGTCCCACAGCCGTACGGTCCCGTCGGCACCCGCGGTCGCGAACGTGCGGCCGTCCCGGCTGTAGGCCAGCCCCCGCACCGCGCCCTGATGGCCGCGCAGCGGCGGCCCGAGCTGCGTACGGGACCGGACGTCCCACCGCTGGACCGAGCCGTCGGTGCCCGCGGCGGCCAGCTGCCGCCCGCCGGGTGCGAAGGCCACGGCGGACCGGCCGGACACCGGCCGGGCGGTCAGCGCCGCGCCGGACGGGTCCCACAGGGCGAGGGTCCGGTCGAAGCTGCCGGTGGCGAGCGTGCGGCCGTCCGGGGAGAAGGCGACGGCGAGTACGTAGTCGCTGTGCCCGGTGAAGGCGGCGACGGTACGGCGGGTGGCGACCTCCCACAGGCGCGCGGAGCCGTCGCCGGAAGCGGAGGCGAGGGTGTCGCCGTCGGGGCTGAACGCCAGCGCGTTGATGTCGTCGTTGTGACCGGTGAGCCGTCCCGTGACGGTCATGTCGCGGGTGTCGTACAGCGTCACCGTGCGGTCCGTGCCGCCGACGGCCAGCGTCGCGCTGTCCGGGCTGAAGGCCACGGCCACGACCCCGCTGCCGTGCCCGGAGCGGTCGGCCAGGACGGCGGGGGAGACGGGGCGGTCGGCGTCCGGCAGGGCGCTGCCGGGCGCGGACGCGGTCAGGGAGGGCGGCAGCCGCCACACCCGGACCCGGCCGTTGCCGTCACCGCGGGCCAGCAGGCGCCCGTCCGGGCTGAACGCCACCTTGCCGCTCGCGCCGCCTCCCCGGCCGGGCAGCCGGGCCGCGAGCCGCATCCGGGGCGCCTCCCACAGGGCCACGCTGCCGCCGGGGCCGGTGGCGGCGAGGAGCTGCCCACGGTCAGCACCGGCCGGGCCCGCCCGTACGCCCGCACCGGCCGGCGCGAAGGCCACCTCCCCGCCCGGACCCGCGCCGGGCACGGTGGCGACCGGGGCCCCGCGGCCGGTGTCCCGTACCCGTACCGAGCCGTCCGAGGCGCCCGCCGCGAGCAGCCGGCCGTCCGGGCTGAAGGCCGCACCGCGGATCCGCGCCCCTGCCGCCCGGATCGCGGTGCCCAGGGGGCGGCGGGTGCGCGGGTCCCAGAGGCGGACCGTGCCGTCCGAGCCCCCGCCGGCCAGCAGCCGCCCGCCCGGGCTGAACGCGGCGGCGTTCACCGGCCCCTGGTGCCCCGCCAGGCGGCCCGCGAACGGCCGCGCCTGAGTGCTGAGCAGCGCGCTGCGGGACGCGGGGGAGGGACGCAGCCGGTACGCCTCGGCGGCGAGCAGTATGGCCGCCTCGGGCTGCCCGGCCGCCACCTGGCCCGAGCGGGCGGCCAGTTCACCGGCGTATGCGTCGAGGCGGCCGGACTCCGCCGTACGCCACTGCTGGACCGCCAGCACCCCCGCGCACACGGCGAGGACGAGCAGCACGGCCAAGAAGCCCGCGAGCCTGCGGCGGCGGCGCACCCGGCGGCGTCCGGCCCGCGCCGCGGCCGCCTCGCGCGTCAGCGACGCCCGCAGGAACTCCTCCTCCAGCGGGCTGAGCCCGGCGTCCTCCCCCTGCTGCCCGGCCCATTCACGGGCCACCGCCAGCCGCGTGCCGCGGTACAGCCCCGCGGCCTCCCGCCCCTCCCGCTTCCAGGCCCCGGCCGCCTCCGAGAGCCGCTGGTGGACGACGAGTCCCGCCCGGTCGGCCCGGATCCAGCCGCGCAGCCGCGGCCAGGCCCGCAGCAGCGCCTCGTGGGTGATCTCCACGGTGTCCGCGTCCAAGGTCAGCAGGCGGGCCCGTACGAAGACGTCGATCACGGCGGCGGTCTTCTCCGGGTCCGGCAGATGCTCCAGCAGGCGCTCGCGCGGGACGCGGCGGCGCGTCTCGCCCGCGATCTCGCCGACCTGCACCAGCCGCAGCAGCACCTGTCGCGCCGCCCGCCGCTCGGCCGGATCCAGCGTGGCGTGCACCCGCTCGGCGGTGGTGGCGACGGCGCCGTGCAGGCCGCCGGTCAGGCGGTACCCGGCGACGGTGAGGGTGCGGCCGCTGCGCTGCTGCCAGGTGGCGAGCAGGGCGTGCGCCAGGAGGGGCAGCGTCCCGCCGGCCACCGGACCGTCGTCCTCATGGATGCCCAGGTCGGACAGGAGCAGCTCTTCGAGGCCCGGTTCCAGCTCCAGCGCGGCCTCCCGCGCGGGCCGGGTGATCGCCGCCCGCACCTCCGGTACGGACATCGGCCGCAGCGCGAAGATCCCGGCGGACAGGGCGGGGGCGAGCGGGGGGTGGTCCAGGCACTGGCCGTAGAAGTCGGCGCGTACGCAGAGGACCACCGCGCACGGGGTGTCCCGGGCGGCCGCGCAGAGTGCCGCGACGAACGCCCGCCGCTCGCGGGGGTCCTCGCAGGCCGTGAAGACCTCCTCGAACTGGTCGACCACGAGGACCAGGCGCGGGCAGGGGCCGAGGGCGGCGCGGACGGCGGCGGGGCACCTTCCGGGCGCGTCGGCCAGGTCCTCGGCGGTGGCAGCGACGGCGGTCGCCGTGGCGGCCGGGTCGTGGGGCTCCGCCGGGCCGGCGGGCGCCCCCGCGGGTCCGGAGGGCGGCGTCCCGGGGCCGACGAGCGCCGTGGCCAGTTCGGTGAGCGGATGCGCGCCGGGCGTCAGGACGCGTACCGCCCAGTGCCGGGAGCCGGGCAGGGCACCGGCGCGCAGGGCGGGCAGCAGACCGGCCCGGAGCAGGGAGGACTTGCCGGCGCCGGACGGGGCCGCCACGATCAGCGGGCCCCCGGCGTCCAGGCGTTCGGCGAGGCGGCCGACGAGCGCGGCGGTGGCGCGTTCCCGGCCGAAGAACCAGGGGGCGTCGTCGGCGGTGTACGCGGCCAGTCCCGGGTACGGGCAGCGGTCGCCGGGTGTGCGGGCGGACAGCAGCCGGGTGAGCGCGCCGTCCGCGGCCAGCGCGGCGTCGCAGCGGCGGGCGACGTCCCCGGTCGGCGGCTTCTCGCCGTTCTCGATCTTGCTGAGGTAGCCCTTGCTGTAGTGCACCAGCTGCGCCAGGGTCCGCAGGGAGACCTCCCTGTCCCGGCGCAGCCGCCGCAGCGCGTCCCCGAACTCCTCCGGCATACGCATCCCCCACGCCTCGTGCGGGCGGCCGGGTCGCCCGGACCGCCCGCACCGCGCCGGTGATGCTACGCACGGACGTTCCGGTCCGGCCGGTGAAGGCGGGGGAAGCACCGAAAGGGATGAAACGGGATACGCCCCGCGCGAGCGCCCGGCGCACGCCGCGGGGAACGCTCCCCGTGGCCGCCCCGCCGTTCCCCTTCCCGGAGGGTGTTGACCTGCGAACTCGGCCCGGATAACTTCGCTGCACGGATTATTGATTCCGTAACGCGGAAGTTCTGCGGGTGGGTCCGAACAGCTGGGAGGGTGCCGGATGGGTCAGCACGAGACGGTGGCGACGAGTCTCGCGGACACCGTACGCGAGGAGATCGGAGCCGCTCTCGCGGAGGTCGACGCGGACCTCGCGCGGCGCTACCCGGGCGACCCCGGCACCCGGCAGCCGGTCCACACGGTCTACGTCCCCGGCGACGTCTTCACCGCCGGCACCGTCCGGGAATGGGGCGACGCCGCCCTCGCCGCACTCGACGAGCACGCCCCCGACGCCGAGGCGTTCGCCGGCGTCCTGGGCATCCCCGCCGGCCTCGCCGAGCCGGTCTACGAGCGGGTACGGGCCAAGCTGGAGCGCGAGCCCGTCGAGGACCTGCGCATCGACTTCGAGGACGGGTACGGCCCGCGCCCGGACGCCGAGGAGGACGCGGCCGCCGCCCGCGCCGCCGCACTCGTCGCGGCCGCCTACCGGGACGGCACCGCCGCGCCCTGCATGGGCATCCGCATGAAGTGCATGGAGGCCGCCGTCCGCGACCGCGGCATCCGCACCCTCGACATCTTCCTGACCGGCCTGATGGCGGCCGGCGGCCTCCCGGACGGCCTGGTGCTGACCCTGCCCAAGGTCACCTACCCCGAGCAGGTCACCGCGATGGTGCGGCTGCTGGAAGCGTTCGAGAAGGCCCACGGCCTGCCCGCCGGGCGGATCGGGTTCGAGATCCAGATCGAGACCACCCAGTCCGTCCTGGGCGCCGACGGCCGCGCCACCGTCGCCCGCATGATCGAGGCCGCCGGGGGCCGCGCCACCTCGCTGCACTACGGAACCTTCGACTACAGCGCCTCCTGCGGCGTCAGCGCCGCCCACCAGGCACCGGACCACCCGGTGGCCGACCACGCCAAGGCCGTGATGCAGGTCGCCGCCGCGGGCACCGGCGTCCGCCTCTCCGACGGCTCGACCAACGTCCTCCCGGTCGGCGCGACCACCCAGGTCCACGACGCCTGGCGGCTGCACCACGGCCTCGTACGCCGCTCGCTGGCCCGCGCGTACTACCAGGGCTGGGACATGCACCCGGCCCACCTGCCCACCCGGTACGCCGCCGTCTACACCTTCTACCGCGAGGGCCTGGAGCAGGCCGCGGCCCGGCTCGCCGCGTACGTCGCCAAGGCGGGCGGCGACGTGATGGACGAGCCCGCCACCGCCAAGGCCCTCAGCGGCTACCTGCTGCGCGGCCTGGACTGCGGCGCCGTCGACATCGCCGAGGTCGCCCGCCTGACCGGGCTCACCCGCGCCGACCTGGACGGCCTCTCGGGCCGCCCGGTGCCCGCCGCCTGACCGCCCCGACGCGCCTCACCAGCGGCGTACGAACACGGCGTACGCCGCGTCGGTGTCCCCGGGCACGAGATCACCGGCGTCCGAACCGAACGCCACCGCCCGGCCGTTCCCGTCGACGGACCGGGGCGGCACAGGCAAAAAAACAAAGGCAAGGAGTCACCCACTCCTTGCCACTCTCAACTTATAGCGCACAGGGGGGCTTGCGGCAAGGCCCCGGTCGTGCCGCACAATCGCTCGCCGAGGCCAGATACCTGCGGAAACAAGAGTTCGGCGAAGTACGTGCGGAGTTGTCGGCACCTGAGGTGTGCGGCGACGCCGAGTCGGCGGGGGACCCGCGCTGCGGCGCGGACGTACGTGCAGCAGAACTCGGCAGGCCCGGCCCGAGAACGGAGCTGACGCATGAACCCCCTCACCACCACCGGCGTGTTCGACCTGCCCGGCCGCCTCGCCGCCAAGGCCGACCCGGAGCTGACGGCGGCCGACGAACGGCACTTCGCGGCCATGGCGGAGAGCCTGGAACAGACGATCACCGAACTGTCCGACCGCCTCGACGCCGCACTCAAGGCACCCGGCGGGATCGGCCGGCAGGCCATGGACCGCGACGCGGAGGTCCACCGGCTGACCGGACGCCTGCGCGCCCTGCGCCGCTTCGGCCTCGACCTGTGCCTCGGCCGTATGGTCGCCGCGGACAGCACCGAGCCGGTGTACGTCGGACGGCTCGGCCTCACCGACAACGCGGGCCGCCGGCTGCTGGTCGACTGGCGTTCCCCCGCGGCCGAACCGTTCTTCGGAGCCACCCACGCCGACCCGATGGGCCTGACGAGCCGCCGCCGGTACCGCTGGACCCGCGGCCGGATCAGCGACTACTGGGACGAGGTCTTCACCGCCGACGGGCTCGAAGGGCACGCCGCGCTCGACGACCACTCCGCCTTCGTCGCCAGCCTGGGCGGCAACCGCTCGGCGCGGATGCGCGACGTGCTCGGCACCATCCAGGCCGACCAGGACGCCATCATCCGGGCGGGCTCGCGCGGCGCCCTCGTCGTCGACGGCGGCCCGGGCACGGGAAAGACCGTCGTCGCCCTGCACCGCTCCGCCTACCTCCTCTACTCCGACCCCCGCCTCGGGCACCGCCGCGGCGGTGTGCTGTTCGTCGGCCCGCACCAGCCCTACCTGTCCTACGTCGCCGACGTCCTGCCGAGCCTCGGGGAGGAAGGTGTGCAGACGTGCACGCTGCGGGACCTCGTCGCCGAGGGGGCCGCGGCGGCGGACGAGAGCGACCCGGAGGCGGCCCGTCTGAAGGCGTCCGCCGACATGGTGAAGGCCATCGAGAAGGCCGTCGGCATCTACGAGGAACCGCCCGCCAGGGGGATGACGGTCTCGACCGACTGGGGCGACGTCCGGCTGAGCGCCGACGACTGGGCCGAGGCGTTCGAGGCACCGGCCCCCGGCACTCCGCACAACGAGGCGCGCGAGCAGATCTGGGAGGAGATCGTCGCGATCCTGCTGGACAAGCTCGACGGGGACGTCCCGGCCCACGACTTCCAGCGGTCGCTGCGCCACGACGAGGAACTGGTCACCACCCTGCACCGCGCCTGGCCGCTGCTCGAAGCCGCCGACCTGGTCTCGGACCTGTGGACGGTCCCCGCCTATCTGCGGCTGTGCGCCCCCTGGCTCAGCACCGACGAAGTGCGCAGGCTCCAGCGCAAGGACGCACCCCAGGCCTGGACCGTGTCCGATCTGCCGCTCCTGGACGCGGCACGGCAGCGCCTCGGCGACCCGGAGGCGGCCCGCACCAGGCGCCGGCACGCGGCCGTACTCGCCGCCCAGCGCGAGCGCATGACACAGGTCGTCGACAACCTGATCGACGCCGCGGCCGCCTCCGGCGCCGACCTCGACGACGGCGAGGGCCTGGTGACGATGCTGCGCGGCCAGGACGCCCAGGTCAGCCTCGTCGACGAGGCCGAACTGTCCACCACGGAGCCCGACCGGCTGGCCGGCCCGTTCGCGCACATCGTCGTGGACGAGGCGCAGGAACTGACCGACGCCGAGTGGCAGATGCTGCTGCTCCGCTGCCCGTCCCGGAGCTTCACCATCGTCGGCGACCGCGCCCAGGCCCGGCACGGCTTCACCGAGTCGTGGCAGGAACGTCTCGAACGGGTCGGGCTGGCCCGGACCGACGTCGCTTCCCTCAGCATCAACTACCGCACACCGCAAGAGGTCATGGCGGCGGCAGAACCGGTCATCCGCGCTGCCCTCCCCGACGCCAACGTACCCACCTCGATCCGCAGCAGCGGGATCCCCGTCACCCACGCCCCCGCCACCGACCGCGACACGATCCTCGACGCCTGGCTCGCCGCCCATGACGACGGAATCGCCTGCGTCATCGGCGACCCGGCCTTCACGGCCACGCCCCGCGTCCGGTCGCTGACCCCGGAACTGGCGAAGGGTCTGGAATTCGACCTGGTCGTCCTCGTCGACCCGGAGAACTTCGGCGAGGGGGTCCGGGGAGCGGTGGACCGCTATGTGGCGATGTCCCGGGCGACGCGGCAGCTCGTCATTCTGAGGAGTCAGCGCCTGGTGCCGTCGGCGGTGGACGGCGACCGGTGACGGCGCGAGCCGTGAGCCGTGAGTCGTTCCAAGGAGTGACGAAGACCGACGTGCGGCCTCCTAGTGTCGGGCGCATGAGAACAATTGACGGCATGTGGCCCCGGTGGGGCGCCGATGCCGGGCTGGTCGCGCTGATCTTCCTGCCGCCGCTGCTGTCGCAGCCGTACGTGGACACGGCGGGGCCGGCGTGGTCGTCGCTCATCGGCTACGAGGCGGTGACCGTGGTCGTCCTGGTGCTGCGACGGCGGCTGCCGGCCACCGCCTTCGTGGTGGGTCTGGGCGCGCTCGTGGCGGCACTGGCTGGGAGCGCGAGCCAGGACGCCAAGCTGACCCCGCTGGTCTTCCTGCCGCTCGCGGTGCTGCTGTACAGCATGGGCAGCTTCTGCACGAGCTGGGTACGGACCGGGCTGGCGGTGCTCGGTGCCGGTGTGGTGATCGCGGCCGGCCTGTGCACGAACCGGATGACCACCGGTGCCAGTGAGTTCCGGGGCGGCCTGGACATCCTCGCCGCCCTGGCCCCGATGCCGCTGGCGTGGGTGATGGGGTTCGCCGCACGTACCCGGCGCGCGCTGCTCGCCGCGGCCGAGCAGCGGGTGGCCGACGCGGACCGCGCGCGGCGTCTGCAGGCGGCGCAGGCCGCGCAGCGGGAGCGGGCGCGGATCGCCCGCGAGATGCACGACGTGGTCGCGCACTCGCTCACCCTGCTCGTCGTGCACGCGGAAACCCTGCGCGCACGGGGCGACGAGCTGCCCGGCTGGGCCCGTACCCAGATCGACGGGCTGGCGGCGGCGGGCCGGCAGACCGGTGGTGAGCTGCGCGACCTGCTGCGGATGCTGCGCGACCCCGCGGACGCGGTGCCGCTCCGGCCGATGCCCGGGCTCGGGGAGCTGGAGGCGTTGCTGGACAGCCACCGCGCCGCGGGAGGACCGGTGGAGGTGCGCCTGGGGACGGAGCTGGAGTCGTTGCCGAGCCCGGTGCAGCTGGCGGGGTACCGCATCGTGCAGGAATCACTGGCCAACGCCCGCCGCCACGCGCCCGGGGCGCCGGTCCTGCTCACGGTCGACGGCACCGCCGGGCACCTGCGCTTCGAGGTGGTCAACGGCCGCGGGGCGCGGCGCGGCACCGCGGGCGCGGGGGTCGGGCTCGGCCTGGTCACCATGCGGGAAAGGGTGGACGCGCTGGGCGGCGAACTGACCGCGGGACCGACCGGCGACGGCGGATTCCGGGTCGTGGCCACGATGCCGCTGGAGACCGCCGATGTCTGAGCGGATCAGCGTCCTCGTGGTGGACGACGAGCCGGTCATCCGTGCCGGCCTGAGCGCGATCCTGGACAGTCAGGCCGATCTGACCGTGGTCGGCACCGCGGGCGACGGGGAGGAGGGCGTCGAGGCGTGCGCGCGGCTGAGGCCGCACGTACTGCTGCTGGACGTCCGTATGCCCCGGCGGGACGGGCTGTGGGCGCTGGCCGAGTTGGGGCGCAGGCAGCTGCTCGGGCCGGGGCGGAGTCAGGTGCTGATGCTGACGACGTTCGACCTGGACGAGTACGTCGACGAGGCGCTGGCCGCCGGGGCGGCCGGTTTCCTGCTGAAGAACAGCTCGTACGAGGAGCTGACCGGTGCGGTACGGGCGGCCGCGGCCGGGCACAGCGCGCTGAGCCCGGCGGTGACCCGGCGGATCATCGAGGGGCACCTGAGCACCCGGCGGCGGCCGGACGGCCATGAGCTGGCCCGGCTGCGCGACCTCACCGAACGGGAACACGACGTCCTGCGGCTGGTCGGCGACGGGCTGAGCAACGCCGAGATAGCGGACCGGCTCGTGGTGAGCCTGCACACGGTGAAGACGCACGTCAGCCGCATGCTGGCGAAGACCGGCTGCCAGAGCCGGGCGCAGGCGGCGGTACTGGCCAGGAACACGCTGGCCTGACCGCCCGCTGCGGACGGGCGCCGGGCCGCCGGGCGACCGTCCATGTCACTCCTCCGAGTGACCCGGGGCCTGCGCGAGGCCCGCCGACGAGCGATGTGCCGGATGGCTGCCCCTGGCTGAATGGTTGCTGTGCGGCGGGCCCGCCGGGCAGCCCCGTACGGGGAGAGCCCCGGGCCGTCGACGCACGGAGCCACCTGTCATGCGCCGAAGGGAACCGTCATGCCCGCACTCACATCATCGCGTCACCGGATCCTGCGAGGGGCGCTGGCGGTGGCCCTGGTGACCGGTATGAGCGGAGCGCTCTCGGCCTGCTCGGAAACAGACCCGGACCCGGGCGCGGTGCAGGCGTCGGCCGAGCGGGAGGCGGCGGGCGCGCCGGCCGGCGAGCGGCTGGCCGGCCTCGCGCAGAAGGCGGCGGACGAGGGGTCCGCGGGGGTGATCGTGCGAGTGGACCGCGGCAGGGGAACACCCCTGGAAATCGCGCGCCAGGCCGCCTGGACGAAAACCGACCACCGTATCGCCGCCGACGACCAGTTCAGGGTCGGCTCCAACACCAAGACGGTCACCGCCACCCTCGTCCTGCACCTGGTCGCCGCGGGCAAGGTCGGTCTGGACGACCCGGTGGAGAAGTGGCTGCCCGGGGTCGTGAAGGGCGGTCAGGACATCACCGTACGGATGCTGCTCAACCACACGAGCGGCCTGGGCGACTTCCTGCTGACACCGAAGTTCCTGCCCTCCCTGACCGGCCAGGAGCACCGCGCCTGGCGGGCGCGGGACCTTCTCGCCATCACGCCCCGGCAGGACCCTGCGATCGCACCGGGCACGAAGTACTCCTACAGCAACGCCAATTACGCGGCCCTCGGACTCCTTCTCGAAAAGGCCACCGGGAAGAGCCTCGCCGAACTGATCGAGCAGAAGATCACCAAGCCCCTGGGCATGAAGGACTCCTTCCTGGCCACGAACTCCGGATGGAGCGCCGGCAAACAGCACGTGACCGGCTACGAACCGGACGCCGAGCGCCTCAAGAGCATCCTCGCCCCGACCGTGGACCTGCCCGAAGGCGTCGGATTCGCCGGCCCCGAACGCCCCGAGAAAAACGTCGACACCACCGAAATCGACCCGAGCTGGTCCGGGGCGGCAGGCGGCATGGTCTCCACCGCACAGGACTGGCAGCGCTTCCTGACCGCGCTCGTCTCCGGCAAGCTGCTGCCCAAGGCCCAGATGGAACAGATGCGCACCACCGTTCCCGCCCCCGAGGAAGGCGGCGGTTACGGACTCGGCCTGATGAAGGTGAACACCCCCTGCGGCACCGTCTGGGGCCACACCGGCGGCCTGCCCGGATACTCCAGCGAAATCTACACCGACGCGAGCGGCCACCGGAGCGTCGCGGTCCTGACGAGCACGAACTTCGGCATCAAGGAAAAGGCGGCCGCGTCCGCGAACGAAATCCTCGTCGACGAGGCGGCCTGCACCATGCTGGGCACGACGCGGCCCGCCGCGAGTCCGGCCGGGTGAGAGACATCGCCACGAGGCCCGTGCACCTCCCGGAGTCGGGGCAGCAGCCGTCATCTGCCGCCATCGCCGGCCACCACGAGCAGGGCGCTCTCGACGGCATTGCGGAGGTGGGACCGCGCGTCGCCTCTGTCGGCCTTTTCGAGTAGCACCGTGAGGAATGCGGAATCCGGATAACCGTCCACCTCGGCATCCTTTGTCGCGCACGCCTGCGACCAGATGGCGATCGCCATCTCGTTGCAGGCTCGGGCCCGCTGAGTTCCATGAGCGGCGTCTTCGGTGAAGGCTTCACGCGTGAAGATCCCCAGGCGGTGCCCCAGGGCAAGCAGGAAAGTCTCCCTGGAGTCCGAGTTCAGGGTCTCCAGGATTCGGTCTCGGATGTTCATTGCTCTGTTCCCCATTCTTGGTGTGCCGGGAGTTCGGCGGCCGCGCCTGAGGGACGCGGGCCCGGCGCATCGCGGATGCCTCACGCCTACCGGACGTTTACGCACAGCGGCTGATTGCCCCCGCCCCCAAGTGCGCTTGTAGGCGCGTACCCCGCACGGGCGGGGTTGAGGGCGTCGTGGCGGCTTGTGTGGCGGGGGCTGTTGCCGGGGGAGGTGGATCGGGGCGGATGAGGTGACGCGTCCACGGTCGCGCGGATACCGGGTGCCGGGGGCACCAACGGTACGTATGACGTGGTCGTGCGCCGGGTCGGGGACGAAGCGCCGTAGCGATGTTCAGGCGCCCGCCGGGGGCGGGAGTTCGCCTGAGCCGCGGGGGATGAGGCGGGTGGGGATCTCCTGGCGCTGCGGGGGGACGTCGGCGCCTTCGAGGCGGCGGAAGAGCATCGTGGCGGCGGTACGGCCGAGGCGCGCGGCGTCCTGCGCCACGACCGTGATCGCGGGGGAGACCAGGTCGGCCAGCTCGAAGTCGTCGAAGCCCACCAGGGCGACCGGGCGCGGGCGTTTGGCGAGCACCCGTACCGCCGTGACCGTGACCCGGTTGTTGCCCGCGAACAGCGCGGTGACCGGGCGCGGCCCGTCCAGCATGGCGGTGGCCGCGAACCGTACCCGGTCGGGCGCGGTCGACCCGAGCGAGACCCACGCCTCGTCGACGTCCAGCCCGGCCTCCGCCATCGCCGCGCGGTAGCCGCGCAGCCGCTCCCCGGCGGTGTGGATGCGCGGCTGGTCGCCGATGAAGCCGATCCGGCGGTGGCCGTGCGCGATCAGGTGCGCCACCGCGTCGCGGGCGCCGCCGAAGCTGTCGGAGAGCACGGTGTCCGCCTCGATCCGGCCCGCCGGGCGGTCGACGAAGACGGTGGCCACGCCCGCCGCGATCTCCGGCTCCAGGTAGCGGTGGTCGTCGGCGGCCGGAATGATCACCAGGCCGTCCACCCGGCGCGCGCACAGCGCGAGCACCAGCTCCTGCTCGCGCGCCGGGTCCTCGGCGCTGGACCCGTTGATCAGCAGCGCGCCGTGGTCGCGGGCGACCTCCTCGACGGCGCGGCTGAGCGGCCCGTAGAACGGGTCGGCGAGGTCCTCCAGGACCAGGCCGATGCTGGCGGTGCGGCCCTTGCGCAGGATGCGGGCGGAGTCGTTGCGGCGGAAGCCGAGGGCGGTGATGGCGTCCTGGACGCGGCGTTCGGTCTCGGGGGTGACGCCGGGTTCGCCGTTGACCACCCGGGAGACCGTCTTCAGGCCGACGCCGGCCCGGGCCGCGACGTCCTTCATCGTGGGCCGGCTGCCGTAGCGGCGGGAGGTGCCCCGGGCGGTGTCGGTCACGGTGCGCGGTCCTGATTCTGTCGGCGGCGGTGGGGCGCCGGCGGCGGACGCGGCGGCCGGGCGGCCTGGTGGGGCCGCGGCTCCGCTGCTCGCTCCGGCTGTTGCTGGAGAGACGGACGGGATGGGTGTGGCGGTTCCCCCTCCGGTACGCCGATGATGGCTGTGGCGGTGTCCGGGTGGTCGGTGTGTGTGGCCGGCCGGGCGGGACCGTCCGGCGGTACCGCGCGACGGCGCACGGTACGGCGTCGAGCATAACCTCTGGACAACGTTGTCAATTAGCACGAGACTGGCGTTCCCGTGCCGGGCCCACGCACCCCGGCCCAGGCGCCCACCAGGAGATTCGACACCGATGCAGACGGACCTGAGCGCAGCGCTGGACATCGGCGGCACCAAGATCGCCGGCGCGCTGGTGGACGAGCACGGCAGGCTGCTCGCCCGCACCACCCGGCCCACGCCCGCCGATCGGGACGGCGCCACCGTGCTGCGCGCGCTGGCCGAGGTGGTAGGCGAGCTGACCGCGCGCCCCGAGTGGGCCAGGGTGGCCGCCGTCGGCATCGGCAGCGCGGGCCCGGTGGACGCCCGGCGCGGCACGGTCAGCCCGGTCAACATCCCCGGCTGGCGGGACTTCCCGGTCGTCGCCGAGGTGCGGGACCTCGTCGGCGCGCTGCCTGTCGTCCTGGTGGGCGACGGCGTGGCGATGACCGCCGCCGAACACTGGCAGGGCGCCGCCCGCGGCTACGCGAACGCCCTGTGCATGGTGGTCTCCACCGGCGTCGGCGGTGGCCTGGTTCTGGGCGGCCAGTTGCACCCCGGCCCCACCGGAAACGCCGGCCACATCGGCCACATCAGCGTCGACCTCGACGGCGACCCCTGCCCGTGCGGCGCCCGCGGCTGCGTCGAACGCATCGCCAGCGGTCCCAACATCGCCCGCCGCGCGCTGGAGAACGGCTGGCGCCCGGGCCCCGACGGCGACACCAGCGCCGCCGCCGTGGCCGCCGCGGCCCGCGCGGGCGACCCGGCGGCCCGTCACTCCTTCGAGCGGGCCGCCCAGGCCCTGGCCGCCGGTATCGCGGCCACCGCGGCACTGGTCGAGATCGAGATCGTGGTCATCGGCGGCGGTGTGGCGGGCGCCGGCGACCTCCTCTTCGTCCCCCTGCGCCGCGCCCTGCGCGACTACGCCACGCTCTCCTTCGTCCGCGACATCACGGTCGTACCGGCTCAGACGGGTACGGATGCCGGCGTGGTGGGCGCCGCGGCCGCCGCCGCACAACAGTCCCGTCTCGATGCCTTCGCCCCGACTGTCTGAAGAGGCCTACGGAGCCCCATGGGCCTCTAGGCTGGTGCCGACCATGGCAGGGGACGAGTGGGACGAACGGGGCGAGTGGCGTGAATGGCGTGAACGGGCCGGGGGACGAGGGCGGCGGCGGGGCTCGTGAAGGGGGCGGAACTGCCGGAGAGTTGACCGGGCGGCTGCTCGGTGGGCGGTACCGGGTCACCGGACAGATCGGGCGCGGCGGCATGGGTGTCGTCTGCCGGGCGGTGGACGAGGTGCTGGGCCGGGAAGTCGCCGTGAAGGTGCTGCGCGCCTACACCGACGCGTCCGCGCCGGAGCTGGCCGACCTGCGGACCCGGATGCAGCGCGAGGCACGGGCCGCGGCCCGCGTCCGGCACTCCGGCGTGGTCACCGTGCACGACGTGATCGACGAGGACGGGCGCCCGGTCATCGTCATGGAACTGGTCGACGGCCCGTCCCTGGACGACGCGCTCGACCGGGGCGGTGCTCTGGACCCGCGGGAGATCGCCGCCATCGGAGCCAAGGTGATGGACGCGCTGGACGCCGCCCACCAGGTCGGCGTGCTGCACCGGGACGTCAAGCCCGGCAACGTCCTGCTGGAGCGCTGGGAGCAGCGTACGGGCCGTCCGGACGCCGGGGTCGGCCGCGTGGTCCTCACCGACTTCGGCATCGCCAGCATCGAGGCGCCCGACGACGGGGCGACCACTCACCTCACCCGCAGCGGCGAACTCGTCGGCTCGCTCGACTACCTGCCGCCCGAGCGCGCCCAGGGGCAGCCGCCGTCGCCCGCCTCGGACATCTGGTCGCTGGGCATGACGCTGTACGCGGCCGTGGAGGGCAGCGGCGCGCCGTTCCGCCGTACGTCGGTCTGGTCGACCCTGACGGCGATCGTCTCCGAACCGCTGCCCGAACCGCGCCGGGCCGGACCGCTGACGCCCGTGCTGCACGCGCTGATGGCCAAGGACCCGGCCGCCCGGCCGAGCGCGGCCGAGGCACGGGCACTGCTGACGGCGGTGGCCGAGGGGCGCGACACGATGCGGCTGGCTGCGGGTGCGGGTGCGGAGCCGAGTGCGGGCCGGAGTCCGGGTACGCCGCGGACGCCGACCGCGCCGGACGTCTGGGCGTCGGCGCCACCTGCGCCATCCTCGCCGTCCGCGCCCACGGGGGCCGGGCCGGTCGGAGGCCAGGCACCTACCGGCCCGGTCAGCGGTCAGAGCCCCACCGGTCCGGTCTCCGCAGGACAGTTCTCCGCAGGACACCTCGGCGCCGGACACCCCGGCAGCCAGGAAACCAGCACCGTCGCCGCCACGGGCGCCGCCCCGTCCCCGGCGCAGCGCGGCCGCCGTACCGCGGTGTTCGCCGCCGCCGCGGTGGCTGCCGTCCTGGTGGCGGGCGGTGGAGTGACGTACGGGCTGATGGCCCGGGACTCCGGCGGTACGGTCGCGGAGCGGCGGCCTGCCGCGCCCTCGGAGGAACAGGCCGCCCGGACGGGCACGTCGGGCACACCGAAGGCGTCCGGGGACGCCGAGCCGGGCGGCGAGGCGAGCGGGAAGGGCGCGGGGGAGCGGAGCGCGGCGCCCGTCACTCCGGGCGAGCCGTCGAAGGGCGCCGCGTCCGGAAAGCCCGAGCCCGGTGGCGGCGGCGACCCCGGCAAGGGCGGCGACGGGGGCGCGGCGACCGGCGGTACGGGCGGCGGGGGCGACGGCGGGCACGGCGGGTCCGCGTCCGGCGGCGGGTCCTCCGCCTCGGGCGGCGGCGGTGCCACCGGCGGCGCCCCGGAGCCCAGTTCGTGCGCGCCGATCGGCGGCGGCAAGGTCAACTGCCAGGTGTGGCGCTCCGCCGCCTCGTACACCGGCTCCTTCCAGCACGTCGGCACGCTGAACGCGGGCACCAACTACTTCTACTGCCAGGCGAATCTGGGCCGCCGGGAGACGTACGGCAGGTGGACCAACACCTGGTGGGCGAAGACGGACGACGACAGCGGCAACAGCGGCGTGTACGTCAGCGCCGTCTACCTCAAGGGCGGCCGGAACGACGCGCCGGTCCCCGGCCTGCCGACCTGCTGACCAGGGCCGGGCCCGCCGCTCCGCCGAGGACCGGGGACCGGCCGTGAGGCCCGCCCCCGGTCCGTGACCGCCCGCGTCAGCAGGTGAACTTCGCGTCGGCCCAGTCGCCGTGGTCGTAGAAGAAGCCGTCGCCGGCGTCCTGCACGACCAGCCGTACGGTGCCCGCCCCGGTGACCGCGGCGCTGATCGCCTTCGCCGGGTCGGTGCCCGTCAGTCTGCCGCTCTCGGCGACCTTCCGCCCGTCCGCCCACACCTCGAAGGTGACGGTCCCCTGGTCGCCGGTCTCGTCGTCCACGCCGACCTGCGCGCTGAACGCCGAGCACTTCCCGCCCGTGTAGTACGTGATCTCGCTGGGCGCGTGGGTCCCCAGCCCCTTGGCGTACGGCACGCCGCCGATGGTGATCGGTGTCCCGTCACCGGGCCGCTGCCCGCCCACGCTCATGTCCTTCTCCACCGGCCCGTAGCCGTTGGTGGCGGAGAGCCAGGTCAGGTCGCTGGCGTACGAGGTGCCGGCGGGCGGCGCCTGGACGGCGGTGACCGCGAACGGCAGCGTCAGGGTCACCCGTTGCCCGCGCGTCGAGCGGTAGTCGGTGGTCAGCGTCAGCTCGTACGGTCCGGGCCTGGTCCCCGCGAGCGGCGATATCTTCCACGCGGTGGCCAGTTCCTTGCCCGGGGGCAGGACCTGGGTGCCGGTGGACGTGACCGGCTCGACGCGCCAGCCCTGCGGGCCTTTGAGGTCGACCTTGACGTCCAGCGCGGGGGTGCGGCCCAGGTTGCGGGTGAGGGTGGCGATCCGGGCCTCCTTGCCGACCTCGATCGGCGCGACGCCGTCCGCCGCGGTGTCGAGGGCCGGCGGGTACTGCGCCCAGTGGCGGTCGGCGGCGACGCGGTACAGCAGCGTGCCGTGCGCCGGTACGGTCCCGGCGATCTCACCCGCGGTGTGGGTGTTCTCGCCCTTCCACAGGTCGCGCAGCCGGTAGCCGCTCGCCTGCGGCAGGCCCGCCTCCTGGGCCGTGGTGGTGATGTGCTGCGGCCGGTCGGTCTCGTTGAACAGGGCCACCGCCCGGTCGCCGTTGGCCAGCGGCTTGCTCAGGACCCAGCGGCCGCCCTCGGACTTCAGCACCTGGGCCTGCTTGCCCAGCGGGTCCTGGTCGAGCCCGACGACCTCGCGGTTGTCGAGGATGTCGAAGGTCGCCTGCGACGCCTTGCGCAGGTCGGTGCCGATCAGCAGCGGCGCGGCCATCATCGACCACAGCGAGAAGTGGCTGCGGTACTCGGTGTCCGTCATCCCACCGTTGCCGACCTCCAGCATGTCCGGGTCGTTCCAGTGGCCGGGACCGGCGTACGGCGCCAGCGGCGCGTTCGCCTTGAAGATCGAGACCATGCTGTCCCACACGTCACTGATGTCACCGGTGGTGCGCCACAGGTGCCCGACGTCCGCCGCCCACTCCCACGGCTTGTTCTCGCCCCACTCGCAAATGCTGTAGACGATGGGGCGGCCCGTCGCCTTCAGGGCGTCGCGCATGGTGATGTAGCGCTTCTTGGCGTCCACCCCCTGGTTGTTGCAGTTGTCGTATTTCAGGTAGTCCACTCCCCAGTCGGCGAACTGCTGGGCGTCGGAGTACTCGTGGCCCAGCGCGCCGGGCATCGCCTGGGCACACGTCGTGGTGCCGGCGCTGGTGTAGATGCCGAACTTCAGGCCCTTGGAGTGGACGTAGTCGGCCAGGGCCTTGATGCCGTTGGGGAAGCGGGTGGTGTCCGGGACGAGTTTGCCGTTGGCGTCGCGCTCCTTCTGGGCCCAGCAGTCGTCGAGGTTCACGTACTCGTAACCGGCGGCCTTGAGGCCCTTCTCGACGAAGATGTCGGCGATTCCCTTGATCATCGCCTCGTTGAAATCGGCTCCGCAGTGGGTGGAGTTCCAGTTGTTGAAGCCCATGGGAGGTGTCTTGGCCAGGCCGTCGGGCAGCCGCGGGGCGGCGGACGCGGCTGTTCCGGCGGAGGCGGCCGCGGTGGCCCGGGTGTCCGGCGGGGCGTCGGCGGCGTCGGCCGTACGGGCCGCGGCGGGCAGGGCCGTGACCCCTGCCGAGCACAGGAGCGCCGCGGACAGCGCCGAGAGGACTCTTCGCCGGGCGCGCCGGGTGGTGAGGGGGGTGTGCGGGCGCATGATTCGCGTCCTCCGTTCTCGGAGAGTGCAGGGAGTCATGTACCAGTCAATTGCGAGTGTTTACGGTAAGGCTTGTTGGACTGTGTTGGAAGGCAAAAGGCGGCGGCCCGGGAACGGCCCGCCAAAAGCCTTGACTGAGGCCCCCGTTGGGAGTGAGATCCCAGCACTCGCGTTCGGTTCTGTTCGGTTCCACCGTCGAGGAGGGGGAGAAGACATGGTCCAGACATGGGGGGACGGTCCGGACGGGCGTACGCGCCGGGCGGTACGCGGGGTGCCCCGGCGGTCCGTGGTACGGGGCATGGCGGCCGGTGCGGGGGCGGTCGCGCTGCCGTCACTGCTCACCGCCTGCGGCAACGGTCCCGGCGACGGCGTCACCCTGGGCTCCAACGCCTCCGACGCGGTGCCGAAACGCGCGTACGCCGACGCCATCGCGGCGTACGAGAAGAAGTCGAAGAAGACGGTGAAGGTCAACACCGTCAACCACGAGAACTTCCAGGAGAACATCAACCGTTACCTCCAGGGCACGCCCGATGACGTCTTCACGTGGTTCGCCGGATACCGGATGCAGTACTTCGCACGAAAAGGCCTGCTCGCCGACATCAGTGATCTCTGGAGGAAGTTCGACGGGTTCTCCGACGCGGTGAAGAAGCAGTCCACGGGCGAGGACGGCAAGCAGTACTTCGTGCCGTACTACTACTACCCGTGGGCGGTCTTCCACCGGAAGAGCGTTTTCCGGACGCGGGGTTACGAGATCCCCGAGAACTTCGATCAATACCGCGCTCTCGCCCGGCAGATGCAGAAGGACGGCCTCACCCCCTTCGCCTTCGGCGACAAGGAGGGTTGGCCCGCCATGGGCACCTTCGACTACCTCGACATGCGGGCCAACGGTTACGACTTCCACATCGCCCTGATGCGCGGCGAGAAATCCTGGACCGGCCCGCAGGTACGGCAGGTCTTCGACCTGTGGCGGAGCCTGCTGCCGTACCACCAGAAAGGCGCGAACGGCCGGACGTGGCAGGAGGCGGCGCAGTCCCTCCAGCGCAAGGAGGCCGGGATGACCGTGCTCGGACTGCCGCACCCCGGGCAGCAGTTCACCGCCGAGAACCGCGCGGACCTGGACTTCTTCCCCTTCCCCGAGATCGACCCGGCCTACGGCAAGGAAGCGGTCGAGGCGCCGGTGGACGGGTTCCTGATGGCGAAGAAGGCCCGGCACCGGGAAGCCGCCCGCGACCTGCTCACCTTCCTCGCCACACCACAGGCCGAGCAGATCTACTTGAAGCGCGACCCGAACAACGTCGCGGTCAACAGCGCGGCCGGAACCCAGACGTACGACGCCCTGCAGAAGAAAGCCGTCCGGCTGGTGGCCGGCGCCCGGCAGATTTCGCAGTTCATGGACCGCGACACCCGCCCCGATTTCGCCTCGACGGTACTGATCCAGGCGATCCAGCAGTTCATCGGCGACCCCGGCGACATCGACGGCCTGGTGAACGGCATCGAACGGCAGAAGAAACAGATATTCGCCGCGGACTGACGCCGTGACCACCGCCGACCGTACGACCGACCGAGGGCCGGGAACCATGCCGAAGACCGCGGCGCGCCGCGCCGGACGCCGGGGCCCGCGCCGCCACACCCGCCGTGACCTCGCCGTTCTGTGCGTCCTGCTGGGCCTGCCGGTCCTGCTCGACCTCGTCCTGGTGTGGGGACCGACCCTGGCCTCCATCGGCCTGTCCTTCACCGACTGGGACGGCGTCGGTGACATCGAATGGGCCGGCCTCGGCAATTACCAGCACCTTTTCGCGGGCTATCCGCAATTCTGGCCGGCGGTCCGCAACAACCTCCTGTGGCTGGCCGCCCTCGGCCTGCTCGCCACGCCGTTCGGCCTGCTGCTCGCCGTGCTCATCGACCGCGGCGTGCGGTTCAGCCGCTTCTACCAGTCCACCCTGTACATGCCGGTGGTGCTCTCGCTCGCCGTCGTCGGTTTCATCGCCCAGTTGATCCTCTCGCGGGACCAGGGCGCCCTGAACGCGCTGCTGGGCAACGAGCGGGACCCGGTCGACTGGCTCGGCGACCCGGACCTCAACATCTGGATGATCCTGCTGGCCGCCTGCTGGCGGCACACCGGGTACGTGATGATCCTCTACCTCGCGGGGCTGAAATCCGTGGACCCGGAGCTCAAGGAGGCCGCGGCCATCGACGGGGCCACCGAGCGGCAGGCGTTCTTCCGGGTCGTGCTGCCCGCCCTGCGTCCGGTGAACGTCATCGTCGGCGTCATCACCGTTATCGAGGCCCTGCGCGCCTTCGACATCGTCTATGCCGTCAACAAGGGCCGCAACGGACTGGAACTGCTGTCCGTCCTGGTGACCGACAACATCATCGGCGAGGCGAGCCGGATCGGCTTCGGGTCGGCCATCGCCGTCGTCCTGCTGCTGGTCTCCCTCGGGTTCATCATCACCTATCTCGTCCAGGAGCTGAGGGGGGAACAGCGCCGATGACCCTGCCCGCCGTACGGACCGCGCGCCCGGTGCGCCCCGCCGGGCCGGCGGGCGGTCCACCCCGCCGCCGTGGCCGCTGGGGCGTGCACGGCTTCCTGCTCGCCGTCTCGCTCGCCTTCCTCGCGCCGCTGCTGCTGGCCGTCTACGCGTCGCTGCGCCCGTACGAGGAGACCGCCAGGGACGGATACGTCTCCCTGCCGAGCCGGCTCTCATTCGACTATTACCGGCAGGCGTTCACCGATTCCGGCATGGGCCGGTACTTCCTGAACACGCTTCTGATCGCGGTGCCGGGCGTCCTGATCACCCTCTTCCTCGCGTCCTTCACCGCCTTCGCCGTGGCCCGGCTGCGGCTGCGCGGCTCGCTGCTCCTGCTGATGTTCTTCACGGCCGGCAACCTGCTGCCGCAACAGGTCATCGTCACGCCGCTCTACGTGCTCTTCACCAAAGTGCCGCTGCCGTACTGGCTGTCCGACTCACTGACGCTCTACGACTCGCTGTGGGCCGTGCTCGCCGTGCAGATCGCCTTCCAGCTCGGCTTCTGCGTCTTCGTACTGGCGAATTTCATGCGGACCCTGCCGCGGGAAATCCTGGAGGCCGCGGTCGTGGACGGCGCCGGGGTGTGGACGCGCTACCGGCACGTGACCCTGCCGCTGTGCCGGCCCGCTCTCGCCGCTCTGGGCACCCTGCAATTCACCTGGATGTACAACGACTTCCTGTGGGGCCTGGTCTTCCTCTCCGACGGCGACAAACTCCCGGTCACCTCGGCCCTGAACAACCTGCGCGGTCAGTTCTTCACCGACTACAACCTGCTCGCGGCGGGTTCGGTCCTCGTCGCCCTGCCCACGATCGTCGTCTTCCTGCTCCTGCAACGGCACTTCATCGCGGGCCTGACCCTGGGCGCGAACAAGGGCTGACGGGCCGGGCGTGCCGGTGTACGTCCGGCCGCGGGAAATCCGGTGCGCGGCCTCTTGCCGGGTACGGCGGGGGAGGCGACGCTCCGGTCGAGGCGTGCCTTTCGGATCAGCCGAAAGGCACGCCCCGCATCCCGAGCGGGAAAGGGAAAGCGTCATGACGAATGCTCAGATGTGGGCGCTGATCATCGGGTTCGCGTCGCCGGTGCTCATCTCCGTCGTCAACCAGCCGCATTGGTCGCACGCCGCGAGGACCCTGGTGCAGGTGGTGGTATCGGTGCTGGTGGGCCTGGGGAGTGCGCTCTTCGCCGGGGACTTCGCCGGAAAGGACGTGGTCACCAGCATCCTCGTCGCCGCGGTGGCCGCGATCAGCGCGTACAAGGGCGTCTTCAAACCTTCCGGTATCGCGCCGAAGGTGGAAAAGGCCACGTCCCCGGCAGCGCGCGGATAGCCCCGTCCCCGCAAAAGTTTCCGTGGCAGGGTGTTACGGGCAACTCACAGGGGTCTAGGGACAAGGGGGCAATGTGATCGTCTGGCTGAACGGCGCGTCCGGTGCGGGAAAGTCCACCGCGGCCCGGCACCTGCTGGACCTGCTTCCCGGGAGCACGCTCTACGACCCCGAACTGGTCGGCGGCGAGCTGCGGCAGCTGCTGCCCGCCGCGCGGCTGGCGCAGGTCGGTGACTACCAGGACCTGGCGTCCTGGCGCCGGCTCGTCGTGGACACGGCCGCCGCCCTGCTCAACGAGGTGCCGGGACCGCTCATCACACCCATGCCGCTGCTGCGCCAGGAGTACCGCGACGAGATATTCGGCGGCCTCGCCTCGCGCCGGGTGCCCGTACGCCACGTTCTGCTGCACGCGGAGGAAACGATCCTCCGCGAGCGCCTGGACCGGCGTACAAACCGGGTGGACGGTCCGGCGGCACGGGTACGGCGGCTGGCCCACCTGGAGTCGTACGAGGACGCGCTCGGCTGGCTCAAGCAGGACGCGCACGTCATCGACACGGCGCGGCTGACGCCCCGGGAGACCGCCGAGCGGGTCGCCGAAGCGGTCCGCACCGGCGCCGGGGCCTGCGACATCGTGCAGACACCCGAACCCACGGCGGAGACCCTGGCGGCCGGGGTGCTGCTCTTCGACGACGCCGACCGGGTGCTCCTGGTGGATCCGACGTACAAGCCGGGCTGGGAGTTCCCCGGCGGCGTCGTGGAGCCGGGCGAGCCGCCGTCCCGCGCGGGGCTGCGCGAGGTCACCGAGGAACTGGGCATCCGGCTGCACAGCGCGCCACGCCTGCTGGTGCTGGACTGGGAACCGCCCAAACCGCCCGGCTTCGGCGGGCTGCGGATGCTCTTCGACGGCGGACGGCTGGCCGGCGAGCAGATCCGCGACCTGCTGCTGCCCGGGCCCGAACTGCGGGACTGGCGGTTCGCCACCGAGGAGGAGGCGGCGGACATGCTGCCCCCGGTGCGCTGGAACCGGCTGCGCTGGGCCTTGCGCGCACGCGAGCAGGGACGCCCGCTGAATCTTGAGGCTGGCGTCCCTGTGGGATGAGCGGACGCTGGCGGCGGTCCGGAGCGTTGGTTCGGAGGCGGCGGTCCGGGAGCGATGGTCCGGGGTGCCGGGAGAGCCCCGGACCGGCCGGCACCGGGTGCCGTACGGGTGGCCCGGCTGCCGGGCGGCTCAGCTGCCGGCGGCCTCGTACTGCCGCGCGTACCGCTGGAGGAACAGCGCCTCGGCCAGTGAGAGGCGCTCCAGCTCCTCCGGCGAGACGCTCTCGTTGACCGCGTGGATCTGCGCCTCGGGCTCGCTGAGACCGATGAGCAGAATCTCGGCCTGCGGGTAGAGCGCGGCCAGCGTGTTGCACAGCGGGATCGAACCGCCCATACCGGACGTCTGCATCTCGGTCCCGTCGTACGCCTCGCGCATCGCCTCCGCCATCGACGCGTACGCCGGGCTGCCGGTGTCCGCGCGGAACGGCTGGCCCTGCCCGACCTGCTCGACGGTGACCCGCGCGCCCCACGGGGCGGCCTTCTCCAGGTGCGCGGTGAGCAGCTCCGACGCCTTCCCGGCGTCCGTGCCCGGCGGGACCCGCAGGCTCACCAACGCCCGCGCGCCCGCCTGCACGGACGGCGTGGCGCCGACCACCGGCGGGCAGTCGATGCCGAGGACCGTGACGGCCGGGCGGGCCCAGATGCGGTCGGCGACCGTGCCGCCGCCGGTCAGCCCGACGCCGTCCAGCACCTTGGCGTCCTTGCGGAACTCCTCCTCCGGGTACTGCAGGCCGTCCCAGCGCGCGTCCGTCTCCAGGCCGTCGACGACCGTCGAGCCGTCCTCCGCGCGCAGCGAGTCCAGGATGCGGATCAGCGCCGCCAGCGCGTCCGGCGCCGCCCCGCCGAACTGGCCGGAGTGCAGATTGCCCTCCAGGGTGTCCACCTGGACGCGGACCAGCGTCATGCCGCGCAGCGTCGCCGTCACCGTCGGCAGGCCGACGCGGAAGTTGCCCGTGTCGCCGATGACGATGGTGTCGGCGGCCAGCAGCTCGGGGTGGGCCTCGGCGTACTGCTCCAGGCCACCGGTGCCCTGCTCCTCGGAGCCTTCCGCGATCACCTTGACGTTGACCGGGACGCCGCCGTGCTCCTTCAGCGCCCGCAGCGCCGTCAGGTGCATGATCAGGCCGCCCTTGCAGTCGGCGGCGCCGCGCCCGTACCAGCGGCCGTCCCGCTCGGTCAGCTCGAACGGCGGCGATATCCAGGCGGACTCGTCCAGCGGCGGCTGCACGTCGTAGTGCGCGTACAGCAGCACGGTCGGCGCGCCGGCCGGCCCCGGCAGGAAGCCGTACACGGACTGGGTGCCGTCCGGGGTGTCCAGCAGCGCCACGTCCGTGAAGCCCTCGGACCGCAGCGCGCCCGCCACCCACTCGGCGGCGGCCTCGCACTCGCTGCGGGGGTACTGCGCCGGGTCGGCGACCGACTTGAAGGCCACCAGCTCGGCCAGCTCGGTCCTGGCCCGGGACTGCAGCGAGGCGACGGTGTGCGCGAGCGGGCTGTCAGGCATGGAACGCTCCTTGTGGGCGCGGCGTTGTACACGTGGGTCACGTGCCGGTCCGTCCGGTTCTACCGCACCGGACCAACCGTACGTACGGGCGATTCTGGGGCCGATCTTCCCACAGGAAGGGCGGCCGACGGCGCGCCGTAGGATGCGGGCGGTACGCGCAGCAAGGCATCGAACGGGAGCAGAAGCACAGGTGAGCAGCGACAGCGCAGCCGAGGAGAACCAGCAGGTGTGGGACGTCGTGGTGGTGGGCGCGGGGCCCGCCGGAGCCTCGGCCGCCTACGCCGCGGCGTGTACGGGACGCCGGGTGCTGCTCCTGGAGAAAGCCGAACTGCCCCGCTACAAGACGTGCGGCGGCGGCATCATCGGGCCCTCCCGCGACGCGCTGCCGCCCGGCTTCGACCTGCCGCTGCGCGACCGGGTCCACGCGGTGACGTTCTCGCTCAACGGGAAGCTCACCCGCACCCGCCGCTCCAAGAACATGCTGTTCGGGCTCATCAACCGCCCCGAGTTCGACGCCCAGCTGGTCAAGACGGCCCAGGAGGCCGGCGCCGAGCTGCGCACCGGCGTCACGGTCTCCCGGGTCGAGCAGCACGGCTCCGCGGTGCCGGACCGGCGGACCGTCGCCGTGGTGCTGGGCGACGGCGAGGTGGTGCTGGCCCGCGCGGTGGTCGGCGCGGACGGCAGCGCCAGCCGGATAGGCGCCCACGTCGGCGTGAAGATGGACCAGGTCGACCTGGGCCTGGAGGCCGAGATCCCGGTGCCGCCGACGGTCGCCGAGGACTGGGCCGGACGGGTGCTCGTGGACTGGGGCCCGATCCCGGGCAGCTACGGCTGGGTCTTCCCCAAGGGCGACACCCTCACCGTCGGTGTGATCTCGGCCCGCGGCGAGGGCGCCGCGACCAAGCGCTACCTGGACGACTTCATCGGCCGCCTCGGCCTCGCGGGCTTCGAGCCGAGCATCTCCTCCGGCCACCTGACCCGCTGCCGCGCCGACGACTCGCCGCTCTCCCGCGGCCGCGTCCTGGTCTGCGGCGACGCCGCCGGACTGCTGGAGCCGTGGACCCGCGAGGGCATCTCCTTCGCGTTGCGCTCGGGTCGGCTCGCGGGGGAGTGGGCGGCCCGCGTCTCGGAGGCGCACGACGCGGTGGACGCCCGCCGCCAGGCCCTGAACTACGCCTTCGCGATCAAGGCCGGGCTGGGTGTCGAGATGGGCGTCGGCCGCCGCATGCTCACCCTCTTCTCCCGCCGCCCCGGTCTGATCCACGCCGCCCTGACCGGCTTCCGCCCGGCCTGGCACGCCTTCGCGAAGATCGTCCGCGGCACGACCACCCTGGCCGAGATCGTCCGTACGCACCCGGTGGCGCGGCGGGCGCTGGGGGCGTTGGACCGGGACTAGGGGGCGCCGGGGGCGGGCGTGTCGGGTGCGTATCTGGGGACGCGTCGGGGCGCGTCCGGGGACGTGCCGGTGTGCGCGTCCGGCGGCTACTCCCCGGGGAGTACGTCTGATCACCACGCCGGGCTGACGCCGCCGTACGGGATGCCGGTCTAGCGTGGCGGCATGGACAACGGACGGCCGCGGTGGACGCGGCTCTGCCATGGGCCGCGCCCGGACGGCCGGCGTCCGGACAGTGCGGACGGTGCGGACAGTCTGCGTTCGCACGCCCCGCGTCCGGACAGTCCGAGTTCGCACCGCCCGCGCCTGGGCGGTTTGCGTCCGTACGGTCCCCGCCTGGACGCGTGGCGGGGCGAGGGCGACGGGGACTCCGCGGGCCGGCCCGGCGGGCGGCTGCCCTGGGTCTCGACGGTCTGGTTCACCGTGTTCGTGTTCGTCGGCTCCCGGTTCGCCGCGAAGGGGCAGCCCGGCCGTGCCGACCTCGACCCGCTCGCGTACCTGCTGATGATCGCGGGCGCGGCCCTGCTGCTCCTGCGCCACCGCTACCCGCGCACCGTCGCCCTCGGCACCGCGCTCACGTCCGCCGTCTACCTCGCCGCCGGTTACCCGTACGGCCCGGTCCTGCTCGTCTGCGCCTTCGGCTGCTTCGCGGCCATCGTCGCCGGGCACCGTACGACCGCCTGGAGCGGCGTCGGCCTGATCTGGGCGAGCCACCTGCTGGTCGGTCACTGGCTCTATCGCTGGCTGCCGCCGCCCGATGACGGGCCCGCGCCCTGGGGCGAGCAGCTGTTCGTCACCGTCCTCGTGGTCGCGGTGGTCGCGGTCTCCGAGCTGGCACGCGTACGCCGCGAGCAGTTCGCGCGGGTACGTGCCGAGCGGCTGGCCGCCGAGCGGCGTCGGGCCGACGAGGAACGGCTGCGGATCGCCCGGGAACTGCACGACGTGCTCGCGCACAGCATCTCCGTGATCAACGTCCAGGCGGGTGTCGGCCTCGCCCTCCTGGATGACGACCCCGAGCAGGCCCGCACCGCTCTGACCACCATCAAGGCCGCCAGCAAGGAGGCGCTGGGCGAGGTCCGGCAGGTCCTGGACACGCTGCGGGCACCGGGCGACGCCCCGCGCGCCCCGGCCCCCGGTCTGGACCGGCTGCCCGAACTGTGCGCGCAGGCCAAGGACGCCGGCCTGGCGGTCGAGGTCTCCGTACGCGGCACGCGCACCGGCCTCGCCCCGGGCGCCGACCTCGCCGCCTTCCGGATCGTCCAGGAGGCGCTGACCAATGTCGTACGGCACTCCGGTTCCCGTACCGCCCGGGTCCGGCTCGGCCACCTCCCCGACGCGTTGGAGATCACCGTGGACGACGACGGCCCGGCCACCGCCGCCGGGCGCGCCGGTGACGTCACCGGGGGCGGCAACGGTCTGGCCGGCATGCGGGAACGCGCCGCCGCACTCGGCGGCGCCGTCGAGGCGGGACCCCGCCGGGACGGCGGCTTCCGGGTGCGCGCCCGCATCCCGCTGCACGCCGCGACACCCGCCGAACCGCCGGAGCCGCGTCGGCCCGGCGCCGGGCACGCTCCGGATACGGTGATTCCCCAGGCCACCGAGGAGGAGTCGTGATCCGGGTACTGCTCGCCGACGACCAGCTGCTGGTCCGCGCCGGCTTCCGGGCCCTGCTGGACGCCCAGCCCGACATCGAGGTCGTCGCAGAGGCGGCGGACGGCGAGGAAGCGCTGGTCGCCATTCGTGACCTGCGCCCCGAC
Organism: Streptomyces sp. NPDC030165; assembly: GCF_055573595.1. Lineage (NCBI taxonomy): Bacteria > Bacillati > Actinomycetota > Actinomycetes > Kitasatosporales > Streptomycetaceae > Streptomyces > Streptomyces sp. NPDC030165. The sequence continues at coordinate 202,228 of NZ_JBVIBD010000001.1, read as the reverse complement.
ACCGTCCTGATGGACATCCGGATGCCGGTGCTGGACGGGCTCGCCGCGACCCGTCAGATCACCGAGGACCCCCGCCTGTCCACCGTGAAGGTCGTCATGCTCACCACCTTCGAACTGGACGAGTACGTCTTCGAGGCGATCCGCTGCGGCGCCTCCGGCTTCCTGGTCAAGGACACCGAGCCGGAAGAACTCGTGCGTGCCGTACGCGCCGTGGTCGAGGGTGACGCGCTGCTCTCCCCGGGTGTCACCCGCCGGCTGATCGCCGAGTTCGCCGCCCGCTCCAAGGAACCGGCCGCGGACGGCACCCTGGCCGCGCTCACCGAGCGGGAGCGGGAGGTGATGGCGCTCGTCGGCATCGGGCTGTCGAACGAGGAGATCGCCCGCCGCCTGGTCGTCAGCCCGCTCACCGCCAAGACCCACGTCAGCCGCACGATGGTCAAGCTGGGCGCGCGTGACCGGGCCCAACTGGTGGTACTGGCGTACGAGTCGGGGCTCGTGCGCCCCGGGTGGCTCGGGTAGCCGCCCGCGGACAGGGCTCCCGGCCGGTCGGCCCCGAACCGTGTCCGGAGCGTCGGCCGGTCGGTCCGGAGCGTTATCCGGAGCGCCGGCCGGCGAAGCGGCGCAGGACCCGCACCACCCGCCACACGAACGCGACGGCCGCCGCGCTCCCGGCCGCCGCCAGGGTCACGCCCGTCCACGTCCGGTCCGGGTCCGTGAACAGCAAGGGGCTCACGACCACGACGAAGGCCAGGGCGGCCACGAACGCGCCGGTCAGCAGGGTGAAACCGATCTCGACGGTCATCGCGTCGCGATCGGCCTGGGAGCGGGTCGGAGACATGGTGACAGTCTGTCATGCGGCGCCCCGAGGTCGGTCGTTGCCGGAAGTGCGGAAGTGCAGGGGGCGCACCGGAGTCGCAGGGATTCCGGAGTCGCAAGGGGTGCCGGGTGGTCGGGGCCGCCCGGCACCCCTGCGACTCCGGCCCCGTCCGCCGTGCGGTGTCCGCCGGATGCCCGAGCGTTCAGGTCGCCCCAGCGCTCAGATGCCCGAGCGCTCCTGCCACAGCCGGGCCAGCCCGGCGTCGCCCGTGATGGTGAGGCCGTCCAGCGGGCGGCGGTTCCACAGGGCGAGGTACAGGTCGGGCGCCGGGCCCTCGATCGCACAGTCCGCCGCAGTGGCCCCGGGCACGGCGGTGCCGTCCGGTGCCGGCGCGCTCGGTATGCGCTCCGCGTGCGGCGGCGCGTCCGACAGCCGTACCGTCCAGGCCGCGTCGGGTGTCCCGGCCGCCCCGGTGGCCCGTATCAGCAGCGTCTTGGGCAACTCCGTCCGCATCGTGCTGCGCTCGCGCGCCTGCATGCCGACGAGCAGCTCGTCGATGCCGTCGACGGCGAAGGCGGGCGTGGCGGCGGTGATGCGCGCGCCGAGCGCCGCCTCGGCGTCGGCGCGGTGCACCGCCGTCTCGTGCGCCTGGCGGCGCGCCCAGAAGGCCAGCGGGGACGGCGCGGGCAGGAAGGTCCAGCACGCCAGGTCCGCCGGGGCCGAACGCAGCGCCCGCACCAGCGTCCGGCAGCCGTCGCGCAGCCAGTCGGCGAGCTGCTCGTCGGGCAGGTCCGGGCCCTCCGGCGGCCGGGACGGCTGCTGAAGGCCCTGGGCCACGAAGCCCGTCGCCCAGCGGTGCACCCGGCCCGTGTGGGAGAGCAGGTCCCGCACCCGCCACTGCGGGCAGGCGGGGACCGGCGTGTCGGCTCCGGCCTTCTCCGCGGCGTCCGCGAGGAGTTGCCCGTCCCGCTCCAGGGACTCGGTGAAGTCAGTGATCTCCATGCCGCCGAGTGTGCCAGCCACCACTGACAACGGCCCGGCCCGCGCCCGGACGCCCGCGCAGCGCGCGGTGGACCAGCCCGAGCAGCAGCGCGTTGACCAGCGCGGCGACGGCCAGCGTCAGGATCAGGTACCACAGCGGCGACCCGGTGTCGCCCCACAGCGCATCACCGGCGAGCCACAGCGGGAAGACCGTGGGAGCGGTGAGCAGTGCGGCCCAGATGCCGGAGAACGAGGCGTCCTCGTGCGGCACGAAAGCCAGGTCCACCACGGCGAAGAGCACCGCCGCGACCACCAGCGCCAGGTAGACGAGCGAGACCGGATTGCCGAACATCAGCCGTGCGGGTCCGCGCAGCCGAGACGTGACGTTCATGCAGCCCCCAGGTGTCGGGATGGCCGGGCGAAGCCGGGGCGTGCGTCCCGCGCTCCGGCCGGATGCCCTGGCCGAATCCATGACCAAGTAGCCAATCATGGTCCGCATATGGTCTCTTCCGGCAGGTCGGGTACCCGGCATCGGCGTATCGACTCCCTCGTACACGTCGGTACGCGCCGTGCGGTAGCCGTACCGGGACGCCTCCGGTACGCGTTGCCCCGCTCCCGGCCGTACGAGGTGTGTGCCACCTCGGCCATGAGCATGCGGGACCCGGGTGGGCGCCGCGTTCCCCGGAAGGGTGGCCCCGTATTTTGTTTACCGTCGGCACAAAGCAAGAATGGGCCCGTGACCCACACTCGGACAACCAGGCTGGAGCGGGGCCGCAGCGCTCTCGGACCCGCACTGGAGCTCGTACACACCGGGCGCGCACCCACCCGTGCCGTCCTGACCTCGGAACTCGGCGTGACCCGGGCGACCGCGGGCGCGGTGGCGGCGGAGCTGGAAGCGCTCGGGCTGATCACCGTCGACTCCCGCCCGACCTCCTCGGCGGGCTCCCAAGGCCGCCCGTCCCATCGGCTGTTCCTCGACGAGAACGGTCCCGTCGTCCTGGCCGCGCAGATTCACGCCGACGGCTTCCGCACCGCGCTGGTCGGCCTCGGCGGGCGGATCGTCGCCACCGAGAGCGGCTGCGACACCATCCCGGCCGATCCGGCCCACGTACTTGCCGAAGTGGTGGCGTCCGGGGCCGGAATGCTCGAACGGTCCGGGCGGCGCTGCCTCGGCGCGGCGCTCGCCATCCCCTCCGCCGTCGCCGAACCCGACGGCGAGGCCCTCAACCCGCTGCACCTGGCCTGGCCCACGGGCGCCCCCGTACGCCGCCTCTTCCGGCGCGCCCTCGCCGAGGCCGGCATCCCCGGCGTCACCGCCGCGGTCGGCTTCACGGGCAACGACGTCAACCTCGTCGCCCTGGCCGAACACCGGCACGGCGCCGGCCGCGGCGCCCGCGACCTGCTGTGCGTCGCCTCCGGGCACCGCGGCGTCGGCGGCGCGCTGGTCCTGGACGGCCGGTTGCACAGCGGCAGTTCGGGCCTGGCCCTGGAGGTCGGCCACCTGACCGTCAACCCGGAGGGCGCGCCCTGCCACTGCGGCAGCCGCGGCTGCCTGGACGTCGAGGCGGACCCGCTCGCCTTCCTCGGCGCCGCGGGCCGCGCACCGGGCCCCGAGGGCTCGCTGCTGCGGCAGGCCACCGACCTGCTGCGCGAGGAGTACCAGGAACCGTCCGTACGGGCCGCCGCCGACCTGCTGATCGACCGGCTGGGCCTCGGGATCGCCGGACTCGTCAACATCCTCAACCCCGACCGCATCATCCTCGGCGGCCTGCACCGTGAACTCCTGGGCGCCGACCCGGAACGGTTGCGGGCCGTCGTCGCCGAGCGCAGCCTGTGGGGCCGCAGCGGCGGCGTACCGATCCTGCCCTGCACGCTCGACCACAACAGCCTGGTCGGCGCGGCCGAGCTGGCGTGGCAGCCGGTGCTGGACGACCCGCTGGTGGTCCTGGAGGCGGAGGGGGAGAAGTGACGGCGGGGGCATCGGCCGGGGAGGGAAGGAGCCGAAGCCGGCTGAACGGCCGCGCCGGCACGTCACCGGCCCCGCGACCGCCTCGCCCTGCCGCCCCCTCCGAACCGCCCGACGCCCGGCCCGCGACCGCCTCTCCGTGCCGCCCCTGAACCGCCTGATGCCCCCGAATCGCCGGAAGCCCCGCCCGCGGCCACCTCGCCCCGTCGCCCGCCGCGGCACCTCAGTCCCCGACCGGACCCCCGCGCCACCGCGGCGCGGCCCGCCGGCCGACGGCGGTCTCGAAGGCCGTGCGGGCCAGCAGCCGGGTCGAGTCCAGCGTCGGCAGCGGCGAGACCTCCGGCGTCACCAGGAGCGGTATCTCCGTGCACACGAGGGCGACCGCGTCGCAGCCGCGGGCCGCCAGCCGCTCGATGACGCGTACGTACTCCTGGCGCGAGGGCTCGGCGAAGACGCCGTTCACCAATTCGTCGAAGATGATCCGGTGGACGGTACGCCGGTCGTCCTCGTCCGGCGCGTCGGACGCGATGCCCCGTGCTCCCAGCGCGTTCCTGTAGAGCGGGCCGTCCATCGTGTACGCGGTCCCCAGGACGCCGACCCGTCGGTACCCGTCGCGGGCGGCGCGTTCGGCGACCACCTCGGCGATGTGCAGGCCGGGCAGCGGCAGCTCCTCGCCGGGCAGTCCGAGCGCCATGTGGGCGGTGTTGTCCGGGCAGACGAAGAAGTCCGCCCCGGCGCGGGCGAGCCGCGCCACGCTCCGCGCGAGCGTCGCCCGCACCGAGTGGTGATCACCGGCGTCCCAGGCGGGCATGCTCCGCGCCATGCTGATGCAGTCCAGCGTCACGTCCGGGTGGTCGTACGCTCCCAGCTCGGCGGACGCCTCCTGGCAGAAGGTCCGGAAGCACAGCGCCGCCCCTTCGGTGCTGTGCGCGAGAATGCCCAGGTGTCGCATGGTGCCTCCAGTGGCCGACGGTCGCGCTGCCGCCATTGTCGCCCGCCCCACTGACAACGGCCGTCCGCTCGCGGGCTCCAGGCGCCCGCCACCTGCTCCTGTGCCCTCTGCTCCTACGCCCCCGGCTCCCACGCGACCGCGAACGCACGGCCCGGGTTCACCGTGAAGACGTCCCGCACCAGCGCCTCGCCCAGAGCGGCTTCGAGCCGCGGACGCAGGCGGCGCAGCAGGTAGGGCATACCGGGCCCGCCGGCGGCCGACCGGGCCGCCGCCGTCGTCGTGTCCCCGCCGAGCAGCAGCCGGTCCCCGTACCCGGCGTCGGCGAGCGCGGCCAGCGCGTCCGGCAGCCGCCAGTCCGTGGCGTGGTGGGCACGGGACGGCCCGTCGAAGGCCAGATAGGCCCCGGCAGCGGCGGCCGACCGGTGGACGGCCAGGTCGGGGAAGCGGTTGAGGTGCCCCAGGAGGACGCGCCACGGCGGCACCTCCAACGTCCCGCACAGCAGGTCGAGTACGTCCGGCGCGCCGGTGCCCAGCTCCAGATGGACGCCGATGGGCGCGCCCGTGGCGTGGTGGGCCTCGGCCGCGGCGGCCATGGTGTACCGGGCGTGCGCGTCCAGCCCGTGGAAGCCGCCGGCGACTTTGATCATCCCGGCACGGGGGCGCGCGGCGGAGGCGCCGGCCTCCGCGGCGTCCCCGCGGTCCCCGGCCCAACTCCCGATCCCCGTCGTCAACTCCGCCACGAACAGCTCCGCCAGACCGGCCCGGCCCGCAGCGACGCCCGAAGCGCCATCCGTCCCCATCACCCGCCCCAACACCCCGGGCGCGTAGTGAACCGCCTGGTGCAGACCCGTAGCCGCGACGATCCGCACCCCCGACTCCTCGGCGAGCCGCCGCAGTTCACCGGCGCGCCGCCCCATCCCGTACGGCGTCCACTGGACCACCGTGCCGCCGCCCGCCTCCTGGAAGGCCCGCAGCTCGGCCGCCGCCGCACCGGTGTCGGCGAGTTCCTGGCCGGGCAGCTGCGGGCTGCGCAGGAACAGGTGGTCGTGGGCGTCGCAGAGGCCCAGCGTGGCGGGGGTGACGTCCCCCGAGACCGTACGGACGGTGGGCTGCGCGCGCTCGTTCACCACTGCGCTCCGGCCGGCAGCAGCCCGGCCCCCGGTGCGGACAGGTGCAGCACCTCGAAGCGCTCCCCGTCGGACTCGGGCGCGGTGCCCTCCCAGAGGGTGAAGTGCACCAGTTCCCAGTGCCGGGGGTCGAGCGCGAGGGCGGTGGTGTGGACTCCGTCCGTACGGGCCAGCCGCCGCTGGCCGGCCACCGCTTCCTCGACGGCGGTGGCCGGATCCGTCCCCTCGTCGAGCGCCTGCGTACGGCGGACGAAGGAGCCGGGCACCGCTCCGGCGGACGGTCCCCGCTCGTGGTGGACGCCTGTCCAGTGCCGCACCACGGGGCGGCCGAAGTCGCGGATCACGCCGCGGAAGCCGTCTGCGAGCAGGAAACGGTTCATCGCCAGGGTGTCGGCCCAGAGGTAGAACGGCGCGTATTGATTGACGGGCGAACCGTCGACACCGCGCTCCCGGATGCCGTACGCCTTGATTCCGAGCCCTTCGCAGGTGTCGAGGAGGTGGCCCCGGGTGCGTACCCGGTCGCGGATGATCTCCATGTCGTAGTCGGCGGGCAGGGTGACCGCGTACTGCAGGGCGTGCACAGAAGCTCCAAGTGAGGGAAGAGACGGGGGCGGTTCACGCGGTCCGGGCGACTTCGTCGACCAGGCGGCCCCAGTCGGCGGTCGTGCCGTCGTCCGCCGCCTCGACCAGGGCGAGGTGGGTCATGAACGTGCCGGGCGTGGCGCCGTGCCAGTGCCACTCGCCGGGACCGGTCCACACCGTGTCCCCGGCCCTGATCTCCTCGACCGGGCCGCCCCGGCGCTGTACCAGGCCGGCGCCCTCGGTGACGTGCAGGATCTGGCCGTGCGGGTGGCGGTGCCAGGCGGTACGGGCGCCGGGCGCGAAGTGGACGCTGAACAGGCGCAGGCGGGACGGCGCGGGCGGCGCCGCGAGCTCGTCGAGCCATACGGTGCCGGTGAAGCGCTCGGCGGGGCCGGCCTGGCTGCCGGGACGGGTACGGGTGATCTCCATGGCGATGACGCCTTTCCGGTGGGCGCGCTGACGGCCGGTCAGCCGGCGGTGGCCGGGCCGGTGGCGCGGGCCGCGAGCAGGGACAGCACGCCGCGCACGGCGGTGTCGAAGGGGTCGGGCGACTCGGCGGCGCGGGCCAGTACGTAGCCGCCCTGCACGGTGGCGACGACGGCGGCCGCGGTCTCCTCCGGGTCCAGCTCCGCGTCGAACTCGCCGCGTTCACGCCCCTCGCGGAGAATTGCGGCGATCCGCCCGCGCAGCCAGTCGAGGGTCTCGGACACCGGCTGCCGCAGTGCCGGGTCGGCGATGACGTCCGGGTCCATCGTCAGCCGGCCCACCGGGCAGCCGCGCAGCACGTCACGCTCGCGCAGGAGGTAGGCCCGCACCCGGCCGTACGCGCTCCCGTCCCCGGAGAGGGTGGTGTCGGCGGTGGCCCGCATGGCTTCGGCGGTACGGCGGATGGCGGCGAGCGCGAGGTCGGACTTGCCCGCGAAGTGGTGGTACATGCTGCCTTGTCCGACGCCGGCGTGCTGCAGGATCGCCTTCGGGCTGGTGCCGGTGAAGCCGCGCTCCCAGAGGAGCTCCCGGGTGCTCTCGATGAGCCGTTCGGAAGTGGTCATGGGGTGACTGTACATACCAGTAGTTACAGAGATCAACCGCGGTCGGTGAGGCCCGTGCCGCGGGGGCCGGTCTACTCCCTCGGCGGTACGCGCGATGCCCCCGGCCGTACGACGACCGGCGGCTCCCGACGGGCCAGGCTCGAAAGAGCGACTCCGCAGCCGCGCCGACAAGGAGATGATCTGTCATGTACGAGCCTGCCGCGTTCGGGCCCGCCGTTCACGAACTCGCGCAACCGTGGACCGGCGGCGGCCCCGGCCCCTGGTTCCTCCTCTTCCCGCTGTTCTGGGCGGCCGTCGCGTTCGGGGTGATCACCCTGCTGCGGCGCACCGTGTGGCGTGGCCGCCGTCGGCCGCTCGGTGGCCTGCGGGGCGCCGGTCCCGTACCGGCAGGCCATACCGGCCCGTCGCCCATCGACCTGCTCGCCCGGCGCTTCGCGGCCGGGGAGATCGACGAGGACGAGTACTGGCGCCGGCTCTCCGTCCTGGACGAGCGTTTCGGCGCCGCCGGAGGGAAAGGCGGAACAGTGTGAACGAGGGCGCGCGGACTTGCACGGCCGCGCGCCCGCACACGCCACGCGCCGCCACCGGGTGAAAGCTCACGTCCGCACCCCACGCCTCGCCCGCCGCAGCCCCGCCCGGCACCCGGCGGACCGCTCCGCGGGACTGGCCTTCGCAGTGGCCCTGCCGCCCCGCCCTTCAACCGACCCCGGCCCCCCGTACCCGCGGACGGGTGTCCACCGGTGTCCGCAGGGGTGGTTCGGCCGATGTGAGCGCCGGTTCGCGCACCGCCTTGCCGCGGGCGCACGACGAGCGCCCCACAGAGGTACGGCGTACCGCCTCCTCCGGGGCCGGTGAGAGCGCGGGGAGCGTGAACCAGACGACCTTCCCGCCGCCGTCGGGCCGCACGCCCCAGCTCTCGCTCAGGGCCGCGATCAGTGACAGTCCGCGGCCCTCGGTGTCGAGGGCGCCGGCAGTCCGTACCCGGGGCAGCCGCGGGTCCAGGTCGCGCACCGAGACCGTCAGCTGGTCCAGGAGGACGAGCAGTTCCACGGTGCACTGTTTGCTGGGTACCGCGTGCTGGTGCACGTTGGCCAGCAGCTCGGTCACGCCGAGCGCCGCCGGGTCTATCAAAGCGTCGAGACGCCAGTACCGGAGCTGCGCCGATACGATTCTGCGCACCTGGCCGATCCGGGCCGGAAGGGCCTGGAGCTCCACCGTGCAGTGTCTGCTGGGCTGCCTGATCACGACCGCGACTCCCTGATGAGGTCGGGCGCCCTCGTACGTCGGGGGCGAAGATCGGATCCAGCGATGCCGCCTTCCACCACAGTGTCACCGCTGGTGAACCCTCAGTGATACGAGTCCAGGGTCGTCCCACCAGTGCGCTCCCGCAACCGCACCGTCCCCCGAAAGGACTCTGTCATGCGCGAGCGGAGCGTGCCGCGCGTACGGCATCCAGGAAGCGGTCCGGGGTGCCCAGTGTCAGCGAGTAACGGTGTCCGTTCAGGGTCGCCAGCGCCCGGTCGCGGGTCGCGAACAGCGGTTTGTGCGCCTGTACGGCCTGCACCGGCGCACTGTCTATCTCGGTGCCGTAGCTCGTCAGCAGCGCCAGTCTGCCGTCCTTGATCACGACCTGGCCCGCCCGGGTGAGCGACCGGAGCAGCCATCTCTCTATGCGTACCCCGGTGGCGTTGAACTCGGGCTCCGCCATGGCGATCACCTCCTCAGCACGTCGGGCGTGCGCTCTCCACCCGCCCCCTTGGTGCGCAGTCTGCCTGCGTCGTGCCGCGTGCACCAGTGCCCCTTGGCCAAAGCTCGCCCCTGGTTCGGTCCCAGTGGTGCTTGGGGATGCTCAAAGGGTTGTTTATGCAGGTGAGAAGCGTGTGGCGGGTGGTTATAGTCGGAACCGGCCCGGCGTTCCGCGCGGGCCTGGAACAAGGTCGGGGAGCGCGCCGATGAGCACCGCACAGACACCACACAGCCCCGCGGGCCGGGTGCCCGACAGTGGCTGCCCGATGCCGACCGTGGACGTCGACCGCAGTGATCCGGACTACCGGGGCTGGCTGAAAGAAGCCGTCCGCAAGGTGCAGGCGGACGCCAACCGGACGGCGGACACCCACCTGCTGCGCTTCCCGCTGCCGGAGGAGTGGGGCATCGACCTGTATCTGAAGGACGAGTCGACCCACCCGACCGGCAGCCTCAAGCACCGGCTGGCCCGTTCGCTGTTCCTCTACGGGCTGTGCAACGGCTGGATCCGGCCGGGCAAGCCCGTCATCGAGTCCTCCAGCGGCTCCACCGCGGTCTCCGAGGCGTACTTCGCGAGCCTGATCGGTGTGCCCTTCATCGCGGTGATGCCCGCCACGACCAGCCGTGAGAAGACCCGGCTGATCGAGTTCCACGGCGGCACCTGCCACCTCGTGGACGACCCGCGGACCGTCTACGCGGTCTCCGCCCGGCTCGCCGCCGAGTCCGGCGGGCACTACATGGACCAGTTCACCTACGCCGAACGGGCGACGGACTGGCGGGGCAACAACAACATCGCCGAGTCGATCTACCAGCAGCTGCGGCTGGAGCGGTACCCGGAACCCGCCTGGATCGTGGCCACGGCCGGTACCGGCGGCACCTCGGCGACCATCGCCCGCTACGTGCACTACATGCAGTACGACACCCGCATCTGCGTGCCCGACCCGGAGAACTCCTGCTTCTTCGACGGCTGGCGCACCGGCGACGCGAAGACGGACTGCGCCACCGCCTCCCGCATCGAGGGCATCGGACGGCCGCGCATGGAGCCCAGCTTCGTGCCCGGCGCCGTCGACCGGATGATGAAGGTCCCGGACGCGGCGAGCGTGGCGGCCGTACGGGCCCTGGAGCGGGCCATCGGGCGCAAGGCGGGCGGCTCGACGGGCACCGGCCTGTGGAGCGCGCTGAAGATCGTCGCGGAGATGGTCGCCGAGGGGCGCACCGGCTCGGTCGTCACCCTGCTCTGCGATCCGGGCGACCGGTACCTGGACAAGTACTACTCGGACGGCTGGCTGGCGGAACAAGGCCTGGACATCGCGCCGTACGCGGCGACGATCGACAGCTTCCTGGAGACCGGCAACTGGCCTGCCTGAGCCGTTCCGTAGCGCCGACCTGAGCCGCTACCTACGTACCTACCTACCTACCTACCGCCTGAGCTGTCCGCTGCCGTCCTGCCGGCCGGCGGCCCAAGGCCGGTGCCGACGCCCACGAAGCCGGCGTACGCGGCGAGGCATGGGCGGCACCCCCGGTCGGGTCGGAACCTCAGGGCACGCCCTGCGGCTGGGCGTCACTGCAGCCCCGGTCCCTCAGACGTCTGTGCCGTCGCCCGGTTCGCCCGCGACGACCAGTTCCGGCGGCAGTTCCGCGATCTCCTGGCGTGCCTGTGCGGGCAGGCCGCGGTCGGTCACCAGGACGTTCACGTCCTCCAGGGTGGCGAAGGAACTGAGTCCCACCGTGCCCCACTTGGTGTGGTCGGCCACCACCACGACACGGCGGGCGGAGCGGACGAAGTGGCGGTTGGTCTCGGCCTCGGCGAGGTTGGGCGTGGACAGCCCGGCCTCCACCGATATGCCGTGCACGCCGAGGAAGAGCACGTCGAAGTGGAGGGAGCGGATCGCGGCGTCCGCCACCGGCCCCACCAGGGTGTCCGAGGGGGTGCGGACCCCGCCGGTCAGTACCACCGTCGCCGCGCCCGCCCGCGGCGCCTGGCCGCCGCCGGCCGCCGCCCGCTGCGCGTTGTAGAACACGTCGGCGACCCGTACCGAGTTGGTGACGACCGTCAGGTCCGGCACCTCCAGCAGCTGCTGGGCCAGGGCGAACGCGGTGGTGCCGCCCGCCAGGGCGATCGCGCCGCCCGGCGCCGCCATCCGGGCCGCCGCCTTGGCGATGTCCTCCTTGGCGCTCAGCTCCAGCCCCGACTTGGCCTCGAAGCCCGGTTCGTGGCTGCTCGGCTCGCTGACCGGGACCGCGCCGCCGTGCACCTTCTCCACCATGCCCTGCCGGGCGAGGGCGTCCAGGTCGCGCCGGACCGTCATGTCCGAGACGTTGAGCTTGCGGGTCAGCTCGTTCACGCGGACGCCGCCGCGCCGTCTGACCTCGTCGAGGATCAGAGCGCGCCGCTGCTCCGCGAGCAGGTTCTGGTTGTCGCTCACCCCGGCCTGTCCCTTCCGCCCGGCTGCCGTTGCGCCCACATCCTCGCACGCGGCAGCGGGCGAATCCGCCCCGCCCGGGTGGGGTGTGCGCCCGCGGAACCGGGAAGAAGGCAGGCGCGAGCCGTGCGCCCGGAGCCGCGGGCGCTGGTTGAGCATGACATGACAGTGGTGGGCGCCGCCGGGTACCGTGCGGCGCCGACCGGCACGTACGGCATCGGGGGACAGACCAGTGGACAGCGCGAGCAGCACGCACCGAACGACTCCGGAAGGGCCGGACGCCGCCCTGGGCAGGGACGGGCCGGACGCCGCGCCCAACGGGCCCGACGCCGCCCCTGACGGGCCGGGGGGCACCGCCCCGGACGCCGCACCACCCGGCGAACGGCAACCCGCCCTGGAGCTCCTGGTGCACGGCGTCGGCGGCACGACTCCGGAGCGGATGCTCGGCGACCCGCGCACCGTCCTGGTCACCGGCGACGACACCGCCGCCGTGTACCGCAGGGCCGTCGACGCCGACGCCGAGCAGCGCCCCGACGATTACCGCGCCGAACCGATCCGCGAGGCGTACTGCTGGTGCAACCTCACCTCCGGCAACGGGGCCCGCGCCCTGTGGCTGATCCTGCTCCCGTTCATGGTCGCCAACCTCGCCCACTGGATGCGTCCCGCCGCCCCCTCCCACCACAGGGGCCACCGCGTGTACGACATCCTCGTCCGCCTCCTCGCCCTCAGCCTCACCGTCCTGCTGGTCGCCGCGGCCTGCGAAGTGGCCCTGGACCTGACGGCCTGGCAGTGCGCGGGCAGCGCCGCGTGCGCCGCGGGCAAGTCCTGGATGGGCTTCCTGAGTCCGGAGCAGGGCGGCACGTGGAGCGGGCCGGGCCGCCGCGTGGTGGTCGCCGCCCTGATGCCGCTGCTGCTCGTCGGCTTCCTGTGGTGGCTCTCCCGCCGCACGTGGAGCGCGTACGAGTCCGCCTCGCCGCCGCCGCGGCGCCCCGGCACCTCCCGTGACGTCCCGCCCGCCCAGCGTCCCGCGCTGACCCGCCGCGGCTTCTGGTACGGCCGCCGGGTGGTGGCCCGGCTGCGTGCCGCGCACACCGCGGCCGGGCTCCTGACCATCGCCGCCGCGCTGCTGGCGGCCGGGCTGGACTTCGACCGGCGTACAGGGAGCGGCGGTGTGCTGCCGGCCCTCGGCCGGGCCCTGCTCGTGCTGGTGCTGATGCTGGCGGTGCTCACCGTCTGGATCGTCTGCCGCACCGCGCGCTGCGAGGCCGAACCGGACGAGCACCGCGACCGGTTCCTGGTCAGGGCGCTGCCGTTCGGCACGCTCGGCGTGCTGGTCCTGGCGGCCGTCCACACGGCCTGGGCCCGGCCCGGCTGGGTCAGCGGCGACCGGCTGCCCGGCAGTGGCGCCTTCGGCGGCATCGCCGTCTTCCAGGGCCTGCTGGTCCTCGGTCTCGTCGTCACCGCCGGGTTCCTCCAGAACGCCGCACGCCGCCACGGACACGGCGACGGGCGCGCCGCGCTGAAAGGGTTCCACGGCGCGGCCGTCGCCCTTCTGGGGTGCGCGCTGGGCGGCGTGCTCACCGGGGGAGCGGCCCAGCGGCTGGGGGACTGGCTGGACGATGGCGCGACTCCCGGGCGGACCGGTGCCCCGATCGCCGGGCCGCCCGTCCTGCTGTCCTGGCAGGCGTCGGTGCTCCCGGTGCTCCTGGTGGTCGTCGCGGCCTTCGCCGTCCTGGCCGGTGTGCAGATGCTGCTGGTGCGCCGCAAGGTGGAACCGGACATCCCCGGTCTCTACGACAAGGAGGAACGCCTCGATGAGCAGCGGGCGCGCCGTATCGCCGCGACCATCGCACGGGCCGGACTCACCGATTCCGCGCCGGTCCTGGTCGGCGCCGTCTGCGTCGTCACCCTCGTGCTGGGCGCCGGCGCCGTGGCCGGCGCCTGGCTCACCGACCGCGCGCCCGGCCGCGCCACGGAGCAGGCACCGCTGCTGGTGCACACGGCCGCCGCGACGGCGGAGTCGCTCGGATCGTGGCTGATGGGTGTCGGCGTGCTGCTGCTCGCCGTCATGGGCTGGCGCGCTTACCGGGACCGCTCCACCCGCCGTACCGTCGGCATCCTGTGGGACGTCGGTACCTTCTGGCCGCGCGCGGCGCACCCGTTCGCGCCGCCCTGCTACGCCGAGCGCGCCGTGCCCGACCTGACGTGGCGGATGGCGACCTGGACGGAGAGCAACGACGGCTGCCTGGTCATCTCCGGCCACTCCCAGGGCAGTGTGCTGGCGGCGGCCGCCGTCTGGCAGCTGGACCTGGTCACCCGCAGCCGGGTCGCGCTGCTCACGTACGGCTCGCCGCTGGAGCGCCTGTACGGGCGGTGGTTCCCCGCCTGCTTCGGGCCGGAGGCGCTGACCGGGCTGCACCGCGAGATGGACGACTGGCGCAACCTGTGGCGGCTGACCGATCCCATCGGTGGTCCGATGCGGCTCACCTGCGAGGACGGTCCCGACATCGACCTCGGCCCGCTGCGTGACCCGCTCGCCTTCGGGCGGACCCTGCACCATCCGCTGCCCGCCCAGATCCTGGGCCACGGCGACTATCAGTCCGACCCGGTGTTCGAGGAGACCCGCGCCGTGCTGATCGCCCGGCTCGGGGCGGGCGTACCGCACCAGCGCAACAATCCCGAGCAGCCTAAGGGCTGTTGACGGGGTATCAGGGCAGGTCGGGCAGGTCGTCCGCGTACAGCAGCGTGAGGTCGTCGGTGTCCGGGTCGGCCAGCAGGGCGACCCGGCCCGCGTGCCGCTCGACCATCGCCTCGAACGTCTGCCGGGCGGTCCGCCCGTTGCCGAACGACGGGCCCTTGGGGAGCGCGGTGAAGTACTTCAGCAGCGCCTCGCCCGCCCCATCGGCCAGCCGGTACTCATGCTCCTCGCCCTGCTGTTCGACGATGCGCAGCAGGTCCTCCGGCGCGTAGTCGCCAAAGGTGATGGTCCGTGAGAAGCGGGACGCCACGCCCGGGTTGACGGCGAGGAAGCGCTCCATCTCGGCCGTGTACCCGGCCACGATCACCACCACCGCCTCGCGGTGGTCCTCCATCAGCTTCACCAGCGTGTCGATCGCCTCGCGTCCGAAGTCCCGCCCGGAGTCCTCCGGCGAGAGCGCGTACGCCTCGTCGATGAACAGCACCCCGCCGCGCGCCCGGTCGAAGGCCTCCTGCGTACGGATCGCAGTGGACCCGATGTGCTCGCCCACCAGGTCCACCCGGGACACCTCCACCAGGTGACCGCGTTCCAGCACGTCCAGCGCGGCCAGGATCTCGCCGTAGAGCCGCGCGACCGTGGTCTTGCCGGTGCCGGGGGAGCCGGTGAAAACGAGGTGGCGGCGGACGGAGGCGGCCTTGAGCCCGGCCTCCTGGCGCCGACGCCCCACCTCGATCATGTTGATCAGGCTGCGGACCTCGCGCTTGACGCTCTCCAGGCCGACCAGCTTGTCCAGTTCGCCGAGCACCTCCTCGGAGGGCCGGCTCACCGCGGCGGCCTGCGCGGGTTCCGGTGCGGGCTGCGCAGGCTGCGCTGTCTGCGCGGGCTGCACCGGTACGGCGCCCAGCAGCCCGGTGGTCTGCGTCGCCGGTACGGCCGCCGGAGCCCGCACCGCGGGGGCCGGTACCGCCGGCTCCCCGGCCGCCCGGCTCTCGTCGCTGGTGCAGTCCAGGACGGCCGGCCCGCCCGCGTACCCCTCACCCTGCGCGGCGGCGCCGTCCGCGAACTCGTACCCGCCGCGTGCGCACCGCTCGGTGCGGCAGCGCGTCAGCGTCGTACGGCAGCCGTCGATGATGTGGAAGCCGTAGCCCGAACTGCCCGTCACCCGGCAGCCGGTGAACGTGCCGCGCCCCTCCGCCGAGACGTAGAAACCCGCCTCGGCCGGGGAGGCGACCACGCAGCGCTCCACCGTGGGGTCGGCGCCCTTGGTCACGATCACACCGGTCTGTGCCGCGTCGATGGTGCAGTTGGCGAGCGTGCCGCCGCTGCCGTGATCACGGAACCAGGCGCCGGTCGCCGCCTCCCGGATGCGGCAGTCGTCGAGCTGCACGGTCGCGCCGTCGCTCACCGACACCGCCGTGTTGCGCACCTGGGACAGATCGGAGTCCACCACGTCCGCACGCGAGCCCCGGTCCAGCACGAACAGCGCGTCCGGCACGTCGTGCACCCGCGTCGAGTCCAGTACGGCGGTGGCGCCGTCGCTGACCCACACCGCCGGATAGTCGCCCGTACTGTCGTGGATCTCGCACTGGTTGGCGTCCACCCGGGTGCCCGGGTCCCACACGGACAGCCCGTTGCGGCCGAAGCGCCGCACCGTGCTGCGGGTCAGCGTCAGCACCGACCGGGAGCGCAGGTCCACGGCGTTCTCCGGGATGTCGTGGATGTCGCAGTCGGCGAGGGTGAGCACCGCGTCGGTGTCCAGGGTGATGCCGTCGGCCGAGGTCCGGTGCACCGAGCAGTCGGTCAGCTGGCCGCTGGCCCGCGCGGCCACCTGCACCCCCGCGCCCTTGATCTCGTACAGCTCGCAGCCGACCGCCTCCACACCGCTGCCCTCGCCGTCGACCGACAGGCCCGCACCGGAGGCGTGCCGCACCCGGCAGTTCTCCAGCCGCGGGTGCGCGCCGCCGCGCACCGCGATCCCGGACCGTCCGGCGGCCACCACCTCGCACTCCTCGAAGATGCCGCCCGCGCCGTCCAGCACGCTGATGCCCACACCGCCCGGATTGTCGACCGTGCAGCGGCGTACGGTCGGGCGCGCGCCGCCGCGCACCTCGATGCCGGACGCCGAACGTGTCACCACCCGCAGCCCGTCCAACTCCGGAGCCCCGTCCTCCACCAGCACCGCGGGCGCCGTGGAGTCCTGCCCCTCCACCTGGAGATCCTGGACCGTCGCCGAGGCGCGCACGGTCAGCGCCACGCCGTCGGCGGGCGCGATCCGCACCGCCCCGCGCGCGCCTTCGGGGCCGCGCAGGGTCACCGCGCGCAGCAGCACGAGGTTCTCGCGGTACGTACCGGCGCCCACGGTCAGTACGTCGCCGTCCCCGGCGGCTTCGAGGGCCGCGGCCAGCGAGCTGTACTCGCCCGTGCGGCGCCGCCACCGCGATGTGCCCGTGTGCGTCACCTGGACCGAGCCCTGTGCCATGGCGCTGTCGTGCCCCCACCTCGTGCGGCTGTTACCGGCCCGGCAGTTGTACGTCCGCGTATGTCCGCGTACGTGTGCCCGGAACCCCAGCCGGGAGGCTGGCCGCTCCACCGTAGCGCGCCCGGCAGGCGCCGGATGACATGGTCAGCCTGTATGCGCGGGAGTTCGGCGACGGCGACGGGCGGCGGCCCGGCGGCCTGCATCAAGGCCGTGCCGAGGGCCGTTCGGCAGCCCGCGGCGGCCGTTCAGCTGCCCGCTCCGGCCCGCCCCCAGTCCTGGCCCGCACGCTCCCACTCCCGCTCCCAGCGCCGGTATCGGCGCTTCAGCATCCGGCGTGTCACCAGCTGCCGGCCGCCCGCGGCCACCGCCGCCGTGACGGCCCCCGCGCCGAGCCCCGCGAGCACCGCATGCGCCCCGGCCGTACGCGCGTCCATCGGCCGCGCCACCACCCGGCCCCGCACGTCGGTCCAGATCCGGAACCGCTCGCCCGGCTCGACGGCCCCCGGCGCGGCGACCGGACCGCTGTGCTCGCTGCCGTCCGGCGCGGTCCAGCGGGCGTCCACCCGGCGGTGCATCTCACGGCCCGCGGCCGCCTCCGGGCCGGAGCCCGGGGAAGGGCGCGCAGCGGCCCGCTCCGGCGTCGCCCAGACCTGGTGCCGCTCCTGCGCCTGGGACCGTACGGACCGCCGCAGCGCGTCATGGGCGGCGCTGCCCGCCGCGAGGCCCGTGAAGCCGCCGCCCAGCACGATCAGCAGGGCGGTGGCCAGCGCCACCCACGCCTCCAGGAGGTCGGTCGTCCGGCGCAGCGGGTTGCGCCGCCAGCGCCACAGTCCCGCGATGACTCGTAGCACGTCGTGCCCCCTCTCCGTGTCCGCAGGTACCTCGTCCGGCGCGCGTCATGCACGGACCGGGCGAACGGAGAGCGAAATCACCGGCGGCGCCGCGCGCGGCCGGGTGGACGGGGGCGCCGGGCCGCGTACGGCGCGCGGCCCGCACGGCACTCCCGCACCTGCGGGGCGCGCACCGTATCGCCGCGTGCGCCGCCTTCAGCCGGTCCCGGCGGCGGCCGACACTGTATCCCTGCATGAGGGAGGCCCGTGATGGAGCACCGACAGGTCGGCCGGCTCATGAACACCGAGGTCGTCAGGGCCCGTCAGACGACATCGTTCCGGGAAGTGGTCAGTCTGCTGAGCCGGCACCGCAAGACGGGGCTGCCCGTCGTCGACGGGGACGGCAAGGTCGTGGGTGTCATCTCCGAGACGGACCTGATGTTCCGTCAGGCCGCGCAGGACATGCTGCAGACCCGCTGGTACAACCGTCGCCGGCTGACCGGCAGCGCCCGCGCGGCCCGGGCCAGGAAGCGCAGTCTGCGGGCGGGCCAGCTGATGACCTCCCCGCCGGTGACGATCGGCCCCCACCAGACCGTCACCGAGGCCGCCCGGCTGATGGTGACCGGGAAGATCGACCGGTTGCCGGTCGTCGACGCGGAGGGCCGGCTGTGCGGGCTGGTGACCCGCAGTGACCTGCTGAAGGTCTTCCTGCGCCCGGACGAGGAGATCCGCGAGGAGCTGATCACCGAAGTTCTTGTGCGCACCCTCGGCCTCAAGCCCGGCGCGCTCGGCGTGTCCGTACAGGCGGGTGTGGTGACGCTGTCGGGGCGGCTGGGGCGCAGCAGCGAGGTGCCGGTGGCGCTGCGGCTGGCGGGGCGTATCGACGGGGTGGTCGCGGTGGTCGACCAGCTGGAGTACGAGCGCGACGACGCCACCGAACAGCACGGTGAGCAGATCGTGCGCGATCGGGCGCAGGAGTGGCTGCGGGGTCCGGAGGAGGGTCCGCTCTGAGGTGGCGGGGCGTGGCCCCCCGCGTCCGGGCGCGCGTCACTGCACCCGTACCGCCAGTGTCACCTCGGCCCCGCGGCCCCCGGATGTCCCCGCGTCGCCCGGCCGGACCGCGAACCGGTCCGCCACCAGGCGCGCGAGCCACAGCCCGCGCCCGTGGTGTGCTCCGTCGAGCCCCGGCAGCAGTTCCGGGATCACCGTTTCGCTGAAGCCGGGGCCCGAGTCGGTGATACGGCACTCCAGTTCGTCACCGATGCGGCGCAGCAGCAGCCGGCCCGAGCCGCCCGCGTGCTCCACGGCATTGCCCGCGATCTCGTCCACGGCCAGGACGAACTCACCGCGCCGCGGCTCCGCCAGGCCCTCGCGCAGGGCGCACTCCTCCACCAGCAGCCGCAGCTGCGGCAGCACCCGCGCGGTGAAGCGGCGCCGCAGCAGGCACGTGGCGGTCCGCATGTCGACCGGCCCGTCCTCGGACGTGGCCGGGTCCGGGGTCAGCACGGCCGTATCACCTCCGTCATGGCCAGCCGGGTCACCGTGCCCGCGCCGAGCCGGTGCAGCGTGCGGGCGTGTACGCGGTCGCAGCGGATCTCCACGAGGTCGTGTCCGCCGGCCCGGTCGGCCAGCGCGATCAGCGCGGTGGCGCAGCCCACCGACAGCAGGTGCAGACGCGTCAGGTCCACGGTGAGCCGGCGCGTTCCCGCGCTGCCGGACAGCGCCAGCTCCAGCGCGGTGGTGAAGGAGCGGCGCGCGGGGGCGTCCGCGTCGCCGATGAAGTGCAGGCTGCCGTCCCCGCCGCGCACCGACCGCAGGCTGCCGAGCCGTTCCAGGAGGCTGCGCGGGTGCGCCCGGTCCATCGCGTGCAGCACCTCGCGGCTGAACCAGCGGCGGTCGTAGGCGCAGATCTCGCTGTACGGGCGGTCGTCGAACAGCGCGTCCGCGTGCGTCTCACGGTGCATCATCACCCGTACGTCGGCGTTCAGGTCGGGCACCCACCGCATGTCGATGAAGGCCCGCAGTCCGGCGAAGCCCTCGGCGGCGGCCCGGGCCGTCTCCGAGTGCAGCCGCCCGAGCTGCCGCTCGGGTGTGAACCGCAGGTCCGGGCGGATCAGCCTGCGCATGCTGCTCAGCACCAGCTGCCCCCGTTCGCGGGCGGTCACGGTGCTGTGGCCGGTGAAGTCGAGCCGGGCCAGCACCTCGGCCTCCGGGAGCCACGGGTCGGGGAAGAGCATGACCTTCTCGCCCTGGGCGAGTCCGAGCCGTACGAAGGCGGTCATGACCTCCCAGCGCACCTCGTCGTCCTCGTAGCTCACAAAGGCGTGGTCCCCGGGACGCATCTGCTGCACCGGAATGAGATGGTCTCCGGGCGGTTCCCAGGTCGGCATCGGCACCTAGACACTCCCCACGGCTCCCGCAGTCGGCAACGCCGTGCGCTCACTGTAGGCAGCCGGACACGCGCCCGCAATGCGGCCGGGCGCTCCGCGGCCGGGGGTGTGCGCCGGTGCCGACGGGGCGTCAGGCGCCCGCCGTGCGGGCGTCGGCGGGCGGGACTCAGGCGGGTGGGCGGCGGGCGAGCACCTCGAAGGGGTCGCCGACGCGGAGGGTGCCGGTGCCCTCCGGGATCAGGTTCTGGCCGAAGAGGAGCTGGTCACCGACGCGGCGGTGGCGGGCCAGGGTGCGCAGCGGTTCCTTGCCGCGCTGCCCGGTCCGCTGGTCGGTGGTGGTCATCACGCACCGGCCGCACGGTTTGACCACGCGGAAGGTGACCTCGCCGATACGTATCCGCCACCATGCGTCCTCGTCCCAGGGCGCGGTGCCGTCCACCACGACGTTCGGCCGGAAGCGGTCCATCGGCAGGGGGCCCTCGTCGGCGTGGTCCCCCCGGGCGACGAGGGCGTTGAGGGCGGCGAGGGAGGCGGTGGTGGTGAGGAGCAGGGGGAAGCCGTCGGCGAAGCTGACGGTCTCGTCCGGCCGCGCGTAGGCCGGGTCGACGGGCCGCCGGAGAGCCGGCTCGTCCAGGTGCACCAGTGTCACGGGTACGCCCAGGTAGGTGCTGAACCACTCGGCGGCGGCGCCGGACGCGGGCACCGCCTCGACCTTGTCCCCCCACACCTCGACCGGGACCGTCACCCCGGGCTCCGGCACTTCGACGGTCAGCGGCGGCATCTCCGGGGCCGTCAGCCGCAGGGCGCCGCCCGGGAGTTCCGCGGCGGCCGCCGCGGCCAGCCGGGGCCGCGCGCGCTGTGTGACGAAGCGGCGCCCGCCGTCGACGAGCATCCAGCGGCGGTCCCCGGCGAGCCCCCACGGTTCCACGACCGCCTCGCCGGGTCCTGACCCCGCCACGGATTTGACCGGATACCGGTGGATGGCCTGGAGGAAAGGGTTCAGCACGCCCTCATCCTGCCAGGCCCCCGCTGCGGCCCGGTCACCGGTGCCGCCCGGTCGTGCAGGACCGGTCCTCCGCCCGCCTACGGCCCCGCCGGGTCAGTACCCGCGGGGGTACTGCTGGCGGCCGCCGTACGGATCGTCGTACGGGGACGGCGCGGGACGAGGGGCGACCGGACCGGCCGGGCGCATCGCGTCGTAACCCGTGCCGCCGTTCCCGGCGGGGCGCTGGGGCTGTTGCTGCTGGGCGGGGTAGCCGCGGGGGCCCGCCTGCTGGGGGATGTACGGCGCCGGGGTGCTCTGCAGGGGAGCGGCCGGCCGGTCCGCGGCGCCCTGGTAACCCTGGCCGGAATACGGCTGGGACGGCGCGGCGGGGAGCGCGGGCAGCGCCGACGGCAGGGCCGGCATGTACGACGAGCCCGAGTCATAGGGCAACTCGACCCGGATCGGGGCAATCTGCGGAGTGCCGCGCTCGGCGACGAGGGAGTCGTAGATCGGGGTGTCCGGGAAGGACGGCGAAGCGTAGTAGCCGCCGCCGTAGGTAGAGCGGGGGGAGGTCATACCTCTTAAGTTAAGCCCACGATGTGCCGGTTGGGGAGCCTGAAAAGAGGGTTGTTTCGCGTGTCGTGTGCAGTCTCTGATCCATAATGTGAGCGAACTTGGCAAAAACGGTCGCGATCGCCCGTAGGGATCGTGTAAAGGCCGTGTCCACATCAGATGAACGGCGGACATTTTTCGGCAAGTAGGTTGGAACCTGCCACCGTGCAGAAGGGGCACCGCACCGGAGCCCGGCGAGCGAAGCGAAAGAGAGGCGTCATGATGCCGATGCCCAAGGGAAGCAACGTCGCGGTACCGGCCACGTCGGTACGGCTGGAACTGGGGTGGCGCACCGGACCCGGCACCCCTGACGTGGACGCGTCCGCACTGCTGCTGACCACGGCCGGCAAGGTCCGCGACGACGCCGACTTCGTCTTCTACAACCAGCCCGCGCACGCCTCCGGAGCCGTCCGCCACGAGGGCAAGCGGTCCGCCGGGGACACGGTGACCGACAGCCTCTCCGTCGACCTGGCCCGGCTGGAGCCCGCCGTGGACAAGGTGGTGCTCGCCGCCTCGGCCGACGGGGGCGCCTTCGGCCGGGTGGCCGGGCTGCACATCCGGGTGCTCGACGCGGGCAGCGGCGCCGAACTGGCCCGCTTCGACAGCCAGGACGCCACCGCCGAGACCGCCTTCGTCCTCGGGGAGCTGTACCGCAGGCAGGGCGTCTGGAAGTTCCGGGCGGTCGGTCAGGGGTACGACACCGGGCTCGCCGGGCTGGCCACGGACTTCGGCATCAGCGTGGAGGAGCCCCCGGCCCCGGCCGCCGCGCCGGTCCCGCCCGCCGCCCCTCCGGCGGCCCCGGCCGCGCCGCCCGCCCAGCCGTACGGGGCGTACCCGCCGCCTCCGGCCCCGTCCGCCCAGCCGTACGGCGCCGCACCGGTCCCCGCCCCCGCCGCACCCGTGAGCCTGTCGAAGGTCACCCTCACGAAGGAGGCGCCCGCCGTCTCCTTGACGAAGCAGGGCGGCACCTCGGGCACACTGCGGGTCAACCTGAACTGGCAGCAGGCCGGCAAGCCCGCCGGACGCCTGGGCAAGAAGCTGGGCCGCAAGACCATGGAGGCGCTCGGCGCCCGCGGCGCGCTGCTGCCGCAGTCCGGCGACCTGGACCTCGACCTGTGCGCGCTGTACGAACTGACCGACGGCAGCGCGGGCGTGGTCCACCCCATCGGCGGCAACTTCGGCGCGCTGCACACCCCGCCGTACATCCAGCTCGACCAGGACGACCGCACCGGCGCCGCCGCGGCGGGCGAGAACCTGACGGTCGGTCTGGACCACCAGGACCGCATCCGGCGCATCCTGGTCTTCGTGACCGTCTACGCGGGCGCCAAGAGCTTCGCCGGGCTGCACGCGACGGTCACCCTCCAGCCGCAGTACGGCGCCCCCGTCGACTTCTCGCTCGACGAGTGCACCGTCCCGTCCAACGTCTGCGCCCTCGCCCTGATCACCAACACCGGCAGCGAGCTGGTCGTGCGGCGCGAGGCCCGCTACCTGGTGCCCGCGCCGGGCGTCAGCCCGCAGCGCACGGTCGACGAGGCGTACGGCTGGGGGCTGAACTGGTCCCCGGCCAGCAAATGAGCCTCCCTCAGGAGGCGCCCGGCGCCCGGTACGTCCGGCCCTTCCATGCGGCCCCGCGCCCCCGGTAGTGCTGGACGGCGGAGTCGACCGTCATCAGGAGGTAGAGCAGCGCGGTGCACGGCAGCAGCGGCGCGAGCCGGAGCGGCTGGCGGTAATAGCGCAGCATCGGGAGGTACGTACCGGACATGACGGCCCACGCCGTGCCGCCCAGCACCGCGCCCGCGGTGCTCCCGGACGCCAGACCGGCGGCCAGCGCGACGGG
The DNA here is from genome assembly GCF_055573595.1 of Streptomyces sp. NPDC030165. Classification (NCBI taxonomy): domain Bacteria; kingdom Bacillati; phylum Actinomycetota; class Actinomycetes; order Kitasatosporales; family Streptomycetaceae; genus Streptomyces; species Streptomyces sp. NPDC030165. The sequence goes on along the minus strand of NZ_JBVIBD010000001.1, from coordinate 178,757 downwards.
CGGTGTCAGGTAGACCAGCGCGAGCCCGGCCACCGTCCCCGCCAGCAGCAGCGGATTGTGCCGCAGCTGCGCGTACGCGCTGCGCGAGACCATCCGCCACAGCGTGCCCAGCCCCGCGTACGGGCGCACGCTCTCCACCCGGTCACCCAGCCCCAGCCAGATCCGGCCCCCGGCCCGCCGCACGGCCCTGGCCAGCGTCACGTCGTCGATCACCGCATGCCGGATGCTGCCGGGCACGCCCGCGCGCTCGGCCACCGCACACCGCAGCAGTACGCAGCCGCCGGCCGCCGCGGCGGTACGCGCCCCGGGCCGGTTGACCCACCGGAAGGGATACAGCTGCGCGAAGAAGTACACGAAGGCCGGGACGATCAGCCGCTCCCAGAGCGACACCACCCGCAGCCGCGCCATCTGCGACACCAGGTCCAGGTCCGCCGAGCGGGCCGCGGCCACCAGCTCACGCAGGCTGTCCGGGGCGTGCGCGATGTCCGCGTCCGTCAGCAGCACGTACTCCGCGTCGCCGCGCTCCCGTACGAGCGCCATGCCGTGCCGCACCGCCCACAGCTTGCCCGTCCAGCCCGGCTCCGGCTCGCCGGGCGCGGTGACCGTCAGCGGCAGCCCGCCCGGCCCGGCGGCCAGTTCCCGGGCCAGCCCGCCCGTCCCGTCCGTACTGCCGTCGTCGACGAGGATCACCTCGGCCCGTCCCGGGTACTTCTGCGCCAGCAGGGACGGCAGGCTCACCGGCAGCACCGCGGCCTCGTCCCGCGCCGGGACGACGACGGCGACCGGAGGCCAGCGCTCCGGATCGCCGCGCTCCGGCAGCCGGACGTCCGTACGCCAGAAGAAGCCCTGCCCCAGCGCCAGCCACACCCAGGCCGCCAGCGACCCGGCACCGATCCACTCCATCGCTCCCACGCCCGCAGTGTGCCGCACCGGAACCCGCCGTGGCCGGAACCGGCCGGGCGGCCCCGCGGGCGCGGCGGACGGCGATCACCGGTATGACAAGTACCGGGCGGCCCGGCGTAAAGTGTCCGGGTGAAGATCGCGCTCATGGACTCCGGAACCGGCCTGCTCGCGGCGGCCGCCGCGGTACGGCGGCTGCGGCCCGACGCCGACCTGGTGCTCTCCTGCGACCCGGACGGCATGCCCTGGGGCCCCCGCCCGCCGCACGACATCGCGGCGCACGCCCTCGCCACCGCGCGGGCCGCCGCGGCGCACCGCCCGGACGCCCTGATCGTCGCCTGCAACACCGCCTCCGTGCACGCCCTGCCCGCCCTGCGGGCCGAGCTGGAGCCCGGACTGCCGGTCGTCGGCACCGTCCCGGCCATCAAGCCCGCCGCGGCCACCGGCGGCCCGGTCGCCATCTGGGCCACCCCGGCCACCACCGGCAGCCCCTACCAGCGCGGCCTGATCGAGCAGTTCGCCGCCGGTGTCGAGGTCACCGGCGTGCCCTGCCCGGGGCTCGCCGACGCCGTGGAGTCCGCCGACGAGGCCGCGATCGACGCCGCCGTGGCGGCCGCCGCCGCAAACACACCGCGCGACGTACGCACCGTCGTCCTCGGCTGCACCCACTACGAACTGGTCGCCGGGCGCATCCGCGCCGCCCTCCAGCAGCCCGGCGCCCCCGCGCTCGTCCTGCTCGGCTCCGCCGAGGCGGTAGCCGCCCAGGCGCTGCGCCGCGTCGGGGCCGGTCCGGCCCCCTCGGCCGAGCCCACCGGCACCGTCACCGTCCTGCTCAGCGGCCGTCCGGGCCGCCTCCCCGAGGCCGCGCTCGCCTACGCCGAAGGCCGCCTGCTGTCCGGTCCGGCCCGGACCGGTGGACCCGTCCGTCACTGAGGTTCCGGCAGTACGCGCGATACGCTGCCAGGAGGGGCGAAGAAGCGTACGCTGCGTGTCATGAGGGACCACCCCCACGAGGGGGCGACAGCCCCCGGCGAGCACGGCGGACCCGTCGGCGACGGCGGGGGTTCCGGCAGTCACCGAGACCCCGCCGACGTCCCCGAGGTGTGGCACGGGCGTGCCACCAACCGCGCGCAGTGGCTCCTGGCGGGCATCGGTCTGGCCTGCCTGGCCCTGGGCATCGAGCTGGCCGTCGACAGCGCCTGGACCTCCGGCCTGGCGCCGCTGGTGATGTCGGTGGTCGGCTGCGTCCTGGCCGGTCTGCTGATGCTCTTCGGCACCCTCGCCTTCGTGCACGTCGCCGTACGGGTCGACAAGGAATGCCTGGAGGTGCGGTGCGGCCACATGGGCCTGCCCCGCCGCCGCATCCCCCTCGACCACGTCGTCGGCGCGGACTTCGCGCCCCGCGTCACCCCGCGCCACTGGGGCGGCTGGGGCTACCGCTGGCGTCCCGAGCAGGGCACCGCCGTGGTCGTACGGCGCGGTGAGGCCGTGGTGCTCCGGCTCGGCGACGGCCGCAGCTTCACGGTCACGGTCGACGACGCCGAGAGCGCCGTGCGCTGCATCCGCGGCAGATGCGGGACCGGCAAGGGGCGGGCCGGAGCCTGACCGCATTCCCCGGACGCGTGTTCGATGCGCATTGCGGGCGACGCTCCCGTAACCCGGCTCTCGTTAGGGTGCGCGGTATGGCGACACCCGACTTCATCCGCGACATCCGGGCCGGTATCGGCCACCAGCTCCTGTGGCTCCCAGGCGTGAGCGCCGTGGTCTTCGACGACCGCGGCCGGGTCCTGCTCGGCCGCAGAGCGGACAACGGCATGTGGTCGATCATCGGCGGCATCCCGGAGCCGGGGGAGCAGCCGGCCGAGACCGCCGTACGCGAGGTCTTCGAGGAGACGGCGGTGCACGTGGTCCCCGAACGGGTGATCCTCGTCGAGGCGCTCCAGCGGGTGCGCTACCCGAACGGCGACGCGTGCCAGTTCATGGACGTCTCGCTGCGCTGCCGCGCCGTCGGCGGAGAGGCCGCCGTCAACGACGACGAGTCGCTGGAGGTGGGCTGGTTCGCGCTGGACGGCCTGCCGGAGCTGGAGGAGTTCGCGGTGGCGCGGATCAAGATGGCCATGGACGACGGACCAGCCTGGTTCGCGGGCATCGAGCAGGCGCGGTAGCGGCCGGGACGGGCCCGGCGGCGGCCGTCGCACCGAGGGCGGCCGTCAGGCGTGGAACCAGGGCAGACGGATCGAGGTCTGCGACTCCTCGCTCCCGCCGGGCAGCTCCGGGCCCTCCGGCGGTTCGGACCGGCCCGGATCGCCCGGCGACTGCTCCGGGGCGTCCGGCGGCGCCGACCGGCCCGCCTCCTCGGTGTGCATCTGCTGCCGGCCGCCGTCCTTGCGGCAGCTGCTCAGCCAGGTGCCGGTGGGCCCGTTCTCGTACTGGCACTCCCAGCCCCGTACCGTCAGCGACGGCCGGTTCGCGTCCGCCTTGCGGAAGAACTCCGCCATCACGCTCCGGGCCTCGGCACAGCCCGCGGTCGGCCCGGCACCGGGCCCGGAGAAGAGCTGCGCGGTCAGCCCCTCGCCCATGGCGTCGTGCAGCGCGCCGCAGTCCAGCGGCTGGCCGGGAACGGCGGACCCGGAACCGTCCGGCTCCGACGGGCTCGCGCCGCCGGACGGGCCGCCCTCCAGACTCTTGGTGGGACTCGCGCCCGGGGCGGAGCCGGAGGCGGCGGGCGACGCCGCCGAGCCGCCCGGTCCGCTGCCGCCGCACGCGGCGACGGCGAGGGCCAGCAGGGCGGTCGGTACGGCGATGAGCCGGCGCATGTCGAACTCCTTCGGCCGCGGGTGACGCAGGCGGGGACGCTCCGCCGTACGGACGCTAGAAGTCCCGCGCGCGAGCGGCGATCCGGAACGGGCGAACGGGTGAACGGCGGACCCGCCGCCCGGCCCCTCCATCGCGCCCTTGACCTGGCATCTGTCAGCCGCTCGACGGCCTCGCGGACCGGGACCGGGGTATCGCGGCGACGTCCGCCCCGGGCTCCGGGCGGACCGCGTCCAGCGCGCCGTACACGAGGTGCGGCCGGTTTTCACCGCGGCCGTGACCGAACAGGCGGGCTGGGGCCATCCGGTGCTCGCCCTCACCGTGGCCGAAGACGTGGCCGAGGACGTAACCGCAGACGCAGCCGAAAACCCGGCGAAATCCCGGCCGGATGACCGGCCCGGGCAGGTGCCCGCGTACTACGTGACCGGTTCATATCGAGCCACGTCCGACGCCGTACCTGGCTCGAACCCGCCTGAGAAGCCCGGGCCGACCACCGCCGGACTAGCGTTGCCCCGCATGACCCACACCGGTACGGAAATCACCGCGGAGCTGGTCCGGGACCTGCTGCGTGACCAGCATCCCGACCTGGCCGACCGCCCGGTGACGCTCGGCGCGCGGGGCTGGGACAACCAGCTGTGGCGGCTCGGCGACGACCTCGCCGTCCGGCTGCCCTGGGCGACGCGGTCCGCGGACGCGCTGCTGCGCAAGGAGCACGCCTGGCTGCCCCTCCTCGCCCCGCACCTTCCACTGCCGGTCCCCGTCCCGCAGCGCCTCGGTGAGCCCTCCGAGCGCTTCCCGCGGCCCTGGATCGTCACGACCTGGGTGCCCGGCACGCCCGCGGACCACGCCCCCGCCACCCGCGCCGAGGAGGCGGCCGACGCCCTGGCCGCCTTCCTGACGGCTCTGCACCGCCCCGCCCCCGCCGGGGCACCCGCCGGCCGCGACCGCGGAGGGCCGCTGGCCGGCCACGCCGAATCGTTCGACCAAGGGCTCGCCTCGGCCACCGGGCTGGGGCTGATCCCCGACCCGGACGCCGTCCGCGCGGTCTGGGAAGACGCCGTCGCCGCGCCCGGCTGGACGGGCCCGGCGCTCTGGCTCCACGGCGACCTGCATCCGGCCAACCTCCTGACCACGGACGGTACCTTCAGCGGCGTGATCGATTTCGGCGACCTCTTCGCGGGCGATCCGGCCTGCGACCTCGCCGCCGCCTGGATCCTGCTGCCGGAGGACGCCGCCGACCGCTTCCACGCGGCCTACCGGCCGGGCCCCGACGCCGCGACCCTGTGCCGCGCCCGCGGCTGGGCGCTACTACGCGCCCTCGGCGGCATCCTCATCGGAGACGCCGGCCTGCGCGGACGCCCCGGAGGCAAGCCCACCTGGGGCCCGCCTGCCCACACCGCGCTGCGGCGCCTCACGGCGTCGGTCCACTGCTCAAGCTGACGGCACCGGACCGCACCCGAAGCGTTCGACGTGCATCCGGGCGGTGGTGCCCGCGTAGAAGGACGTGGTGCCGACGGACCAGTATCCGGCCGTGCCGGGGATCCGGGTCAGGTCCGTCATCAGGGCCGTCTCAGGCATCTCGGGGCCGCGCTCGCTCACCCAGGAGGCGCCGTCCCACCGCAGGTAGTGGGAGCGCTTCTGGTCCCAGAAGTCCCAGCCGGTGATCCGGTCGGGCCGGCCCAACGGGTCACCGCTGACCGAACTGAGCAGACCGACGCCGTACGGCCCCTTCACCTGCGACCACCGGGTGCCGTCCCAGTGTTCGAGGACGACGCCGGGCGGCTTCCCGGGCGGGCCGCCGATGCCGTAGGCGTGACCGGTGAGCCAGATGTCGTCGTGGGCCACCGGAAGCAGTCCGGAGACGGTCGCGCGGATGCCGGTGGTGTGCGGGAGCACGGTCCAGGTGCCGTCCCAGCGGGCGATGACGTCGCCGTACACCCAGACCTCGCCGCCGGGCGTCACATGGACGTGCCCTGGGGTGGGAGCCGCCGCGTCCGGCAGCGGGGCGCACCAGCGCCACCGGTGGCCGTCCCAGTGCAGCAGCCCGGCGCGGCCGTCGTGCCGGCCGCCGGCCCAGGCCCGGCCGTCGGGGGTGGCCGTCACGTCGGTGACGGTGGTGCGGCTTCCGCCCTGGCCCGGGTACGGCGTCTTCTGCCAGGTCGTGCCGTCCCAGGCCAGCAGCAGTCCGTTCGCGCCGACCGCCCAGGCGGTACGGGTGCCGGCGGACGTGACTGCGGTCAGGGGGCCGGCCGGGGCGAGGTGCCCCAGGTCCGTACGGGACCAGGCGGCACCGTCCCAGCGGAGCGCGACCGCGGTCCCCTCACTGTTGCCGCCCAGTCCCTCCACGCCGACGGCCCAGGCGAGCCCCGGCCCGGCCGCGGCCACGCCGTACAGCCGGGCGCCCGGCCGCGCGTCGGGCACCGGGACGGCCGTCCAACCGGGGGTGGAGGAAGGGGCGGCGGTGGCCGCGGGGACGGCGGTGCCGGCCAGGCCGAGGCCCGCGGCCGTGCCCGCGAGGCCGCTGACGAAGCTGCGTCTTCGCATGGGAGCGTCCTTGGAGTCGAGGCGGATCCGGGACTGCGGGGGACACCTTGGCCCCGGCTGCCGGAGAGGTCAATGGAGGCGGTGGCGGCGGCCGCGCGGGGAAGGCCCGGACCGGCCGGTCCGGGTACGGGCGGTGCCGGGACCGGGCCCGCCCTACCGGTAGCCGCCTCCGGATGCGGCCGGTGCCCGGCTGCGGCAGCGTGGTGCTGTCCCACCAACCGGACCGAGGGAGCAGGTCATGGGCGAGAGCGCCATGGACAAGGCCAAGGGCAAGGCCAAGGAGATGACGGGCAAGATCACCGGCGACCAGCGGACGAAGGGCGAGGGCCGCGCCGACCAGGCCAAGGGCAAGGCCAAGGGGGCGGTGGACGAGGCCAAGGGCAACGTCCAGGGGATGCGGGACTCGCTCAAGAACAAGGGCGACCGCAGCACCTGAGCGGCGCGGCGGCCCGCCGGGCCCCGCCCGCACCCCGCCGTCCCGCACACCGGTGCGGGCGGCGGGGTGACCCGTGCGCCGGGGCGCTCGTTGTGCACGGCATGATCAAAAAGATTGCCGCCGCGGCCCTGCTGGCGGGCTCGGTCACCGCCACCGCCCAGCCCACCGCGCAGGCCGTGGGAATCCCCGAAACCCTCGGCGAGACCACCGTTCTGGCGACGGAACTGATCTCCCAGCTGCCGCACATCCACGACGTGGAGCCACCGCCCGCGTTCACGGCCCAGCAGGGCAACAGGAAGTAGCGGGACCGCCTCCCGCGTACGCCGCCGGCCGCCCCGCGTCAGGGGCGGCGCGCCACGGCGGCGTACGAAGCGGCCACGGCGTCCGGGACCTGCGTCGCGTCGTCCGGGTCGTCCGGGCGCCAGTGGTGCGCCAGGGTGATGCCGGGCTTCAGCAGCTCCCAGCCGTCGAAGAAGCGGGCGAACTCGGCCTGCGTACGGAACGCCACGGGCGTGCCCGCCGCCGCGTAGATGTCCGAGACCCGGGCCATCGCCTCGGGGGCGAAGTCGGCGGTGGCGTGGGACATGGTCAGCGTGCTGCCGCTGGGCAGGGCCGCCTTGAGGCGTTCGACGATGCCGTGCGCCCGGTCCCGCCCCCCGTCCGGCACGAAGTGCATCAGCGCGTTCAGACTCAGCGCGACCGGGCGGCCGAGGTCGAGGGTCTGCCGGACCTGCGGCGCCGTGACGATGCTGTCCGGGTCGGTGACGTCCGCCTGGAGGTAGGCGGTACGGCCCTGCGGTGTGCTGCGCAGCAGCGCGGCGGCGTGGGCCAGCACGATCGGGTCGTTGTCCGTGTAGACCACGCGGGCGTCCGGCGCGATGCCCTGGGCGATCTCGTGCAGGTTGGGCGAGGTGGGGATGCCGGTGCCGATGTCCAGGAACTGGCGCAGGCCCGCCCGTGTCAGGGCCCGGGTCGCGCGGTGCGTGAACTCGCGGTTGACCCGCGCGGCGACCGCCGCCGACGGGAAGACGGCGAGCACGCTCGCGGCGGCCGTGCGGTCGGCGAGGAAGTTGGTCCGGCCGCCGAGGAAGTAGTCGTAGATGCGCGCCGAGTGGGCCCGGTCGAGTTGCAGGTCCACCACCGGTTCGCCGTGCTGCTCACTCATCGCGTTCTCCGCCTCCCTGTACGGCTGCCGGTCCGGCGCCGGAGCACTACCCCGCTCCCACGGCCGTGCACCGGCGTGCGCCGGGGGCCGGGCGCCCCCGCACCGAGTCATCACATCATCACGCCGGTGAGATTTCTTCGGGGTCGGTGCCACAACGGGGCGGGTTTTCCGGTTCATTGGAAGGAAGGGCCGCCGCCCTCCCGCTGATGCCGGGGCCTGCCGGCCTCCCGGACCGCGGCGAACGGATCGAGGACTTCACGTGAGCACGTACCGGGACAGCCCGCTGCCGCCGTGCGCCCCGGGCCGAGGGCCCGGCGCCGGGCGCCACGGCCGGCGGGAGCGGCCGTGACCCGCGACCGGCCGCCGTGCCCGGCCGGTGATCCGCTGCGCCGGGCCGGCCGGCGGCTGGCCATCGCCTTCGAGGCGTTCCACGAGACGCACTACCGCAAATGGCTGGCCTACGCCTATCTGCACACCGGCAGCGAGGACGCCGCCCTGGAGGTGACCGGCGCCGCCTACCAGCGATTACGGCTGTGCTGGCCGTACGCGCTCAAACAGTCCTCGGTGGACTCCTACGCCTGGGCCGTCCTCAAGGAGTCCGTGGTCGACTGGCTCTGCCGGCACCGGCGCGCCACGGCCCTGACCCAAAGTGCCGCCTTCGCCGTCGTCACCCGCGCGCTGCTGCGCGAGTGCCAGCAGCAGTTCGTCCTGCTGGAGAGCCAGTTGGGCCTGTACGACGCGATCGCGCGGCTGCCCGAGCGGCAGTGCGACGTGATCGTGCTGCGCCATGTCATCGGGTACTGCGACCGCCAGATCGCCGCCCTGCTCGGCGTCGACGAGGCCACCGTCCGCTCCCACGCGAGCCGGGGCAAGCGCAGGATCGCCGCCGCCCTGGGCATCGAACCAGGCCCCACGAAGGGTAAGTGACCCATGCCGCACACCCACCAGGCCGGCCGGGACACCATCGAGTCCCTGCTGGCAGCCGCCGCCGACGTGCTCGCCGAGTCGTACGGCGCCTACGACACCGCGGCCGCCCGCGACCGGCTGACCGGCGGCGCCTGCGAGGACACCGGGGCCGCGTACCCCGCCGGTCCCCGCCCGGACGCCCCGGTGCCCACCGCCTACCCGAGCGCCCACGACGAGGCCACCCACGAACTGGACCTGGCCTGCGCCCTGGTGGTTAACGCCGCGGCGGCGGCGGACAGCCTGGCCCGGCTGGTCGACGACCACCGGATCGACCCCGAGGGCGCCCTGGTCTTCGCCTGCCTGCTGCACATCACCGGGCGCGCCGAGGCCGCCGACTTCTGGTGGCGGTTCGGCGCCGGCGGCGGCAGCCGTACGGCTGCCTACTGCCTGTACCTCTCCCACCGCCGGCACGGCGAGTTCCGCGACGCGGCCTACTGGCGTACGCAGGCCGCCCACGGCCCGGGCGAGGAACCGCCGCCGCCCGTCGCCTTCGACGCCGGGCGCCTGCTGCCGGACGCCGCCCGGCACGCCCTGCTCGTCCAGTGGCACAGCGGTCTCGCGCCCACGCTGCCCGCCGCCCTGGAGAACGTCATCGACCGCCTCACCGTCGCGGGTGACGAGGACTTCGGCGAGATCCCCCGCCCGTCGCCGACGCTCGTGGACGACCTGCGCCAGTGACCGGCAGCACCGGTACGGGCCCGCGGCGGTCCGCCTGAGCGGGACCGGGTGCGGGGGAGTGGCCGGGAGGAGTGCGGGCGCGGCGACCGGAAAGACACGGCCGGGCGGACGCGTCATGGACGTGGCGGACCATGGCCGTCACCATCAGAACCAGCGGCACCACACGTACCGGAACCCGGCAGCACGTCCGCCGCCGCGCGGCGGCAACCCGCACCGCACCGAGCGAGCCGACGGAAAGGCGTCCGCATGGAGCGACGTACGGCCATGGACAGCACGGACACGGACAGCAGCGAGGGCACGGACAGCAGCACGGAAGGCAGCGAGGCCACGGAAGGCAGCGGGGCCACGGAAAGCGGCATCGCCTCCGCCCCTCTCCCCGAACACGCCGACGTCGTGATCATCGGCGGTGGCATCCTCGGGGCGAGCATCGCGTTCCACCTGGCGGAGGCCGGAGTGCGCGACGTACTGCTGCTGGAGCGCGACACGCCCGCCTCCGGCTCCTCGGGCAAACCCATCGGCGGCGTACGCGCCCAGTTCTCCGACCCGCTCAACATCCGCATCGGCCGGCGCAGCCTGGAGGCGTGGCGGGCGTTCGGCGAGCGTCCCGGCGCCGACATCGGCTTCGAGAGCGTGGGCTACCTCTTCCTGCTCGGTGACGCCACCGAACGGGCCCTGTTCGAAGAGGGGGTGGCGGCACAGAACGCGCTCGGGGTGCCCAGCCGGATCATCGGCCCGGCCGAGGCCGCCGAGCTGTGCCCGTACCTCGATCCGGACAGCATCGCCGCCGCCGCGCACTGCCCGACCGACGGCTATGCGCTCCCACGGGAAGCGGTGACCGGCTACCTCCGCGCGGCCGCCCGGCACGGCGCGGCCCTGCGCACGCACTGCCCGGTCACCGCGATCGACACCCGCGACGGCGCCCTCGACGCGGTACGGACACCCCGCGGCACCGTACGCACCACCACCGTCATCTGCTGCGCGGGCGCCTGGTCCGCCGAGGTCGGCGCGATGGCCGGCGTACGGCTGCCCGTGACCCCGCTGCGCCGCCAGATCGCCTTCACCGGACCGCTGGACGCCCCGCCGCCCCGCATCCCCTTCACCCTCGACTTCGCCTCCACGGCCTACTTCCACAACGACGGCGCGGGCGGGCTGCTGCTCGGCATGTCGGACCCGTGCCAGCAGCCGGGCTTCGGCCGGGAGTTCAGCCGGGAGTGGCTGGCGCCCTTCCGCGCGGCCGCCGGCCGCCGGGCGCCCGCCCTGGCAGCGATGCCGGTCAGCCACGGCTGGGCCGGCCTCTACGAGACCACCCCCGACAACAACGCCCTCATCGGCGAGGCCCCGGACGTGTCCCGCTTCCTGTACGCCACCGGGTTCTCCGGCCACGGCTTCCTCCAGGCACCCGCCGTGGGGGAGCTGGTCCGCGACCTCTACCTGGGCCGTGAGCCGTTCCTCGACGCCGGACCGCTGGCCGCCACGCGGTTCGACGACCCGTCCGCCGGTGCGGGGGAGGAGGGCAGCGTGCGGCACGACGGTGCCCGCCCGGAAGCACACATCATCTGACGCCCGGCCATGCTTCGGAGGACCGCATGATCCCCACCTGGCGGCTGCGCGCCGCCTTCGCCCGTCGGCTGTCCGGCATGTACGGCGCCGAAGTGCCCGCGTACACCACCCTCCTGGAGGTGACGGGCGAGGTGAACGACGAGGTCACGCGCCGCGACCCGGACGCCCGCCGGGTGGCCGGCAGGGTCGCCGCCGAGCGGCACGGCGCCATCCGCGTCGGCACGCCCCGCGAACTGCGCCAGGCCGCCCAGGTGTTCGCCGCGCTGGGAATGCACCCGGTGGGCTTCTACGACCTTCGGGACGCCACCACGAGCGCGGTGCCGGTGGTCTCCACCGCCTTCCGCCCGGTCGAGCCCGAGGAACTGGACCGCAACCCCTTCCGCGTCTTCACCTCGATGCTCACCGTCGCCGACCGCCGGTTCTTCGACGCCGGCCTCCAGGCCCGGCTGGAGACCTTCCTGGACCGCCGCACCCTCTTCCCGCCCGAACTGCTCACGCTCGCCGAACGCGCCGAACGCGAGCACGGCCTCGCACCGGAGCAGGCGGAACGCTTCCTCACGCTGGCGGTCGCCGCCTTCGAACTGTCCCCCGAGCCGGTGGACCGCGCCTGGTACCGCGAACTCGCCCGGATCTCCGCCGTCGCCGCCGACATCGGCGGCGTCACCAGCACCCACATCAACCACCTCACCCCCCGCGTCCTGGACATCGACACGCTCTACCGGCGGATGGCGGACCGCGGCATCACCATGATCGACGAGATCCAGGGACCGCCCCGCTGGGACGGCCCCGACGTCCTGCTGCGCCAGACCTCCTTCCGCGCCCTGGACGAACCCCGCACCTTCCGCGAACCGGACGGCAGCGTGACCACCGGCGCGCTGCGGGTGCGGTTCGGCGAGGTCGAGGCGCGCGGTATCGCCCTGAGCCGTGCGGGCCGCGCCCGCTACGACGCGCTCGTCGCGGAGGCGGACCGGCGGCTCGCCGACGCGGGAGCCGACGGCGGAGCCACCCGTCAGGACGTGGCCCGCCCTCTCTGGGAGGCCGGTTTCCCGCGTTCGGAACAGTGCCTCGCCGCCGAGGGGCTGGGCTACTTCACGTACGCTCCGGCAGCCGCTCACCCGCGCGACGGCCGGCGCCCGCCCGCCGACCTGGCCGGACTGCTGGAACACGGCTGGCTGATCGCCCGCCCGATCGTCTACGAGGACTTCCTGCCCCGCTCGGCCGCCGGGATCTTCACCTCCAACCTGACCGGTCAGGGCACCCGGGACACCGCACGCACCGGCACCCACTACGACGAGCACCGGCTCGCCGAAGCCGTCGGCAGGCCCGTGCTCGACCCCTTCCGGATCTACGCCGCACAGCAGGACGCCTCGCTGCGGCAGGCGCTGGACGCACTGGGCGCGGACGACGCCCGCCGCAACCTGTGCCCTTCCTGACGGCTGCGCAACAGCCGTGCCGTGCCTGCACCCGCCCCCTCCCACCGCGCCGAAGGAGCCACCCGCCGTGAGCACCCGCACCCAGCTCCCCAGCACCGCCGAACTCCGTGACCTGGCCGCCGACCGGCTGCGCCGCTGCGGCGTCGCCACCGTCCCGGAGGGCACCGGGATCACCGCCCGTACACCGCTGACCGGCGGCGTCCTGTACCGGCTGCCCGCCGCCACCGCGCAGCAGACCGACGAGGCCGTGGCGGCAGCCGAAGCGGCGTTCCGCGAGTGGCGCACCGTCCCCGCTCCGCGCCGGGGCGCGCTGGTCAAACGCTTCGGCGAGCTGCTCACCGAGTACCAGGACGCGCTCGCCGACCTGGTGACCGTCGAGGCCGGCAAGATCCGTTCCGAAGCGCTCGGCGAGGTTCGGGAGATGACCGACGTCTGCGACTTCGCCGTGGGGCTGTCCCGGCAGCTCTACGGGCGCACGATGGCCTGCGAACGCCCGGGCCACCGCCTCGCCGAGACCTGGCACCCGCTCGGCGTGACCGGCGTGCTCTCCGCCTTCAACTTCCCCGTCGCCGTCTGGTCCTGGAACACCGCCGTCGCCCTGGTCTGCGGCGACCCGGTCGTGTGGAAGCCCTCCGAGCTGACCCCGCTGACCGCCCTGGCCTGCGACGCCCTGCTGGCCCGGGCGATCGCCGACACGGGTGCGCCGGCCGCGCTGCACCGGCTGCTCCTCGGTGACCGGGAGACCGGCTCACTGCTCGTCGACGACCCGCGTATCGCGCTGCTCAGCGCGACCGGCTCGGTGCGGATGGGGCGCGAGGTGGCGCCGCGCGTGGCCGCCCGGTTCGGCCGCTGCCTGCTCGAACTCGGCGGCAACAACGCCGCCGTGGTCACCCCGTCCGCCGATCTCGACCTCGCGGTGCGCGGCATCGTCTTCTCCGCCGCGGGCACCGCGGGCCAGCGCTGTACGACGCTGCGCCGGCTGATCGTGCACGAGGACGTCGCGGACCGCCTGACCGAGAAGATCGTGCACGCGTACGGACAGCTTGCGGTCGGCAACCCCTTCGACGACGCCACCCTCGTCGGGCCGCTGATCAGCCCCGCTGCCCACGCGGCCATGGCCAAGGCGCTGGACGCCGCCCAGGACGACGGCGGCACCGTGCTCACCGGCGGCGAGCGGCACTTCACCGACCAGGTACCGGACGCCGCGTACGTCGGCCCGGCGGTCGTACGGATGCCGGCGCAGACCGCCGTCGTCCGTACGGAGACCTTCGCGCCCATCCTGTACGTCCTGACCTACCGCACCTTCGAGGAGGCCGTCGCCCTGCACAACGGTGTGCCCCAGGGCCTGTCGTCCAGCATTTTCACCCGGGACCAGCGGGAGGCCGAGCGCTTCCTGGCCGCCGACGGCTCCGACTGCGGCATCGCCAACGTCAACATCGGTACGTCGGGTGCGGAGATCGGCGGCGCGTTCGGCGGGGAGAAGGAGACCGGCGGTGGCCGGGAGTCCGGCTCGGACGCCTGGCGCGCGTACATGCGCCGGGCCACCACCACCGTCAACTACTCGGACGACCTGCCGCTCGCGCAGGGCGTCAGCTTCCTCTGAAGCGGCTGCCCGCCCGGCGCTCAGTTGAGGGACCGGGCGGGCAGCAGCCGGTCGATCACGACGAAACGCTCGCCGAGCGGTGCGAGGCGCAGCAGCCGGCGGACCACGGGCTGCGGCCTGAGCAGCACCAGCCGGCCCCCGCGGTCGGTCACCCGCTCGCGGAGCCGGCACAGCAGGGCCAGGCCGCTGCAGTCCATGAAGGTGAGCTGGCTCAGGTTCACGACGACCGTGCCGGGCCGGGGCGGCAGCGCCTCACCGAGGACGGGTTGCAGGGTCAGCGCCAGGGCGAGGTCGAGTTCTCCCTTGAGCGCGAGCACGAGCTGGTCTCCGACCGTGTACGTGAGCAGTGCCGTGTCGGCGGTGCGTTCGGTCATGGCGCCCCCCACCGGATGTGCAGGCCGCAGCGCGGCTTCTGGCTGATGGCACCGGGGGCCGGGGTGCGGAAAAACGGTAGCGGTACGTGTACGAGGAGAATCGATCAGGCAAGGTTGTGTCGCTTGAACGAGTGAAGCCTTGTGAAATCTCTTGACGAATTCCGGGGTGCGACACGCGCGTCCCGGGCCGGGCGCCCTGACAGGCGGCGCCCGGCCCGGGACGGCACCCGATCAGGACTGCGGCGGCTGGTCCTGGCCCTGATCCTTGCCGAACTGGCCTCTGAGCTTGTCCTGGGCCGTGTCGACCTGACCGCTGTACTTGCCCTGGGTCTTGTCGTCGACCATGTCGCCGGCCTTGTCGATGCCCTTGCCGGCCTGGTCCTCGTGGCCCTTCAGCATCTGCTTGAGCTTGTCCATCATGGACATGAGTCGTCCTCCTCGCCACTGACGCCCCCACCTCTCCAGGGTCACCGCCCCCGGCCCGATCCGCATCCGGGGTTTCCCGTGCTCATACGCGGCGGCGAGAGCGCCCCGGGCCGGGAGCGCGCCCCAGGACTAGCGGCCCTGTAGCGTGCGCACGGGAATGAGGCAGTGCGCGGAACTCTTGATCACGCCCTCGTCGCCCGCGAAGGCCCGCAGCATGTCCTCGCTGACCGGGCCGCCCGGCTTCGCCTCCGGCCACGGCCGGGTGGCGAACATGCCGTACACCTGCCCCCGGTGGTCCGCCGCCGCCAGCCACTCCGGCGGCACCGGGCACTGCGCGCTGAAGATCGGCATGGTCAGCACCGCCCGGCCGGCCTCGACGATCAGCGTCAGTGGCAGGGAGGGGGTGCGGGAGGCGTCCTGGAGCTCGCCGCCGACCAGCAGCCCGGCCTGGCTGAGCATGGTGCCCATGACCTCCGTCCCGGTCTCCGGGCCGTCCTTGCCGTCGCCGAGGGAGTAGGTGAGCAGGAAGGGTACGTCGTGACCGTCCTCGGGGTGCGCGCCGCTCCAGCCGATCATCATGAGCGTGCCCAGCTGGCTGTACGGAGGGTTGCCGGTAGTGGCCTGGGATGTGGTCATGGCGGGCACCATAGTGACCTTCGGGAGCCGTCGTTCGCACGCTTCACCCGGTTGGCGGAGCCTCGCCGGCATCCCAGCCGAACGAGGTCCCGACGGTCACCCGTACCGGCGACCCCGGTGGCTCCGTACGCCACACGAACAGCGCCGTACGGCCACGGGAACGGCGGCTGCCCGCACCCCGCGGCCGGTTCGCGCGCCCCCCGCGCGGGCACCATGACGGCAGGCCCGGCAGCGGCACGGGACGCGGTGTTCCCGGTGCGGACGCGGTGCCTGAGGGGAGTGCGGCCGGTGGACCTCACCGAGGTGGAGTACCACGACCCCGATGACGCGTCGGGCGCGGAAGCCATGGCCGACTACGCACGGCTGGCCTGCGAACTGACCGGTATGGACCCCGAGTACGGCGTGCCGGCACTGGTGACGATCGCGCGGCGGGAGTCCTCGTACAACCACCCGCGCTGGCGGGTGAACACCACCGACGGCAACGCCTGGGGCCCGGTCATGTCCGACGGGCACCCGCGCAACTGCTCACGCGGCGCCACCCAGTGCATACCGCCGACCTTCGCCGCGTACCACCTGTGCGGCACCGCCCGGACGCCGTACGACGTGGTGGCCTGCATGACCGCGACCATCGGGTACGTCCGCGACCGGTACGGCGTCGACGAGTCCGGCGCGAACTTCGCGGAGCGGGTGCAGCAGGCCGACCCGACCCGGCCGCCGAAGGGGTACTGACACGGGCCCTCAGGCGATCGCGCCCTCGGTCCAGGCGCGGGCGAGGATCTCGTCCACGGTCTGCTCGACGGTCTGGTGCGTGGTGTCCAGCCACAGCCCGATCGGCGGGGTGTGCTCGCGCAGCGCCGCGTCGAGGTCGCGCACGCTCCAGTCGGGCCCGTACGCCGTCTTGGGCCGGGCCGCCTCCCGCTCCTCGACCGCAGACGGGTCCGGGACCAGCGCGACCACCGCCAGCGGGCGGGTCCTGATGTGCTCGGCCATCTCGGTCAGGTGCTCGCCGAGCAGGATGTCCTGGGCGATCACGGTGAACCCGGCCTGGGCGTACTGGTCGGCGCAGGCGGCGGTCAGCCGGTGCCGCAGCCGCAGCTGGGCGAGGGCGGTCTCGCCGGCGTCCGGCGTCATCTCCGCCCGCCCCCGGACGACCATGCGCCGGAACGTGTCACCGCGCAGGTGCACCGACCGCGTCAGCCGCTCGGCGAGCGCCTGCGCGACGGTGGACTTCCCTGCCGCCTGAATGCCCGTCAGCACCACGACGCCCGGGCCGAGCCAGGGTCCCCGGGGCGCTGCGTGCGGGCGGTCGGTGGAGTGTGCCGTCATGGGTCGGATGCCTTTCCGCGGAGGGCTTCGGCGGGCTGCGGCAGCCATGGGGGACCGCGCCGCCGGGGCATCGTAACGCTGTCCCGATCACGTCTGTCACCTGCCGGCGCGGCCTGTCCGGCGCGGAAGGGACCATGGCGGGAAAGCGGCGGCGCGGCGGTGGCGTTCCTGGGCGTCGCGTGCGTCGCGGTGATCGTCCGGCCGCCGGGCGCGGGTCACGCGGCGGCCGTCAGCCCGTCGATCATGCGGTTGAGGAGCCGGTCGAAGGTCGCGTCGGGGGAGGGGGCGCCGCCCGGCGCCGTCAGGGCCTCGGCGACCTTCGGGTACGGGCCCGTGACGGCGGGGGAGCGCAGGTAGCGGGCCTGCGCGTCGTGGAAGGCGCGGCCGGTGGCGTCGGCCGTCGCCTCCTGGGCGAGTTCGTGGGTGACGTGGCTCGCCACGAAGCCGGAGAGCAGGCTGAAGACCTCCAGCCCCGCCTGGGCGCCCAGCCCCGCGGGCGCGAGGACGGCGAGCGCGTACTCCAGGGCGGCGAGGGTGTTCGGGCCGAACGTCTGCCGCGCGGGCAGCGCCGCGGGCAGCCACGGATGGTGCCGCATGAGGGCGCGCTGCTCACGGAAGAGGTGCCGCAGGTCGGCGCGCCAGTCGCCGGACGGTGCGGGTGGCAGCCGGTGGCCGCCGCTCACCTCGTCGATCATCAGCTCCAGCAGCGTCTCCTTGTTGGGGACGTAGCTGTAGAGCGACATCGTGCCGGCTCCGATCCGGGCCGCTACCGCGCGCATCGTGACGGCGCCGAGCCCTTCGGCGTCGGCGAGGGCGACGGCCGCGGCGGTGATCCCGGCCCGGGTGTGCGCCGGGGGGCGCCCGCGCCGGGGGCGTTCGGCCGGTGTCCAGAGCGCCTCCGGATCCACTCCGGCGGTACGGCCGGGTGTGTCTGTTCGGGTCACGGCAACCTCTCTCTGCTGTCCGCCGCCATCCAACCATCTGCTATTCTCGTACGTCGTACGGGAAATAGAGCGGTCCGCACCAGGAATCGAGGCATCGTGACGACGGCGACGTACCACTCCCTCGCGAAGAAGCCACCCCTGCTCGCC
Organism: Streptomyces sp. NPDC030165; assembly: GCF_055573595.1. Lineage (NCBI taxonomy): Bacteria > Bacillati > Actinomycetota > Actinomycetes > Kitasatosporales > Streptomycetaceae > Streptomyces > Streptomyces sp. NPDC030165. The sequence continues at coordinate 160,805 of NZ_JBVIBD010000001.1, read as the reverse complement.
CGGGCGGTGCGGCGCACCCTGCGCGACATGCCCGCCAAACACCACGACGTCGCGTACGAACCCGGGCTCGTGGTGCCCGCCGCCGACGGCAGCCCGCTGCTGACCGACCACTACTTCCCGAACGCCGACGGCGACTTCCCCACCCTGCTGGTCCGCTCGCCGTACGGCCGCGGCACCCCATGGGCGTCGATGTTCGGCATCCTCTTCGCCGAACAGGGCTTCCACGTCGTCCTGCAGAGCAGCCGCGGCACCGGCGGGTCCGGCGGCGAGTACACCCTGTGGCAGCACGAGGCCGCGGACGGCCGGGCGGCCGTCGCGTGGCTGCGCCGGCAGCCCTGGTTCACCGGCGTCCTCGGCACGATGGGGCCCAGCGCCCTCGGATACGCGCAATGGGCCCTCGCCACCGACCCGCCGCCGGAACTGCGCGCGATGGTGGTCCAGGTCGGCATGCACGACCCGCACGGCTTCTTCCACCCCTTCGGGCACCAGGGCCCGTTCGCCCTGGAGAGCGCCGTGGTCTCCGCCGTCGGCCGGATGTATTTCGACCGGGGCGCCCTGGCTTTCGCGCGCGCCGCACTGCGTCTGCAACGCCACCTGCGGAAGATCACCACGACACTGCCGCTCGGCGAGGCGTACGTGCCCGGCCTCGGCGGCCGGGTGCCGTTCCTGGACGAGGCGATGGCCCGCCCCGACCCGGGCGACGCCCACTGGCAGGGCGCGGACGCCGGAGCCGCCGGCGCGCGGGCGGGCGTGCCGACCAGCCTGATCACCGGCTGGCACGACGTGTGCCTCGACCAGACGCTCCAGCAGTACGAGCGGCTGCGCGGCGCCGGCTGCGACACCGCCCTGCTCATCGGCCCCTGGACGCACAACTCCGCGATGCAGCAGGGCTGGCCGGAGGTCTTCGCCGAAACCCTCGCCTGGCTGCGGGCGCACCTGTGCGACGACCCGTCCGGCCTGCGCGGGACGAGGGTGCGCGTACACGTCGGGGGCCGCCAGGAGTGGCGCGACCTGCCCGACTGGCCTCCGGCGGCGGCCGGTCACCGCTGGCACCTCGACGGCGACGGCGCGCTGAGCCCCCGGGCGCCCGAGGCCGCGCCACCGCTGTCCTTCCGCTACGACCCGGCCGATCCGACGCCCTCGGTCGGCGGGCCGCTGCTCAGCCGGACGGCCGGGCCCCGGGACAACGCCGCCCTGGAGGCCCGCGACGACGTACTGACCTTCACCACCCCGCCGCTCACCGGGCCGGTCGACGTCCTCGGTACGGTCACCGTGGAACTGCGGGTCGCCACGGACACCGGGTACGCCGACGTCTTCGCCCGGCTCTGCGACGTCGACGAGCGGGGGCGGTCGGTCAACGTCTGCGACGGAATCCGGCGGCTGGACCCCGCCGCGGCGGCGCCCGGGGCGCCCGGGGCCGGCCCGGACGCCGTCTCCGGCCCGGCGGAGGTGACGGTGGCGCTGAGCCCCACCGCCCACTCCTTCGCCGCCGGGCACCGCATCCGCCTCCAGGTCAGCGGCGGCGCCCACCCGCGCTTCGCCCGCAACACCGGGACGGGTGAGCCCCTGGCGACGGCCACCCGGCTGGTGCCCGTCGAGATCTCGCTGCATCACCCGTCGGCGCTGGTGCTCCCTCAGACGAAGAAGGCGTTCATGCCGTCCACGTCGGACAGGTAGGTCTCGATGGCCGCGACCTTGCCGTCGCGCACGGTGCACACCGTGGACAGATGCTCGTCCAGCACCAGGTCGCCGCGCTGCGCGGTGTTGTGCAGGGACAGCGCCATGTTGCGGGGACTGACGAGGATGTGCAGCAGGGCGAAGTTCAGGCCGTACCCGGCGATCTTGCGGGCACGTTCGACGACGGCGTCCGCGCCGTGCGCCGCACCGGAGATCGTGTTGTCGCCGGGCAGCTCCCAGACCGCGTCCTCGTGCAGCAGGGAGCGGAGCGCGTCCCAGTCGGCGGTGGCGAGCGCGGCGTGGAACCGCTTGCCCAGGGAGTAGTTGTCCTCGTAGACCGTCATGAGGGCTCCTTCACGCGTCAGTGGTACGGACGGGCCGGTGCGGGCGGACCTGCCGGCCCGTCAGTTCGTATGTTTTAGAACAGTAGCAATGATGGGAGCGGGTCCGGAGCAGGGGGTGGGGTGGGGACGCGGCCCGCGTGTCGGTCCGTCCGCGTACGCTCGGGGTATGGCCGTACTGAGTCACCCCGACCGTGCCGAACTACGCATTGCGGACGTCCTGGAGGCATTCGCGCACCCGATCCGGCTGCGCATCGTGCACCGCCTCGCCGCTCATGGAGCCGAGCGCTCCTGCGGCGAGCTGCTGCCCGAAGTATCCAAGTCCACCGCCAGTCACCACTGGCGCGTGCTGCGCGAGAGCGGCGTGCTCCACCAGCGGCGGGAGGGCCGCCGCCTGGTGATGCACCTGCGGCGCGAGGACCTGGAGGCGCGCTTCCCGGGACTGCTGGACGTGGTGCTGGCCGCCGCCGGGGGCGATCCCGAGGTGACGGTGGCGGAGGGGGCGGAGCCGGCCGGGGCGCTGCACTCCTGACGCGTCCGGCCGTGCTGAACCGGGCCCGGCCGCCAGGAGTTCCACGCTGCCGGCGCACTGTCCGGATGGCCCGTTCGGCGCGGTTTGTCCGTCGAGGGTGTGCTGCATGAGAGCCTGACGGCCGGGTACGGGCGAGGCCGGAGGTGAGCGCATGTCCGGTGCCGGGAGGTGGTCAGGAGCGACGGCGGCGGTCGTCGAACTGGCCGTCTGGTGGGCCGTGCTGGCCGCGCTGTGGCTGGTGCTCATCAGCAGTCCGGACCCGCTGGAGTGCCTCGTCGGCGCGGCGGCCGCCCTGCTCGGCGCGTGCGCCGCCCGCGCGGCCCGCGGAGCCGCCGTCACCGGTGCCGCCCGCAAGCCCCGTCCCACCGGGCCCGCGCGCATCGGCTCCGGGGAAGGCCGGCCGCGGTGAACGGCTGGCTGCTCGCCGCCGGTCTCCTGCTCCTCGTCGGCTTCGCCCCCACGGTGTGGGGCGCGGCGAGCGGACCCGTACAGCGGCGGATCATGGCGCAGAACCTCGCGACGCTCGTCGGCTGCCTGGTCATGCTGCTGCTCGCCCAGGGCTACGCCCGGCCCTCGTACGTCGACCTGGGCCTGGTCCTCGCCGTCCTCGGCCCCGCCGGAACGCTCGTCTACGCCCGGCTGCTCGCCGACGAGCCGGCCGAACGGCCGGCGCGCGACCGGATCGACCGCGCCCTCGACCGCGCCATGACGCCGCTCGCCGCCCTCTCCGTACCGCTGGTGGTGCTGCCGCTGTGCGTCGCCGCGGGCCCGGGCAGAGCGATGGTGAAACTCCTGGTCATCGGGGTGCTGCTGACCGGCGGGAACATCGTGTCCTCGCGGGTGCTGTCCGGGCGGCTCGCCGGGACCGGGGGAAAGTCCGGTGCGGCCGATGAATGACGCCCTGACCGTGCTGGCACTGGCGTTGGTCGCGGCGGCCGCGACCGCCGCCGTACTGGTCCGCGACCCGGTCCGGCAGTCGACCGTACTGGCCCTCCTCGGCCTCAGCCTCGCCCTCCTCTTCGCCATCCTCCAGGCACCGGACGTCGCCCTCTCCCAGCTCGCGGTCGGCTCCGCCCTCACGCCGCTGATGCTGCTGCTCTCCGTACGGAAGGTGCGGCGCAAGGGCCAGGAGGAGCGCGAAGGCGCGCACGGAGAGGCGGACCCAGGGAACCGTACGGACCAGGACGGGCCCGGAAAGGGGCGGCCGTGAGCAGACGCGTCCGGATGTGGGTGCTGGCCCTCGGCGGGCTGGGCCTGGCCGTCCTGCTGTTGGCCGCGAGCCTGGACCTGCCGGAGTTCGGCGGCGACCGGCACCCGTACGGAGCGCGGGCCGTCGAGGCCGCCCTCGCCCGGCACACCTCCAACGCCGTCGCGGCGGTCAACTTCGACCAGCGGGCGTTCGACACGCTCGGCGAGGAATCGATCCTGTTCTGCGCGGCCCTCGGCACCGTCGTCCTGCTCCGCCAGACTCGCGACGAGCACCGGGTGCGCCCCCGCCCGGCGCGCGTCGCCCCGCCCGTACGCCGCTACGCGCTCGTCGCGCTCCCCGTCACCCTGCTCATCGGCCTGTACGTCATCGCACACGGCCAGCTCAGCCCCGGCGGCGGCTTCCAGGGCGGAGTGGTCGTCGCGACCGCCCTGCACCTGCTCTACATCGCCGTGGACTACCGCGCGCTGGAGCGGATCAGACCGGTCGGCCTGTACGCGGTGGCGGACGCGGCGGGGGAGGCCGCCTACCTCCTGCTGGGCGCCGCCGGCCTGGTCGCCGGAACCGCCTACCTGGCCAACTTCCTCCCGTACGGCACCTTCGGCACGCTCGCCTCCGGCGGCACGGTCCCGCTGCTCAACGCCGCCGTCGGGGTGGAGGTCGCCGGCGGGGTCGTGGTGCTGCTGGCCTCCTTCCTCGACCAGGCGGTCGAGATCGAGGACGCGGACGAGCGCACCGGCCCCGGAAAGACCTCTCACCACCACCCTCCGCACCCGTCCGAGAAATCCGAGGAGAAATCCGAGGAGAAGCTGACATGAGCGTGCTGCCGTATCTCGTCGCAGGCTGGACCTTCCTGATCGGCTGTTACGGGCTGGCCACCAGCCGCAACCTCATCAACGCCGTCGGCTGCCTCGCCGTCTGCCAGGCATCCACCTACGTCCTGCTGCTCGCCGTCGGCTACCGGCACGGCGGTACCGCGCCCGTCTTCTCCGACCTGGAGCCCGGCACGCGCCCGGTCGTCGACCCCGTCGTCCAGGCCCTGACCCTCACCGACGTGGTGGTGGGCGCCACGGTCACCGCGCTGCTGCTGGCCCTCGTCGTCCAGGTGGGCAAACGGCACGGCACCGTCGACCCGGACGAACTCTCGGAGCTGCGCGGGTGACCTCGACCGGCACTCTCCTGCCCGCCGCGGCCATGCCCCTCACCCCCGCCGCCACCCTCCCGCTCATCGTGGCCACCCCGCTGCTCGGCGCCGCGGTCCTGGTGGCGGCGGGCCGCCGGATGCCGCGCCGGGCCGCCGAGATCGCGGGCACCGTCTTCGCCGCGGGCACGGCCGTCCTCGCCCTCTGCGTCCTGCTGCGCGGCACGCCCGCGGACGAGCCGGGCGCACGCGCCGTCGAATGGCTGGGCGGCTGGCATCCGCACGGCGGCGCGGGCGTCGGCATCGTCCTGGTCGGCGACCGGACCGGCGTCGGCCTGGCCGCCGTCACCTCGCTGCTCGTCCTCGCCGTCCTCGCGTACTCCTGGCGGTACTTCGACGAGCCGCCGCACCGCCAGGCAGGCACCTTCCCCGCGCTCGTCCTGATCTTCCAGGCGGGCATGTGCGGCTTCGCGCTCACCGGCGACCTCTTCAACGCGTTCGTCTTCTTCGAGCTGATGGGCGTCGTCGCGTACGCGCTCACCGGTTACCGCGTCGAGGAGAAACGCGCCGTCCAGGGCGCACTCACCTTCGGCGTCGTCAACTCCCTCGGCGGCTACGCGACGCTGCTCGGCGTCGGCCTGCTCTACGGACGGACCGGCGAACTCGGCTTCGCCCAGATCGGCAGCCGGCTGGCGGCCCACGCGGACGCGGGAGGCACCGCGGGCGCCTCCTCCGGCGGACCGCCCGGCGGGCCGGACATCCTCGTCCTGACCGCCTTCGTCCTCGTCCTGACCGGCCTGCTCGTCAAGGCCGCGGCGGTCCCCTTCCACTTCTGGCTCCCGGACGCGCACGCGGTGGCACCCACCCCGGTGTGCATGCTGCTGTCCGGCGTCATGGTCGAACTGGGCGTCTACGGCACGGCACGCGTCTACTGGACGGTCTTCGCGGGCCCCGGCGGCATCCCCACCGCCGACGCCCACCGGATGCTGCTCACCCTCGGCACGCTCACCGCCGCCGTCGGCGCGCTCATGTGCTGGCAGCAGCGCCACCTCAAGCGGCTGCTGGCCTTCTCCACCGTCGCGCACACCGGCCTGTTCCTGATGGGACTCGCCGTCATGACGCCGGAAGGCATGAGCGGCACCGCGCTGTACGTCCTCGGGCACGCGGGCGTCAAGGCCGCGCTGTTCGCCGCCATGGGCATCCTCCTCGACCGCTTCCGCAGCGTCGACGAACGCGAACTCCACGGCCGCGGCCGGGAACTGCCGCTGGTGGGCGTGGTCTGCGCGGTCGGCGGGCTGGCTCTGGCCGGACTGCCGCCCTTCGGTACGGGGCTGGGCAAGGCCGTCACCGAGGAAGCGGCCGGAGGCTGGCCGGCGGCCGTGTTCGTGGTGGTGTCGGCGGTCACCGGGGGAGCGGTGCTGCGCGCCGTCGCCCGGGTCTTCCTGGGGCTGGGCGTACGGCCCGACACCGCCGACCGGGCGGAGACCCGCGACGACGAGACCAGCGGCCGGGACGAGGAGCCCGAGACCGCCGGCCCGCTCAGCCGCATCCCGGACACCATGCTGGCGGTCCCGGTCGCGCTGCTGGCGGGCGCGCTGGCCGTGGGCCTCGTACCGGGCCTGCACGCGGCGGTCGGCCGGGCCGCGGACGCCTTCCTCGACCGGGCCGGCTACGCGGCCGCAGTCCTGCACACACCTCCCGCCGCGCCCGTACCGACGCCCGGACCGCACTGGTCCGTGCCGGGCGTGGCCCTCGGCCTGCTGTCCGCCGCCCTGGCCTGCGCCCTCGCCTGGTGGGCCCTGCGCCGCCCGCGGGTCCCGGACCGGCCTTCCCGCTGGGCCGCCCCCGTACGCCGCCTGCACTCCGGGCACATCGGCGACTACGTCGCCTTCGTGCTGGCGGGCACCGTCCTCGTAGCGGCACTGCTCCTGCCGTCGCTCTACTGAGGCGGCGGTGGGGCGGGCCGGAAACTCCCGCCTCACCGTCTCCCCTCAATCCTTCCGGTACGAGTACGCCTCCCCGGCAGCCGCCGCGACCGCGTCCAGGCCGGCCCCCGTCGAGGCGGTGACCACGGCGGCCACCGCGCCCTCGACGAACGGCGCGTCCACCAGCCGCGTGCCTTCGGGCAGCTCGTCCCCCTCGGCCAGCAGGGCCTTGACGGTCAGTACGGCGCTCCCGAGGTCCACCAGGACCGCGACCCCTGCGCCCCGGTCCACCTGCCGCGCGGCTTGCGTGATCAGCTCCGCGCTGGTCCCGAGGCCGCCGTCCGGGGTGCCGCCCGCCGGTGCCACCGGAGCCTCGGCGCTGCCACCCGCCAGGCCGACGGCCAGCCGCGCCACCGACTCGGCCACCGGCCCGCTGTGCGACACCAGCACGATGCCCACGTACGAGGTCTGCGCGCTCACTCCGCCGCCTCCTGGTCCGCCGTCTCGGCCAGCGCCGCGAACAGCAGGGCCGACGAGGTCGCCCCCGGATCCTGGTGGCCGATGCTGCGCTCGCCGAGATAGCTCGCCCTGCCCTTGCGGGCCTGGAGCGGCGCGGTGGCCTCCGCGCCCTGCCCGGCCGCCTCGGCGGCGGCCGCGAAGGACGTGGCCAGCGCTTCGACGGCGGGGTCCAGCGCGTCGAGCATCGTCGCGTCACCGGGCGCGGAGCCGCCCAGCTGGGCGACGGCGTCCACCCCGGTGCGCAGCGCCGCGCGCAGCTCGTCGGCGGTGACGCTGCCGGCCTCGCCGAGCGCCTTGCCCGTACGGCGCAGCAGCGTCCCGTACAGCGGCCCCGACGCGCCGCCCACCGTGGAGATCAACTGGCGTCCCGCCGTGGCCAGCACGGCACCGGGCGTCTGCGGCGGCTCGGCGTCGAGGGCCTTGACGACGGCCGCGAAGCCGCGCTGGAGGTTGCTGCCGTGGTCGGCGTCGCCGATGGCGGAATCCAGGTCGGTGAGGCGGGGCGCTTCCCGGTCGACGGAGGCGGCGGCCGCCGCCATCCAGCGCAGGAAGAATCCGGCATCCAGTGCCGTTTGGGACACGAACTGCTCCTCTGATCGTACGTACGCCTGCAATGTCCACGCTGCTGCGTTCCTACGTGGCCCACGTGAACGAGCGCCGTCCGCCCACGCCCACCGTCACGCGTGCCCTCAGCGCCCCCACCACCTTCAGCGCCCCCACCGCAGCCCCGGCGTCTGCACCGGCGCGTCCCACAGCCGCAGCAGCTCCTCGTCGGCCTGGCACAGCGTCACCGAGCAGCCGGCCATGTCGAGCGCGGTGACGTAGTTCCCGACCAGCGTACGAGCGACCGGCACACCTCGCTCGGCGAGCACCCGGTGCACCTCGGCGGCGAACCCGTACAGCTCCAGCAGCGGCGTACCGCCCATGCCGTTGACCAACGCCAGCACCGGCTGCCGTGGGGTGAGATCGGCCAGCACCGCGTCCACCGCGTAGTCCGCGATCTCGCGCGCGGTCATCATCGGCCGCCGCTCACGCCCCGGCTCGCCGTGGATGCCCACACCCAACTCCAGCTCCCCGCCGGGCAGGTCGAACATCGGGCCGCCCTTGGCCGGTGTGGCACACGCACTGAGCGCCACACCGAAGCTGCGCGAGCACTCCACGACCTGGCGCGCCAGCTGCGCCACCCGGTCCAGCGGCGCGCCCTCCTCGGCCGCCGCCCCCGCGATCTTCTCCACGAACAGCGTGGCACCGGTGCCACGGCGCCCGGCCGTGTGCAGCGAGTCGGCCACCGCCACGTCGTCGTCGACGAGCACGCTGGCGACCTGTACCCCCTCGTCCTCCGCCAGCTCGGCGGCCATCTGGAAGTTCAGCACGTCACCGGTGTAGTTCTTCACCAGGAACAGCACGCCCGCACCACTGTCCACGGCCGCGGCGGCGCGGACCATCTGGTCGGGCACGGGCGAGGTGAACACCTCACCGGGACAGGCGGCATCCAGCATCCCCACCCCCACGAACCCCCCGTGCAACGGCTCATGCCCGCTTCCCCCACCGGAAACCAACGCCACCTTCCCGGCAACCGGCGCGTCCCGCCGCACCACCACCCGGTTGTCGACATCCACGACCAGCTCCGGATGAGCCACCGCCATACCGCGCAGCGCGTCGGCGACGACGGTTTCGGGGACGTTCATGAGCATTTTCATGTCGGGCTCCTCCGGTGCTGGAACGAAATGTCGTTGACCTGCGATGGTGCAGGCCAGAGGTAGGGGAAGGGCATGCTGAGTCCGGCGGTCTCCGGCGGACCCCGTCGGTACTGATGCTGACGGTGCTGCACGGCGCGTCAGCCACTGTATGGGTTACTCAGCGTGACGGCCTCAGGATATGCGGAGGTGCGGGAGGCGACGCAAGGTCTGGCAGGCGGAGGTTGCGAGCGTCGGGCCGTGCAGGGTCCGGATCCTGGTCTCGGACGCGAGAAGTGGCGCGCCGGCGGCGTTCAACTCGGGCAGCTCCAGCGGCGGCCCAGGTACGGCGCGGCCCAGGGGGGCTTGCTCGTCAGCAGACGTTGGCGTACCGCCGCGCCCTCGGCATCGTGGCGGAGGGACGCGCATCGAGCGTGCAGGTCCTCGTGTGCGTGGGCGACCAGGCCGGAACGGACGCCGATGGTCTCGTCGAGGAATGCGTTCACCACTTCGGTGGCTAGTGCCGCTTCCCCCTCGTCCATGAGCAGGATCGCGAGCCGTGCTCTGGCCAGCAGGCGGGCTCGGCGGTGTGCTGCGGGCAGCAACCGGACGGACGTGCGCATGGCGGCGACAGCCTCGGACGCGGCGCCCTGGGCGCTCAGCACCTCGGCCCTTCGCCAGTGCACGTGTGCTCGCCCTGCTGTCTGTTCCTCCGTGTTCTGCCCGTCATCCTGCCCGTGGGCCAGCAGTTCCTCGGCGTGGCGGATCCGGGACGTGGCACTGCGGTGCTCGGAAAGGTCTGCCAGGCAGGCCGCGAGATGTGCCGTCCGCTGGGCGCGGACGGTGTTCAAGAGGCTGGACGGGGCCGTCTCCAGGGCGGCCTCGGCCAGACCCAGGGCCTCCCGCCACTGCCCGAGGAACCGCGCGTGGACGCTTATACGGTGCAGGACCAGGGACCTGTCAAGGGGAGTTGCCGACTGCCTCGCCAGGTCGAGGGCCGTCCGGTAATAGCTCTGGGCCACCTGGTGGAGCTGTGCGTCGAAGGACATGGTTCCGCACAGGGCGGTGAGCCGGAGGACGAGCTCGGACAGTTCCTGCCAGGCCGACGGGTCCGCTTCGGCCTTCAGCCGGGTGGCGATGTCGGTGGCCAGGTATCGGACCAGGGAGGTGCGCGCGTGTCCGCCTCCGTAGAAGGCGTCAAGGGTGGTGAAGCAGGTGAGCATCATCCGGATGGAGTCGGCCTCGCGCCGTTGGTCCGGTGGGCAGGTGCGGTCTGCCGCGGTTGCCTCGACCGCCCGGTCCGGTCCGCCGTGGGAGGGGTGAGCGGTGTACGGCGTGCGGTACACGTCCTCGCCGTAGCCCGGCACGGTGTCCCAGGTGCTCAGCCGGGTCAGCCGTTCGGCCGCGTCCACGCCCTCGGGCACGGTGCGCCGGACCTCGGGCGAAGCCGCCAGGCCGGTGGTGGCGACCGTGATCGGCCGGCCCAGCCGGCGGGCGAGCACTTCGGTGATCAGCTCGGGGACCGGTGGCCGCGGCCGGGAGCCGCGCAGCCAGTGCGCGACACTGGTGCGGTCGTAGAAGAGCCGGAGCCCTCGCTCGTGGCCCATGGTGTTGACCGCACGCGCCAGTGCCTCCTGAGTCATCGCCGACTGCTGGAGCAGCGCGCGCAGTTCGAGGTTGGCTTGCCGACTGCCGCGCACGGAGCCTCCTCAGCGGGCGTGTTGCCGGGACAGCTGCATCACGGGCCGGGGTGGACCCCTGACGCGGTGAGAATGCCCCGACAAGCGGAGATGAATGGCTCATTGCGGACCTGACAAGGCGCAAAGGAGCTTATCGGCGCATGGGGGCGCATACAGGCGCGGTGCCGACATGCTCGGAGCACCGGCCGGAACGGCGGCGATGGGACGTGTCCGCGCATCGCATGCCGGAATCAGCGGTCCGGGACGACCACTCGTCCGGTCAGGCCGAGGCGGGCCAGGGGAGGTCGGTCTCCACCGGGGCGGTGTAGTCGACTCCCGGCAGACCGAATCCGTACAGCTCGTGGAGGCGGTCGCGCAGCCAGGCGGTGTCGGTGTAGGCATCCGGTTTCGCGCTGCCGAGTTGCTGCCAGGCCTCGTGCAGGGCGCACTGGACGGCCGGGGCTGTCTCCCACATGTCGAGACGGATGCGGCCTCGGGGGTCGGGGAAGAGGGGGGCGACTCCCGTCAGGTGGTCCCACAGGCGTACGGAGGGACCGATGGTCGACGGCATCCTGCCGCCCAGGACCCTGCGCAGCATCGCGAGGTAGAGGCAGCGGCCGGGGATGGCGGCCGCCGCCTGGGTGACGGTGGAGCCCAGCACGACGGTGGACGCGCTGCCGCCAAGGGGGCGCAGGTGACGGTCCAGGGCTCGGGCAGTGTCCTCCAGATGCTGTTTCGCCGCGCCGATGGTGCCCCGCCGGTAGATCGCGGAGGTCAGTTCGGGGCCGATGTGCGAGAGGGCCACCGTGCTGAATCCGGGGGCCAGCAGGCCGCGGGAGGCGGCGAGTCGCGTCCAGGAGGCCCAGTCCGCGCCGCCCATGACGGCGACCGTCGACTCACGTTCCTGGTCGGTGGCGGGTTCGAGCACCGTGTCCAGGATGTACGGCTCGCCCTCGCCGGTGCAACCGAGTGTCCGGCTGTGGTGCGGAGCGCCGAGAGGCTTGAGTACGGAGACGTGCGTGACGCCGGTGACCGGGTCGGTGCGGCGCGGTGCGGCCACGCTGTAGATCAGGTGATCGATCCGGCCGAACCGTTCCGCGGTGATGTCCAGGACGTCGGACTTCGTCGCGTCGAGGAAGCAGTCGGCGTTGCGGAACAGCAGGTCGCTGCCCTGCTGGGAGGCGAAATCGGCGCTGCGGTGCACGCGGTACCAGCCGGCGGTGGCGGAGCGGCGTGCGCCGGCCGCCCGCTCCCGGCACACCGCGACTCCGCGCATACCGTAGCGGGCGATGCCGGTGAGGGTGAGAGCCAGACCGTAACCCCCGCTCGCACCGATGACGAGCGCGGTCGGGGGCGCGCCGCGGGACCGCCTGCGTGCTCCCGCCTCGGCGGCGAGCCGATCGACGTGAACGGCGCAGCCACGGGGGTGGGCGCTGGCGAGGAGAGGCCCCCGGCCGATGGGCTCGACGACGCGAACGGTCACGGTCCGCCCTCCCCCGGCACGCGACGGTCCGTGGGGCCGGTCCGGAGTCCGGGCCCTTCGGGTGGCGGGTCCGCTGCGGCTCGGGATTTCGCCTCGCGTGCGACAGCGCGAAGGAATGCGGTGCGGACCGGCCCGCTGCCCCAGCGCATCACCCGCCAGTACGCACGGAACTTCCGCCGCGCCGCCTCGTCGGTGCCCCGGACCATCGTCGTGGTCGAAATCCGGGTGCCGGAGGGATGAGGGGAGAGCTCGAACGTGATGACGGCTTTGGCGAACCCCGGCGCGTCGAACCGCGTGAATTCTTCGCGAGTAGGCAAGTGCTGGTATTCCGGGGCGATTTCCCAGAACTTCCCGACCCTTCCGAGCGCCACACTGTGGGGGCGCTCGCTGACCAAGGGGGTGAAGCCCGCGGCGACGAGCTGTTCCAGCAGTGGGATGCGGTCGCCGGCTCCGGACCGCAGGCCCTTCAGCCGCGCGGGCAGAGCGCGCAAGGCGAACAGGGTTCGGGCGATGGGCACGTCCTTCACCGAAACGCGGTGGAGGGCGTCCCAGGCCGACTCCACGTCAGCCGACACCCGTACGGAACGGGTCTGTTCCCCGTCCCACGAGTCGTTCACATGCGTACGTTTCCAGTACGTACGTTCATCCGGAGTCACAGCAACCTCCCGTTGCGGACCGGTCAGCCATAGCCGTAGGCGTGCCAGTTGGCGAGCACCCGGCTTTGGACGTCGGGGGGCCAGCCATGGCGGAAATCGGCGACGACGGGGCGCGCACCCGGCGGGTACCGGTCGCCGAGCAGGCAGTTGTGCACCACCTTGGTCGTGCGGCACTCGGCGCGTTCCCGGCTGTCCATGAAGACCGGCAGATAGGAGGCAAGCCGGTCCGGATAGGGGAGGGCGCCGGTTCCGGGGTGGGCGCGGCTGGCGAAGGCGTGGACGAGCTGGCTCACGTCCGTCAGGTCGACGTCGTCCTCGATGGCGAGGATCTTGGGGATGGCCATTCCGGGTTTGTTGCCGAAGACCGTGTCGGCGATGGCGTCGCACAGTTCCCGCGCGGACGTGCCCTGCCTCTGGTGCCAGTCGGGTGCCACCCCCACCACCAGCCAGTGCCCGGCTGACTCGGGGACCATCCAGCAGATGGTGACCGGCAGCCGCGCCGTCCGCAGCAGGTGCAGGCACTCGGCTGCGTGGGGGATTCCCCACGCTGTGTGGTTCTCCTCCACCGGCGGGCCGGCGGCGACGACGGGCAGGATCGGATCGTCGCGGTGGGTGACGGCGGTGACGTTCAGCACCGGGCGTGGCGCGGCGTCACCGGTCAGGTAGCCGGGGTATTCGCACATCGGGCCCTCGATCGCCGTTTCCGTGTGCGAGACGTGCCCCTCGATGACGATCTCGGCGGTGGCCGGCACCTCCAGCGGTACGGTCTCGCACCGTACGGTCTCCAGCGGTTCGCCGAAGTAACCGCCGAGCAGGCCGAGTTCGTTCACCCCTACGCCGGCGGGCATGCCGCCGACGTAGGGAAGGCCGGGTTCGACGCCGAGTGCGACGGCGATGGGCATCGGTTCGCCCCGCCGCTCCCACTGTGCCTTGATCATCCCGATGTGCTGGACCGGCGGCACCAGGCACGCCAGCCGCCGGCCGTCCACCAGCATCATGCGGTTGACCGAGGCGTTGGTCCATGTCCCGTCCGGGGTGCGGACCACGTTCATGCCCCAGGTCTGCAGGTACCGTCCCCCGTCGCCGAGGTGCAGGAACGGGACGGGCAGCCGCAGCAGGTCGGCGTCCGGGCCGGTGCGGACGTTCTCCTTGCACGGCGCCGCCTCCCGCGGCACGATCCGCGGCGGGATGCCCTCGGCGGACCGGCAGCGGGCCAGCGTCTCGACGATGCGCCGGCCGGACGCCGACGGGGGGAGGCCCAGCGCGGTGGCGATCCGGCAGAACGTGAGACCGGGCCGGTTGCTGAGGCCACCGGGCGCCCCCAGCACGCGATGTCCCGGCTCGATGCCCTTGATCGAGGTGAACAGCGGGGCGGGGGCGCGCAGATCGTACGAGCGCCGGATCACCGCGCCGATCTCCAGGTTCCAGTCGACCTCCAGCCCGATGGGCTGCAGGTCACCCAGCCCCTCCAGGACCTTGACGAATGCGCGCAACGAACGCAGATGCTCCACCGCACCTCCTCATCTCGGTAACGCGCGTCAGCACCCGCTGGGTGCCGGGCGAAGCGGACGTTCTCACCTGCCGTCATCGGCGTTTGCCGGACGCGTACCGCGTACGCGATGCCGGGCGTCGCGATGTCGCGGAGATCCGTCAGAAACGCCCTGGTCCTCGTCGGTGGCTACCCGGGTCCGGCAACCGGGAAGAGCGCTCCCGTGTTGAACGTGTTGCATCGTCCGGGGCAACACATTCAACATCGCTCCCTCTTTATTGTCCGCGCTCGCGTGGGCATCCATGAAGGGACGAGGTGAACGCGAATGATGTCGGCATGCCCGCACGAGGCATCGGCAACAGGGGGATGCATGACGGGAAAACCCTGTGCATTGGTGACTGGCGGGTCCCGGGGCATCGGGCGGAGTGTGGTGGAGCAATTGGCCCGGTCCGGCTTCGATGTGGCCTTCTGCTATCGGTACGCACAGGCCGAGGCCGAACGTCTCGCGGTACAAGTCGAACGGGATGGCACCCGCTGCTACGGCACGCGCGTCGACGTCACCGACAGCACAGCGGTGGACGCGTTCGTCACCGAGGTGGAAGCGGTGTTCGGCCCCGTGCAGGCACTGGTCAACTGTGCGGGAGTGGTGCGGGACGGTGCGCTGGCCCTCATGCGGGAACAGCAGTGGCGTACCGTCATCGACACCAATCTCGGCGGCACCTACAATTTCTGCCGGAGTCTGGCGCTGCCGCTGCTCAAGCGGCGGCAGGGCGCCGTCGTGAACATCTCATCGGTCGGTGGAATCCACGGGAACGCCGGCCAGTGCAACTACGCGGCCTCGAAAGCCGGCATCATCGGACTGTCCAAGGCCATGGCCAAGGAAATGGCGCCGCACGGGGTGCGGGTCAATGTCGTGGCGCCGGGATTCATCGAGACCGCCATGACGGCCGCTCTGCCGGAACGCGCCCGCAAAGCCGCGCTGGAAAGAATTCCTCTCGGCGTCTACGGGCGACCCGAGGATGTCGCCGACGCCGTGGACTTCCTGGTTTCCGACCGCTCCTCCTACATCACCGGACAGGTCATCCAGGTGGACGGAGGCATCGCCGTATGACATCCGTCGTCCTTTCCCTGCCGTCCGCCTCCGGGACCGGAGCGGCCCACTCGCATGCCGTCGATGAGGTTCACTGCCTGTCCGGGCTCACGGTGGAAGCAACCAAGACGGTGCGCCGCTCCGATCCCTGCGTGGCCGGACCCAGCCCAAGGCCTCCCATGTATCCGGGTGTCTTCGTCCTCGAAGCCGTGCGGCGGGCGGTGCAGGTCCTGGTACGGCACCACTGGGGGCCCTCGGTCCGTGCGGTGTTGTCCGCCGTACGCTCGGTCCGCTTCACCGAACCGCTGCCGACCGGCGACACACTGCACCTGCGGGCCACCGGCACCCTCGACGACGGCGCCCCGTACCTGCTGCGCGTCGGGGCCCGGTGCCGACGCGGCGACGGCCGGCAGACCTCGGTCTTCCGGCTGGACTTCCGTCTACGTTCCGTTTCCGGCCCCCGGCCTGACGGGCACCAGATGCGCCACGCGGGGCCTGACGGGCGGGTGGCTCCCGAGGCCATTGCCTGCCCGTCCCCGTCGTCTCTGCTGATGGAGTCATTCGGCCAGGCGGGCGTCGTTCTCCGGCTGCGCAGCACCACTGCGGGCACCCCTGCGCGCGCCGCTCCGATCTTCGCCCAGGCACGCGATTGCGTCTTCCACGGCCCGGTGTTCCCAGGAGACACGCTGCGCCACGAAATCCGCATCGATCATTCACGCGACACCGCATTCACGTTCAGCGGCTCCACCTGGGCCGGCGGGCGGCGCGTCCTGTCCGTCGGCTCCGCGCTGGCCGTCGTCTGCCCGAAATCCCACCTTTCCAGCGGCAGAGGAGAGACGCCGTCCCTGCCACCGCCCAGCGACCCCGGGGAGAAACCGTGACCACCGCCGCCACACAGCTTTTCGAGGAACTGCGGGAGATGACCGCCGAGGTCCTGGAGACCGAACCCGGGGAACTCACCCCGACCAGCCGGTTCGTCGAGGACCACGAATCCGATTCGCTCCAGGCGATCGAACTGCTGGCCCGCATCGAACGGCGCTACAAAATCGAGATTCCGCAGGAGGAACTGGCGAACATGAACCACCTCCAAGCGGTGTACGACATCGTCGAGAAATTCACCAAACCGCAGGAGTGACATGCCCCGCCGCGTGGTCATCACCGGCGTGGGACCGGTGTCGAACATCGGCATCGGCGTCCGCGCCTTCACCGACGCGCTCCGCCAGGGCCGCAGCGGTATCTCGGAAGTGACGGGCGACGCATTCGCCGGCTTCCCCACCCGCTACGCCGGGGCCGTCACCGATTTCGACCCGTCCGCCATGGTGGAGACGCTCACCCTGGACCAGTGGGGCCGGGCCTCGCTGTTCGCGGCGGCGGCCGCACGGCTCGCGGTATGCGACGCGGGCCTGGACCCGGCCCGGTTACCGCGCCACCGCGCCGGAGTGAGCATGGGGACGACCGGAGGCGAGAGCGGGCTCGTCGACCAGGAAACGGCCCGCTGGGCCGCCAAGGGGCTCGACCGGCTCGACCCGCACGTGAGCCGGCGGCTGCCCGCCTCCCGGATCGCCTGCGCCGTCGCCCGGGAACTCGGCTGGACCGGCGAGCCGATGACCATCGCCAGCGCCTGCGCCGCGGGCAACTATGCGGTGGGCTACGCCCACGACGCCGTCGCCCACGGAGATGCCGACTACATGATCGCGGGCGGTGCGGACTCCCTCAGCCGCTGGGCGTACGCCGGGTTCTGCCGGATGGGCGTCATGGCCGCCAGGACCTGCGCTCCCTTCGACCGTGACCGGGACGGCATGCTCATCGCCGAAGGGGGCGCCGCGATGCTCCTCGAACCGCTGGAATCCGCCCGCACCCGGCGTGCGCACATCTACGCCGAGGTGCTGGGCCACGGCCTCGGCTGCGACGCCGACCACATGGTCGCGCCCAACCCCCACGGCATGGCGACGGCCATCCGCCGCGCCCACCGCCATGCCGGAGTGGAGGCCGGCGAGATCGACTACATCTGCGCCCACGGCACCGGAACACAGGTCAACGACGCGGCCGAATGGCGTGCCGTCCTCGACGTCTTCGGCGACGCCCCGCCGCCCACCGCCTCCGTCAAGTCGATGCTCGGCCACACCATGGGCGCCGCGACCGCCTTCGGGGTGCTCGCCTGTGCCGTGGGACTGGCCGAGGGGTTCATGCCGCCCACCGCACACCACGAACAGACAGACCCCGGCCTTCCCCATCTCGACCCGGTGCCGGGCCGGGGCCGCCCCGCCCGGCTGAACCGGGTGCAGAACAACGGCTTCGCCTTCGGCGGCAACAACGCCGTCACCGTGCTGGGGAGGGTGGAATGAATCCGGCACCGGTCATCACCGGCTGGGGAGTCGTCTCACCGCTGGGCGTCGGGGCGGCCGAGTTCACCGAGGCGGTGCTCCGGGGCGCCGGCGGCACGGCCGACGCCTCCGCACTGTCCGACGAACCCCTTCCCCGCGACACCGCCTGCGTCCTGCCCCACTTCGACATCCGCAAGTACCTCGGCCGCAAGGGGACCTCCGTCTATGACCGGGTGACCGCCATGGCCGTCGTCGCCTGTGGCCTGGCCCTGGAGGACGCGGAACTGGCCGCGCACACTTCGGAGACCGAGGAAACCGGCCTCGCCCTCGGCACGAACCTCGGGAGCGCCCGCTCCACCTGGGAGTTCGGCCGGGAGACTTATCTCCAGGACCGCCCCTACCAGGTGAGCCCGCAGCTCTTTCCCAACGCGGTCTTCAATGGTGCCGCCGGTCAGGCCGCCATCCGGTACGGACTGCGTGGGGTCAACGCCACCCTCACCGCGGGACCGCCGGCAGCCCTGGCGGCACTGCGGTACGCCCGTAACGCACTGCGCGCAGGACACGCCACCGCGATGATCGCCGGAGCGGCCGAGGAGTACTCCCCGCAGAACGCCTGGCTCGCCCGCCACTGGCACGGCGGCGGGGAGGCCCGGCTGCTGGGCGAGGCCGCGGCCCTGTTCACTCTGGAACCTACGGGGGACCGGGCCGAGCACCGGTGCCGCGCGGAGCTGCTCGCCGTCGAACTGGCCACCGGCGAAGCGGCACCGCGAGCGGTGTCTTCGACGGTGGAGGACTGTGCCAGGCGCGCGCTGGACCTGGCACAGGTGTCCCCGGAGGAGGTCGACCTGGTCGTCACCTGCGGCGGCCCGGAGGACTGTCCCCGTACCAGGGCCGAGGAGCGAGCACTGGACCGCCTGCTGGCGCGAGCGGTCTGCCGTCACCACCGTGTCTCGGACACGAGCGGGGACTGCCTCGGGGCATCCGCCGCGGTCCAACTGGCCGCCGTAATGGCCTGGTTCGGCGCACCGCAGCCCGAGCCGGGCCGGGCGGTCGCCCTCGTCACCTCGCTCGGCTGGGACGGCGCGGCCGGAGCTGCCGTGCTCAGGAGGTGCCCCGATGCCCGCAGTGATCACCGGCTGTGAACTGCTCACCTGTTTCGGCGACCGGCGGCAGACCTTCGCGGCCCTGCTCGAAGGGCGCTGCGGTGCGGCCCCGCTCCGCCACCTGGACGGCGTCCGGCTCGGCGTCACGCAGGGGTACGAGATAGCGGACGGGAACGGGGAACGCCCACGGCGTCCCAGCCGTTGGCTGGCCCGTTGCGTGCGCGACGCGGTCCGTGCGGCACGGCTCGACACGACCGGCCGGCGGGTCAGCGTCCTGGTGGGCACCGGCCTGCGGGAGATTCGCGGGCTGGAGCGGTGGGGCCTGGACGCCCCACCGCCGGACCCGGCCGAGCTGCACTTCGCCGAGACCGTCCGGTCGGCCCTGCCCGGGGCGACCGGCATCGTCACCCTCGCGAACGCCTGCTCGGCCTCGGGCCACGCACTGGCTCTGGGCTGCGATCTGCTGGCTGCCGGGGACTCGGACGCGGTGCTCGTCGCCGGCTGCGACGGACTCGCCGTGAGCATGCTCGCTCTGATCGGGCGTACGGCCACGGTCCCCGCCGAGCGAGTCCGGCCCTTCGACCGGGACCGCAAGGGCGTCCTGCTGGGCGAAGGGGCGGTCGCCCTGGTGCTGGAGCCCGAGGAAGCCGTGGCCGCCGAGGGCCGCGACGCGTTGGGCCGGGTACTGGGTGTCGGCCTGTCCTGCGATGCCCGCCACGAGACGGCCCCCGACCCCGCGGGCATCACCCGTGCCGTCCGGGACGCCCACCGCCGCGCGGGCATCGCGTCGCGGGACGTGGAACTGGTCATCGCCCATGGAACCGGGACCGCGCTCAATGATCCCGCCGAAGCCACCGTCCTGCGGGAGGTCTTCGCCGCCCGCGCCCCGGCAGGGCCCTTGCTGACCGCGCTCAAGGGCGCGATCGGCCACACCTCGGGCAGCGCGGTGCTGCACGGTGTCGCCGTCGCGCTGGACATCTTCCGCACCGGGCGCGTTCCGCCGGTCACGGGGCTGCGGAGGCCCATCGACGAACTGCGGGGCGTACGACCCGTGATCGGGAACGGCACCACCGCCGCGGTGCGCCTGGCGCAGGTGAACGGGTTCGGCCTCGGAGGGGTGAACGCCGTCGGCGTACTGGAGGCGATGCCATGACCGCCGTCGCGGTGACCGGCTTCGCTCTGGCCGTACCGGGGCTTGTTCCGGAGCTGCCCGAGGGCCTGCCCATCGCGCGGCACACCCCCGAGGAGGCGCACCTGCTGCTGGGGCGCAAAGGACTGTTCGTGAAGGAACCGGCCACCCGCCTCGCCCTGTGCGCCGCGCACCTGGCCCTGGGGCTGCCTCCGGGACGTCCGCCATCCTCACCGTCGGTACCGGAGCGCACCGCGGTGGTGGTCAGTTCGCATCTCGGCAACGCCCACAGTGTCCGGATGGCCGCCCGCGCCGTGCAGCGCGGCTCGTACCGGGACATCAGCCCACTGGCCGGACCCAACCTGTCCGCCAACGTCATCGCCGGCACCACCGCTCTGCGCTACGGCCTGGCCGGCCCGAACCTCACCGTGTGTTCCGGAGCCGCTGGTGGCCTGGAAGCTCTGCGCCTGGCCGCGCTGCTGATCCGCGCGGACCGCGCCGAACGGGTGGTGGTCATCGGCGTCGAGCCGGACGACGCCACCACACGCGCCCTGCACGCCGTCCGCGCCCCGGAACGCGCCGGGGCGCGGCCCTGCGCACAGGCCGCCTGCGTCATCCTCGAACCCGCGCCCAGCCCACCGTGCGCCGACACGCTGCTGCTGGACCGGTTCACCCGTTACGATCCCCGCCTGCCTGCCCCGTCCCCGCCGGACGGCCCCTCGGCAGTGCGCACCGACACCGTCGGTCCACCGCCAGTGGCGCCCCTGGGGCCGGGCTACGGAGCAGACGGCATCGTCCGTACGGCCGTCGCGGCAGCCTGGCTGCGCGAGCGAGTCCAGGCCGGATGGGTGCGCGTCACCTGCGGAGATCACGCCGACGGGTACGTCTCGGCCCTGCTCGGACTCCAGGCACCTACTTGAGGGGAGCGTTCCCCGCGTCACGCCGCTCGCCGGTCCCAACCGTCTGCCCCGCCCGCCGCCTGATCGCCTTATGGAGATTGCCATGAATATGCCGAGCAGTACTCGTGCTGTCGGCGCTGTCGGCCGCCCACGCTACGAGGGTGTCAACGTCCGTACCTGGGCCGGCTTCAAGCAGTACCTCTACCTCCTGGAAGACTCCGTACTCGACCACTTCGACCGGTCGGGCCACAGCGCGCGCCGGATGTACGAGGAGTTCGGCTACGGGCTCGACGTCGTGGAGTCGTCCGGGAGCTACTCCGCGCCCCTCACCGTCGGGCAGACGGCCCGGACCCGGCTGACCGTCACCGAGCCCGTGCCGCGCCAGGGCCTGCGGCTGAAGGCCCGGATGGTGGCCGACGGCCCCCGGCGGACGCGTCCGGCCTTCCGGGGTGCGGTACGGGTGGCCCTCGTCGCCGACCGGGACCGGACGGACCGTCCGCCGCTGCCCCCCGGACTCCAGGCACTGGCCGTCGACTCCATCGACGCCTTGGACCCGCCCGTCCGCACCGGAAGTCCTCCGGCCTTGCTGAGCCCGGCCGCACCGGCCGTCCCGGAAACCGTCCCGACCGGCCCGGGAACGCACGCATTCCGGTGGCGTCGGCGTATCCCGTACTACTACTGCCACTACGACCGCCGCATGCAGCACTCGGGCTACATCCGGGTTCTGGAGGATGTCGTCGACCAGTACCTGGCGGCTCAGGGAATCGCGGTCGGGGACTATCTGGCCGGCCGCGGTTGGGTGCCCGTCGTGCACCGCACCCGCATCCGGATGCTCGCGGACGCCTTCATGGAGGAGGACCTGCACACCGTCTTCGCGGTCACCGGCATCGTCCGCGACATCCTCTTCGACGCCCGCATGGACTGCTACGTCCGACGCGGCGGCGAACTCGTACCGACAGCGACGGCGGCCATCACCCACGGCTATGCGCACACGGTGGGTGAACGCACCGGCACGCTGGCCGAACTGGACGCGCCCACCATCAAGGCCCTCCTGGGAGGCACCCGGTGAAGCGCCCACCACGCCTCTACTTCAGCTTGCGTTCCCCGTTCAGCTGGATGGGCCTGCGGCGCCTGGAGGAGTTGTATCCCCAGGCCCGCGAGCACATCGACCACCGGCCCTTCTGGGAACCCGACCAGCGGATCACCGACGAACTCACGGCCCGTGGCCGCGGCTTCCACTACGTGCGGATGAGCCGGGCCAAGCACCGCTACATCCTGCAGGACACGAGGCGGATGGCCGCCCGCTTCGGGTACCGGATGACCTGGCCCGTGGACGGCGAGGAGCCCTGGTGGGACCTGCCGCACCTGGCGTGGATCAAGGCACGGCACCTCGGACGGCAGCACGAGGCGTACGCGTTGATGGCCGCCGCCCGCTGGGAACGCGGCGAGGACATCTGCGACGCCGGGACCTTACGGAAGGTGCTCGCCGCAGGCGGTGAGCGGCTGGCCGAGCTGGTGGAGGCGGTGGACGACCCGCGGGTCCGCGCCGAAGCGGTCGACGCGCTCGCCACCGGCTACGACGACGAGGTCTTCGGCATCCCGTACTTCGCCGTCGGCTGGCACCGGTTCTGGGGCCTGGACCGCGTCGAGGACTTCGTGGCGAAGCTGACCGCACAGCCCCAGGCCGAGCACGTGGGGTGCCATGGGCCCATCGCCCCGCCGCCGCACCAACTGCTGGGCTCTGTGGGCGCGTACGACCAGGACACCGCCGGCGGCTGCGGCTGACCGACCCGGCCCCGGCCCGCCTCCCTGCCGCCCGTCGTGCCGTTGAGGCAGACCTGCCGGCCTTGGCGCCCATTTCTCGCGGGCTCGCCGCCGGCCTTTCACTCGTTCGAACGACGTCTGCATAAAGGCAAGTTGACGGGAAATGCTTCGCTTACTGAATTGGTGACGCATGTGCAGGAACGGCCCACGGCGCCCAGATGCCGGGGTGACAGGCGTCGTCCCATCGGGGCCACACGCCCGTTCTCGTCCGACACCGATCAGCAGCCATCGACGCACAGGTGCGCACGGCATTCGGCAACGCACTTCACCAACATTTCGGCCCAAGGGCTCCTGATTCCCGCCGCGGCACCGAACTCATGGCCACGCGGGCAAACACGCTCCCTCTGCTTCGTCCGTCCCGCGGCAAACCGGTACGCCAGGACATTCCAGCCGACAGATCACCAAGAGAAAGAGGTACGTCCCATGCGCCGTCGACTCGTGCTCGCTGCTGTCGCCATCGGGGTGGCGGGGTCACTGACCGCCGCCTACGCGGCCGATATGACCATCGGCACCATCAATGAAGGTTCGGTGGAGTGCGCGTTGTCCGAGGAGGCGGCGAACGCCCTGAAGGACAAGGCCATCAGCTTCGAAGCCGTCGCGCCCGCCGCGACACTGCCAGGCGGCAAGGTCCGCTGGTCCCCCGTCAAAGGCCAGGTGAGCATCCGCCTCGAAGGACACATCTCCGCCGGTGGCGGTTTCGTCCTGCGCGACAGGGAAGGCAACAGCATCAAGTTCGTCGACCCGTCGGGCAAGGTGCCTTCCGGCACCGGCTCCTTCACGGTGACCGTCAAGACACGGGAGGGAACACACGAGGACGACGGACCGAGCCCCGTGGTGTCCTACGACATCCCGCCCTCCAGTATTCACGGCGAGACCGGATTGTCGGGCACATTCCGGGTGAGTGTGGACGGTGCCGCTCTTCACCTCACGTCCTCCGCCGCCCAGCGGATCAACGACACCCTCGGTACGGACCTCACGGCGGACAAGCCGTTCTGGAAATGCGATCTCAAGGCTGACGGACGCCTCGGCTGACTTCCCGCATTCCACCGCGGTACGTGCGCCGCATCATGCCCGGCCGGCCGCGGCCCGGGAGGCATGTGTGCGGTCGTTCGAGCCAGACCGTAATCTTCCGGCCATGACCGATAACCAGACGCCGACACCTCGCGAAGCCTTCGACATGCTGCTGGCCGGCAACGAGCGGTTCGTTGCCGGTGCGCCACAGCACCCGAACCAGGACTCCGCCCGCCGCACCGAAATCGCCCCCCTGCAGAGTCCCTTTGCCGTGCTCTTCGGGTGCTCCGACTCCCGGCTGGCCGCGGAGATCATCTTCGACCGGGGGCTGGGGGACCTGTTCGTGGTCCGCACCGCGGGACACGTGATGGGACCGGAGGTGCTGGGCAGCATCGAGTACGGAGTGAGCGTGCTGGCCAGCCCGCTGGTCGTGGTGCTCGGGCACGATGCCTGCGGCGCGGTCGCGGCGACCCGAAGTGCCGTCCAGGACGGTGCGACCGCTGGGGGCTATGTGCGCGATGTCATCGAGCGGGTGACGCCCAGCGTGCTGGCCTCCCGCGCCGCCGGGCACACCGAGGACACCGAGTTCATCGACGAGCACATCCGGCACACGGTCGACCTGCTGCTGGACCGCTCGCGCCTGCTGGCCGAGGCCGTCGACGCCGGCCGCGTCGCGGTGGTGGGCCTGTCCTACCGGCTGGCCGACGGCACCGCCCACCTGGTCACCGCCCGCGGCCTCGACACGCCGGACAGCTGTGCATGATTGCCGGGCAAGGCCTCGGCAGTTCCCCGGCCCGGTAGCTGCCGGAGCCGGCGGCAGGTGGCTGTGCGGCGGATCTTCGGAAACGGCCGCGTCGGCACGATCGGGCGGACTGCGGCCCGTCCGGCGGCGACGGCCCGCAGCCGTGCGCCCTCATGGCCGGCCCTGACGCAGGCCCGGGGAGGAGGACCCGCCGGTCCGCAGGGTGGCGTGCTGCTGGGCCGAGATGCCGTAAGCGGTCCCAGTCCCGGTCCGGGAGGTGTTCTGCCGTACCGGGACTGGGACCGGTCAGTTCCGCGGGCCCGCGGGAAGGTCCTTCGCCAGTTCCTCCGCCACGGTGAGGCAGTCGGCGAGACGCTCGCGCTCACCGTCCTGGAGCGCCGTCGCGCGGACGCGGGCGAGCAGGGCCCGGGCCCGCTCGGAGTTCTCCTGACGCAGGGCGAGTTCCGCGCGGTACACGAGGGCCTCGACGAGGTCGGCGGGCTGCGCGGTCTCCTGCTCCCGGGCCAGGTTCGCATCCAGGATCTTGACGGCCTGGGCGGTGGCGCCCTGGGAATCACCGAGGACGACGGCGTTCTCAAGGGCGGTGGCCGGCTTGCCGCCCGGATCGACCATGGTGAACCCCGTCCGGCGACCGTCGTTCTTGCGCTTGCGAGGCGTGGTCACCCTCGGTGTCCCGAGACGGGCACCTTGCCGTACGCCGCGCGCAGGCCGTCCGCGAAGGCGCGGTGCAGGACGCCGGTGTCACAGGACCCGGCGTACGCCACCTCTGCGCAGGCCGATGCCGAGGCGCCCGGCCGAGTGCCCCACGACCTACAGGCATAGGGGCACCCCGTACTGCCCGCTGCTGCCCGGAGCTGCCGCCGGCGAGGGGCGTTGACGGGGTGGCGGAGTGCGCCCTGACGTGCTACTGCGCGCCCTTACGCTGCCTCTGATGTGCCGCTCTGACGGGGCAGCAAAGGGGCATGGCGCAAAACCTCCGGGCCCCGGACATGTCCACCACCCGGCCCCGGCTGACCACTCGCGAGACCGCCGCCGACCGCCGCTCAGCCCGTCTGTGCCTGACCGGGGAACTGGACTACGCCACCGTCACCGCCCTGTCGGATGCGGCCACCGCCCTGGCGGCCGCCGGCAAACGCCACCTCACCCTGGACCTGTCCGGCGTCACCTGGTGCGACAACGCCAGCGTGTACACCCTCCTCGGGATCCGCAGCGCCCTGCAGCACGCCGATGGAAGCCTGGTCCTCACCACGGCCAGTCCCGCCATCCGCCCGGCCCTGGACCGCACCGGCCTCTACCCCCGCCTTCCCCTCACCCCGGCAGGCGACTGCCCGCACCGGCCCGGCGGGTCGCCGTGACGGTGCCGGGCGGACGGACGGTCCGGCCGGTGCAGTCGCTTCCGTCACGCCACGGCACTCGCGCACGTGTACCTACTAGTATGTACGATCTTGCTGTTGCTCCGCCGATCGCCCTTGGAGGCTCAATGCCGCTTGTCCGCATCGACGTTCTGGGCTGTGACGCCCGGCGACTGAATGCACTGGGACGTGCCGTCCAAGAGGCACTGGGCGAGACGATGGGTTTCCCGGACGACGATTGTTTCCAGATCCTGTCCGGACATGACGGAGAGCGCGGCGTTCTGCGTCACGGCACCTATCTCGGCGTGCAGCGGGACGACGGCATCGTGTACGTGGCGATCACTTTGCGGGGTGGCCGGCCGGCTGCGCAGAAGCAGGCGCTGTACCGGCGTATCGCCCAGCTCGCCCAGGAATACGCGGGGACGGAACCCCGCAACGTTTTCGTCGTGCTGACCGAGAACACCGATGCCGACTGGTCGCTCGGCAACGGGGAGGCCCAATACCTCGACCGGTTGGGACGGTGATGGGGCGAAGCGGAACGCGAGCGGCGAGGTCGAGGCGGACCGGACGGCACAGCACCGCCTGCGCGGTGCTTTGGGCAAGTGGGGCACCGTCCCCGTTGCCGGCCCCAGGGTCGCCCCCTAGGCTCTGTCCGTGATATCGACGTCTGGCCGGTATACCGAACGCCCGGTGATGCCGGGCGGTTCGGACGGATGAGGGGTGGAAGCGCATGGGGCGGCTCGTGCCCGCGGTGACGCGGGCCCTGGACATACTGGAGCTCTTCCTCGACGGGGACGGCACGCTGTCCGCCCCCGACATCACCCGTAGGCTCGGCCTGCCGCGCACCAGTGTGCACGAGCTGGTCAGTACGCTCGTGGCGCGCAACTATCTCGCCTGCGTGCCGGAGCAGCCGGGGCGGTTCCGGCTCGGAGTGCGGGCGTACCAGCTCGGCAGCCGGTACGCCGAGCAGCTCGACCTGGCGGCCGAGGGGCAGCGGGTGGCGCGTGAGGTCGCCGAGACGTGCGGGGAGACCGTGCACGTCGCGATGCTCGAAGGAGCCGATGTCATCTACGTCGCCAAAGTGGACAGCACGCACGCCGTACGGATGGTGTCCGCGGCGGGCCGCCGGCTGCCCGCGCACTGCACCGCCGTCGGCAAGATGCTGCTGGCCTCGCTGCCGGAGCCCGCACTGGCCGAACGCGTCCCGGAGGGCACGGAGCTGACGGCCATGACGGAGCACAGCGTCACCTCGCCGGCGGAACTGCGCGACCAGCTCGCGCTGATCCAAGACCGTGGTGTGGCGGTGGAGCAGCGCGAGTCCAACCCGGACGTGAGCTGTGTGGCGGCACCCGTACGGGACCGTTCCGGGCGGGTCGTGGCGGCGCTCAGCGTCTCGGTGCCGATGATCCGGTGGAGCGAGGAGCGGTGCGCCGAACTGGCCGCGCTGGCCCGTAAGGGCGCCGGTGAGCTGTCCGCGCGGCTCGGCCACCGGGGGCAGCCGTGAGCCGGGCCTGGGAAGTGGCGTCCGCCGTGCCGGCCCGGCTCGGCGAGGGGCCCACGTGGGACGCCCGTGCCGGCCGGCTGATCTGGGTGGACATCCTCTCCGCCCGCGTCCACGCCTTCGATCCGGCCACCGGCCGCCGTACGGTCCTGGCCACCGAGCAGCACGTCGGCGCGGCCAAGCCCCGTACCGGGGGCGGGCTGGTGGTCAACCTGCGGGACGGCGTGGGCGCGTACGACGCGGCGGGCGCCTTCACATGGCTGTGCCGCGAACCCGTGGCGGGCTGCCGGGGCAACGACGCGGCCGTGGCGCCCGACGGGTCCCTGTGGGCGGGCACCATGGCGTACGACGAGGCGCCGGGCCGCGGCACGCTGACCCGGATCGCGCCGGACGGCCACGCCACCCGGGTCCTGTCGGACGTCACGGTGAGCAACGGCACCGGATGGAGCCCGGACGGTCGCCTGATGTACTACATCGACACTCCCACGCGGCGCGTCGACGTCTTCGACGTCACGGACGACGGGCTGGTGGCCGGCCGCCGCCCGTTCGTGGAGATCGAGGAGCCGGCGGACACGGCGGGCTACCCCGACGGGCTGACGGTGGACGCCGACGGCGGGGTGTGGGTGGCGATGTTCGAGGGCGCCCAGGTGCGGCACTACAGCGCCGGCGGGGAGCTGGAACGCGTCGTGCCGATGCCGGCCGGCCGTCCCACGGCCTGCGCGTTCGGCGGTGCCGGGCTCACGGACCTGTACGTCACCACGGCGCGCGGCGGGCCGGGCAGGTCGCCGCTCGGCGGTTCGCTGCTGGTGGTGCCGGACGCGGGGCGGGGGCTGGCGCAGCCGGAGTTCGCGGGGTGAGACGGGCGGTGCGGCGGGTTTCGGCGGGCCGGTGTGCCGGGGCTGCGTGAGGCGTGTGTGCGCGGGGGAAAGTCGGGGGCGTACGGGTGGGGCGGCCGGGTACACGGAGCGCAGTTGTTCATGGACAGTGGCGAACGAGGAGGCCCCTGATGTTGCTGGCTCACCCTGCTGTACTGCGTGACCTGGTCGAGCAGTACGAGACGCTGCGCGTACTGAACGCGGCGGACGGGAGCCCGGAGGTCCGGCAGCGGATGGACGACGTCGCCTACACCCTGTGCGTCTCCACCGGCACCCGCGACGTCGACACCGCCCTGGTCGCGGCCCGGCACCGGCTGCCGGGCGCCCGGGTCGAGGACGACTCCCTGCTCTCCGAGACGCCCGCCGAGGGCGGCGCCGTACTCACGGCCGGAGCCGCCGGGGCGGCGGAGGCCGGTGGCGGGGCAGCTCTGCCCGCCGCGTGACCGGCCTACGGGCACGCAGCGCCGGACCGGGGCGCCCGCCGTGCCGGTCGCCCGCCGCGCCGGGGCCCCGCCGTCGGACGGCAGGGCCCCGGCGTGCTGCTGCGGGTGTGTCGCGCCGGCGGTGCTACGTACCGGTCCGCCGCTTGTTCCAGACGTCGAAGCCGACCGCGGCCAGCAGTACCAGGCCCTTGATGAGCTGCTGGTAGTCGGTGCCGATACCGACCAGGGACATGCCGTTGTTCAGCACGCCCAGCACCAGCGCGCCGACGACCGCGCCGAACACCGTGCCGATGCCGCCGCTCATGGAGGCGCCGCCGATGAACGCCGCCGCGATGGCCTCCAGTTCGAAGTTGATGCCCGCCTGCGGGGTGCCCGCGTTGAGGCGGGCCGCGTAGACGCAGCCGGCCAGTGCGGCGAGGACGCCCATCGTGACGAAGACCAGGAATGTGACGCGCGCGTCCTTGACGCCGGAGAGGCGGGCCGCCGCGCGGTTGCCGCCGAGCGCGTACACATGACGGCCGACGACCGCGTCCCGCATCACGAAGCCCAGCCCGAGCAGCAGCGCGCACATGATCAGCAGCACCACCGGTACGCCGTGGTAACTGGCCAGCGTCAGCGTGAAGGCCGCGACGGCCGCCGTGATGGCGGCGCACTTGAGCAGCCACAGGGAACGCGGCAGCACCTCCAGCCCGTGGGCGGCCCGGCCCCGCCGGTCGCGCCGCTCGCGCAGCAGGATCCCGGCCACCACGAGCAGCCCGATCGCGAGGGTGGGGTTGTGGTACCGGGTGTACGGCCCCATCTCGGGCAGGAAGCCCTGAGCGAGGTTCTGGAAGGCGCCGGGGAACGGGGACAGCGACTGCCCGGCCAGGGCGATCTGGGTCGCGCCGCGGAACAGCAGCATGCCGGCGAGGGTGACGATGAAGGACGGTATGCCGACGTAGGCGATCCAGAATCCCTGCCAGGCGCCGGCCGCCGCGCCGATGACCAGGCACAGCAGCAGCGCGGCCGGCCAGTGGACGTGGTGCTGCACCATCAGGACGGCTGCCACGGCGCCCACGAACGCGGCCAGTGATCCGACGGACAGGTCGATGTGCCCGGCCACGATCACGATCATCATGCCCATGGCGAGGATGAGGATGTAGCTGTTCTGCTGGACGATGTTGGAGACGTTGTTGGGCAGCAGCAGGGCGTTGCCGGTCCAGACCTGGAAGAGCAGGACGATGACCGCCAGCGCGATGATCATGCCGTACTGCCGCATATTGCCGCGCAGCGCGCGGAACAGCAGGGCACCGGCCGACGGACCGGACCCCGCGCCGGACGGCGGGCCCGCGGGGCGGTCGGCGGGCGGTCGGACTGCGGTGGTCATGGGTGCCTCAACTCTCGTCCGTGGTGGGGAGGGGGACGGCCCTCGGGGGACCCGGCGCCTCCTGGGGCCCCGGCGGCTCGGTGGTCATCAGGCGCATCAGCGCCTCCTGCGACGCCTGCGCGCGGGCCAGTTCGCCGGTCACCCGCCCGGCCGCCATCGCATACAGCCGGTCGCACAGCCCCAGCAGTTCGGGCAGTTCGGAGGAGATCACCAGCACCGCCTTGCCGCGGGCCGCCAGCTGCCCGATCACCGTGTGGATCTCGTACTTGGCGCCCACGTCCACGCCACGCGTCGGCTCGTCGAGGATCAGCACGTCCGGATCGGCCAGCAGCCACCTGCCCAGCACGACTTTCTGCTGGTTGCCGCCGCTGAGCCAGCCCACGCGCTCGAAGACCGTGCGGGTCTTGATGCCCAGCGACGTACGGAAGTCCTCGGCCGCCCGCCGTTCCGCGTGCCGGTCGACCACCCCGCGCCGGGCCAGCCGGGGCAGCGCGGCCAGCGAGATGTTGCGGTGCACGGTGTCCAGGAGATTCAGGCCGTAGGTCTTGCGGTCCTCCGTGACGTAGGCGAGGCCGTGCGCCACCGCCTGCGGCACGGTACGCAGGACGACCGGCCGCCCGCCGAGCCGCACCGTGCCGCCCGCGTACCGCCCGTAGGAGCGGCCGAAGACGCTCATCGCCAGTTCGGTGCGGCCCGCGCCCACCAGCCCGGCCAGGCCGACGATCTCACCGCGCCGCACGTGCAGGGACGCGCCGTCCACCACCTTGCGCCGCTGGTCGGCGGGGTGGTGCACGGTCCATCCTTCGACGGTGAGCGCCGCTTCGCCCGCGTCAGGACCCGTGTAGCGGGTGCGCGGCGGGAAGCGCCGGTCCAGGCCGCGGCCGACCATGGCGCGGATGATGCGCTCCTCGGGGACGGCCGGCGGGTCGCCGGGCCGATCCCGTACGGTCAGCGTCTCGACGGTGCGCCCGTCGCGCAGCACCGTCACGGTGTCCGCGACCTGCCGGATCTCGCCCAGTTTGTGCGATATCAGTACGCACGCCACGCCCTGGTCGCGCAGCCGGCGCACCAGGTCCAGGAGGTGGTCGCTGTCGGTGTCGTTGAGCGCGGCGGTCGGCTCGTCGAGGATGAGCAGCCGGACGTCCTTGGCCAGCGCCTTGGCGATCTCCACCAGCTGCTGCTTGCCGACGCCGAGGCCGGCGACGCGGGTGCGCGGGTCCTCGGCCAGGCCCACCCGTTCCAGGAGCGCGGACGCCTGCCGCAGCGTCTCGTACCGGCCGATGACACCGCGCCGGGCCCGCTCGTTGCCGAGGAAAATGTTCTCCGCCACCGACAGGCAGGGCACCAGCGCCAGTTCCTGGTGGACGATGACGATGCCGCGGCGCTCGCCGGCCCGGATGTCGCGGAACGCGCAGCGGTCGCCGTCGAAGCGGACCTCGCCTGCGTAACTGCCGTGCGGGTACACGCCGCTGAGCACCTTCATCAGGGTCGACTTGCCCGCGCCGTTCTCCCCGCAGACGGCGTGGATCTCCCCGACACGGACGGTCAGCCGTACGCCGTCCAGCGCGGTGACACCGCCGAACGTCTTGGTGATGCCGCGCATCTCCAGCACGGGCGCGTCCGTGTGCACGGTTTCCGCGTCCCGGGGCCCGCTCACAGGGCACCACCCAGGTCAGCGGCCTTCAGGTACCCCTCCTCGACGAGGATCCGGGTGTTGCGGCGGTCCACGCTGACCGGGTCGAGGAGGTAGGCGGGCACCACCCGGGCCCCGTTGTGGTACGTCTTCGCGTCGTTGACCTGCGGCTTCCTGCCGTGCAGTACGGCGTCACCCATCAGCACCGCCTGCCGCGCGAGCTTGCGGGTGTCCTTGTAGACCGTCTGCGTCTGCTGCCCGGCCAGGATGGACTTCACGGACGCCAGCTCCGCGTCCTGCCCGGTCACGACGGGGTACGGCCGGGCCGGCGGACCCGTAACCGACGCTCTTCAGGGCCGAGATGACGCCGATGGAGATGCCGTCGTACGGGGACAGCACCGCGTCCAGCCGGGTGGCGCCGTAGTGCTTGCTCAGCAGGTCGTCCATCCGCTTCTGCGCCGTACCGCCGTCCCAGCGCAGCGTGGTCGCCTGGTTCAGCGCGGTCTGGCCGCTGCGCACCACGAGCTGTCCGCGGTCCAGGTACGGGCGCAGTTCGGCCAGCGCGCCGTTCCAGAAGTACTGCGTGTTGTTGTCGTCGGGCGACCCGGCGAACAGCTCGATGGTGAACCGCGCGCCCTCGCGGGCGTCCAGCCGCAGCGCGTCGGTGATGTAGCGGCCCTGGAGCCGGCCGACGCGGGCGTTGTCGAAGGAGGCGTAGTAATCGACGTCCGGGGTGCCGAGCACCAGGCGGTCGTACGAGATCACCGCGGCCCCGGACTCCTTGGCACGGCGCAGTACGTCGGTGAGCGCCGAGCCGTCGATCGCCGCCACGACCAGCAGCCGGTGCCCTTTGGCGACCATGTTCTCCAGCTGCGCGACCTGGTTCTCCACCCGGTCGTCGCCGTACTGGAGATCCGTGCGGTAGCCCCGGGCCGCGAACTCCCGGGCCATGTGGCGGCCGTCGGCCAGCCACCGTTCGGAGGACTTGGTCGGCATGGCGATCCCGACGGTGCCGCCGGTGCCCTCCGGCCGGTAGCGGCTGCCGCCCTTCGCCTCCTGCCCGCACCCGGCCAGTCCGAGGCCCAGCCCGAGCGCGGCGGCCACGGCGGTACGGCGGGGTATGTGTACGGGGGAGGTCACCGGGCCTCCTCGGGGGCGAGGGGTCCGTACGGCGCCGGTCGCCCGGCCTCCTCCGGTACGGGGAAGCGGCGCAGCTCGCCCGGCAGCCGGGAGCCGGGCGGCGACATGCGGCCGTCGGCGCCGAGCCGGGCCAGCAGGTCCAGCACCAGCCGTCCGCGCCGCACCCGTTCGCGCGCGCAGTCCAGGGCGGCGGCGCGCAGCTGCGCGCCGTACGGGTACAGCACGGGGGAGCGGCTGAGCCCGAACTTCAGGTACAGGGGCGCGCCGCGCCGGACGAGCTGTGCCACGTCGTACATCCGCACGTATCCGCCGAGGTCGTCGGGGGATTCGACGTAGAAGTCCATCGGGGCGCGGGAGACGCGGCGGATCTGGGTGAGCTGGTCCAGGGTGAGGTCGCTGGGCACGTTCAGGGAGTCGGCGCCGAGCCGCTCGTAGATCTCGTACGACGCCGGGTTGACCGGCCCGATCAGCGCGGAGACCTTGAAGGTGGTCCCGGCGGGCAGGGCGCCGGCCGCGCGCAGCCGGTGCAGCAGCCACAGCACGCCCTCGTCGGCGACGAGCAGACAGCGCACGCCCAGGCCGGTGGCGCGCAGCGCGTCCTCGACGCAGCCGGCCACCGCCTCCTGGCCCCGGGCGCGCGGCCCGGCACCGCCGCCGACGTCCCAGGTGCCGCGCGGCCCGGTGAACAGGCACAGCTCCGTACCGTGCGCGGCGCAGGCGTCGAGCATCTCGGTGATCTCGGTGTCGGTCAGCATCCAGACACCGCTGCCCTGACTGACACGGTGGACGGGCACACCGAGCCGCCCGGCCTCCGCTAGGGCCGCGGCCAGCACCTCCGGCCCCTCCACGGACGGCACTTCGGTGCGCCAGGTGCCGCCGTCGGGGAACGCGTACGGGGAGGCGTCGGCGGGATCGTCGGCGGGGGCGGCGTGGCCGAGCGGCGCGAGGGCGTGGTCTGCCGGGTGGCGGAAGGGAAGGGGCCGGGAGAGGGGTATCGGCTTGGGCATGAGGCTCCTTGTTCGGGATGCCGGGTGATGTTCGAGGGGCCGGACGTACCGTCAGGGCACAGGCCTTCACGCCGACGGGCGCACCAAGACCTTCCCCACCGTCGGATCACCGCTTCCGACGAGCGCGACGGCCTCGCCCCAGCGCTCCAGCGGAAAGGTGTGGGTGATCAAGGGCGCCGGATCCAGCAGGCCCGTGGCGAACACCCGTACCGCATGGGTCCAGGCGGCGGACGGCGCGCCGAAGACGCCGCATACGGTGAGGTGGTCGGTCACCAGCCGCGCCGGGTCGAGGCCCCGGGCACCGGTCCCCGGCAGCCCGACCAGGACCACCCGGCCGCCCCGGCGCGCGAGTTCAGCCGCCGCTGCCGCGGTGCCGGGCGCGCCCGCGGTCTCGACCACCACGTCGAAGCCGCCGGGTGCGCCACCGGGGGAGCAACTGCCGGTCGCGCCCATCGCCAGGGCCTGTTCGGCGCGCGCCCGGCGCGGGTCGACGGCGATCAGCTCGGCGGGGGAGACGGCGGCCAGGAACCGTACGGCCAGCAGTCCGAGGGCGCCCGCGCCCAGGACCGCGACGCGGTCGCCGGGCACCGCGCGGGCGGCCAGCGCGGCAGCGGCGGCCACCGCGGCCGGTTCCAGCAGTGCAGCGGCCGCGAGGTCGGCGTCGTCGGGCAGCGGGTGCAGCAGTCGGGCGGGTACGACCAGGGTGTCCGCGAACGCGCCGGGCCGGGTGAAGCCCGTCTCGTCGTACGCGGCGGCACACAGCGAGGTGTCACCGGCCCGGCAGCGCTCGCACGTCAGGCAGGTACGGAAGTTCTCGCCGACGACCTTGCGGCCCGTCAGCCCGGGCGGCACGCCGTCGCCGACGGCCGCGACCGTGCCCGACCACTCGTGGCCGGGGACGAGGGGGTAACGGACGTACGGGCCCGGCCGTCCGCCGTCGTACACCTCGCGGTCGCTGCCGCACAGCCCCGCCGCCGACACCCGCACCAGCGCCTCGCCCGGGCCGGGGGACGGGGTGGGGGCGCTCACCAGGCGGTGGCTGCCGGGCCGTTCGACGAGGACCGAGCGGGTGCGTGCGGGCACGGCGACGGCGGTCACCGGGGCCCGGCGTCCGGATCGCGCCGTTCCCACCCCTCGGCCCACAGGTCGAAGCGGGCGGGCCGCTGCGGGAACTCGGCCGCCGCGTCGATGTCCAGTTCGACGCCCAGACCGGGCGTGTCGGGCAGCGTGAAGTAGCCGTCCACCACCTCCGGAGCGCCCTTGACCACCTGCTTGATCCCGGCGTCGGCGAAGTCGTTGAAGTGCTCCAGGATCTTGAAGTTGGGGGTGCAGCCCGCGAGCTGGAGGGACGCGGCGGTCAGCACGCCGCCGCCCACGTTGTGCGGGGCGAGCAGCAGGTAGTGCGTCTCGGCGGTCGCGGCGAGCTTGCGGGTCTCCAGAATGCCGCCGAAGTGGCCCACGTCCGGCTGGACGATGTCGGCGGCCTGTGACGCGAACACCTCGCGGAACTCGGCCCGGTCGTGGATGCGTTCCCCGGTGGCGATCGGTGCGTCCACCTTGCCGGCGACCTTGGCCAGCGCCTCGAGGTTCTCCGGTGGTACGGGTTCCTCCAGCCACGCCGGGTCGAACGGCGCCAGTTCGCGGGCCAGGCGTACGGCGGTGGCCGGGCTGAACCGCCCGTGCATCTCCACCATCAGCTCCCGGTCCGGGCCGATCGCGTCCCGTACCGCCTCGATGAGCGAGACGGCGTACCGGGTGGCCGCCGGGTCGAGTTCGAGGTGCCCGGTGCCGAACGGGTCGATCTTCAGCGCCTGGTACCCGCGGTCCACCACCGCGCGGGCGGCGGCGTGGTACCCCTCCGGGGTGCGTTCGGTGGTGTACCAGCCGTTGGCGTACGCCTTGACGCGCTCCCGCACCCGGCCGCCGAGGAGCTGCCAGACCGGCACGCCGAGCGCCTTGCCCTTGATGTCCCAGCACGCCGTCTCCACGCACGCGATGCCGGACATGACGATTTCCCCGGCGCGCCCGTAATCGCCGTACTTCATGCGCCGCACCAGGTCCTCGACCGCGAACGGGTCGGAGCCGGTGACGTGGTGTTCCGCCGCCTCGCGCAGATAGCCGAGGAGGGCGTCGGTGCGGCCCAGCATCCGGGTCTCGCCGACGCCGGTGAGGCCTTCGTCGGTGTGGACCTGTACGTAGGTGAGGTTGCGCCAGGGGGTGCCGACGACGTGCGTGCTGATACCGGTGATGCGCACGGGAGATGACCCTCCATCGTGTTCGATATTTCGTCACGCGTCCGAAATGGTGGCGTGACCGTAATGAGCGCCGTCGGACGGTGTCAATGGGCGCGCGGGGGATCGCCGCCGTTCACCGGATCGGGTCAGGTGCTGCCGCTGCGCCGGGTGTTGACGCGGCGCGGGCCGGGGCGCATCCTCCCTCGCTAGATGCGCGGCATCCCGTACGGCGTTCGAGATACCGAACAGTAAATGCGGCAACAGGCCGAACGTGGTCGAGGGGAGAGGGATCCCATGGTGACTGAGCACCTCCGTCCGGAACCGGTCCCGGACGGGCCCGGACGAAGAGCCGTGATCGCCGCACTGGGCGCCACGGCCCTGACCGAAGCCCTGCGCACCGGCGCAGCGCCGCCCGCCGCCGCGGCCCCCGGGCCCGAGCTGCCCGCCCCCGCCGCCCACTGGGACTTCGGCGAGGGACACGGCACCACCGCGGCCGACAGCTCCGGCCACGGCCGCACCCTCACCCTGCGCGGCGGCGCCGCCTGGGGCAGCGGACACACCGGACCGGGTCTCGCCCTGGCCGGACGGGCCTGCGCCACCGCCGCCGGACCCGCCGTTGACACCTCCCACGGCTTCACCGTGACCGCCCGCGTCCGCCTCACCGCGACCGGCGGCTACCGCACCGCCGTCGCCATCGACGGCACCGCCGTCAGCGCCTGCTACCTGCAATTCCGCGACGACACCCAGGCCTTCGCCTTCACCCGCCTGCCCAGGGACGCCGCCGACGCCAACGGCGCCGCCGCGGTCGCCGGCGCGGGATCCGCCCCCGAACCGGGGCGCTGGTACCACCTGGCGGGCGTCGACGACGCCGCGGCAGGCGTCTTACGGCTGTACGTCGACGGCGTACCGGAAGGCGAGGTGCCCGCCCCGGGTGGCTGGCGGGCCACCGGCGCCACCACCGTCGGACGCGGTCTGTTCGCCGGCGCCGAGGCGGACCACTTCCAGGGCGGCGTCGACGACGTACGCTGCTACGACACCGCGCTGACCGGCGCGCAGGTGGCCCGGCTGGCCGGCGCACCGGAACGGGACACCACACCACTGCTGGCCGTCGACGCCCGGCGGCCGGGCCCCGTCGTCCCGCCCCGGCTCGGCGGCATCTTCTTCGAGGACATCAACCACAGCGGCGAAGGCGGTCTGTACGCCGAACTCGTCAACAACCGCAGCTTCATGGCCGACCCGCGCACCCCGCTGCACTGGAGCCCGCTGGGCGGCGCCACGATCGCCCTGGACCCCACCGCACCGCTCAACGAAGCGCTCACCCGGTCCCTGCGGATCACCGTGCGCGGCCCCGGCTCCGGCACGGCCAACGACGGGTACTGGGGCATCCCCGTACGCCCCGCCACCACCTACCGCGCCTCGTACTTCGCCAAGGCCGACGGCACCACCGGGCCGCTCACCCTCGCCCTCACCGGCACCGACGGCACCGTGTACGCGCGGGCCGCCGCCCCGGCCCCCGGCCACGACTGGCACCGCTGCGACCTGACCCTGCGCACCCCGCCCACCGCCCCGCACACCACCGACGCGCGCCTGACGGTGACCACCGCGGGCACCACCGGCACCACCGGCACCCTGTGGCTCTCCCAGGTCTCCCTCTTCCCGCCCACCCACCGCGACCGCCCCAACGGCCTGCGGCCCGACCTGATGGCCGCACTCGCCGCGCTGCGCCCCGCCTTCCTGCGCTTCCCCGGCGGCAACTATCTCGAAGGCGACGTCATCGCCGACCGCTTCGACTGGAAGAAGACCATCGGCCCCGTCGAACAGCGCCCAGGCCACCGCAACTCCGCCTGGGGCTACTGGTCCACCGACGGACTCGGCTTGCCCGAGTACCTCCAGATGGCCGAGGACCTGGACTGCGAGCCGGTGCTGTGCGTGTACGCGGGCTACTCGCTCAAGGGCGAACACGCCACCGGCGACGCCCTGCGCCCCTTCATCCAGGACGCGCTCGACCAGATCGAGTACGTCACCGGGCCCGCCACCTCCCCCTGGGGCGCCCGGCGCGCCGCCGACGGCCACCCGGCGCCGTACCCGCTCAGGTACGTGGAGATCGGCAACGAGGACTGGTTCGACACCTCCGGCTCCTACGAGGAGCGCTACGCGGCCTTCCACGACGCCCTCACCCGCACCCACCCCCACCTGGAACTCATCGCGACCACCCCCGTCCGCAGCCGCCCCTGCGACCTCATCGACGAGCACTACTACCGTTCACCCGCCGCCTTCGCGGCCGGCGCGCACTTCTACGACCGGCGCGACCGTGCCACCCCGAAGGTCTTCGTGGGCGAGTGGGCGGCGCAGGAAGGACGTCCCACCCCCAACCTGCGGGCCGCGCTCGGCGACGCCGCCTGGCTCACCGGCATCATCCGCAACAGCGACCATGTGGTGATGGAGTGCTACGCGCCCCTGTTCAGCCACGTACGCGACAACACCTGGGCCACCAACCTCATCGCCTACGACGGCCTGACCAGCTACCACTCACCCAGCTCCTACGCACAGCAACTGCTGCGCACCCACCGGGGCGACACTGTCCTGCCCACCAGGACCCGCGCCCTGCCGGGCCTGAGCGCCGTCACCACGCGCGAACGCCACACCGGACGGCTGTACATCGCCGTCGTCAACACCGGCGGCACGCCGCGTACCACCCCCGTACGGGTCGACGGCATACCGGACATCGCGACCACCGGCCGGGCCGAAATCCTCACCGGCCCCGGCCCGGAAGCCACCAACACACTCACCGCCCCCACCGCGGTGACACCCCGCTCCGTTCCGCTCAGCGGCCTCGGCGCGCGCTTCACCCACACCTTCCCGGCGTACTCGGTGACGGTGCTGCGGCTGGAGGGGGGAAGGCGCCGCTGAACGACGCGTCGTTCAGGAACGCGGTCTCCCGCACCGTGGCGATGAAGGCTTCACGGGCCGACTCGGCCTGCTCGATGAGCGGATCCCGGACCAGACCCCCGATCATGCGGGACCAGGCAGCGGGGCGGCGGTCGGCGAGCGCGACAACCCGAGCCGCCTCCTCGCCGGAGAGGGCACGGCTCTCCGCAAGGCAGTACTCCAGCAGGCCCCGGCCCTCCCACCTCTCCTCCTCGTCCTGGTCGGGCCACCCCTGAAGGATGGTCCACGCCGTCCATGCCGCGCCGTGGCGGTCGTCTTCGCAGTCCTCCGGGTCACCGGGACACCAACCGCCTTCCAGCGCCTCCAGCGCGGCACGCAGCACCGCCCGGTCGACGGCCAGGCGCCCCAGATACCGGCACTGCGACCGAAGGCGCTCGGCCGGGGCCAGCAGCACGGGCGGGGCGATGAGCTCCAGCGGGGCGTAAGCGTCCTCCACCGCCATGGCGTGGTCGGCGAGGAGCGCTTCCCGCTGACCGTGGCCGACACCCGGCAGCCGCTCGACCGTCCGCACCAGGGCACCGGCGGCACGGAGGAACTCAGCGCACGCCGCACCGAGCGCGCCACGCCGCCACCGCTCGTCCTCGTCGCGCCCCTGCGTCCGTACGGCCTCCACGGACGCGTCGGCCTGGTGCCGCCCCGCCACGACCGCGGCCCGAGCCGCCCGTTCGGCGCCGCGCTTGCCCCACCACGCCGCCACGAGCGTGACGGGCACCAGGAGCAGAGCGGCGACGGCGCCCAAGTCAGCCATCTTCATGGGCCTCATCCTGCCGGGTGGGCCCTGTCAGGAGCGGCTGTTCCGCACAGATCACGACACCGGTCGGCCACTGCCTCCTGCCTACTGCCCTCTGCCGTCGGCCTACCGGCGTCGGCCTACCGGCGTCGGCCTACCGGCGTCGGCCGACCTCCGGCCGTGCCGCCTCCCCTTCACCCTCCCTCCCGTCCGCGCGAAGAACTCCACCAGGGCCTCGGCCGTCTCCGTGGGCCGGTCCTCGGGCGAGACGTGGCCCGCGCCGGCAATCGGGTACGGCGGCGGCGAGCCGGTCGCCGGTGGCGGGCGGCAGCCACTGGTCCTCGGCACCCCACAGCACGAGGGTGGGCGTCGTGACCTCGCCCAGCCGCGCCACGACGTCGCGGGTGTCCTCGTGGCGGACGGCGCAGACCTGGTCCACCCAGCGCTGCCGGCCCTCGAATCCCGCCCAGGGGCGCAGTAGGCAGCGACGGCCGCCTCGGACATCGGCTGATGGCAGGCCGTCCGGCCGGGGAGGACCTGGAACACGTCCTCGCGCTGCGCCGGGAACTGCGGGCACTCCTGGAGTCCGGCAGCGAGGACCGCGTCGCCGACGGTGCCAACGCGCTGCTCGGACGGGCGGCCCTGCAGGTGTCCATGGAGCGCGACGCGGACGGCCGATGGCAGTGGTATGCCGGTACCGGACCCCGCTCCTCGCTCGCCGACGAACTGGCCGCGGTGACCGGCGCCGGCCTGCTGGGCGTCCTGCGCACCCTGTCCCACGACCGCATCCGCCCTGCGCCGCGCCCACGTGCGACGGGATGTTCGTCGACACGAGCAAGGCGGGCCGGCGGCGTTACTGCACGCCGGCGTTGTGCGGCAACCGCCTCGACGTCGCGGCGCACCGTGCCCGTCGCGGCACGGCCCCTGAATAAGCGGCGGGTACGGCCCGGACCGGCCGGCCCCGCGGGCCGCACCCGCCGACGTCCGCCACCGCCCCGCCACCCACTCGGCCGAGTGAACCGGCGTCCCGCTCGCCGCCCGGGGCGCGGGGCGGGCGGGCCGAAACGATACTGGGCTCAGCTGCTCAAACCATGGTCTCGGGGTCACCCTGAGGAGTCGCCGTAGGGATGACGGCGCAGGGCCCGGTCGGCGAGTCGAAGGGGCGAAGCGATGGACGCACCGGTGCCGGAGTTCACCGAGCGGCCGGAGGACCCGTTTGCGCTGAGCCGGGCCGCTTCGGCGGTGCTCGACGACGAGGGCACCGTCGTGGGCTGGAGCGAGCGCGCCGAAGCCCTTCTCGGCCATCCGGCGCGGGAGGTGCTCGGGCAGCGGGCGGACGCCTGCCTGCTCCACGAAGAGGGCCGGACCGCCGCCACGGAGGCCGTCGCGGTGGCGCGGCGCGAAGCGGGCTGGTCAGGACTCCTGCCGGTGCGGCACCGCGACGGGCAGCGCGTCGAGCTGGGCCTGCGGGTCCGCCCCGTCGCCCGGGGCGGCTCCCGGTACGAGTGGTTCGTCGTCGCCGCGCCCGCGGCCGAGGTCGCCCAGTGGGAGATCGACCGCTCGGTCCTGGACGGCCTGTTCCGGCGTTCACCGATCGGCCTGGCCGTGCACGCCCCCGACCTGAGCATCCTCCGCATCAACCGGGCCATCGCGGGCATCAGCCGGCGCCCGGCCGCGGCACACCGGGGCCTGCGGATGGCGGACTTCCTGATCGACCCGGACGTGGCCACCATCGAGGAGCGGCTGCGCAGGGTGCTGGAGACGGGCGAACCGCTGATCTTCACCGAGCAGTCCTGCCGCCTGCGGGCCGATCCCGGCCACGAACGGGTGGTGTCGGTGTCCGCGTTCCGGATGCGGAACGCCTCCGGCGCGGTGCTCGGCGTCACCCAAATGGTGGAAGACGTCACCGACCGGCACCGGGCCCAGCACCGGCTCGCGGTGCTCAACCGGGCGAGCGCGCGCATCGGGACCACACTGGACGTGACGCAGACCGCCCGGGAACTCGCCGAGGTCGCGGTCCCCGACCTCGCCGACGCCGTCTCCGTGGACCTGCTGGAGCCGGTCACCCGCGGCCAGGACCCCACCCGGGGGACGTACGTGCCGGTGCACCGTACGGCCGTACGGTCCGTCGTACCGGAAGGGCTGGACGTGATGTACCCGGAGGGCGAGGTGTTCCGCTTCGCCCCCGGTACGCCCCAGGCCCAGTGCCTCACCGCGCAGCAGCCCATCCTCGAACCGGACCTGGCCCACAGCACCGGCTGGTACATCCAGGACCCTGAACGCTCGCAACGGGCCCTGAG
This sequence comes from Streptomyces sp. NPDC030165, assembly GCF_055573595.1. NCBI lineage: Bacteria > Bacillati > Actinomycetota > Actinomycetes > Kitasatosporales > Streptomycetaceae > Streptomyces > Streptomyces sp. NPDC030165. Next base: position 118,807 of record NZ_JBVIBD010000001.1, on the reverse strand, counting down.
CCTGGGCGCCCACTCCCTGATCGTGGTGCCGCTGGCCGCCCGCGGCCTGGTGCTCGGCCTGGTGAGCTTCTGGCGGGCCGAACGGCCGCAGGCGTTCGAGCAGGACGACCTCGTACTGGCCCAGGAGTTCGTCTCCCGCGCCGCCATCTGCATCGACAACGCCCGCCGCTACACCCAGGAGCACTACGGGGCACTGACCCTGCAACGCAGCCTGCTGCCACGCGAACTGCCCGAACAGCTGGCCGTCGAGGTCGCCCACCGCTACCTCCCCGCCGACCCGGCGGCCGGCGTCGGAGGCGACTGGTTCGACGTCATCCCGGTCTCCAGTGCCCGCGTCGCCCTGGTCGTCGGCGACGTCGTCGGGCACGGACTGCACGCCGCGGCCACGATGGGCCGGCTGCGTACGGCGGTGCACACGCTGGCCAACCTCGACCTCGCACCCGACGAAGTGCTCTCCCACCTGGACGACCTCGTCAACCGCCTCGCCGAGGAGCAGGAGTCGGCCGGCGGCGGCCCGGAGAGTCCGCAGGTCATCGGCGCGACCTGCCTGTACGCCGTGTACGACCCGGTGTCCCGCCGCTGCAACATCGCCCGCGCGGGCCACGTACCGCCCGCCGTGGTGGACCCCGACGGGCACATGAGCCTCCCCGACCTGCCCGCGGGGCCGCCGCTCGGACTGGGCGGCCTGCCGTTCGAGTCCGTCGAGCTCGAACTCACCGAGGGCAGCCTGCTGGCCCTCTACACCGACGGGCTGCTGGAGGTGCGCAACAGGGACCTCGACGAGGGGCTGGCACTGCTGCGCGAAGCGCTGGAGCGGCCTGCCCGCCGCCTGGAGGATTGCTGCAAGGCGGCGGTCGACGCGCTGCTGCCCGTCCACCCTCGGGACGACGTCGCGCTGCTCGTCGCCCGTACGCGCGCGCTGCCACCGGAGAGCGTCGCTTCCTGGGAACTGCAAGCCGAACCGACCGCCGCGGCGGAGGCGCGCGAGGTCACGGCCGCCAAACTGACCGCGTGGGGCCTGGAGGAGCTGGCGTTCACCGCCGAGCTGGTGGTGAGCGAACTGGTCACCAACGCCTACCGGTACGGCGGCACCCCGATCACCCTGCGGCTCATCCGCGACCGTTCGCTGATCTGCGAGGTCTCCGACCCCAGCAGCACCGCCCCCCACCTCAGACGCGCGCACAGCACGGACGAGGGCGGCCGCGGCCTCCTCCTGGTCGCCCAACTCACCGACCGCTGGGGCGCCCGCCACACCCGGGACGGCAAAACGGTGTGGACCGAACTGCCTCTGCCGACTCCGGCGGCTGACTGAAATGCTGTGGATGGCTGAAACGCTTCTGTGCGTTCCGCCGCCGCGGTGGCCATCGCGCAGGCCAACGCCGTCCTCGTGTCCGGTCTCTCGGTGTCTGTCGCCCGGCAGCGGATCGTGCGCCGTGGGTTCGGGGCCCGGCACGGTGTACTGATCGGCTGGCGCTGACCGCCGAGGGGCGGGCCGTGTACCAGCGGCACCCGACGGCGCTGCGAGCGATCGCGGCGGGGTGCGTAGACGCCCAGGCCAGCGGCGTTGTCAGACCCTCGTGCCACCATGACGCACATGAGCACACCTGGACGTACCTTCTTGACGGACATGAGCACACCTGACCGCACCTTCCCGCCCGTGGTCGCCGATGAGCGGACCACCTTGGAGAGCTGGCTCGACTTCTACCGCGCCACCCTCGCCCAGAAGTGCGACGGCCTGACGGAAGAGCAGCTCCGTGAAGCGTCGGCGGAGCCCTCGCCGCTCACCCTGCTCGGCCTCGTCCAGCACATGGCGGAGGTCGAGCGGACCTGGTTCCGCAGGGTCCTGACCGGGGAGGACGCCCCCGTGATCTTCAGCTCGGACGCTGACGTACAGCCCGCCGACCGCGGCTTCGGGCTCGACGAGGACGCCACGTACGCGAAGTCCCGCCTCATATGGCAGGACGAGATGGAGCGTGCCCGGGAGAACTGCGCCGCCCACGCGCTGGAGGACACCGGCCTGTTCCGGGGCAGCGAGGTCAGCCTGCGCTGGATCTACTCCCACATGATCGCCGAGTACGCCCGCCACTGCGGTCACGCCGACCTCATACGGGAGCGCATCGACGGCAGCACGGGCGTCTGACCACCGCCAGGTGGGACACGGGGGACCCGGCACGGGGGAGCCGGGGTACGGGGAGGTGGGACACGGGGACAGGGAGCAACGGGGCAGGGGAGATGTGGCCGGGGGTGGGGCAGAGGCAGGTGGTGAGGCGGGTTTACGTATACCGCGCGGCGGCCGGGACTCAGCAGACTGGCGCGTGAGCACGCGTCACCGCGCCACCGGTGCGGTGCGACGGCTGCGGCACCGCACGCCGGCGCGGCCGCCCACCGCACCCCAGGCCACATCGAGCGGAGGGCATCGTGGCGGACGACTCGACGGCACAGGACCGGCAACTGCTGCACGACTACGCCCGGGAGACCCGCGACCCGTACGTCCAGCGCCTGCTCGGGGAACTGCTCGGCCACGTCAACCGGGCGGGCTTCGATCGGACGGCGGGCGCGGGCGGCGGCAACACGCGCGACCTCGGCCAGGGGCGCTACGCCGTCTCCTACGACTACCCGCCGGGCATGTCGCGCAGCGATCACCTAGCGGTGCTGGTCCACGAGCTGACCCACGTCGCGGTCAACCAGGCGTACGACTCCCGGATGCTGAACTTCCGGGTGCCACGGCTGTCCGAGGCGGAGGACGCCCGGGTGGGGACCGAGACACCCGGGCGTGAGGAGGACCACCAGAACGCCCGGTTGGGGCGGGTGGACGCACGGCGCCGCGACGCCTTCGTGGACCTGGTCGTCGGCAATGTGCGGCGGCTGCTGGACGAACTGCCCTCCTCCCGGCTGACGCCCGAGCGGCAGCGGACGATACGGACCAAGCTCACCGACCACATGCGGGCCCGCCCGTACCACGAGTACGACGGCGTCCTCTCGCACATACTGACGTGGGCCGACCTGGACGGGGCCGACCGGTCCTCGGCCTTCTACCGGAGCCTGACCGCGATGGTGGCGCAGGCGGCCGACTGGCGGGCCGCCGGCGACATCACCCTGCCCCGGCGCCGGCGCGGCTTCATCCGCCGGGTGGGGGGTGTGCTGGGCAGGGCGCTGCACGTCTTCCGCAGGTAGCGGGCCCGGGCGGCGCCGGAACGATGCCGTCGCGGCTGCTTGTGCGGTCACGGCTGCCCATGCCGGGATACCGGTCGGCCGCCGTCGCGACCACGCACGCCGCCAGGTATGGCTGCGCCCCACGCCCAACCATGCCGTTGGGTTCGGCGTACGCCGCATCACCCGTCGCCTGCCGTCACGCCCACCCGTCCCCAACCCGGGCTCGGCCCATGCCCCGACACGCGCCGGCCGTGCCGCGCGCCCCGGGTAAAGCCTTCCCCACATTGTCGTAAGCAGCGGTTCATCCGCCGGGCCCTCCCCGGTCCGCCCCACCCACCGAACCCGCAGATCAGAACCCGTGTCGAGCCCTCAAGTCGCCGGGCGGCGGGTTGCGTTGGGCGGGTCGCCCTGTGTTACGGGCAGGTTGACGGAGCGGCATCGCGAGGAACACCCTCGTTATATAGGTGCTCGATACAACTGACCCGCGAGGGCGTAGCGCCGCCGGGCTCCGCCGTGCCCGCGCACGGCTGGCCGCTGCCGGGCGGACCGCCTCCCGGGCCGGACACAGGAGGACATGGCATGTGTGGCATCACCGGCTGGATTTCCTTCGATCGTGACCTGCGTTCCGAGCAGGAGACCGTCGACGCGATGACGGAGACGATGTCCTGCCGCGGGCCCGACGACCGCGGTACATGGGTGCAGGGACCGGCCGCTCTCGGCCACCGCCGCCTCGCGATCATCGACCTGCCGGGCGGGCGCCAGCCGATGACCGCGCAGAAGGCGGACGGCAGCCCGGTGGCCATCGTCTACTCCGGCGAGGCGTACAACTTCCGCGAACTGCGCGAGGAACTCACCTCCCGAGGACACCGGTTCAGCACCGAATCCGACACCGAGGTCGTGCTGCGCGGCTACCTCGAATGGGGCGAGGCGGTCGCCGAGCGGCTGAACGGCATGTACGCGTTCGCCGTCTGGGACGAGCAGCGCCAGCGGCTCGTCATGGTCCGCGACCGGATGGGCATCAAGCCGTTCTACTACTACGAGACGTCCGACGGCGTGCTGTTCGGCTCCGAGCCCAAGGCGATCCTCGCCAACCCGCTCGCCGACCGCAGCGTCGGCCTCGACGGCGTCCGCGAACTCTTCGCCTTCGTCAAGACGCCCGGCCACGCCGTGTGGGACGGCATGTACGAGGTCGAACCCGGCACGGTCGTCACCGTCGACCGCGGCGGCCTGCGCCGGCACGTGTACTGGTCGCTGGAGGCCCGCGCCCACGAGGACGACCGGGACACCTCCGTGGCCCACGTGCGTACGCTGCTCGACGACATCGTCCGCCGCCAGCTCATCTCCGACGTCCCCCGGTGCACCCTGCTCTCCGGCGGCCTCGACTCCTCCGCCATGACCGCGCTGGCCGCCCGTCAACTGGGCGACGTGGGGGAGACCGTACGCAGCTTCGCCGTCGACTTCGTCGGCCAGACCGAACACTTCGTGGCCGACGACCTGCGCGCCACCCCCGACACGCCGTACGTGCACGACGTGGCCCGCCTCTCCGGCACCGACCACCAGGACATCGTCCTGGACTCGGACGCCCTCGCCGACCCCGAGGTGCGCGCGAAGGTCATCCGGGCGCGCGACATACCCATGGGCTTCGGCGACATGGACGCCTCGCTCTACCTCCTCTTCAAGGCGATCCGGCAGCACTCGACCGTCGCCCTCTCCGGGGAGTCGGCCGACGAGGTGTTCGGCGGTTACAAGCAGTTCTTCGACGAGGAGGCCCGCCGCGCCGAGACGTTCCCCTGGCTGGTGCGCGTCGCCGAGCACTTCGGCGACGACGGCGACATCCTCGTCCCCGCACTCGCCGACTCCCTCGACCTGCGCTCGTACGTGCAGGACGGCTACCGGACCGCGATCAAGGACGTACAGCGCCTCGACGGGGAGAGCGACTTCGAGTACCGGATGCGCAAGATCTGCTACCTGCACCTGACCCGGTTCGTGCGCATCCTGCTCGACCGCAAGGACCGCGCGAGCATGGCCGTCGGCCTGGAGGTGCGGGTGCCGTTCTGCGACCACCGGCTGGTGGAGTACGTCTACAACACGCCGTGGGCGCTGAAGTCCTTCGACGGCCGCGAGAAGAGCCTGCTGCGCGAGGCCACCGCCGACGTCCTGCCGAAGTCGGTGTACGACCGGGTCAAGAGCCCGTACCCGTCGACGCAGGACCCCAAGTACGCGGTCGCGCTCCAGCAGCACGCCAAGGACCTCCTGTCGAGCTCCTCGCACCCGGTCTTCGAGATCGTCGACCGCGCCTGGCTCAAGCGGGCCGTCGACCACGCCGCGCCGCAGATCACCCAGGCGTCCCGGAAGGGCCTCGAAAAGACCCTGGACCTGGCCCTGTGGTTGGACATCTACCGGCCCCGCCTTACCCTTTCCTGACCCGAACCGGGCGGCGGGATGGGCTGAGCGATGACAATCGGTGACGATGCGGCACTCCAACTGGTGATCTCCCTGCACCGGCTGACGCGCAGCCTGCGCAGGGCCGCCGCCGCGGGCGGCATCCAGCCGACCCAACTCGCCGTCCTGGCCATGCTGACGCAGCGTGGCCCCTCCCGGATCGGAGAGATCGCCGCCTGGGTCCCCTGCTCCCAGCCGACCGCCACCGCGGCCGTGCTGGGGCTGGAGACCGCCGGTCTGATCCGCCGCGAACCCGACCCCGCGGACGGAAGGGCGAGCCGCGTCCTGGCCACCGAACGCGGCGCGACCGCGCTCGCCGACGTCGCACGCGGCGAGGCCGAGGTGCTGGCCAAGCGCCTCGTCGCGCTGCGGCCCGACGAGATCCGCCAACTCGCCGAGGTCGAACCGCTGCTGCGGCGCCTGGCGGAGGCGGGGGACTGACGGGCATGGCGGGGCTGGTCCGGCCAGGGAAGGGGCGGTCGGACCGGCCGGATGCGGCGTCCGCCGCACCGCTACGACTGCTGCCGGTCCGCTCCGGCTGCTGCCGTACTGCTTCGACTGTTGCCGGTCCGCCCGGGTAGACGGAGCCCGGGCGGTGAGATCCGCCGTTTCCTCGGTGCGATGGGCCAGGCTGGGAGCATGACGGAGCGATCACCGACGACCGGGCCGTCCGAGACGGAAGGGGCCGGAACGGAAGAGACCGGAACGGAAGGTTCCGGGACAAAAGGCTTCAGGGCGGGGGAGTGCGGGCCGCAGGGGCCCGGGACGGAACCGCTCACATCCGAGCCGCCCCCGTCTTCGCCATCACCCCCACGCCCACCATCACCCCCACCCGTCCCCGGCGCGCGGCGCTGGGCCGCGCTCGCGGTCATGCTGTGCGGGACGCTGCTGGCCAACCTGGATGTGTTCATCGTCGTCGTGGCCGTCCCGTCCTTCTCCCGCGACCTCGGCGCCGGTGACGGCCAGCAGCAGATGGTGCTGGCCGGTTACCAGCTCGTCTACGCACTGGGCCTGATCACGGGCGGCCGCCTCGGCGACATGTACGGCATCTTCCGCGTCTTCGCGGTGGGCATGACCGTGTTCGTCATCGCCTCGGTGGCGTGCGCGCTGGCACCCACCGCTACAGCGCTCGTCGTGGCCCGGCTGGTACAGGGCGCGGGTACGGCACTGCTCGTACCGCAGGTCTACAGCGCCGCCCGCACCCTGTTCCGAGAGCGCGAGCAGCGGGCGGCTTTCGCAGCGGCCGGAGCCGTCATGGGGCTGGGGGCGGTGTCCGGGCAGTTGCTGGGGGGTTGGCTGATCGGCGCCGATGTGTTCGGCCTGGGCTGGCGTTCGGTGTTCTGGGTGAACGTCCCGATCGGGCTGGCGGCCCTGTGCGCGCTGCCCTTCGTGGCCGTACGGGGCGGACGCGGGCGGATGAGCCTGGACGGTACGGGGCTGCTGCTCGGCGCCGTGGCGCTGGCGGCCTTCTCCGTACCGCCGGCGTTCGGCCGGGATCTGGGCTGGCCCTGGTGGGTCTGGGTGTGCCTGGGCCTCTCCGTGCCGGCGGGCACCGCCTTCGCGTTCCACGAACGCCGGGCCCAGTGCCGGAACCGGGCGCCGCTGCTGCCACCCGCCCTCCTGGCGGGCCGTTTTCCCACCGGCCTGCTGCTGATCGCCCTGTTCAACAGCGGCCTGAACGCCTTCTTCCTCGTCCTCGGGCTTCATCTGCAACAGGGCCTGGGCTGGGAGCCGATGGAGGCGGGCAGCGCGATGCTGCCCCTGGCCGGTCTCTTCGCCGTGCTGTCGTTGCTCGTCCCGCGGCTGCGCGCGGTGAGTTCGCGGCACCTGCTCGTCTGGGGCGGTTGCGCGGCCGCCCTCGGGTACGCGGCAGCCGCCGGCAGTGCTCTGGCCGGGCAGTCGGCTTGGCTGCTGTGCTCACTGGCCGTCGTCGGCGCGGGCCAGGGGCTGTTCATCACTCCGGCCCTCACCGCGACGCTGCGCACCGCGCCGGAACGTTTCGCGGGCTCGGCGTCCGGCGTGGTCTCCACCGTCCAGCAGACAGCCGCCGCGGTCGGCGTCTGCCTCCTCGGGCTCATCTATTACGGACTCGTGGACTCCGGAGCGGCCTCCGCCACCGCCTTCGCCCTCACGGCCACGGCCATCGCAGCCGTCTCCGCCGGCGCGGCGGCGCTGGCCTTCCGGCTTCCGGCCTAGGCCGCCGTGCTCTGCCGGCCCGCCGCCTCGTCGCACCACTCCCGTCAGTGCCTCGGTGCCGGCCAGGCCGTCCAGCACAGTGCGTTGCCGCAGCGCGTTCGGTGACGGCCTGTTGGTCGATGGCGACCAGGACCAGACTCTGCTCGTCGCCGAAGCAGTGGTGGATCTGCGGCCGCCTCCCTTCCGTCGGCGTACCGCCGGTGGGCGGCATCGAGGACCCGAAGCGGGGCGGCAGGGCCGCCGCGCATGAGCCAGGAGGACCCGGGTAGCCGAACGTGGAACCGAACCAGCCCAGTTGACGGAGCAGCACCTTCTGAGTTCGTCCCACCGGAGGTACGCATGTCCAGCACGACGGCACGGGCCGACGACGTGATCGCCCGACTGCTGCCGGAAGTCGCCGCCTTCATCGACCGGCAGTTGGCCGACTATCCGGACGCCTGCGGACCGCTGCGCACCGCCGTGCGGCAGGTGATCGAGCACGGCCGTCACGAGCGGAACGAGACCGCGCTGCCGCTGCTGACCCACGCGGCCATCACCGGCGTCCCGGAGCCCGCCGTGCCCGTTGCCGCCGCCCACGCACTGTGGTGGCGGGCGGCCAACGCCTTCGACGACATCGCGGACGGGGACGCGGGCGCCGCGATGTACGGGGTCGGCACCGGGCCCGCCCTCATGGCCGCGCTCGAATGCGGCCACGGGCTGCCGCTGCGTGCCCTCGCCGCCCTCGACCTCCCCGCCGCCCTGCGCGAACGCCTGGTCAGTGACTATCTCGACGGCTGGACCCTGACCAACGACGGCCAGATCAGGGACCTGCTCAACACCGCGGCGACGGCCGACCCGCAGACCGTACTCACGACGTACGAGCACAAGAGCGGCTCCTCGTACGCCATGGCCTGCGGTATGACCGCGCGGATCGCCGGCTGTGACGACGCGGCGGTCGGGGCGTGGCGGACGTTCGGACACGTGGTCGGCACGCTCCTGCAGTTCCGCAACGACGAGGAGGACCTGCGCGACGAGCGGGAGGAGGACATCCGTAACGGCACCGCCACCTACCGCCTGGTGTGCGCCCTGCGCCGGCTCTCCGGCGACGAACGGCAGCGGGCCCTCCGGCTCGTGCGGGAGGCGGCCGACAGCCCCGACGGCCGGGCCGAGATCAAGGCCATGCTCCTGGACCCCGCCGTGCAGGCCGCGACGCTCGCGGTACGTGACGGCCTGCACCGGCAGGCCCACGGCCTGCTCGATCAGCTGGCCGTGCCCTCGGAGTTCACCACGGCGCTGCGTTCCCTGGTCGACGCGGCCGCCGCGCGAGCGGCCACGGCGGATGTGACGGGTACGGCGGACGCGGCGGACGCGGAGGCCGGCGCTCCGGTGGCGGGCGCTCCGGCAGGGCACGCGGCGGCTTCCGGCCGGCAGCAGCCGCTCACCGCCGGTCACGCCGCCGGTCAGGCCCGGCTCCGTACGGACTGAGCCCGGCGTCCCGCCCGTCCGGCCGCCCCGACGCCAGAAGACCACAATCCCCGACGCCCGAGGTCCACAGTCCCATGCCTGCTCCCACGGCCCGCCCGCACGCCCTCATCATCGGTGCCGGCATAGCCGGTACGGCCGCGGCGCTGGCTCTGCGCGCCGCCGGCTGGGACGCGACGATCGTCGAGCGGGCCCCGGCCCGCCGCAGAGGCGGTTACCTGGTCTTCTTCCGCGGTGACGGCTACCGTGCGGCACGCCGCCTGGGGGTGACCGACCGGTTGCGGGACCGTCTCGGCCCGGACAGCCGGTGGTTCGAGATCGACCGCCACGGGCGCACGCTGCCGGGCATGCGCCTGCCCGCCGACTCGCGCCGCCGCTCCCTGACGCTGCTACGCGGTGACATCGAGGCCGCGCTCCACGACCGCCTGCCCGACGGCGTCCCGATACGGTACGGCCGCTCACCGGTACGTGTCCGCCAGGCCCCCGACCATGTGCTGACCACCCTCGACGACGCCACCGAGATCCGCTCCGACCTGCTCATCGGCGCGGACGGCAGCCACTCGGCGGTACGCCGCCTGGCCTTCGGCCCCGAGCGGGCCTACCGGTACGACTTCGGGCACGTCGTCGCCGCGTGCATGGTCGGACGGCCACTGGCGGGACTGGCCACGGGCGACACCGCCGTCATGCCCGACGCGGGACGCGCCGCATGGGTGGCCGGGTTCCGCGACTGCGGCCCCGTCGCGTACTTCCTGTACCGCAGCGACGACCCGGAGGCCGAGCTGCGGCAGCCCTCGGCCGCTGTACTGCGCCGGGTCTTCGGCGACTATCCGGGCCCGCTGATGCCCGGCCTGCTCGACGCGGCCGAAGCCGCCGGAACCGTCCATTTCGACCAGGTCAGCCAGATCCGGATGCCACGGTGGACGGACCGCCGGGTGGTCCTGCTGGGCGACGCGGCGTGGAGCCTGAGCCTGTACTCGGCGTACGGTGCCTGCCTGGCCGTGGAGGCCGCCGCGAGTCTCGCGGACGCGGTCGCGGTACGGGACGGGCGCCCGCTCGTCCGATCGGTCGCCGAGTGGGAGCGGCGCACCCGCCCCACGGCCCGCCACCATGCCGACCGGGCACGCCGTATGCAGCACCTGTTCCTGCCCGCCAACCGCAACGTCGCACGGGTCCGCCGTGCCGCCATCCGGCTGTCCCACAGCCCGCTCACCCGGCCACTGGCCCTGCGTCTGCTGCCGCAGCCGCTGTGATCGCGGCCCGGTTCCTGCGTGCCCCGCCACTCCTGTGGGCTGTGGCGGCCTCATGACCTGAGGGAAGACCCTCCTCCCCCTGGTCCCCCTGGCGCCCGCGCCCGCGAGAGGCCAGTTGGCGCATCGAAGATGACGTACCGGCCCGGCCGTCGTTCTCAGCCCATGGCCAGCCACAGAACACTCACAGCCAGCGCGGTCATGGCCGCATCAGCAGCGGCGGCACTGGCCGGTGCGGGACCCGCGTCAGCCGGTGGGATCATCGTCATCGGGTCTCCGTCCCACAACAACACCTGCATGAACGGGCCGGGTATGGCCGCGAACGGGGCCGCCACGCACGGCACCGGGAGCGCCGCCGGCCTGCTCGGGCAGATTCCTTTCGGCAGTCCGCTCAACCACTGCGGCAGCGCCGACCTGCCCGGCAACAAGCAGGGCAACGAAGCCCCGGACGACGATCCCGGCATCGAGCACACGTCGTCCGAGCCCGTCGTGGACAACAGGTACCCCGGCACGGGACAAGTGGATTTCCTCAAGTTGCTGAGGTAGGCGGGCACTGTCCCCGCCCCACCGCCGTTCCGGCGGGCCCGCCACCCACGCCCTTCCGTATCGGTGGAACACGTTCTACTGTGCCCACGACCTGTCACCCGACGGGCCGTCAGGAACATCGCCGGTCGCGCCGCGCCCGTAGCGCGTCGGGGCGCGTATGCGTGACCGCATGAGCCGGGCCGGTCAGACCAGGAGGGGCCACATGCACCTCGAATACACCCCGGAACAGCAGCGGCTGCGGTCCGAACTGCGGGAGTACTTCGCCGCCTTGGTCCCCGACGGCGCGTACGCACGCTTCCACGGCCCCGACACCGGCTCAGACTCACCGGCCACGCCCGCCACAGAATCTTCGAACACCCCCACGGCCGCTGCGGGCCCCACCCCCCAGAAACGCTTCTACCGCGCCACCATCCGCCGCCTGGGCGCGGACGGCTGGCTCGGTGTCGGCTGGCCCGAGGAGTACGGCGGCCGGGGCATGACGCCGATGGAGCAGTTCATCTTCTTCGACGAGGCCGCGCAGGCGGGCGTCCCGCTGCCGCTGATGGCGCTGAACACCGTCGGCCCGACGATCATGCGGTACGGCACCGACGAGCAAAAGGCGTACTTCCTGCCCAGGATCCTCTCCGGAGAGATCGACTTCGCGATCGGCTACAGCGAACCCGACGCCGGTACGGACCTCGCCTCGCTCCGGACCCGGGCCGTACGCGACGGTGACGGTTACCTCGTCAACGGGCAGAAGATCTGGACCACCAACGGCGACACGGCCGACTGGGTCTGGCTGGCCGTGCGCACCGCCCCCGCCGAGGACGGCGTGCCGCCGCACAAGGGCATCAGCCTGCTCCTCGTGCCGACCTCCGACCCCGGCTACTCCTGCACCCGCATCAACACCCTCGCCTCGCACGACACCACCGCCAGTTACTACGAGAACATCCGCGTCCCCCTCACCCGCCGCGTCGGCGAGGAGAACCAGGGCTGGCGCATCATCACCAACCAGCTCAACCACGAGCGCGTCACCCTCGCGGCCCACGGCACGATGGCCGTCCGCGCCCTGCACGACGTACAGCGCTGGGCCGCCGGAACGAAGCTGGCCGACGGCCGGCGCGTCATCGACCTCGGCTGGGTACGCGGCCTGCTGGCCCGTACGCACACCAGGCTGGACGCCATGAAGCTGCTGAACTGGCAGATGGTGGACGCCCTCCAGCGCGGCACGCTCACCCCGCAGGACGCCTCCGCCGTCAAGGTCTACGGCTCGGAGGCGCGCCGCGACGCGTACGCCTGGCTGATGGAGGTCGTGGCCGCGGCCGGCCCCCTGAAGGACGGCTCGGCCGGCACCGTCCTGCACGGCGAACTGGAACGCGGCTACCGCTCCGCGGTCATCTTCACCTTCGGCGGCGGCAACAACGAGATCCAGCGCGAGATCATCGCGTGGATCGGGCTGGGGATGCCGCGGGTGCGGCGGTAGCGCGCGGGCGCCGCCCCCGCGACGCCCCCTCAGCGCCCTACACCCCCAGCCCCCGCCCCGCCATACTGAGCGGGCAGTACACCTAGGGCGTTTCTGATGGATCTCCGTGGAGGGCACCGAGCGGCGTTCGGTGCGTGCGCTCGGAGTGCGGTGTGAAGGGTCATGTGGCGGAGCCACCTGTCCCTTCGCGCCGTGCGGCGAGGGTGCGTGCCGGGCGTCGCGAGGCCACGGAGATCCATCAGAAGCGCCCTTAGGGGGATCGCGGCGGCTGACGTGGCGGGGACGGGGGCGCGGGCGGGCGATGGTGGAGAGCAGGCTGGTTCAGGGGCGGTACCGGTTGCTCGACCTGATCGGGCGCGGTGGGATGGGGGAGGTGTGGCGGGCGCGGGACGAGTCGCTGGGGCGGCAGGTCGCGGTCAAGTGCCTCAAGCCGCTCGGGCCGCAGCACGATCCGTCGTTCATGCGGGTGCTGCGGGAGCGTTTCCGGCGGGAGGCGCGGGTGGCGGCGGCGCTTCAGCACCGTGGTGTCACGGTCGTCCACGACTTCGGTGAGGACGACGGGATCCTGTTTCTCGTGATGGAGCTGCTGGACGGGCGGAATCTGAGCCAGCTGCTGGAGGACAACCGGCACGATCCGCTGCCCGTGCCGGATTTCGCGGACATCGCCGAGCAGGTCGCGGCCGCCCTGGCGTACACCCACGAGCAGTCCATCGTGCACCGTGACCTCAAGCCCGCGAACATCGTGCGGATCGCGGACGGGACGGTGAAGATTTGTGATTTCGGCATTGCCCGGCTGGGGCACGACATCGGGTTCACCGCCCGGCTGACCGGTACGGGCGTGGCGATGGGCACGCCGCACTACATGTCGCCCGAGCAGATCGGCGCCGGGACGGTCGATCACCGGAGTGATCTGTATTCGCTGGGATGTGTGCTGTACGAGCTGGCGACGGGGGTGCCGCCGTTCGATCTCGACGACGCGTGGGCGGTGCTCGTCGGGCACCGTGACACGGCACCGGAGCCGCCGCGCGGGCACCGCCCCGACCTGCCCGAAGCGTACGAGCGCATCGTCTTGGACCTGCTGGCGAAGGATCCGGAGGACCGGCCCCGGGACGCCGCTGAACTGGTGAAACGACTCGTCTCGGCGCGCAGGCCGCCGGAGTACCCCACCGTGGAGGCGACGCTCCCGGCGCGGCCGGGCGGCCGCACGCCGACCCGTGCCGTCTGCCGTCTGCCGTCCTGGACGCAGGGGATGAGCGGCGGGACCCTGGCCGGACCCCGTGCGCCGCGGGGGTCCGGCGCCGAGGGCGCCGCCGGGCTCACCGGTTCGTGGACGAGCGGTCTGCCGCCGCTCAGCCGCGACACCCCGGCCCCGTACGTCGCCGAGCGCCCCGCGCCCTCGCCCGAACACCTCGCCGCGCTGGCCGCCCGCCACAACGCGGGGCTCAGCCTCGGCCGGCTCGGGCGGTGGACGGAGGCGGGGGAGGTGCACCGCGCGGTCGCCGCCGAGCGGGAGCACGCGCTCGGGCCCGATCACCCCGACACCCTCGCCAGCCGGTTCGAGGTGGCCTTCACCCTCGCCCGGTCCGGCCGGCCCGCCGACGCGCTGCGCGAGTACGAGCGGGTGGCCGCCGGGCGCGAACGGAGCCTCGGCGCCGACCACGTGGACACGCTGGCCGCCCGCCAGGAGACGGCGTACGCGCTGGGACGCCTCGGGCGGCACTTCGAGGCGCACCAGGTGTATGTGTCCGTCCTCGCGGCCCGGGAGCGCACGATGGGTCCCGGGCATCCCGACGCGCTGCGCTGCCGGCACAACCTCGCCTTCAACCTCAGCCGTCTCGGCCGGCTGGAGGACGCGTACCGGATGGCGCGCGACGTGGCGTCGGCACGCGCCCGGGTGCTGGGGGCGCAGCATCCGGACACCCTTGTGACGCGGTACGAGGTTGCCTACTTGCAGGGGCAGTTGGGGAGGTGGGCGGAGGCGTTGCAGACGTACCGGGAAGTGGCCGCCGACCGGGCGCAGGCGCTGGGGCCCGGCCATCCGGACACGCTCGCCGCCCGCTACGAGGTCGGTATAAGCCTGGGGCGCCTGGGACGCAGCGCGGAGGCGCTGGAGCTGTACCGGGACCTTGTCGACGCCCGTACGACCGCGCAGGGCCCTGCCGATTCCGAGACGCTGCGTGCCCGGCACGGGCTCGGGGTCAACCTCGGCCGCCTCGGGCGCTGGGAAGAGGCGCTGTCCGAGGCGCGGTCGGTGGCCGCGCTCCGCGAACAGGTGCTGGGCGCCGACCACCCGGACACCCTCGTCAGCCGCCGGGAGATCGCTGTCGCCCTGGGGTGGCTGGGCCGCTGGCCCGACGCGCTGGCGGTCTACCGGCAGGTCGCCGCGGCCCGCGAACGGGTGCTGGGCGCCGACCACCCCGACGCGCTCGCGAGCCGCAGCGACGAGGCCCAGTGCCTGGAGCAGCTCGGACGCTCCGCCGAGGCGGTGGCGCTGTACCGCCGGGTCGCCGCGCTGCGGCAGCGGCGGGCGCCGGGGAGAGGCTGAGGGCGGGCCGCCGGCCGGATAGGGGGCCGGGCCGGCCGGGCCGGGGCTGAAGGAGGGCTGCGCCTTCCGCACCCGGCCCGGCGGCCGCTCAGCGCACCGGGTGCACCCGGTAGAGCACCGTCGCGTGCGCCGGCACCCGTACGGAGATCTTCCCGGTGGTGCGGGAGGCGCGCTTGGTGACCAGGTCGCGCAGCTCGTACGAGCTCGCCTTCGGCAGGCCGGCCGTCTTCGTCGTCGTGGACAGCGTCCGCGGCGCGTCGCCGGAGTTGAAGAGCGCGACCGCCCGGTCACCGTTCTGCAGTGGCTTGGACAGTACGTCGTATCCGGGGCCCTGCTGGACCACGCGCCCCTGCACGCCCTTAGGGTCCTGGTCGACGGCGATGACGTCCCGGTTGCCGAGGACGCGCAGCGCGGCCGGTGAGATCTTCGTCAGGTCCGTGCTGGAGATCAGCGGCGCGGCCATCATGGCCCACAGTGACATCTGGCTCTGGATCTGCCGGGTGGTCAGCCCGGAGTCGCCCGCGAGCAGGAAGTCGGGGTCGTTCCAGCGGCCCGGCCGCTGGAAGTGCGCCAGCTTGGCGTTGTACGCGTAGTTGTACTTGATCGACGACCACTTCTTGGCGCCGCCGTGCTTCTCCACCGCGATGTCGCGGCCCTCCCGCCACAAGTTGCCGACCTGCGACGACCAGCGGATGACCTGGTGCCAGACCTGGTCGCCGTCGTACTGGAAGTAGGCGGGCGCCGACACCGAGAAGACGATGTCGCGGCCGGTCCTGCGCAGGGCCTGGCTGACCGCACGGTACGCGTCGTGGTAGGTCCGCTCCTTGGTCTTGCCGGGGGCGGTGGGCAGGTTGCACCCGTCCATCTTCAGGTAGTCGACCTTCCACTTCGCGAAGAGGTCGGCGTCCTGCTGGTAGTGGCCGAAGCTGCCCGGGTACTTCTCGCAGGTCAGCTTGCCGACGTCCTCGTAGATGCCGAACTTCAGGCCCATCCGGTGCAGTTCGCGGCCCACGTACGCCATGCCGCGCGGGAAGCGGGCCGGGTCCGGGACGAGGTTGCCCTTGGCGTCGCGCTGTTTGAGCATCCAGCAGTCGTCGACGGTGACCGTGTCGTAGCCCTTGGCCGCGAGGCCGGACTTCACCAGGGCCCGCGCGTTGCCGAGGATCACCTTCTCGTCGATGTCGCACATGTAGTACGACCAGTTGTTCCAGCCCATCGGGGGCCTGGGGGTGAGGTTCGGGTAGACCGCGGCGGCGCGGGGCCCGGCCGGGCCCGGTGCGGTGGGGGTGGCCGCCGCCGGGAAGGCGGCGGCCGCGGACAGGACACCCGCCGCGCTCAGGGCGGCGGCGCTCAGGCGGGTCACGGTGCGCCTCGGGGGACGCGTTGCCGACGAAACGTGCACAGGCACCTCACGGGGGAGCGGAGCAGGCCGATTCAACGCATCGTCGGACGTTAGGAACGTAGGAGGAGGGGAGCAAGGCGCCGCGCTGCGGGTCCTTCGGAATTCAGCCTTCCGTACCTGGTGGCGGCGATCACCGCGTGCTACCAAGAGACATGCCGGAACGGACTTCGTACGACGTGGTCATCGTCGGTGGCGGGCACAACGGCCTGGTCGCCGCCGCCTATCTGGCCCGCGCCGGGCGCCGGGTGCTCGTCCTGGAGCGGCTCGGCCACACCGGTGGCGCCGCGGTCTCCACCCGCGCCTTCCGCGGCGTGGACGCGCGGCTGTCCCGCTACTCGTACCTGGTCAGCCTGCTGCCACCGAAGATCGTGAACGATCTGGGCCTGCGCTTCGCGGTCCGCCGGCGCTCGGTCTCCTCGTACACGCCCGCGGTACGCGGCGGCCGCCCCACCGGCCTGTACGTCAGCACCGACGAGGACGCCACCCGTGCCTCGTTCACCCGGCTCACCGGCTCGGGCCGGGAGTACGCGGCCTGGCAGCGTTTCCACGGCATGACCCGGCGGGTCGCGGAGCGCGTCTTCCCCACCCTCACCGAACCGCTTCCGACGCGCGCCGCGCTGCGCGCCCGGGTCGGCGACGACGCGGCCTGGGAGGCGCTTTTCGAGCGGCCGCTCGGTGAGACGGTCGAGGCGGCGTTCGCCGACGACCTGGTGCGGGGTGTGGTCCTCACGGACGGGCTGATCGGTACGTTCGCGCACGCCCACGACCCGGCCCTGGCGCAGAATCGTTGCTTCCTCTATCACGTCATCGGCGGCGGCACCGGCGACTGGGACGTGCCGATCGGCGGCATGGGCGCGCTGACCGACGCGCTCGCCGACGCCGCCCGCAAGGCCGGCGCGGAGATCGTCACCGACTGCCCGGTGACCGGGATCGCCACCGACGGCAGCACGGCCGAGATCACCTCCGCGTACGGCACGGCCGGCGCGCGCCACGTCCTGGTCAACGCCGCCCCGCACACCCTCGCCGCTCTCCTCGGCGAGCAGCCCCCGGAACCCGTCGAGGGCGCCCAGCTCAAGGTCAACATGCTGCTCACCCGGCTGCCCCGGCTGCGCGACACCAGCGTCGACCCGCGCCTGGCCTTCTCCGGAACCTTCCACGTCGCCGAGGGCTACGAGCAACTGGAGACCGCCTACCGGCAGGCGGCAGCCGGCGAACTCCCCGCCGCGCCGCCCTCGGAGATCTACTGCCACTCCCTGACGGACCCCTCCATCCTCGGCTCCGACCTGGTACGCCAGGGCTACCAGACGCTGACCCTCTTCGGCCTCCACACCCCGGCCCGCCTCTTCACCGGGGACCACGACGCCACCCGGGAGCGCCTGCTCGCGGCGACCCTCGCCCAGCTCGACGGCGTACTGGCCGAACCGCTCACCGACTGCCTGGCCACCGACGCGGACGGCCGCCCCTGCATCGAGGCCCGCAGCCCGCTCGACCTGGAACGCGACCTCGGCCTGCCGGGCGGCAACATCTTCCACCGCGAGCTGGCGTTCCCGTACAGCCCGGAAGACGGGGCGGAGCACGGCACGCGGACCGACGGCGACGACGCGGCGGCCCGTTGGGGTGTGCGGACTGCGCACCCCAACGTGCTGCTCTGCGGGTCGGGCGCGGTCAGGGGCGGCGGAGTGAGCGGAATTCCCGGCCACAACGCCGCCATGGCCGTGCTCGGCCAGGGATGACGGCCGGCGCCTCTCAGGCGGCGCCGGCCGTTCCGCGCCCCCGGAGCCCGGCCGCCCGCACCGCCCCCGCGGCGGCCCGTACGGCGCTGTTGAGCGCGATCTCGCCGCGCATACCGGGTGCCGCGACCATGTCCCCGGCCAGGAAGATCCCGTACCCGCGGTCGATCGCCGGACGGTCCCGCCAGGTCAGCCCCGGCAGGTCCAGGGCGCCGGTCCGGCCGCGCGCGGTGCCCTGGCGCCGCCACACCGCACGGTCGCGCCATCCGGGTACGGTCAGCCCGGCGAAACGTTCGAGCCGCTGCCGGGCGCCGGCCAGGCTCTCCCCGGCGCGTACGGGCATGTCGAGCTGGAACAGCGACGTGCCGTGCGGCGCGGTGGTCGGGTCCTGCATCGAGTAGCTCTCGTGGAAGCCGCCCGAGTCCAGGTCGAAGGTGAGGAACCGATCCTGCCTGCCGTGCGGGACCGCGAGGTCCAGCAGGACGCAGTGGCCGCTCTCCCAGCGCAGGGAGTCGTCGCGCAACAGGGCGCGGGCGGAGGAGAGTTCGGTGGCAACGATGGTGGGGCGGTCCGGGAGTTCGGTGACCCGCGAGCCCAGCTCGACGCGTACGCCGAGCTGCCGGGCGCGGGCCGCCAGCCGGTCCACGACCGCCTGCCAGCCGCCGGCCACCCACCGTACGGTCGGCACCCCGGGCGCGAACACGCGGCGGATCAGCTCCCACACGAAGGCCGCCGAGAGCCGGCCGGTGTCCGCGTCGTACGTCACGGCCGCGATGGCGTGGGCCGCGGCGCGCGCCGCCTCCTCGCCGAAGTGCCGGGACGCCCAGCCGTGGAAGTCCTCGTCGACGGGGGCGGTACGGGACCGGCCCACCGTGATCATCCGCAGGAACCCGGCCGGTGGCCGGAGTGTGCGCCGCCCGTCCCGTACGAAGGAGACCCGCAGCAGGTCGCGGGCGGACGGCCGCCCCAGCCGGCCGGTCAGACCGCGCTCCGCCAGCCAGGTCCAGTGCGGGCCGTCGCAGTAGAAGACGTGCGGCCCTTCGTGAGCCACGTACGGGGCCGGCGTGGCGCGCCCGCGGCCGCCCGGCGAGCCGTGCGCCTCGTGGAGCGTGACGGCCGCTCCGGCCTCCGCGCAGGCGATGGCGGCCACCAGGCCCGCCGTACCGCCGCCGATGACGGTGATGTCCGTCCGCATGCTGTGCCTCCAGGCTCCGCCGCTCAGGTGTCCGCCCTCCCGGACGGACCGCGGCCCGCGGATGTGACACGAGGCGGAGCCCCTTTTTCTGACGAGCCATCAGGAACCCTCTTCCCTCGTCCGGCTCCCTGCGGCATCCTGCGGCCATGCAGACGGAGCTGAGCAACCGGCTGGGAGTCGAGCACGCCGTCTTCGGGTTCACCCCGTTCCCGGCGGTGGCCGCCGCGATCAGCCGCGCCGGGGGCTTCGGCGTGCTCGGCGCGGTCCGCTACGCGGCCGCCGACGACCTGGCCCGCGACCTGGACTGGATCGAGCGGCACACCGACGGCAGACCGTACGGCCTCGACGTCGTGATGCCCGCGAAGAAGGTGGAGGGCGTCACGGAAGCGGACATCGAAGCGATGATCCCGCCCGGGCACCGCCGCTTCGTCACACAGACCCTGGCCGAGCACCAGGTGCCCGAACTGCCCGCGGGCGAGGCCTCCGGCTGGCGCATCACCGGCTGGCTGGAGCAGGTGGCCCGCTCCCAGCTCGACGTCGCCTTCGAATACCCGATCAAGCTGCTGGCCAACGCGCTCGGCTCACCGCCCGCCGACGTCGTCGAGCGCGCCCACGCGCACGGCATCCTCGTCGCCGCGCTCGCAGGCAGCCCGCGGCACGCGCGGCACCACAAGGACGCCGGTATCGACATCGTCGTCGCCCAGGGCTACGAGGCCGGCGGCCACACCGGAGAGATCGCCACCATGGTGCTCACCCCCGAGGTCGTCCGCGCCGTGGACCCGCTGCCGGTGCTCGCGGCCGGCGGCATCGGTACGGGCGAGCAGATCGCCGCCGGGCTGGCCCTGGGAGCCCAGGGCGTCTGGCTCGGCTCCGTCTGGCTGACCACCGAGGAGGCCGGGCTGCACTCCCGGCGGCTCACCGAGAAGCTGCTCGCCGCGGGCCCCGGCGACACCGTCCGCTCGCGCGCGCTGACCGGCAAGCCCGCCCGTCAGCTCCGTACGGCGTGGACGGACGCCTGGGACGACCCGTCCAGTCCAGGGCCGCTGCCCATGCCCCTCCAGGGACTCCTGGTCGCCGAGGCCGTCTCCCGTATCCAGAAGTACGAGGTCGAGCCGCTGCTGGGCACACCGGTCGGCCAGATCGTCGGGCAGATGAACTCCGAACGCAGTGTGCAGGCGGTCTTCGACGACCTGACCCGCGGATTCGAGCGGGCCGTCGACCGTATCGACCGCATCGCCGGGCGCGGTTGAGACCAGTCTCCGAGCCGAGGAGGACACGCATGTCGGCATCCATGGCGTCACCCACCCCCAACGGCTTCTGGGCGCAGGCCGCCACCGGTCCGGGGCGTACGGTACTGATCGCCCCGGACGGCGAGGAGTGGACCGCCGCCCGGCTGCACGCCGCCTGCAACCGCCTGGTGCACGGGCTGCGCGCGGCGGGCCTGGAGCGGGGCGACGCCTTCGCGGTGGTGCTGCCCAACGGCGTGGAGCTCTTCACGGCGTACCTCGCGGCCACCCAGGCGGGCTTCTATCTCGTACCGGTCAACCACCACCTGGTCGGCCCGGAGATCGCCTGGATCGTCGGTGACTCGGAGGCCAAGGCGCTGATCGCGCACGAACGGTTCGCCGACGCGGCCCGCGCCGCCGCCGACGAGGCGGGACTGCCACCGCAGCACCGCTACGCCGTCGGCGAGGTGCCCGGATTCCGGCCGTACACCGCACTCCTCGACGGACAGCCGGAGACCGCGCCGGAGGACCGCACCCTCGGCTGGGTCATGAACTACACCTCCGGCACCACCGGCCGCCCCCGCGGCATCCGCCGCCCGCTCCCCGGGAAGCTGCCCGAGGAGTCCCCGCTCGGCGGCTTCCTCGGCATTTTCGGCATCCGGCCCTTCGACGGCAACGTGCACCTGGTCTGTTCACCGCTCTACCACACGGCCGTACTGCAATTCGCGGGCGCGTCCCTGCACATCGGGCACCAGATCGTCCTGATGGACAAGTGGACGCCCGAGGAGATGCTGCGCTTGATCGACACGTACCGCTGCACCCACACGCACATGGTGCCGACCCAGTTCCACCGCCTGCTCGCCCTTCCGGAGGAGGTACGGGCGCGCTACGACGTGACCTCGATGCGGCACGCGATCCACGGCGCCGCGCCTTGCCCCGACCACGTCAAACGAGCCATGATCGACTGGTGGGGAAGCTGCGTGGAGGAGTACTACGCGGCGAGCGAGGGCGGCGGCGCCTTCGCGACGGCCGAGGACTGGCTGAAGAAGCCCGGTACGGTCGGCCGGGCCTGGCCCATCAGCGAACTGGCGGTCTTCGACGACGACGGCAACCGCCTGCCGCCCGGCGAACTGGGCACCGTCTACCTGAAGATGACCACCGGCGGCTTCAGTTACCACAAGGACGAGGGCAAGACCCGCAAGAACCGCATCGGCGACTTCTTCACCGTCGGCGACCTCGGCCACCTGGACGAGGACGGCTACCTCTTCCTCCGCGACCGAAAGATCGACATGATCATCTCGGGCGGGGTCAACATCTACCCCGCCGAGATCGAGGCCGCCCTGCTCACCCACCCCGCCGTCGCCGACGCCGCGGCCTTCGGCATCCCGCACGACGACTGGGGCGAGCAGGTCAAGGCCGTCGTCGAGCCCGCCGACGGGTACCCGGCGAGCCCGGCGCTCGCCGACGCGATCCTGGCCCACTGCGCGGAGCGGCTGGCAGGCTACAAGCGTCCCAGGTCGGTCGACTTCATCGCGGCCATGCCACGCGACCCGAACGGCAAGCTCTACAAGCGGCGGCTCCGCGACCCGTACTGGACGGGCCGGGAGCGCGCCGTGTAGAAGCCGTTTCAGCAGGTCACCGCTGGCGCACGCGCACCACCCGCAGCTCCGGTGAGGCCAGCACGTCCTGCTCGCAGAAACGCGAACGCAGCATCCGGCTCGCCGAGTACAGCTCGGTCTGGTCGCTGTAGTGCGGCGAGCGCGGGTTGGAGGACTGTGAGTACGTCAGCAGCGTACGGGCGTCCACCGGGCAGCCGCCGCCCTGGAAGGACACCGCCTGGATGTAGCTGGAACCGTGCCGGACCTCGGTGTAGCCGCCGTCCGCCGGGTTCCACCGGCCGATGCTCATGTTCCAGACACCCAGCCCGTGCGCGCCGCCGCTGACCGGGATGCGCTTGCCGTTGCGTACGACGAACTGGTGCTCGCCCAGCGGGGCGGCGAGCGGGATACGGGCGGCGCGCAGTTCGGCCGCGGCGTCGGCGAGCGCGGTCGCGAAGCCGGGGGCCGCGGTGTTCAGGGTGCGCGGGGTGTGTACGGGGTCGGCCGGGTCGAAAGGCGTCTTCCACAGGTCGGTCTGCGGCACCTTGGCGGTCAGTCCGCGCCAGAATCGGTCGAAAAGGAGCGCGCCTTTGCTGTCCGTCCGCACCGTACGGTCCCAGTCGCCGATCACCCGGCACGCCTCCGACACGTCCACGGGCTTGCCGTCGCTGCCGGTCGCCGTGCCGCCGGGGAGCGCGGCGCAGGCCCGCGCGGTGTCCGCGGCGGCAAGATCACCGGCGGGCACCCGGTTGGCGAACTGCTGCCGCTGGAGGTCGGCCACCGTCAGGCCGCCCCGGTCCGCCATGGCCGAGACGTCCTCGACGGCGCCGCGGGTGCGCAGTTCGCGTGGCGTGGCGATGTCGCCGAAGACCCGCGGGTAGCCCGTCAGCGGCCGGTCCGCGTTGGCCAGCCAGGCACTGTCGTTGGAGTTCTCCACGTACGGCGTGTCCGTGAGCGTGGGCATCGCGGACGGGCCGAAGATGCCGGGCTGTACGGCGTCCCGGTCGCGGCCCGGCGCGCAGTCGGAGCGTGCCCCGTCCAGCACGGCCAGACCGGTGCCCGGGTACAACTCCCGGCCCAGCGCGGTGGAACAGCGCTCGGCGAGATCGTCGGTGATGCGCGGCAGCACCTGCGACTGGGTGTAGAGCGTGCGGCCCGCGGAGTCGGACGCGACGGTGTTCACCCAGGGCAGCCCCTGCGAGCGGCGTACCGCGCGCTGCACGCCCGCCACGTCACGCGCCTTGCCGAAGCCCAGCGCGGTGTCGAACATGCGCAGCTGGGCCGCGTTCGGGTCGCTCAGCGCGTACGCCGTGCGGGCCGTCCACGCCAGGTCGAGACCGCCGTAGCCGGTGGTGACCGGGCCGTACCGCGTCCACCACTGGGTGCGCCGAACATCCTGACCGTTCTTGACCGAAACGGTTACGGTCCGACGTGTCATCCGCTCGGACCTGCCGTCCACGAGGTACGCGGTCGGGTCGGCGGGGTCCAGGGTGAGCTGGTGGAAGTTGAAGGGCACCCCGGTGGAGACCGTATGGCTCCAGGCGACATGGGCGTTATGGCCGATGGACGGGGTGGGGGCGCCGAGGAGCGAGCCGCCCGCGGCGTCGAGTTCGCCGGGGATGGTGACCTGCGACTGCCAGAAGCGGCGGCCGCCGGACCACGGGTAGTGCGGATTGCCGAGGAGCAGGCCACGGCCGTTGGCGGTGGTCGTGCCGCGGAAGGCTACGGCGTTCGAGGCCATGCTTCCGGCGCGGTGCGCCAGGTGGGAACGGATGGCGGAGATGGCCTTGTGCGGGGTCGGCCGGACGGTCCGGCGGGTTCCGGGAGCTGAGGCGGTGCCGGCCGTGGGCGGCGTGGCTGCGGTGATGCCGTCCACCATGTCCCCCTGGCCGGCTGTGATCGCGAGCGCGTGGACGCCGGCCGCCACGTCGACCTGGGTGACCGGCTTGACCCAGGGCTTGCCCGCACACGCCGGATCGGTGATCTTCTGCTGCGCCAGCCAGGCGTTGTACCCGGCCGCCCAGCCGCGCATCAGCTCCTTCATCTCACCGCTCGGACCGGCGGGCGCCGGCTGCCGGAGCAGCTTCTCGACGGTGCCCGTCCGCCGTACGCCGGTGAAGAAGAGGTCGCTGGCCAGGTTCGTGCTCGCGGAGGAGTGCGTACCGTCCGGCCTGCCGTCGGCACCGAAGTACCGGGAACGTTCACCGCGTACGGTCACGAATCCGTCCGCGAGGGTGCAGACCTGGTCGGCGGCCTGCGCCCAGCCCACACCGAAGCCCAGGCCGGGGTAGTCGTCGGCGACTATGTGCGGAATGCCGTACTCCGTGTAGCGGATGTCGGCCGTGAGGCCGCCGCCCGCCGGACGGGACGCCTCGGCGGCGGCCGCCGCGCCCGGGGCGGGTGCGAGCGCCGCCCCGGTCAGCAGCACCACCCCGGCCACGGCGAGCTTTCTGAGTCGGTCGCGCATATCGGGTGGTCCTCCCTGTGGTCGTGACGTTTCTGATGTCCCCGGCCTGTCCGGCCGTTGCCGTGCGCGTCGCGTGTGCCAACTGGTGGGAATGTGAGGGGCGTTGAGGGTAACGGCGATCGATGGCCACAAGGCCGTACCGCCGGTTCTTTGGCTCGGAACATTCCGTCCTGTCCGTCCGGCCCGCCATCCCGTCCGGCCTGGCGCCCTTGACCCGCCCCGGGCCGGGGCACAGGATCACGGCATGACGGCAGTGCGGGCGAACACGGTCGACGCGGTCCTGCGGCGCAGCGCGCAGCGGACGCCCGAGCGCACGGCGGTGCGTTACGCCGACCGGTCCTGGACCTACCGCGAACTGGACGACGCGGTGACGGCTGCCATGTGCGCCCTGCTGGACGGCGGAGCGGTGCCCGGCGACCGGGTCGCGGCCTACGGCCACAACTCCGACGCGTACGTGATCGGCTTCCTGGCCTGCGCCCGCGCCGACCTGGTGCACGTACCCGTCAACCACCATCTCACCGGCGACGAACTGCGCTACATCATCGAGCAGTCGGGCAGCTCCCTCGTCCTCACCGACCCCGCGCTGGAACACCGGCTGCCGTCCGGCGTGCGCACCATGCCGCTGCGCGACGCCACCGGATCACTGCTGGAACGCGCGCAGGAGGGGCTGCCGGAGGGGACGATGATCCTGCAGACGGGCGGAACGGGCGGCCCGTACGGCTCGGGCTCCGACGACCTGGTCCAGCTCCTCTACACATCCGGCACGACCGGGCTGCCCAAGGGCGCGATGATGACGCACGGCGCGCTGGTCCACGCGTACGCGTCCGCGATCGCCGCCCTGGACCTCAAGGCGTCCGACCGGCCCGTGCACAGCCTGCCGCTCTACCACTCGGCGCAGCTGCACGTGTTCCTGATGCCGTACCTCGCCGTGGGCGCGGAGAACGTCATCCTCGACGCACCGGACCCGTACCGGATCTTCGAACTGGTGGAGGCGGGCCGGGCCGACAGCCTCTTCGCGCCGCCCACCGTGTGGATCGGCCTCTCCCAGCACCCCGGATTCGCCACCCGCGACCTCGGCGGCCTCCGCAAGGCGTACTACGGCGCCTCCGTCATGCCGGTACCCGTGCTGGAACGGCTGCGCGCCCGGCTGCCCGGCCTCGCCTTCTACAACTGCTTCGGGCAGAGCGAGATCGGCCCGCTGGCCACCGTGCTGGGACCGGACGAGCACGACGGGCGGATGGACTCGTGCGGCCGGCCGGTGCTGTTCGTGGAGGCGCGGGTGGTGGACGAACGCGGCTTCGACGTGCCCGACGGCACGCCCGGAGAGGTCGTCTACCGCTCGCCCCAGCTGTGCTCGGGCTACTGGGACGAACCGGCGGAGACCGCGGCGGCGTTCCGGGACGGCTGGTTCCACTCCGGGGACCTGGCGGTGCGGGACGCGGCGGGCTACTTCACCATCGTCGACCGGGTCAAGGACGTCATCAACTCGGGCGGCGTGCTCGTCGCCTCGCGGCAGGTCGAGGACGCGCTGTACGCGCACCCCGCGGTCGCCGAGGTGGCGGTGATCGGGCTGCCGGACGAGCGCTGGATCGAGGCGGTGACCGCCGTCGTCGTGCCCCGTACGAAAGCCGGGACGCCGGACGAGGCGGAGTTGATCGCGGCCGCTCGGGAACGGCTGGCCGGGTTCCAGGTGCCCAAGCGGGTGCTGTTCGTCGAGGCGCTGCCGCGCAACGCCAGCGGCAAGATCCTCAAGCGCGAACTCCGGGACCGGTTCCGCTCCGGCGGGGCCTGAAAGATCTTGCCCCGGGCGGTCGCGGAGGGCGATTGTCAGACCCCCCTGCCATGCTGAGAAGTGCCGGGGGAAAGCACCGACCGACACCGCGTGATCCCCGGTGACGAGGGCGTACGTGCTCGCTCGGCGGCCGCCCGCGTCGCGCCGCGACGACAGGACGCCGGAGGAGATCATCATGCTCACGAACCAGTACGTCCCGGGTGCGCCGAACTGGCTCGACCTGGGGGCTCCCGACATCGACGCGGCCGTCGCGTTCTACGGCGGCGTCTTCGGCTGGACGTTCCGGCCGGCCGGCCCCGACGCCGGCGGGTACGGCTTCTTCCAGCTCGACGGGCAGACCGTCGCCGGTGCCGGACCGCTGACCGAGGAGGGCGCGAGCCCGGCCTGGACCGTCCACTTCCACAGCCCGGACGTGGACGCCCTGGCCAAGACGGTCGAACAGGCCGGCGGCACGGTCCGCTTCGGCCCGTGCGACGTGTTCACCGCCGGCCGGCTGGCCGGGTTCACCGACCCGACCGGCGCCGAGTTCGCGGTCTGGCAGCCCGGCGACATCAAGGGGATGGAGGCGGTCAGCGTCTCGAACGCGGCATGCTGGACCGAGCTGTACACGACCGATGCGGCCGCCGCGAAGGACTTCTACCGCACGGTCTTCGCCTGGGAGACGCAGGACAACGAGATGGGCGAGAGCATGACCTACACGGTCGCCTCGCCCACCGGGACCGACCCGTCCGGCGACGCCGGCCACTCGGGCATCATGCAGCTGACTTCCGACTACGTCGCCGCGGGCTCGACATCGGAGTGGCACCCGTACTTCGGCGTCGACGACTGCGACGCGACAACCGCCGCATCCACCGAACGCGGCGCCACAGTCGTCGTCCCGCCGTCGGACGCCGAGGGCATAGGCAGGCTGGCCATGCTGCTGGATCCGTTCGGGGCGCCGTATGCGCTGATCACGCCGAGTTCTCGGTAGGGAGGGAGAGGAAGCGGGGGGGGGAGGGGGAGAGGGGGCAAGGGGAGCTGAGGCATGGGGCCGCGGTGTGGGTGGTGAGCACGGGGGCCTGCTCTGCGGCCGTAGCCGAGCCGCGGCTGCGGCTGTCGCTGCGGCCGAGGTTGCGGCTGGAGCCTGGGCCGGGGGCAGGACAGGGCTGGGGGCTACTACCTGTGCCCGGGGTCACTCGTACCTTCCCCCCGGCTCTGCGGGGGGGGGAGGGGGGAGGAGAAGGGGGCCTCGCAGGGGACGTGCGGAAGTCCCGGCATTCCGTACGGGGGCCGGTGCGTCTCAGGTGCGGGTGTCGACGATGCGTTTCAGTTTGCCCAGGGAGCGTTCCAGGGTTTCCGGGGGGACGATTTCCACGGCGACCGAGACGCCGATGCCGTCCTTGACGCCGCGGGCGATCCCGGCGATGGCGGCTGTGCGCTCCTCCGGGGTGGCGCCCGGGCGGGCTTCCGCGCGTACGGTCAGGTGGTCCATGCGGCCTTCGCGGGTCAGACGCAGCTGGAAGTGCGGTGCGACGCCCGGTGTGCGCAGCACGATCTCCTCGACCTGGGCGGGGAAGAGGTTCACGCCGCGCAGGATGATCATGTCGTCGCAGCGGCCGGTGACCTTCTCCATCCGGCGGAAGGCGGGGCAGGCGGTGCCGGGCAGCAGCCGGGTCAGGTCCCGGGTGCGGTAGCGGACCACCGGCAGGGCCTCCTTGGTCAGCGAGGTGAACACCAGCTCGCCGTGCTCACCGTCCGGCAGCGGGTCGCCGGTGACCGGGTCCACCACCTCCGGGTAGAAGTGGTCCTCCCAGATGTGCAGCCCGTCCTTGGTCTCCACGCACTCCTGGGCGACGCCGGGGCCCATGACCTCCGAGAGGCCGTAGATGTCGACCGCGTCGATCGCGAAGCGCTCCTCGATCTCGCGGCGCATCTCCTCCGTCCACGGTTCCGCGCCGAATATCCCGGTCCTCAGGGAGGTGGTCCGCGGATCGACGCCCTGCCGTTCGAACTCGTCGAGGAGGGTGAGCATGTAGGACGGCGTGACCATGATGATCTCGGGCCGGAAGTCCCGGATGATCTGCACCTGTCGCGCGGTCATGCCTCCGGAGGCCGGGACGACCGTACAGCCGAGCCGTTCGGCACCGTAGTGCGCGCCGAGACCGCCGGTGAACAGGCCGTACCCGTACGCGATATGGACCTTGTGGCCGGGCCGGCCGCCCGCCGCGTGGATCGAGCGGGCGACGACGTCGGCCCAGACGGACAGATCGTGTCCGGTGTAGCCGACGACCGTGGGGCGGCCCGTCGTGCCGCTGGAGGCGTGGATACGGCGGATCTCGTCCTGCGGGACGGCGAACATGCCGAAGGGGTAGTTGGCCCGCAGGTCGTCCTTGACGGTGAAGGGGAAGCGGGTCAGGTCCGCGAGCGACCGGCAGTCGTCGGGGTGGACTCCGGCCTGGTCGAAGGACTGCCGGTAGAAGGGGACGTTCGCGTACGCATGGTGCAACGAGGCGCGCAGCCGTTCCAGTTGCCGGGCCCGCAGCTCGTCGGTGGACAGGCGCCGTACCGCCTCGACTGCGCCGGTGACCGTGTCCGCGTCCAAGTGCGGGCCGGTCCTACCCGAGACCCCGCCCGTTCCCGTACCCGAACTCCGCGCATCCGGCATGTGTGTCACCGTTCCGTGTCCCGACCGATCATTCGGTAGCTGGCTGCGGTCCAAGTAATCAGCGGGCGGCGAACGCGTCAAGGGGCGTGACGAAGTCCTTCGCGGGTAGCTTCGAGCGCATGAGCGACGTTCAGAAAGTGCAGGTCGGTGACGTCCGCCTGGCATACCGGTGCTGGGGCGACGCGGACGCGCCCCCGGCGGTGCTGCTGCACTGCCTCGGCGAGGACGGTGAGGACTGGCGCGGCGTGGTCGGCCAGCTCGCCACCACCCATCGGGTGTACGCGCTGGACCTCCGGGGGCACGGCCACAGTGACTGGCCGGGGGAGTACGGCTTCGAGCGGTGGCGTGACGACGTGGCCGGCTTCCTCCGGGAGCTGCGGCTGGGCCCCGTGGCGCTCATCGGTCACTCCCTCGGCGCGGTCACCGCGCTGCTGCTGGCTGCCGACCGCCCGGAGCTGGTGGAACGCCTGGTGCTGGAGGAGGCCGCCCCGCCCGTCCCGGCGTCACCGCCGCAGGAGGTCCCGGACCCGCCGCCGGGGCCGCCGGCTTTCGACTGGCAGGCCAAGGTGGCCGTGGTGGCGCAGCGCAACGCGCCGGACCCCGTGTGGTGGGACAGCCTGGCGAAGATCACCGCACCGACCCTGGTGATCGCCGGCGGCCCCACCAGTCACATCCCGCAGCAGCAGCTCCAGGACATGGCCGAACGCATCCCGGACTGCCGTCTGGTCACGGTCGAGGGTGCGGGCCATCTCGTGCACGAGGAGCGCCCCTTGGAGTTCCTCGGTGCGGTGCGGACGTTCCTCGTGCCCAATCCGTAGGGCCTCCTGGATTTCGGGGCCGTACGGAGCCGTACGGAGCTACGGAGCCGTACGGAGGGGGTGGGCGCGCCCACGTACGGCCCAATGCCGCCGCGGTGCTCCTTTCCCGTGGTGCGCTGACCGCGCAAACCCTCGAAAGGAACATCATGCGTACATCACTTCGTATGACCATCCGTGCGGCGCTCGGTCTTCTGGCAGCCGTGGCCCTGTCCGGCGCGGTGCTGCCCGCCGTGGCTCACGCCGACTCGGACGACGGGGCGTCGGGCGGGCGCCCCGCCTCCGGTAGCCACGGCAGGGTCGAACTGCCTTCGAAGGGCGGGTTCCTGTTCCCGGTCGACGGCCTCACCAAGAACGCCAACGTCGGCGTCACCAGCGTGTCGGACCGTGACTGATCGGGGCTGATTGAGCGGTCTGGTCAAGCCCCGCACCGACGCCGCCGTCTGCCCGGCCCTACCGTTTCCGACCGGGCGGGCGGCGGTACGGACACGGTGTGGGCACGGTGCGGTACGAGGAGGGGGCGGCGTGCGGGGGCAGAGGGCCGGAGGGGTGCCAGGAGTGGACGAGCGGGCGGAGGCCGCGGTCCGTGCGGGGGACGAGGAGGCGTTCGCGCGTCTCGCCGAGCGCTACCGGCACGAACTGCGCGTGCACTGCTACCGGATGCTCGGTTCCTTCGCCGACGCGGAGGACCTCGTGCAGGAGGCGCTGCTACGGGCGTGGCGCAAGAGGGCGGGATTCGAGGGGCGGGCGACGTTCCGGGCCTGGCTGTACCGGATCGCCACCAACGCCTGCCTGGACGCGCTGGCCAGTCCCGCGCGCAGCCGGGAGATCGCAGTGGCGGTCGACAGCGCAGGCGCACCGGCACGTTCCGCGCCGGCCGAGGTCACCTGGTTGCAGCCTTACCCGGACGCCCTGCTGGACCTGGCCGCACCGGCCGGCAGCGGTCCGGAAGCCGCGGCGATCGCCAGGGAGACCATCGAACTGGCCTTCTTGGCGGCGATCCAGCACCTGCCGCCCCGGCAGCGGGCAGTACTGATCCTGCGCGATGTCGTGGGCCTGCCCGCCGCGGAGACGGCCGGGATGCTCGAACTGAGCGTCGCCGCGGTCAAGAGCGCGCTGCAACGCGCCCGCGCCACACTGCGCGAGCGGCTGCCCGAGCGGCGCGCCGATTGGGGGCGGGGGGACACCGGGCCCACCGAGGCCGAACGTGCGCTCCTCCAGCGGTTCGTCGCGGCCTCGCGGGCGGCCGATGTCACCGCGCTGGCCGCCCTGTTGCGCGAGGACGCCCGGCAGACCATGCCGCCCGCCCACCTGGTCTTCGACGGGCGTGCGGCCATCATCGGCATGTGGCGTGCGGTGCTGGAGGGCGAGCAGGCGTGGGGTGACTGGTACGCCGTACCGCTCGCCGTGAACCGGCAGCCGGCCGCCGTGAACTACGTACGGCTGCCCGGGGCGCCGTCGTACACCGCGGTCAACATCGACGTGCTGCGCGTCGAGGACGGCCGGATCGCCGAGATCACCACCTTCGCGCCGGACCTGCTGCCGGCCCTCGGTCTGGCTTCCGCCCTGACGCCCGACGACCTCCGGAACGGCACCGCGGGCCGAGAGTGACGCAGGTCACCTCCGGTCACCGATTCCTTTCCGGGAGCCCGCCGGTCGTATGGGCAGTGCGGCGCCCCGGCCGCACGCGGACAGGTACGGGACGAACGGAGGGACTGTCGTGACGGAACAGCAGCCCGAGGCCGCCGAAGTGGCGCGGTTGGACGAGGGGATCAGGGAACTGGAGCGGCTCGTGGGCCGTTGGAGGGTCGAGGGCGGGGCGACCGGCACGGTCACCTACCGGCGTCTCGACGGAGGGTTCTTCCTGGTGCAGGAGGTCGAGCTGGAGCAGTACGGCCGGCAGATCACCGGTATTGAGGTGATCGGCAGGGAGAAGCCCTTCGGAGCGCGAGTTCCGGGAGACGACATCGCGTCGCGTTTCTATGACAACGAGGGCCACACCTTCGACTACGTGTACGAGGTGGCGGGCGACACCCTGACCATCTGGGGCGGCGAGAAGGGCTCGCCCGCGTACTTCCGGGGCACCTTCGCCGCGGACGGCAACACCCTCGTCGGCGCCTGGGTCTACCCGGGCGGAGGCGGTTACGAGTCCACGATGACCCGGGTCGGCTGACCGTCTGCCGTGGCCGGGGCGGGCCTTCACCCCGGCCACCGCAACGCGTCGACTCGCTCCGCACGAGCGTTCCGTGTGGCTCTTCCGTACGGCCGTTCCGTATGGCCGTTCCGCGCGTAGGCGGGATCTTGTTCACCCAAGGGGACGCAGCCCCGCCTGCCGTCGCCGGCCGGCCCGCCGGAATCGCCAGGATGAGCCGGTGATCACTACCCCTCGCCATCGCCGACGGCACCGCCGGTCCGTCCCGCTCGTACTGGGTACGGGCGTTCTGGCCGTGCTGTCGCTGCTGCCCTCCTCCGCGCTCGCCGCGCCACCGGCCCCGGAGGCCACCGTCTCGGATCCGGCTGACCCGGAGGCGGCCTTCCCGCAGGCGGTCACCGCCCCCACCGGCGCCGAACGGCGGGTCTCCGCCTACCTCGACGGGATCAGGAAGCGGCCCGCCGCGCTGCGCGCCTTCTTCCGCGGCCTGCCCAAGGGCGGCGACCTGCACAATCACCTGTCCGGCGCGGCCTCCACCGAACTGCTGATCAAGCTGGCCGGGGACGACGGCCTGTGCATCGAGACCAGGACGATGACCGCCAAGCCCGCCCCGTGCGGGCCGGGGACGCGTCCGGCGGTGCAGGCCCGTAAGGACCGCGCCTTCCACCGGCAGATCCTGCGGGCCTGGTCGATGCAGGACTTCTCGTCGGCGTCCGGTGAGTCCGGGCACGACCACTTCTTCGCGGCCTTCGGGAAGTTCGGTGAGGTCAGCTGGCGCCATGGCGGCAAGCTGCTGGCCGACGTGGCGAACACCGCGGCGCGGCAGAACCAGTTCTACCTGGAGACGATGCTGACGCCCGCCTCCGGCGGCAGCAAGAAGCTGGCCGAGCAGGTCGGCTACCACGCGGACCTGCGCCGGATGCACCAACTGCTGGTCGCAGGCGGCAAACTGGACAGGCTCGTACGCGACGCGGGCCGGGAGATCGACAAGGGCAACGCGGAGTTCCGCAAGGCGGCGGGCTGTGACACCGGCAGGCCGGGGCCCGGCTGCCGGATGACCGTCCGTTACATCTCGCAGGTCTCGCGCGGCAGTACGCCCGAGCGGGTCTTCACCCAGATGGCGCTCGGTATGCGCCTCGCCGAACGCGACCCCCGGTACGTCGCGGTGAACCTCGTACAGCCGGAGGACGAGAAGAACGCGCTGCGCAACTACCGGCTCCACATGCGGATGCTGGACTACCTGCACGGCGTCTACCCGCGCGCCCACATCACCCTGCACGCCGGTGAACTCGTGCCCGGCCTGGTCAAGCCCGAGGACCTGCGCTTCCACATCAACGAGGCGGTACGCACCGGGCACGCGGAGCGCATCGGCCACGGCGTCGACGTGGCGCACGAGGACAACGCGCCCGCCCTCCTGCGCACCATGGCCCGGCGCGGCATCGCGGTGGAGGTGCCGTTCACCAGCAACCGGCAGATCCTCGGGGTCTCCGGCGCCGACCACCCGTTCCCGCTCTACCGGCGCTACGGCGTACCGGTGGTGCTCGCCACCGACGACCCCGGGATCTCGCGCAGCAACATCGGCAACGAGTACCGGTACGCGGCCGTCACCTACGGATTGCGGTACCGGGAACTGAAGGACCTGGCGCGCGCTTCCCTGGAGCACGCCTTCCTCCCTGGGCGCGGCCTGTGGGGCGACCGGAGTATCGGGCAGCGCGCGTACGAACTGGCGCGCCCGTGCCGTATGGAACGCCCGGGGGTGCGTGAGCCGCGCGCGGCCTGCACGCGGTTCCTCGCCAAGAACCTGAAGGCGGCCCTGGAGTGGCGGCAAGAGGTGGCTTTCGCTCGCTTCGAGCACCGCATTCTGCACGCGCGGCGCTGAGCGGGACGAGACGCAAGGGATGCAAAGGATGCTAGGGATGCAAGGGAGGTAAGAAGCGGAAGGGGCGGGGCGGCACGGTACGGGAGCGAGAGCGGTCCCTCGCTCCCGTACCGGTGCCCCTTCCCGTATCGTTCGGGGCGGCCGGCGACGACCAGCGAGCGGCCGGAAGGGCTGAGGGTGGCACTGGTGATACGGAACGCGCGAACTCCCTTGCGCCGGCTGCTGACCTCGGCCGCCGCCACGACTGTCCTCCTCACCGCCACGCCGACGACGGCGACAGCCCATCCCGTGTCGCCCACGGCCCACCGCGCGTCGGGTACGGCCCACCGCGCCCCCGCCACCGCCCCCGCGATGTGGGACACGGCCGCGCTGCGCCCCCTCGCCGTCCTGTCCGCCCGCCGCCTCGCCGCCGCCGACCTGGTGGCCGCCGCCAAGTGGGGCACCGGCAGCCCCGTCGACGATCCGGCACGCGAGCAGAAAGTACTGGACACGGTCGCGCGGCAGGCGGCCGAACTCGGCACCGACCCGCGGCGGACCGCGCGGATCTTCCGGGACCAGATCGAGGCCAACAAGACCGTGCAGCGCGGACTGCACCGCCGGTGGGCCGCCGACCCCGCGCAGGCACCGGCCGAGCGGCCGGACCTCGGCGAAGTGCGTCAGGAGATCAACCGGGTCAACGACGCGCTGGTACGGGCGATCGCCACGTCCGGGGAGGCGCGGACGTCACCGCGCTGCGTCCCGTCGCTGGCGGGCGCCGCCGCGCGCGTACGACAGGAACGGCACCTGGACGTCCTGCACACGGTGGCGCTGGCGCGTTCCGTACGGTCCGTGTGCGGCAGGTAGAGACGGGCTCCGGCGCCAACGCTACGACCGGCCGCAACCCTACGACCGGCCGCAACGCCAGAACCGGCCCCGATCCCGGCCACGATCCCGACCCCCGGCCCCGGCGTCACGACCGGAACCGGCCCGCCGTCATGAACCGTCCGGCGGCCGCTGCGGACGCGCCGCCCGCCGTCCCTCCCGCGACGCCGTCGGCAGCACCCGCAGCTCGTCGAACCCGTTGAAGACCAGGGACGGACGCCGGGCGGGCGGCCGTTCCGGATCGTGCAGGGCGAGGCCCGGGAAGCGGGCGAAGAGCGCGGGCAGGGCGACGGCCGCTTCCAGCCGGGCGAGCGGCGCGCCGAGGCAGTGGTGGATGCCGTGCCCGAAGGTGAGGTGGCGGGTGGGGTGCCGGGTGATGTCGAAACGCCCGGCCGTGGGCCCGTGCTGCCGCGGATCGCGGCCGAACGCGGTGTACGAGAGCATCACCGGATCGCCCGCGCGGACGGTCCGGCCGGCCACGTCCACGTCGCACAGCGCGTAGCGGAACGGGAAGTGGGCGACCGGCGGATCCCAGCGCAGCGCCTCTTCGACCACCGCGCTCCAGGGCACCTGCCCGCTGCGCGCCAAGGCGAGCTGGCCGGGGTGGGTGAGCAGCGCGTGTACGGCGTTGACCAGCAGGTTCACGGTGGTCTCGTGTCCGGCCACGATCATCAGCAGGAGCGTGTCGACGAGTTCGGCCGCGCTGAGCGTGTGGGTGCCGGGAGCCACCAGCGCACTCGTCAGGTCGTCCCCGGGCCGTTCGCGTTTCTCGCCGAGGAGGCCGGCGAGCGCGGCGCGCAGCTCGCGGTGGACCGCCAGCGCCTCGGACGGGTCCGCCGGGGCGCCGAACAGCGCCCCGCACAGCGACCGCAGCCGGTCGCGGCGGCTGTCGGGCACGCCGAACAGCTCGCAGATGACCCGTATCGGCAGCGGATGGGCGTAACGGGCACGCAACTCGACCGGCTCTCCCGGCAGGACCTCGGCGAGGCCGTCCAGCAGTTCCCCGGACAGCTCCTCGATGCGCGGCCTGAGCTGTTCCACGCGACGCGCGGTGAACGCGCGGGCCAGCGGGGCGCGGAGCCGGGTGTGGTCGCCCGCCGTCGCGGTGGTCATGTTGGCGACGGTCAGCAGCGGCGCCAGCGGCCAGGAGCGCGGGATCTCACCGCTGCGCCAGGCGCGCCAGGTGCCGATGTCCTTGACGAAGCGGCTGTCGGCCAGCACCGCGCGCCCGGCCTGATGGTGGGTCACCAGCCAGGCCGACACGCCGCCGGGCAGCAGTACGGGCACCACCGGGCCCGCCGCGCACAGTGCGGCCGTGCCGGAGCGGGGGTCGTGCGCAGCGGGGTCGAGCCGTACCGGGTTGCCGTACGGACCGGAGGGGGCGCCGCCGAGCTCCACGCCGTCGAAGTCCATGCTTCAGGTTAGAACCGCCGCCGGGCCCCTTCCCACCCTTGGCGCGGGCCCCGGCTTGCTGCATTCGGGGGGCGCGGCGTGTGCCAAGCGGGTGAAGGGACGGGACCGGTTGTCGACCCGGCGCGGGGTGCGGGCAACCGTGCGGATGTCCCCTTCCTCCCACTCAGGAGAACGTCCTCATGCCGAAGATTCTCGCCGTCATACCCCGGCCCGGCGCGGCGCACACCGGTTCCCCGGTGTGTGGGCCGCGCCGCCACCACCGCCGTACCGCCTGAACCAGCCGGTCAGGGGCTCCGGCCGCCGTCGGGGCGGCGGCCGGAACCCGGCCCGTACGGTGCGGAGCCGTGTCCGGCAGCCCGCGCCCCGTGATCCCCGTGCTTCAGGAAGCACCCGATCCGGAAGCGCCTACTCCGGAAGTACCCGCCTCCGAAACAACCACTCCGGAAGCCCCGGCCCCCGAAGCCACCGCCTTCGCCCACCGGTAGTCCGCCTTGCCGCTCGGGGAGCGCTGGATGTGCCCGGTGAAGACGACCGACCGCGGGATCTTGTAACCGGCCAGCCGCGTGCGGCAGTGGTCCTGCACCGCCTCCAGGCCCAGCGGCGCGGCTCCGTCCCGGAGCTGCACCACCGCGGCGACCCGGCTGCCCCACCGCTCGTCCGGCACCCCGGCCACCAGCGCGTCATACACGTCCGGATGAGCCTTCAGCGCCTGCTCGACCTCTTCCGGGTACACCTTCTCGCCGCCCGAGTTGATGCACTGCGAGCCCCGGCCGAGGACGGTGACGATGCCCGCCTCGTCGACGGTTGCCATGTCGCCCAGCAGCACCCACCGCTCGCCGTCCGCCTCGAAGAACGTCTCGGCGGTCTTGCGCGGGTCGTTGTAGTAACCGAGCGGTACGTGCCCGCGCAGCGCGAGCCGCCCCACCTCGCCCGCCGCGACCCGGGCGTGTACGGGGGAGGCCGGGTCGACCACCGCGGTGTGCGCGTTGACACGTAACCGGAAGCCCCGGCCGGGGCCCGAGTCCTCGGTGGCGGTGCCGTTGAAGCCGGACTCGGAGGAGCCGAAGTTGTTGAGCAGCAGGGCGCCCGGCACGAGGGCGGCGAACTGGGCCCGTACGGTCTCCGAGAGGACCGCCCCGGAGCTGCTGACGCTGAACAGCGAGGAGCAGTCGGTGCCCTTGAGCGGGCCCGCCAGCGCGTCCACGAGTGGGCGCAGCATCGCGTCGCCGACCAGCGAGACGCTGGTCACCTTCTCGCGTTCGATGGTGCGCAGCACCTCCTCCGGGACGAACTTGCGGTGCAGGACCACCTTCTGGCCGAAGTGGAAGGCGATGAAGGCGGTGAGGGTGGAGGTGCCGTGCATCAGCGGGGGTGTGGGGAAGAAGACGAGCCCGTCCCCGCCGGCGGCGACGCGTTCGGCCAGCTCCTCGGGGCGCCGTACGGGTTCGCCGGTCGGCGCGCCGCCGCCCATGCCGGAGAAGAAGATGTCCTCGTGCCGCCAGAGGACGCCCTTGGGCATCCCGGTGGTGCCGCCGGTGTAGATGACGAGCCGGTCGTTGCCGGAGCGCGGGGCGAAGTCGCGGTCAGGTGATCCGGACGCTTCGGCGTCCGTGAACGGCACCGGCGCGACGGCGGGCTCCGGGGCGTCCGCGGGCGGCGTGCCCACCCGTACGAGGTGGCAGAGCCGCTCCGTGCGTGGCAGGGCGGCCGCGACCCGGCCGGTGAACTCCGCGTCGAAGACCAGCGCGACGAGGTCGGCGTCCCGGTAGAGGTAGGCCAGCTCGTCCTCGACGTAGCGGTAGTTCACGTTGACCGGGACGGCGCGGATCTTCAGGCAGGCGTACAGGGTCTGGAGGTACTCGACGCCGTTGTAGAGGTGCAGGCCGACGTGGGAGCCGGGGGCGACGCCGTGGTCGCGCAGGTGGTGGGCGAGGCGGGTGGCGGCGCGGTCCAGCTCCGCGTACGTGAGCCGGCGCTCCGCGCCCGTACCCGGGTGGTCGAGGAAGACCAGCGCCTCGCGTCCGGGAACCGTGTCGGCGACCGACTCGAACAGATCGGCGAGGTTGTATTCCACGTCTCCTCCAGAACGGGCGGCGGCGTCGGCTCGCGGTCATTAGAGCGCCGCGCGCCGTACGGGGGAAGGGGCCCGGCAACCAAAACTGACTGAGTGTCAGGAAACTCTTGAAGTCGGCCCCGGGCTACTGCAACCTGTTCTACGTTCCGGGCGGACGGGCGCCGGCCGGGCGGCGACGTACGGGCACGGCTCGCGAGCGACCCGGCCGGCACCGCACGGCTCGCGACCGTACGGACAGGAGGACGCATGGGCGGGACCGAACACCTCACCGTGGCACGCGACGGCGCGACCCTGGTGCTCACCCTCGACCGGCCGGAGGCGAAGAACGCGCTCTCCCTGCCGATGCTGGTGGGCCTGTACGACGGCTGGACCGCGGCCGACGAGGACGACACCGTGCGCTCGGTCGTACTCACCGGCGCGGGCGGCGCCTTCTGCGCCGGCATGGACCTCAAGGCGCTGGCCGGCCGGGGCATGGACGGCGAGCAGTACCGCGAGCGCCTGAAGGCCGACCCCGACCTGCACTGGAAGGCGATGCTGCGCCACCACCGCCCGCGCAAGCCGGTCATCGCCGCCGTCGAAGGGCCGTGCGTCGCCGGCGGCACGGAGATCCTCCAGGGCACCGACATCCGGGTGGCCGGGCGGAGCGCCACGTTCGGGCTCTACGAGGTACGGCGCGGACTGTTCCCCATCGGCGGATCGACGGTCCGGCTGCCCCGCCAGATCCCGCGCACCCACGCCCTGGAGATGCTGCTCACCGGGCGCCCCTACACCGCGGAGGAGGCCGCGCGCATCGGGCTGATCGGCCGCGTCGTGCCGGACGGCGACGCGCTCGGCACGGCCCTGGAGATCGCCGCACAGATCAACGCGTGCGGCCCGCTCGCCGTCGAGGCGGTCAAGGCGTCCGTCTACGAGACCGCCGCGATGACCGAGGAGGACGGGCTGAAGGCAGAACTGGAACGCGGCTGGCCGGTCTTCGACACGGCCGACGCCAAGGAAGGCGCCCGGGCCTTCGCCGAGAAACGCCCGCCCGTCTTCCGGCGCGCCTGACGGCCGGCGTGCCTGCCCGCTGCCGCGCCTCACGGCCGGCCGCATCCGACCCCGGCCCTGGCCGCGCCCGACCCGTACGGAAGCGAGGAGCCCGAATGCCCCCGACCTCCCGCACCCCCGACGTGCTGTCGGCCCCGCTCGTCGTCGAGTTCCCCTTCACCCGGTCCCTCGGACCCGTGCAGAGCGCTTTCCTCACCGGACTGCGCGAGCGGGTCGTCCTGGGCGTCCGGACCGTCGACGGCCGGGTGCTGGTCCCGCCCGTCGAGTACGACCCGGCCACCGCCGAGGAACTGCGCGACCTGGTCGAGGTCGGCGCCACCGGCACCGTCACCACCTGGGCCTGGAACCCGGCACCCCGCCGCAACCAGCCCCTGGACACGCCGTTCGCCTGGGCACTGGTCCGCCTCGACGGAGCGGACACGGCGCTGCTGCACGCCCTGGACGCACCCGGGCCGGAGGCCGTGCACACCGGGATGCGGGTGCGTGTCCGATGGGCGGGAGAGCGCACCGGAGCCATCACCGACATCGCGTGCTTCGAGCCGTACGAGTCCGCCGGGCCGTACGAGGGCGCCGCGACGGCGGAAGCCGCCCCCCACAGCGGCGAGTTCACCGACCCCGTCACCGGCATCACCGCCCCCGCCCGCCTCGACTACACCTACTCACCCGGCCGTGCCCAGTCCCGCTACCTCGCCGCCCTCGCCGGGCACCGGACCGTCGGCGAGCGCTGCCCGTCCTGCCGGAAGGTGTACGTACCGCCCCGCGGCGCCTGCCCCACCTGCGGCGTGGCCACCCGGGACCAGGTCGAGGTCGGCCCCAAGGGCACCGTCACCACCTTCTGCATCGTCAACATCAAAGCGAAGAACCTCGACATCGACGTGCCGTACGTCTACGCGCACATCGCCCTGGACGGCGCGGACCTGGCCCTGCACGCGCGCATCGGCGGCATCCCGTACGACGAGGTACGCATGGGCCTGCGGGTGGAGCCGGTGTGGCGCGGTGACGGCCGCTACCCGGACCACTACCGGCCCACCGGCGAACCCGACGCCGACTACGACAGCTACAAGGAGCTGGTCTGATGCCCGCGAGCCACGAACCGGCCGGGCCCCCGCGCGAGATCGCGGTCGTCGCCTTCGCGCAGAGCGACCACACCCGCGACACCGCCGAGGTCTCCGAGGCCGAGCTGCTGCTGCCGGTGCTCCAGGACGCCCTGGGCCAGGCCGGACTGCGGGCCGGGGAGATCGACTTCACCTGCTCGGGGTCGTCGGACTACCTCGCCGGGCGGGCCTTCTCCTTCACCATGGCGCTGGACAGCGTCGGTGCCTGGCCGCCCATCGCCGAGTCGCACGTCGAGACGGACGGTGCCTGGGCGCTGTACGAGGCGTGGGTCAAGCTGCTGACCGGTGACGCCGAGACGGCGCTCGTGTACGCGTACGGCAAGTCCTCGCCCGGCGAGGTCCGCGACGTGCTGACCCGCCAGCTCGACCCGTACCACCTCGCGCCTCTGTGGCCCGACTCCGTTTCCCTGGCCGCCCTCCAGGCCCAGGCCCTCATCGACGCGGGCGACACGGACGAGGCGGCGCTGGCCGGGGTCGCGGCACGCAGCCGCGCCGACGCGGCGGAAAACCCGCACGCCCAGCTCAGCGGCACCGTGCGGCACGGCCCTTACGTCGTCCGGCCGCTGCGCACCGGCGACTGCCCGCCCGTCACCGACGGCGCCGCCGCCGTGGTCCTCGCGGCCGGCGACACCGCGCGGCGGCTGTGCGACCGGCCCGCCTGGATCCGCGGCATGGACCACCGCATCGAGGCCCACGGGCTCGGCGTACGGGACCTCACCGACTCGCCCTCCACCCGGCTGGCCGCGGAACGCGCCGGGGCCTTCGAACGGCCGGTGGACACCGCCGAACTGCACGCGCCCTTCACCTCGCAGGAGGTGGTGCTCCGCAAGGCGCTGCGGCTGGACGACGCGGTACGCGTCAATCCGTCCGGCGGCGCGCTCGCCGCGAACCCCATGATGGCCACCGGCCTGATCCGGATCGGCGAGGCCGCGCTGCGCATCCGGCGCGGCGCGTCGCGGCGGGCGCTGGCCCACGCCACCTCGGGGCCCTGCCTCCAGCAGAACCTGGTCGCCGTACTCGAAGGGGAGCCGCGATGAGCAAGGCCGGAGCGTCCCGGGCCGCAGCCTCCAAAGAGCCCGTCGCCGTCGTCGGCATCGGCCAGACCCGGCACGTCGCCGCGCGCCGCGACGTCTCCCTGGCCGGGCTCGTCCGCGAGGCGGCCCGACGCGCCTTCGACGACGCCGAGCTGACCTGGCGGGACATCGACGCGGTGGTCATCGGCAAGGCCCCCGACTTCTTCGAGGGCGTCATGATGCCCGAGCTGTACCTCGCCGACGCGCTCGGCGCCGTCGGCAAACCCATGCTGCGCGTGCACACCGCCGGCTCCGTCGGCGGCTCCACCACCCTGGTCGCGGCCGACCTCGTCGCCGCCCGGGTGCACCGCACCGTCCTGACCCTGGCCTTCGAAAAACAGTCCGAGTCCAACGCGATGTGGGGGCTGTCGCTGCCGGTGCCGTTCCAGCAGCCGCTGCTGGCCGGTGCGGGCGGCTTCTTCGCCCCGCATGTACGCGCGTACATGCGGCGTACGGGCGCGCCCGCCACGGTCGGCTCCCTGGTCGCCTACAAGGACCGCCGCAACGCGCTGAAGAACCCGTACGCCCACCTCCACGAGCACGACATCACGCTGGAGAAGGTCCAGGCGTCCCCGATGCTCTGGGACCCGGTCCGCTACTCCGAGACCTGCCCGTCCTCCGACGGCGCCTGCGCGATGATCCTGACCGACCGCGCGGGCGCGCGACGGGCGCCCCGGCCCGCCGCCTGGGTGCACGGCGGGGCGATGCGCAGCGAACCGACCCTCTTCGCCGGCAAGGACTTCGTCTCCCCGCAGGCGGGCAAGGACTGCGCGGCGGCGGTGTACCGGCAGGCCGGGATCACCGACCCGCGCCGGGAGATCGACGCGGTCGAGATGTACGTGCCCTTCAGCTGGTACGAGCCGATGTGGCTGGAGAACCTGGGCTTCGCCGCGCCGGGCGAGGGCTGGAAGCTCACCGAGTCCGGCGCCACGGAACTCGACGGCGACCTGCCCGTCAACCCCTCCGGTGGGGTGCTGTCCGCCAACCCCATCGGCGCCTCCGGCATGATCCGCTTCGCCGAGGCGGCGCTCCAGGTACGCGGGCAGGCGCGGGAACACCAGGTCCCCGGCGTGCGCCGGGCCCTGGGCCACGCTTACGGAGGCGGCTCCCAGTTCTTCTCGATGTGGCTCGTGGGCGCCGAACCGCCCGCCACTTGAGGCGCGCCCTGTCCGACACCGGGCGGGGTGACTAGGCTGACCGCGACGCCGAACCGGGAGGAGCAGCGACGTGGCCGAGGGCATCATGGAACAGCGGCTCGCGGACGGGACCAGGCCGGAGCTCGACCTGACCGGCGCCGCGTGGCAGTCCAGCAGCCAGGGAATGGGGGACGTGCAGGTGGCCTTCGTCGAGGGCTGGATCGCGATGCGCAACCGGCGCACGCCGGACGTACCCGCGCTGGTCTTCACGCCGGCCGAGTGGCGCGGCTTCGTCCTCGGCGCCCGGGACGGGGAGTTCGACCTCACCTGACGTTCAGCGGGGGCGTTCTCGGACAGGCGTGACACAGCCGCGCTCGCGCAGGGATGGCGCGTCGTGGTCCACGGCGTTCCGGCGCAGGTCCAGCTTTTCCGGGCACGGCAACTAGGCCATTCAGTGCGGTACTTCGTGCGGACCGTTGCCGCGCATGTCATGCACGCAGGCCGGCGGACGGCCCGGCCCGCCTGTCAGGGCGGGCGGAACCGGGTGACCGGGCGGAGACGGCCGCCGGTCACCCGGCCGCGCGCGGCCGCTGCGTTACGCCCACAGTCCCAGCAGGAACGGATAGGCGTTCAGGACCGGCGCGGGCCCCTGGACGAGGTCGCGCAGGGTGAAGACGGTGTACTCGGTGCCCTTGGTGGCGAAGAAGTGCACCTCGTCGCCCACGGTGGCGGAGGCCAGCGCGTCCGGGGCCTGCCAGCCCTCGGGCAGCTGGTCCAGCGGCACCGGCTGCACCTCGCGGAGATCCGGCGCGCGGAACCGGCCGTCGATCAGAACCGTGGCCTGCTCGCAGAAGAGCAGGTACTGCGAGTCGTCGGGCCGCGCGGGCGCCGCCTCCAGGACCCGGCCGTACGGCTCCAGCTCGCGGGACGGGAAGTACTCCTCGGTCCGGTCGATGCCGTCGTCGCCCTTCTCGGAGAAGGCGACCGTCAGGTCACCCTTGACTCCGAGGTACGTACGGGCACTGTGCCGCGGGGCCCGCGTGACGAAGTCGAAGCCGCCGTGGAACTCCTTGGGCAGGTGCGGGAAGCGCGTACTGATCTTCCGTGGCCCCTCCTCGACCCGGTTGCGCGAGGAGAACCGGATCACCTCGTCGCCGCGGAAGCCCTCGAACCGTACGTACGGCGTGGTGTCGCCCGGCACGTACTTGGCGACGGTCCCGAAGACGCCCCCGGCGGCCTCCAGCGACGCCTTGAAGACGTGCGTGACGGTCGAGATGATGCCGCCGCCCGGCTCCACCAGCAGCCCGGACAGCGCGTCGAAGACCGGGTCGCCGCCGCGTGCCTCGACCGGCTCGAAGATCCACTGCTCGGCGGAGCGGTAGGCGCCGGTGTTCTCCGTCGACTGGTCGATCACCGCGCCCGTGGCGGCGGCGTTGTCGCGCACGTTCACCCACAGGCCGCTGTGCAGGTTGGCGATGCGGTACGGGTCCTCGTCGACCAGCTGCCACGACTGGCTGCGGTACGCCGGGGTGTTCTCCTCCAGGTGCTCCTGGACCAGGGGCGTGCCCTTGTCCTTGCCGCACCTGCGGGCCTGGAGGTACCCGCCGCTGTGCTGGTTCTGCACCCGGAAGGTGCGCTCGCCCCCCGGCGCGGACTCCAGCCGCCATGCCTGGGCGGCCCGCTGCGGCCAGTCGTACAGCCGCTCCTGGACGATGTCCGCGGGGGACTGTTTGGTGTGGCCCTTGACGGTCAGGTACAGGCCGCTGCTCACGTTCTTGATCAGGTACGTGCCCTTGGCGCTGACGCTCACGGGGACCTCCTGGGAGCGGACGGAAAGAGTTCCGGTTCCGGCGTCCCACCCTAGGAGCCCGCTCCCCGGGGCGCGACGGTGCGGCCACCAGACCGGCCAAGGTCAGGTCCCGGCCCCCGGCCGGGTGCGCACCGCCCACAAGGCCCGATTCCCGGCGGCCGCACTCCGTCGCTCCGGTCGGCACCTCAGCAACGACCGGAACAGCACGCAGGAAAGGCGCCCGCCACCCGCGCGGCGGTGCCCGAAGGGCCGTGCTGTCAGTGCTGGTTGGGAATGGGGCGGGCGCGCTCCAGCGAGTTCGCCTGGGCGGGGCCGTGCTCGGGGTGGTCAGCCGGGTCCACGGCGCGGGACGCGTACGCGGTGGGAGGCTCCGGCGGCGGGCCCTGCTGGGG
The DNA here is from genome assembly GCF_055573595.1 of Streptomyces sp. NPDC030165. NCBI lineage: Bacteria > Bacillati > Actinomycetota > Actinomycetes > Kitasatosporales > Streptomycetaceae > Streptomyces > Streptomyces sp. NPDC030165. The sequence goes on along the minus strand of NZ_JBVIBD010000001.1, from coordinate 73,934 downwards.
GTCCGCCAGGACCGTGGTGGCCAGGTGCCGCAGCACGTCCGCGTGGGCGTGCAGCATCTGGTGCGTACGGGTGTCCTCGGGGTCGGCCAGCAGGATGCGGGCGGCGGTGTTCACGGCACGCAGCCGCGGCTTCTGGGCCGTACGGTGCGCCCGGGGCAGCGACCGCCAGGCGGTGTTGGCGACGGTGATCAGCCGCCACAGGTCGTTGGTGGCCGGGTCGATGTCGTAGAACCGCAGGCCGTACCGGCCGACGAGCCAGTACGAGAGGGACAGCGCCGCGGCCGCCACCAGGTCGAACGTCACCCACGCCCGCGCCATGTGGTCGCGTTCCATGGCCGCGCCGACCAGCAGCGCCACCCCCGCGCCGCCCGCGCCGAATAGGACCGAGGCGAGCACGCCGAAGAACGCGACGGCCGGCACGATGCCGATCCCGTTCTCGCTGTCCACCCGGAGCAGACCCTGCCAGTGCGGCGCCAGGTAACGGGCGTAGCGGACGGGCTTCGGGGCGGGTTCCGTGACAGCGATTCTCTTCGCCCAACTCACTGCCATCGCTGCTCACTCCTTCGTCGGGCACGGACGCACGGGTTCACGCCTCCACCAACGAACAACGGAATTACCGGATACGCTCGCCCGGGTCAAACAACGTTTCTGCGGTGGAGTTTCCTCCGGACAGCCGGGCGCATGGGGGCGTAGGCAGACAGGGGTGCCGGAGCGCCCGCGCACGACCGCCCGAAATGCCACCGGCATTCCGGGACATGCCGCGACGAGCCCGCTCGGCAGGCTGATCGGAGGATCGGACGGCCGTTTGCCGGCAAGTATTTCGGCAACGCCAGGAGAAACGCCGAGAATTGTTTCCCGCCGCCGTCCGAGAGCCACGGCACGGTAAAAGGAGAAGGACCGGACAACGGGGACCGAAGACCGCCGCACCCCGGCGGCCCTTCGCGTGAAGGGCCGCCGGGGCCGCGGACGGCCGGCGGGGCTCAGCGGCCGGAACGGTGCCGGTGGGCGCCGCGGTGGGAGTACGCGTGCCGGGTGGCGGCCGCCGGCGGCCCGGGGTCGAGCTGGCGGATGAGCTGGTGGAAGCAGAGCAGTACGGTCACCGGCGGGAGCCCCGCGACGGTGATGCCCGCCGGGGTGGTGGGCGCCTTGGCGATGCACAGCACCGTGGCCACGGCTGCGAAGAAGATCACGACGCACCACGAGTGGGCGGTGCGGCGCCGGTGGGTGCGGGCCCGCAGGATGGACAGGATGGCGGCCACCCACGGCCCGTAGACCAGCAGCGGCCACACCTGGGCGATGCGCGGTGTCGTGGCCTCACCGGCCAGGGCCCGCAGCGGCGGGTAGGACGCCACCGCGGCGAGCATGGCGACCGCCACCACGATCACGGACGTCAGGGTGACGGTGACCAGGCTCAGCGTGCGCCGCCACGACCGGGTGCCGCCCTCCCGGCCCTCGCGGGCGGCGCGCAGGAGGGACGGCTTACGGTGGCTGTGCCGCTCGGAGACCGGCTGTTCGGCGGCGACGGGCGGCTGCTCGGCGGTGTCCAGCAGCTGCGCCAGTTCGGCGTCGAGGTCGTCGGGGACGGCCATCGGTGCCGCCGCGTAGGCGTCGTAGGCGTCGGCCAGGCTCTCGTGGGCCGGCTGGTCGCGGAAGAGGGGACCATCCGCGAGGCCGAACCCGGCCGTCAGGTCGGGCTCGGAGGTGACTTGGGCGGGGATCCGGTACCCGTCGGCGGTGGACGGCATCAGCAGGTGGAGGGTGGGGGGATCGTACACGGCAACTTCCCTGCGGGCTGGGCGGCGGCGTCGAGGCCCGGGCTGTCAGGCGGCGCGGGCCGCCCTCAGCACCGCCGGGGCCCGGTGCCGTACTCGGCTTCGGTCTGCTGCGACCAGAGCGTCGCCTTGATCCGGTCGAGTTCCGCGCCGAGGCGGTCCAGCAGATCGGCGGAGAGTTCCGGGCGGAAGTATTCCCTTTCGCATTCCGTTTCGGCCTGTGGCCGGTCGGTTGCGGGGGAGTCGGAGATGCCAACGGGCTTGAAGAAGCGCCGGCCGAGACGTCGTACCGGCTGATCCACAGGAGTGTCAGGCATACATGCGGAACGAATTCGCCCGTCACAAAGGGACGGGTAGCCGGTCCTGTCGAACCGAAGTGAACTCAAGAAGAGGTGGAGGGTGCGAAGAGGAGGTGATCGGAAAGGCGGATGATTCACATCCGGTCCGCCGCCGGCGCCGTCCACCGGCCGCCGGTGCGGGCGCCCCTATACCACCGGCCCCCGTCGCGCGTCACCACGGCGTGGAACGGCGTGTTCGGGCGGACGGCCGCGGCGCGCGGCCGCGTGCGCACGAACGGCTGTGCGCCCAAGGGCGCCCACCTCGGGAGCGAATCGTTACTGCCGACGTCGGGGCGGCTCCGGCGCGCGCCGTACCGTTTCAGCGTATGCCGCTCCGGTGAGCTGGCCCCCACTCCGACGCGCCCCCTCCAGAAAGTATGTCCATGGGACCGCCAGGGTGCCCCGGGTAGGTAATGGTGCGTCACATCTACCTGTCCCCTCCGCACCCGGGCCCGTCCGACGACGGCCCGGGGCACCGGCCGAACACCGAGGTGGTACCCGATGGGAATACCTGGAGAGGCGGGCGTCCGCGCCCCGCACGGCCCCGCGGCCGCCGCACCGGACCCCTGGGTCGTCTCGACGGCACCCGGCGGCGTCCCGCTGCTGGGGCACGCGCTCCCGCTGTGGCGGCGCCCGCTCGAATTCCTCGCCTCGCTGCCCGCCCACGGCGACCTGGTCGCGATCCGCCTCGGGCCGCAGCGCGTGTGGCTGGCCTGCGACCCGGCCCTGGTGCAGCAGATCCTCATGGACCCGCGTACGTACGACAAAGGCGGGCCGCTGTACGACACGATGCGCATGGTGCTCGGCAACGGCCTGGTCACCTGCCCCCAGAACGCGCACCGGCGGCAGCGCCGCCTGGCCCAGCCCTGCTTCCGGCCGTCCCGGATCGCGGACTACGCGACGGTGATGAGCGCCGAGATCGGCGCCGTCGTCGAGGAGTGGCGGCCGGGCCGGACACTCGACGTCACCGACGCGATGATGGACCTCTCGGCCCGGGTGACCACCGGCGTGCTGATGTCCACCTCCCTCGACCAGGGCATCGCCGCCGAGGTACGCGCCTGCCTGGCGACCGCCATGCGCGGCGTGCTGCTGCGCGCGGTCGTCCCGCTCGGCCCCCTCTACAAGTTCCCGACCCCCGGCAACCTTCGCTTCGACCGGGCCCTGACCCGGCTGCACCGCATCATCGACGGCATCATCGCCGAACGCCGCGCGAACCCCGCCGAACACGACGACCTGCTGGCCACACTCCTCCAGGCCACGGACGACGGCGGCCCCGCGACCGGCGACGCCCCGGCCCCGGACGCCTCGCACGCCCCGGCCCCCCGCGCGGACGGCCCGGCGCCCGGCCGCCCCGCCACCGCCCCCACCACCCGGGAGGCACCCCACGCCCAGGAACCGCTCACCGACCAAGAGGCCCACGACCAGCTGATGACCTTCCTGGTGGCCGGGATCGAGACCACCGCGCTGGCGCTCGCCTGGACCTTCCACCTCCTGGCGACCCACCCCGAGGAGGAACGCCGGCTGCACGCCGAAGTCGACACCGTGCTCGCCGGCCGCCCGCCGGCCCCCGCGGACCTGCCCCGGCTCGGCCACGCCCGGCGCGTGGTCACCGAAGCCCTGCGCATGTATCCGCCCGGCTGGGCGCTCACCCGCGTCACCACCACCGAGACCACCCTGGCCGGCCACCGGCTGGCACCGGGAAGCACCGTCCTGTACAGCGCGTACGTGCTGCACCAGGACCCGGTGGCCTTCCCCGACCCCCAACGGTTCGACCCCGACCGATGGTTGCCGGAACGCGCGGGGAGCGTTCCGAGCGGTGCGATGCTCCCGTTCGCCGCCGGCAACCGCAAGTGCATCGGCGACCACTTCGCGATGACCGAAGCCGTGCTCGCCCTTGCCGCCATCACCGCGCGCTGGCGCCTGCGCCCGCCGTCCGCCAGGACCGTACGACCGGTCCCGGCGGCCGTGCTGAGCCCGGGCCCGCTGCCCATGGTCTGCGAGCTCCGCGGCAGGCCGGACGGCGGCGCAGCGCCGGAAGTGCCGCCTCAAGCACCGTGAACATGGAGAGAACCATGCAGGCAACAGGCTACGGCGCCCCGGAACACGAGATCCCCGCCACCCGTTCGGCCACGGTCCCGTTATCAGGGACCCGGCCGGAGAACGACCCGGACACGACGGCGACGCACGCCGCCGTCGTCGTCCCCCAGCTCTTCTGCCCCATCCCGGCGGCGCCGCACCACGAGACCGCCGGCATCGAGCGGCGGGTGGTGGACTGGATGGCGCGGTTCGGCTTCTGCGACGACGACTTCCACCACGCACAGGTACTGGCCAACCGCACCGCCGAGTGGGCGTGCCGGATCGCGCCCGACGGCGCCACCGACCCGTTGCAGATCGGGGCCGACTGGTCCTGCCTGGGCCTGCTGCTGGACGATGTCTACCTGGACGGCGGGCTCTTCAGCCGGAACCCGGAACGTTTCCTCCCGATGGCCGTCCAGGTGATCCACGGGGCCGACCACCCCGAGACCACCGACGACTCGACGGCCGACCCCTACACCGCGGCCTTCGGCGAGGTCTCGCACCGCTACCGGCGGCACGCCTCCGGCACGGTCGTGCGGCGCTGGGTCGACGGTGTCGCCGAATGGTTCCTGGCCGCGTGCGTCGGCATGGGCCAGCGGGCCTCGGGCACCGTACCGAGCCTGGAGGAGTACCTCGTGATCGGCCCGCGGGACCGCGGCACCAAGGCGTCCATCGCCGTCATCGAGATGGCCGAGGGCACCTCGCTGCCCAACGAGGAGGCCGAGACACCCCGAATACGAGCCCTGACGCAGATCGCGTCGGCGCTGGTGACCTTCGCCAACGACGTGTACTCGTACCACCGCGAGGTCAAGGAGCAGTCCCTGGAGTCCAACCTCGTCGGCGTCCTGGAGCACGAACTGCGCGTGCCACCCCAGGAAGCCATGGTCAGGGCGGCCGCGCTGCACGACCGTCTGATGTGCCTGTACGTCACCCTGCGCGACCAGACCGCCGCGCGGGCCGCTCCCGAGGTGCGGTGCTACCTCGGACAACTGGACCACTTCATCCGGGGAAACCTGGACTACAGTGCCGTGACCCCGCGCTACCGCTCCGACCCTGGCGCCGCCCCCGATCCGGCGCCCGCGTTCGGTGTCTGGGCGGACTCGCCCAGTGATGGGAGTCTCGAACCGCTGCCGCTGCGCCCGGTCGCGTGGTGGTGGGACCAGCTGAGCCCCGCGATGTGAACCCCGGGGGACGCCGCGTCCCCCGGCTCCGCGGTCCGCGGGGGCCGGCCCCCTCCCGGCGGCCTCCGCGGACCCTTCGGCCTTGTCCCCACGTCCCGGTCCCCGTGCCGGCGCCCCGGCGGGCGCCGCCGGGCACCGGCAGGAAGGGTGAACCGTTGTGAGTGCACAACCCCGTGTCGTCGTGGTGGGCGGCGGTATCGCCGGCCTGTCCGCGGCCTTCCGGCTCCAGCGGGCCGGCTGCGAGACCGTCGTCCTGGAGAGTGCCGGACCGGAGATGGCCGGCGGCCGGATGGCCACCGTCAACGTCTCGGGATTCGCGGTCAACCGGGCGGCGACCATCCTCATCCACAGTTACCGCGAACTGATCCGCCTGATCGCCGCGGCCGGCCTGGCCGGCGAGGTCGTCCCCGGGAGCGACCTGTTCGGTCTGGTCCGCGGCGGCCGGGTGGACCGCGTCCGCCTCGGCTCCCGCCGGCAGCTCGCCACCGGCGGACTGCTGACCAGCTTCCCCCTCGGCGACGTCGCCAAGCTGCTGCGCGACTACCGCCGCATGCGCCCGCTGCTGGCCCCGCACGACATGTCCCCGATGGCCGCGGCCGACTTCGAGTCCGTCCACCAGTACGCCACCCGCCGCGGCCTGCGGCCCGAGACGCTGGAGTACCTGCTCGACCCGCTCGTCTCGGGCCTGTGCCTGGGCGAGCCGGAAGAGGTCTCGGCCGCGATGCCGTTCGTCTTCATCGACGTCATCCTCTGCGGCGGCGGCTTCTTCACCTCCAGGGAAGGCGTCGGCTTCCTGCCCAAGGGACTGGCCCGGCAGCTCACCGTCGAATACCGCGCCCGGGTCACCTCGGTCGAGGACCGCGGGGACGAGGTGGCGGTCACCTGGCACCGGCCGGGCGAGGCGGAGCACCTGGAGACCGCCGCCGCGTGCGTGCTGGCCGTACCGCCGCCGCAGGTGCCGCCGCTCTACGGCCAACTCACACCCGATCAGCGTGAATTCCTGGACGACGCCCCGTACGCCCGCAGCATCCACGTCGCCTTCGGACTGGACCGCCCGACGGCGGAACGGGCGATGCTGGTCCAGGCGTCCCGCGTCGAACACCCGGACCTCTGCGCCTTCGTGCTGGAGCACAACCTCTCCCCGCAGCGCGTACCCGAGGGGACCGGTCTGGTCATGACCCACCTGCGGGGCGCCTGGTCGGACCGCAACTGGGATCTGGGGAACGACAAGGTGGTGGACCACGTCCTGGCGGGCGTCCGGCGGCTGGGCATCCTGCCCGAGCTGGAACGCCACACCACGATGACGCACATCTGGCGCGTCTCGCCGTGCCTGATCGGCCGGCGGCCGGGCGACTACCGCGCCGTCGCCCGCTTCGCGGCCGGATTCGACGCGCACGGCCGCGTCCAGCTCGCCGGCGGCGACATGCTGGGGCACTCCACCACCAACAGCAGCGTCTGCTCCGGCGAGCGGGCCGCCCGCAACCTCGTGACCCGGCTGCGTACCGAAGGGGCGCTCACGCCGGCAAGCCGCTGACCCGTGCACCGGTCGGGTCAACCACCCCCGGAACACCCCTGGTTCACCTGCGGGAGTGGCTGCTCCCGGGTGTCCCGGGCTGGCCGGAACGGCTGTGCGCGGGCGCTTATAGCACGGCCCGGCCGCCGGTGTGCAGCATGTCACCCATCCTGGTTACCGCGGGTCCGTATGGGCGTACGCTCTGCGCTATCGCAGGCAGAGTGCGGCCGGACGGGCCCGCACTGGCGGCGGGCGGGAGCACCCACGCGGCGAACGGATTCAGTCATGGCCAACGCATGGGAGCAGGTGCGCAATGCACGACGCGTCCTGCTCGAACGGAAAGCCGAAATCAGCGCCCTGGAAGCGGCGTTGGCCCGACTCTGCGGCCCTGGTGGCGGCCCCGCCACCGCACCGCGCGGTGGTCTGCTCTCCTTCGCCGCACCGGCCGGCATGGGCAAGACCGCGCTGCTCGCCGAGGTCCGCACCCGCGCCGCCGCGCGCGGCTGCACCGTCCTCTCCGCACGCGGCGGCGAGCAGGAACACGGCATGGCCTTCCACGTCGTACGCCAGCTCGTACAGCCGGTCCTGGCCGCGTACGACGAAGCCGCCTCCCGCACCGTCCTGGGCAGCTGGTACGACATCGTCGCCCCGGCACTCGGCCTGGTGGCCGACGCGGGCGGCAGCGTGCCCGACCCGACCGGTGTGCGCGACGGCCTGGACTGGCTGGTGACCCGCCTCGCCGTGCAGCAGGCGCCCACCGTGCTGGTCCTGGACGACGCCCACTGGGCCGACCAGGAGTCCCTGAGCTGGCTCACCGCCTTCGCGCCCCGGGCCGAGGACCTGCCGATGCTCGTGGTGGTCGCCTACCGGCCCGAGGAACTGCCCCGCGACGCGGCCCCCTTCCGCAAACTCGCCGAACGCCACGCCACCCGCCCCTTCACCCTCACCCCGCTCACCTGCGAAGCGGTCGCCAGCATCATCCGCGAGGCGATCGGCGCGAGCGCCGAGGACAAGTTCTGCACCGAATGCTGGGCGGTCACCGACGGCAACCCCTTCGAAGCCGTGGAACTCGCCGCCGGACTCCGCGACCGCGGCCTCAAGGGCAGCCGGGACGACCTGCCCGCCCTGCGTGAACTCGCCTCCGCCGTCAAGGGCAAGGGCCTGACCGACCGGCTGGACCGGCTCGGCGGAGCCGCCGTCCGCCTCGCCTGGGCCGTCGCCGTCCTGGGCACCTCGGCCACCCCCGACATCACCGCGGGCGTCGCCGCGCTCGGCACCGAGTCGGCCGTCGAAGCCGTCGCCCAGCTGCGCGAGGCGCGCATCCTGGCCCAGGCCGAGGCCCCGGACGGCGTCCTGCAGTTCGCCCACCCGCTGATCGCCACCGCCGTCCACCGGGCGATCCCCACCGCGCTGCGCGTCGGTATGCACAACATGGCCGCCGAAGCCGTGGTGGAAGCCGGACTGGGGCCGACGGTCGCCGCCCGGCACCTGCTGGAGGTGCCCTGCCAGGGAGACGACTGGGTCGTCCACCGGCTGCGCCAGGCCGCGCGGGAGTACGTACGGGCCGGCGCACCCGACGCCGCCCGCCGCGTCCTGGCCCGCGCCCTGCGCGAGCCGCCCCCGCCCGAGAACCGTGCCGCCGTCCTCTTCGAACTGGGCGCCGCCACCTTCCTCTCGGCCCCCGAGGTCACCGTCAACTACCTGCGCGAAGCCCTGGAGGAACCGGACGTAGACCCCGAGCTGCGCGAGGCCGTCACCTACCGGCTGGCCCAGGCGCTCGCCCACACCGACCAGGTCGCCGAGGCCGCGGCGCTCGCCGCCGACGAGGCCCGCCGCACCAGCCTGCCCGGCACCCGGCTGCGGATGCAGGCCGAGAACTTCGTGTGGAGCGCCTTCCGCGCCGACGAACCGGACTCCGCCGCCCGCTCCCGCAGGCTGGCCCGGCTCGCCGACCACCTCACCGGCGACGGCCTCGCCGAGCGCTACATCCTGGGCCTGCGCGCCTGGGACTGCGTGGTGCACGGCGAGCCCGCCACCACCGCCCTGCGCTACGCCGAGGCGGCGCTGGTCGGCGGGCTGAGCTGGACCGAGGACAACCGGGGGTTCGAGGTCCCGGTCGCCGTCGCCATGACGTTCATGTACTGCGACCAGCCCGGCCGCGCCGAGGAACTGTTCACCCGCGGCATGGCCGAATGCGAGCGCAAGGGCTGGCGCGGCGCCCACCTGGCCTTCGGCCACGCCCTGCTCGGCTACATCCGCTACCGCCGCGGCGCGCTGGCCGAGGCCGAGACGCTGGTCCGCGAGGGGCTGCGGATCGCCGAGCGCGTCGGCGGCGCGGTGCCCGCCCAGTGGTACGCCATCGGCATCCTCATCGAGATCCTGCTCGCCCGCGGCCGCGTCGATGACGCCCAGGATCTCGCCGACCGCTTCAGCTACGGCGACGTCGTGCCCAACGCCGTCGTCTACCCCGACTCCCGCACGGTCTACAGCGAACTGCTGCTGGCCCGCGGACTGCACCGGCACGCCGAACACCACCTCAAGGCGGTCGGCAGGCGCCTGGAGGCCCGCGGCATGCGCAACCCCGCCTGGTGCCCCTGGCAGCTGCACCTCGCCCGCGCCACCGCCCTCACCGACAGCCCGCGCGCCGTCGAGCTGGCCGAGGAAGGCGTACGGCGCGCCCGCAGGTTCGGCACCGCCACGGCGGTCGGCGAGGCGCTGCACTGCGCCGCCACCGTCATCGGCGGCGGCCGGGCCCTGAAACTGCTCGCCGAGGCCGTACGGGAGCTGGAGCACTCACCCGCCGGCTACGCGCTGGCCGAGGCCCTGGTCGACCACGGCGCGGCCCTGCGCCGGGCCGGCCTGCCCCAGGACGCCGCCGAACGCCTCTACCGCGGGCTGGAGGGCGCGGTGCACTGCGGCGCCGACGGCCTGGCGGAACGCGCCCGCGACGAGCTGTCCGCCGCCGGCCTGCGCCCGCTCCAGCTCCACAGCACCGGCACCGAGGCGCTCACCGCCCAGGAGCGGGCGGCCGCCGAACGGCTCGCGCTGGGCTGGCCCACCCGCCGCATCGCCGAGGAGCTGGCCGCCCCGGAGACGGTCGTCACCCGCCTGCTGTCCAGCGTCTGCCGCAAGATGGGCACGGACTACGCGGGCCTGCCACGGCTGCTGGAGATGTCCGCCCAGGGTGCGGCCCCGGACGGGCCGCCGCCGGGTTGACGCCGGGCCCGCCGGCCGCCGGCGGCCACGTACGATGGCGGTATGTCCTTCCTCCGCCGCCGCAGCGCAGCCACGCCCGCCGGGCCTGACTTCGACGTCCTCGCCATGGACCCCGGGGACTGGCCCGGCAACCTCGGAGCGGGGCTGCTGCCCGCTCCCGACGGCAGCTGCCAGGGGGTCTTCCTGCGCTACGACCTGTTCGGCGGCCGCGGCCCCGCGATGATCATCGGCAACCTCCCGGAGGGCTCCCCGGCGCGCGACCTGGCCGACGGCCAGGTGCCGTTCGAGGTGGCACAGCTGCTCGCCGCGCTCGGCAACGACGAGCCGGTCACCGTCGTCGAGACCGAGGACACCCCGGTCATGCACGACGACAACCTGCTGATCGTCAAGCGCGTCAAGTGCTCGGAGGGCCGGATCTCCTGCGCCCAGTTCGACCGCAGCGACGGCGTGCTGGTCACCATCGCCAGCTGGGACCGCCCGATCACCGACGACCTGTACGCCCTCCTGAAGCCGCTGCCGGCGGAGATGTTCCAGCAGGGCTGAGCCTTCGGCCGGCCGGACGCCGCGCCCGGACGTTCCCGGGCACGGCGCCGCCTGCGTGCTACCTGTTCGAGAGCCGCACGTCGACGTCCGCCGCCCGTACGTACCCGACCCGGTGCCCCACCTGGATCTCGTAGTAGACATCCTTGCCGCGCACGACCGCGTGCCGGGACAGGTCGTACGTCGGGGCGTAGAAGTATTCGCCGCGGACGCGGTTACCGACCGCGTAGCGCTGGCCTGCCAGGAGCTTGTACGGGAGCGGAGTGACGGCCTGTACGGGTACGCCCGCCGGATAGGCCGTCGCCTCCGGGTACGCCCGTCCGTAGACCGGAATGTCCGCCCGGCCCGCCTTCGGCGTGATCACCAGCCCCTTCGCGTCGACCGCGGTGGGCTGCTCCGGCGGGTTGTGGAACCACGCCTTCTGGCCGAGGTACCAGATGGCGGTCCACTCGCCCCGGCGCTCCGCGACCGCGTACCGCTGGCCGGTGGTGGCGCGGGCGCCGGTGTCGTTCACGCCGGTCGTCGAGGGGCTGCCGTCCGGCCGCAGCCCGATGTCCCGGACCAGCGGCGCGCTCCCGCTCGGTGCCGTGTGCAGGCGCACCGCCGTCGAGCCGTGCGGCGGGCACGGCTGCCCCGGCTTCCCGCAGTCGGTGTAGACGGGCCGGTGCCGGTCGTAATCGGGACGGATGGTGACCAGCCCGCCGCGGGGCCCCGCCGTACGGACGAACGGCTTGCCCAGCAGCCGGAAGTAGTGCGCCCAGTCCCAGTACGGGCCCGGGTCGGTGTGCATGCCCTTGATCGTGGCGGGCGTCGTGCCGGGCACGTTGTCGTGGCCGATGATGTGCTGCCGGTCCAGCGGCAGGTCGTACTTGCGCGCCAGGTAGCGCACCAGCCGCGCCGAGGCCCGGTACATCGCTTCGGTGTACCACGCGTCCGGAGCCGCGAGGAAACCTTCGTGCTCGATGCCCACGGAGTGCGCGTTGACGTACCAGTTCCCCGCGTGCCAGGCGACGTCCTTCGTCGGCACGTGCTGGGCGATCAGCCCGTCCGACGACCGGATCGTGTAGTGCCAGGACACGTACGTCGGGTCCTTGATCAGTTTCAGCGTCGTCTCCCACGACCCCTCGGTGTCATGGACGACGATGGCGTCGACCCGCTGGTCCCGCGGCCGGTCCGCCTTGTCGTGGTTGCCGTAGTCACCGTCGCCGAACTCCTCGTACGGCGCGGGGACGGACACGCACGAGACCGTACGCGGGCATTCGAGCCGGGACCCGCCCGCCGGCGCGGCGGCGGACCGCAGCCCCAGACGGCCGAGCTGGGCCCGGTCCGCTCCCAGCCCCGGCGCGGCGGGCAGCGTCACCCGCTGGCCCGAGTCGGTCGTACGGGACTGGCCCTGCCGCAGCACGTCGTACACGTCGTCGGCGAAGCCCGCCGCCGTCCGGGCGTCGTCGGCGCCCGAATAGCGGGCGACGGCCCCGTACCAGCGGGCCGGGTCGGCGGTCCGCAGCCCGAGACGGCGCTGCTCGTCGGCCAGCAGCGCCGCACCGCCGCGGATATTGGCGGCCGGGTCGCGCCGCAGCCGTTCGGCGGGCAGCCCGGTCAGCCGCGCCGCCCGCTCCAGGGTGCGCAGCCGGGCGGGCAGCTCGGTGGCGGCCGGAAGCCGCGCGTGCGCCCGCTTGCGGGCCCGGGAGTCGTCGCCGCGCGGGTCCTCGTCGCCGTCGCTGTGGTGCGGCCGCCCGTCCAGCGCCGTACGGGCGTCGGTCAGGTGCATCGGGCCGTAACCGCCGGACACGCTGGGCGCGCCGCCGTGCCCGTCCCAGCGTGACTCCAGGTACGCGACGGCCAGCAGCACGTCCCGCGGGACGCCGTACCGCGCGGCGGCGTCGGCGAACGCCTGCTGGAGGGCGCCGGCGGCGGGCTGTGCCGCCGCGGCGCGGGACGGCCCGGCCGGGCCGGACGGCGCGGCCGGGCCGGACGGCGCGGCGGAGACCAGGGGCAGCAACAAGGCCGCCGCCGCGACAGCGGTGGCGGCCCTGCGCGCTCTGGAGCGGGGGGCTCTCTTCTCGTCGGATCCTCGCAATGCAGCCTCCTGTGGCCGACCGGAACGAGCCGGGGCGTCTGGCGGATGGTGTGCATACGGCCGTGCGCGGGACGGAATCCCTACAGCTATCGCCTGGCCGACGATCCGTCAATCACCGCGCGGCGCACGGGTTTCGTATGTCAGCACGTCTCCCGGAACCCCGTGCGAGCACGCGGACCACCGCGGCCCCGGACACACATGAGCGGCACGCCCCGTACGGCGTGCCGCTCACATACCCCCCTCGGCGGATCAGCGGGTGCCGACCGCAGCCCGTACCGCACGGCGCGCCATCTGGCAGTCGTCGTGCAGCCGGCGCAGCAGCAGCCGCTGCTCCTCGCCCGTCGCAAGCGCACCAGGGTGTCCCGGCCCCGGCGTGCCCGTCGGCGTGGGCTCGCGCATGGTGCGCTGCACGGCGGTCTCGTAACGCCGTATCTCGCGGGTGAGCACCAGCATCAGATTCACCAGGAAGGCGTCCCGCGCGGCCGGTCCGGCGGCCTGCGCGAGCTGGCTGATCTGGCGGCGCGCCACGGGGGCGTCACCGAGCACCGACCACAGGGTGGCGAGGTCGTAACCCGGCAGGTACCAGCCGGCGTGGTCCCAGTCGAGCAGCACCGGGCCGGCGGGGGAGAGCAGGACGTTGTTCAGCAGCGCGTCGCCGTGGCAGAACTGGCCCTGGGTGTGGGCCAGGCCGTGCAGAAGTTTCTGCAGGTCGCCCAGGTCCCGGTCGGTCAGCAGGCCGAGGTCGTGGAAGCGCCCGATCCGGCCCGCGTAGTCCAGCGGCGCGTCGAACATCCCGGCCGGCGGCCGCCAGAGGTTGACCCGGCAGATCGCGCCGAGTGCGGCCCGCACGTCGGCGCGCGGCGGTGCTTCGGTCGGATGCCGTTGGAGGGAGGCGACCCGGCCGGGCATCCGCTCGACGACCAGGGTGCAGTTGTCAGGATCCGCGGCGACCAGCCTGGGTACGCGCACCGGCGGGCGGTGGCGTACGAAGGACCGATATGCAGCTATTTCGTGCCGGAACCGCTCGGCCCAGGCGGGGGAGTGGTCCAGTAAACACTTGGCGACCGCGGTCGTCCGGCCGGTGGTGCCCACCAGGAGGACAGATTTGCCGCTCCGGCGCAGCACCTGGACCGGATGGAACTCGGGACAGATGCGGTGCACGGAGGCGACCGCGGCGCGCAGCTGAGCACCTTGGGGGCCGGACAAGTCGAGTCTCCCGCTGAGCGGTTGGGTGCCTCCCCCTTGCACCCGCCGGTTGCGGCCGCCGGTGAGGCCGGAGACCGCCCCCGGAGACTGGGAGGGGTCGAGATACGGCCCGCTTCCCGGAGGCTGCGGACGGTACGGCCGGTTCGGGGCGCTCACGGCGGACGATGCTGCGTACATGGGTGAGACAGATCCCTTCGTGCGCCGACGAGTTGCAGTGCGGCTCCCGGCCCGGCGACCCGGGGCCCGAAGGTCCCGGATCCGGTGTCCGCACCCTGGGGAATGCGGTACCGACACCGGGCCGGGGGCTGCACTCCTACAGAACACGCGGGCGCGGGTGGCAGACCATCTGGCGGACCCTGGCGAACCCTGGCGAATGCTCGCGGGCGTCCTTCGGGGCCCGTTACTGTCAAGTCAGTCGAGGAACCTGGGGGCTTGACGTGGACAGGGAGCCGAACACCCGTCTCGCGGATCTTTTCGGCCTGGCCGGCTGGTCCAAGGGCGAGCTGGCGAGACTGGTCAACCGGCAGGCGGCCGCCATGGGGCATCCGCAGCTGGCGACCGACACCTCGCGGGTCCGGCGCTGGATCGACACGGGGGAGACCCCGCGCGACCCGGTGCCCAAGGTGCTGGCGGCCCTGTTCACCGAGCGTCTCGGCCGTGTCGTAACCATCGAGGACCTCGGGTTCGGTCGTTCCGGGCGCGCGGGGAGGAAACAGGCCACGGACGGTCTCCCGTGGCCGCCCGAGCGAACGGCGGCGGTCCTCACGGAATTCACGGGAATGGACCTCATGCTCAACCGACGCGGCTTGGTGGGCGCGGGCGCGGCGCTCGCCGCGGGCTCCGCACTCAGCAGCGCCATGCACGACTGGCTGCACACCGATCCGGCGCTGGCAGCCGACGCCCCCCGATTCGACGACCCCTTCGCCGACAACACCATCGACCAGATCGGTTTCGACCGGTACGAGGCGGCCCCCGTGGGGTCGCAGGAGATCGACGCCCTGGAGCGCTCGGTCGAGGTCTTCCGCGCCTGGGACGCGGCCCGCGGCGGCGGACTGCAGCGCAAGGCCGTGGTGGGCCAGCTCAACGAGGTGGGCGGCATGCTCGCCTACCGCCACCCCGAGCACCTGCAGCGCAGGCTGTGGGGGGTGGCGGCCAACCTCGCCGTCCTGGCGGGCTGGATGTCCCACGACGTGGGCCTGGAGCCCACCGCCCAGAAGTACTTCGTCATCGCCGCCCACGCGGCGCGCGAGGGCGGCGACCGGCCGCGCGCGGGCGAGGCGCTCTCCCGGGCGGCCCGCCAGATGGTGCACCTGGGCCGTCCCGACGACGCCCTGGACCTGATGAAACTGGCCAAGTCGGGCTCCGGCGGGGAGACCCTGCCGCGGACCCGCGCGATGCTCTACACCATCGAGGCGTGGGCCCAGGCCAGCAAGGGCCAGGGGCAGGCCATGCGGCGCACTCTGGGCCAGGCGGAGGAGCTGTTCGTCTCCGACCGGGGTGACGTGCCGCCGCCGAGCTGGATGCAGATGTTCGACGAGGCGGACCTGCACGGTATGCAGGCACTGGCCTTCCGTACGCTGGCCGAGCACGACCCCCGGGCTGCGAAGGTCGCCCAGGCGCACGCCAAGCAGGCGCTGCGGCTGCGGGACAACGGCCGGCAGCGGTCGCAGATCTTCGACTACCTCTCGCTCGCCTCCGCCTGCTTCATCGGCAACGATCCCGAACAGGCCGACCGCTACGCCCGGCTGGCCCTGGTCTCCATCAAGGAGAATTCCTCCCACCGCACCTGGGACCGGCTGCGGGAGATGTACCGGCTCACCGGCCAGTACGCGAACTACGCCAAGATCCAGGACCTGCGGGAGGAGATCCAGCGGGTGATGCCGAAGGCCAAGGCCAAGGGGCTGGGGCCGGGGATCGGCCCGGTGAGCAGCAGCATGCGGATCTGACGTCCGCGGGCATCCGCGGGCAGCGGGAAGCCCAGTGAAGTCCTACTGAGAGGTCCTACTGAAAAGCCAAGACCCGTGACCCCGGTCCTGGCCGTAGGGACGCCGCGTACCTCCTTGTGCGTACGCGTACGTAGCTGCCTGTACGTACGTGCCCCACTTGACCTGTGGCGGGGTGTCCCCGTGGCGTAACGGTGCCGCTCTCCGCCACGCGCTCACCCCGGGCCGGCGGGTCAGCCGCTCACCCTGGCGATCAGCACACACGCGTCGTCCTCGCGCTCGGCACTGCCGAACTCCTCGGCGATGACGCGGACGCAGTCCTGCGCGTTCCGCGCCGTGGCGAACCGCGGTGCCAGTGACAGGAGGCGCTGGGTCCCTTCGTGGGGTGCGAGCGTGCCGTACGCCCGGCGCGGCACCAGGCCGTCCGTGTGCAGCACCAGCAGGTCGCCGGGTTGCAGCTGTTCGCACCGCTGCGTGTAGGCGGCTCCGGTGGTGGCGCCGAGGAGGACGCCGTCCGGGGGGTTCAGGGGGCTTCCCGTGCCGCCGCGGAACAGCAGTGGTGCGGGGTGGCCGGCCTGGGCCCAGACGAGCTGACGGGAGGCCGGGTCGAACCGGCAGCAGACCGCGCTGCCCAGGGCGGGCTGCGCGGAGGTGTCGAGCAGTTGGTTCAGATAGCCCATCAGCGGGCCCGGCTCCTGACCGGACACCGCCATGCCGCGCAGCGCGCCGAGCACCATGGCCATGCCGGACGTGGCGGTGGCGCCGTGGCCGGTCAGGTCGCCGACGCTCAACAGCGTCTTGCCGTCCGGGAGTTGCAGGGCGTCGTACCAGTCGCCGCCGATCAGGGCGCTGGTGCCGGAAGGGAGGTATCGGGCGGCGAGGTCGAGTGCGACGGGCCCGCCCTGCGGGAACCGCAGGGAGCCGCGCCACGGCGGCAGCACGGCTTCCTGCAGCTCGACCGCAAGCCGGTGCTCCGTCTGCGCCATGTGCCGCTGGCGCTGCAGCGAGTCACGGGTCTCGCGCACCGCCCGCTGGCTGCGGCGCAGCTCGCTGACGTCGCGCAGCACGGCCCACATGCACGCCGTGCTGCCGTCGGCTTCGAGCACCGGCTCGCCCACCATGTGCACCGTACGGACGCTCTGGTCGCTCCGTACGATGCGGAATTCGCCGTCGATCGGCCGACCGTCCACCAGGCAGTCCGTGACCATTGTGGTCAGCAGCTGCTGGTCCTCGCTGAAGACCAGGGACGGCAGCTCGTCCAGCGTCAGGGGGCCTTCGGCCGGGTCCCGGCCGAAGATCCCGAACAGCTCCTCCGACCAGCTCACCTCGTCGGTGAGGAGGTTCCACTCGGCGCTGCCGACCCGGCTGAGCAGTGAGCCGCGCGGATGTCCCGCGGGCTCGGGCGGCGCCACCGGCAGCCGGTCCTCCTCGTCCGCGTCCGGTGCCGCCCCGGGGTCGGCGGGCAGGCCCTCCCGGAGCTGGTCCAGGTGCCCGCCGAGGTCGTCGAGGTGGTGGACGGCGAGGTCGCACAGCGCCCGCTGCCAGCGCAGCTGGGGGTCGTCGGGCTCCTCGTCGCCGACCGAGGTCTCCCGGCGTACGGCGTCCAGGCCGCCCCGCAACCGGCGTGCCTGGCTGATCAGGGCCTCGACCACGTCGCGCTCGGGTGGCTGGGCGGCTGGTCGGTCCGCGAAGAGAGGGGACGGCATGACGTACTCCGATATCAGGCGGCGCCGGGGCCTGGTCTGACGGAAGGGCCGGTAACGACTGTTGCACAGGCTGCGACCGCCCGTAAGGGATTTGGCATTACCCGATACGGTGGTGCACTCGGCATATGCCCCCGGCCTCCCTGGGGCAACCCTCCGCCGAATCAGCGGAACGGAGCGTTCCAGGCTAGGCTTCGGCCGCCGTAGCGCGCTCGTCCCCACCGATCCATGGTGGGAACGACGCATACGACCCGTGGTCACCGGCAAGAATGCCGGTCAGCGGAAATCCCGTTGCCAGCCTGTCCCCCGCACCGGATGCTGACCTCATGTTCGATCCAGACATAGCGCCCAGTGGCACCCTGCTCGGCCTCCTGCAGCGAGGCCGCGGCGACGGGACCCTGCACGCCCTCGCGGCGCCGCGGGCCGAGGCGCTCGCGGCACTGAACGACAGCGTGCTGCGCGACCCCCGCCGCGACTGGCAGGTCGAGAACCGCTCCCTGTACTACGCGCGCCTGTACATGCAGCTCGACGGCGGCCTCGAAGAGATCGAACGGCATCTTTTCCACCCCGACGACCTCACCGACCCGGGCGAGGAGCGCACCGGCCTCGCGCTCGCCGTGCTCGGCCACCTGGCCGCGTACGGCCGGGACGCCGCCCTCCTGCTGCTGCGCAGCTACGCCGCCGCCGGCACGAACTGGCGCTGGGCCCTGGACGAGCTGGCGCTGCGGGACGACGACGCGGGCCTGGCGACCCTCGCCCCCGCCGTCCTCGCCCGCTTCCCGCACACCCCCGAGGGCGACGCCGAGCTGGCCGCCGCCGTACGGGACGCCTTCGAACCCCGCCCGTGGCGGCTGTGGGCCGAGGACCCCCGCTACGGCGAGCGCATCCGCGCCGCCCAGGAACAGGGCTGCTTCGACCGCTGGCAGCGCCAGATGAGGCCCGGTGGGCCCCGTCCGGGCTGGAGCGTCACCGAGGTCCTCGACTGGGCCCAGCAGGGCCTGGAACTGCACCCCGAGGAGTGGCGCCAGGTCCCGGCCGCGCGCTGCCTGGCGGCCGTCGCGGGTCCTGAGGACCGCCCCGAGCTGCTGCGCGCCGCGCGCACCGGGCCGGACGCCGCCCGCGCCGCCGCCCTGCGCCACCTCGCCGAGCGCGGCGACCCGGACGCCCTCGACCTCATCGAGGCCGCGGCCGCCGACCCCTTCTCCAGCCGGCCGCTCGCCGAGGCCGCGCTCGCCGCCTTCGAGCGGATGCGCGGCCCGGCCGCCATCGAGCGGGCCCGCCGGTGGGCCCCGCGCCCCGACCCGCTCGGCGCGGCGGGCGCCACGATGCTGGCCCGCCGCGGCAGCCGCTGCGACGCCGAGCTCGTGCTGGCGGCCCTGCGCCGTACGGTACGGACCGAGGGCCCGGACGCGGACGGGCTGTGGGAGCTGGTCGACGGGGCGGGCCGCCTGGGCGTGGCCTGCGCGGCACCGGTCCTGCGCCACATCTACCGCGAGACCTCCTCCTCGCACCTCAGAGGCCGCGCCGCGGGCGCGCTGGCCGTCACCGACCCCGGGTTCCCGGCGGGCTTCGCCGTCGAGTGCCTGTGGGACTGCGAGGAGAGCACCCGCGAGCTGGCCGCCCGGCACGCGGCGACCGGTGACGTCCGGGTCGTGGAGCAATTGCGCCGGCTGGCCGCCGATCCGGCCGAGGAGGCCGAGGTGCAGACGGCGGTACGCAGCCGCTTCGGGCCGGACGCGCCGGCGCTCTGAGCGCGCGGGGGGCTCACGGGCGGTCACGCGCGCCGGCGCCCGTGTCGCGGCGCGGGCGCCAACGCTCATGGGACGTTCCCCCGCTGGACAGATCCACGTGGCCGGAACCACGCCCGGTGGGCCGACAACAGCCGTATGCGTGTCCTCATCGTCACCGAGTCCTTCCCGCCCGACGTCAACGGCGTGGCCCACTGCGCCCTGGAAACCGCCCGGCACCTGGTGCGGCGTGGGCACGACGTGCTCGTCGTCACCCCGGCGGGCGCCGACCGGACACCGGACGGCGGGCAGGCGGGGCCCTGCCCCGTCGTCCGTGTGCCTTCGGTGCCGCTGCCGGGCCGTCCGCAGGTCAGGGTGGCCCTGCCCGGCCGCCGGCTGGCCGCCGCGCTGGACGGGCACCGTCCGGACGTGGTGCATCTGGCCGGCCCTTTCGTCCTCGGGGCCCGCGCCATGGCCGCCGCCGCGCGGCGGCGCGTGCCCGCCGTCGCGGTCTACCAGACCGACCCGGGCCGCTACGCCCGCGCCTGCCTGCGCACCGGAGGCGCCGCGGCCTGGCGGCGCCTGCGGACGGTGCACACCGCGGCCGACCGGACGCTCGCGCCCTCCACCTCCGCCCTGCACGACCTGGCCGCGCACGGCGTGCCCCGGCTGCGGCTGTGGCCGCGCGGAGTGGACTCCGTACGGTTCCACCCGGCCCGCCGTGACCAGGTGCTGCGCAGCTCGCTCGCCGCGGGCCGGGAGCTGCTGGTGGGCTACGTCGGGCGGCTCGCGCCCGAGAAGGAGGTGCGGCTGCTGGCTCCGGTCTCGCGGCTGCCCGGCGTACGGACCGTGGTGATCGGGGACGGGCCGAGCGCCTCCGGCCTGCGCGCCGCCCTGCCCGGTGTGCGCTTCCTGGGCAGCCGCACGGGCGATGAACTGGCGCGCCTGATGGCCTCGCTGGACGTGTTCGTGCACACCGGCCGCTACGAGACCTTCTGCCAGACCGTCCAGGAGGCGATGGCGGGCGGCGTCCCCGTCGTGGCACCCGCCGCGGGTGGCCCGCTGGACCTTGTCGGAGACGGCCGTACGGGACTGCTGGTGCCGCCGGGGGACGGGGCGGCGCTGCGCGACGCGGTCCGGCTGCTCGCGGACGACCCGGCCGCGCGGGCACGGCTGGGCGCGGCGGGCCGTACGGCGGTCGCGCACCGCACCTGGGAGGTGGCCGGCGACGAGCTGCTGGGCCACTACGAGGATGTGCTCGCCGACCGGACGGCGGTGGCCGTATGACGGCGCGGCCCGGCACGTCCGCGCGGTTCGTCCTCGACGAGACCCGGTACGTCGGTGCCGGGCTGCGCATCGTACGGCTCGCGAACTTCGTCACGCCGGAGTCCGGCGGGCTGCGCACCGCCCTGTGGGCCCTGGGCGCCGGGTACCGCGCCGCCGGGCACGACCCGGTCCTGATCGTGCCAGGACCGGCCGCCCGGGACGAGGAGACCGGCCAGGGGCGGGTGATCACCCTGCCCGGCCCGGTCCTGCCCGGTACGGGCGGCTACCGCGTCCTGGCCGACCGGCGGCGTGTCCGGCACGTCCTGGAGGCGCTGGCCCCCGACCGCTTGGAGGTCTGCGACCGTACGACGCTGCGGTGGACCGGCGAGTGGGCACGGCGGTCCCGCGTCCCGGCGGTGATGGTGTCCCACGAGAGCGTGGACGGTGTGCTGCGGACCTGGGGCGTACCGCGCGGACCGGCACGTGCCGCCGCCGACCGGATCAACGCCCGGACCGCGCACGCCTACAGCCGCGTGGTGTGCACGACGGAAGGGGCGGCGGCCGAATTCGCCCGGATCGGCACGCGCAACGTCGTCCGCGCGCCGCTGGGCGTCGACCTGACGGTCCGGCACCCCGCCCTGCACAGTCCGGAGCTGCGGCGGCGGTGCGCGGGCGGCGCCGGAGTACTGCTGCTCCTGTGCTCGCGGCTGTCGCCGGAGAGGCGGCCGGGGCGCGCGCTGGACGCGCTGGCGGAGCTGCGGTGGCGCGGTGTCGACGCGGCGCTGGTGGTCGCGGGGGACGGGCCGCTGCGGTCCCGGCTGACGGCCCGGGCGCGTGCGGAGCGGCTGCCGGTGGCGTTCCTGGGACACGTCGCCGACCCGGGCGAGCTGGCCGCCCTCCAGGCCGGCGCGGACGTGGCCCTGGCGCCCGGACCGGCGCAGACGTTAGGGCCGGCGGCCCTGGAGGCCCTGGCCTGCGGCACGCCGGTCGTGGCGAGTGCCGCGTCGGCGCCGGCCTGGCTGGTCGGCCCCGGCGGCGACACCGCCCTCGACGACGGCGCTTCCTTCGCCGACGCGGTGCTGCGCGTCCTCGGGCGCCCCGAAGCGCACCGTCGTGCGGCGGCCCGGCAGCGCGCGGAAGGGTACGGCTGGCAGCCGGCGGTGGACGCCTTCCTCGCGGCCCACGACGCCGCCGTGACGCCCGTATGCGAGGGTCAGGCCGACGGTTCTCCTCCGACCGGCCGGGGCCCCAGGCGCAGCGGCGGCTCCGGTGCGGCCGGAGCGCGCTCCGGCTGACGGGCCCAGCGGGCGGCGAGGACCGCGCAGACCATCAGCTGGAGCTGGTGGTAGAGCATCAGCGGCAGGATGACCAGGCCGGCCGCGCCGCCGAAGAGCACCGCCGCCATCGGCAGTCCCGTGGCGAGGCTCTTGTTGGACCCGCAGAACACGATGGTGATGCGGTCCTCCCGGCAGAACCCCAGCCGTCGGGCGGCCAGCGAGGTCGTGAGGAGGGCCGTGGCCAGCAGACCGGCGGCCAGGAGCAACAGGGCGAGCAGCCGCGCCGGGGTGACCTGGTGCCAGATCCCCTCCTCCATGCCCTTGCTGAAGGCCGTGTAGACGACGAGGAGGATCGAGCAGCGGTCCAGGAGGCCGAGTGGTCTCTTGTGGCGGGCGAGGAAGGCGCCGACCCAGCGGCGCAGCACCTGCCCGGCGAGGAAGGGCAGCAGCAGGTGGGTGGCGATCGAGAGCAGGCCCGCCACCGAGAAGCTGAGGGCGGAGCCGATCAGCCAGGCCGCGAGCAGCGGGGTGGCGGCCATGCCGAACAGGCTGGAGTACGTGCCGGCGCAGATGGCGGCCGGGACGTTGCCGCGGGCCGTGGAGGTCAGGGCGATCGAGGACTGGACGGTCGAGGGGACGACGCACAGGAAGAGCAGCCCCGTGTACAGCCGGTCGGTGAGCAGGAACGGGACGAGGCCGCCGGCCGCCAGGCCCAGCAGCGGGAACAGCGCGAAGGTGCTCGCCCCGGTCAGCAGGTGGAGCTTCCACTGCCGTAGTCCGTGCAGCGCCTCGCGGGTGGACAGCCGCGCTCCGTAGAGGAGGAAGAGCAGGCCGATGGCGAGGTCGGCGGCGGTGTCCGCGGCCACGGCGCCCTGCCCGGTGGCGGGCAGCAGGGTGGCGAACAGGACCGTGCCGAGGAGGGCCACCACGTACGGGTCGACCGCCTGCTTCAGCCGGCGCGCCGCCCGGGCGGCCGGTACCGGCTCACTCATCGTCGCCGGTCTGCCAGGGCGGGTGCCCGACGCGCGACGGGTCGGCGCCGGGGCCGTTCGCGTCCCGGGTCCGTACGTCGATGGCGCCGCCGCCCCCGTCGTGGTCGCTGCCCGCCGTGCCCTTGCCGGCGAGGATGGTGTTGAGCGTCCGGTCGACCTCCAGCCAGGAGTCGGCCGAGGAGTTGTCGACCACCAGCAGGCCGATGGCCGTTCCCGCGCGGGGTGGTGGCGGCGTCTCGTCCTCGTCGTCCTGGGACTCGCACGGCGGGGCCGGTGGCGGTACCGGGGGTGACGGTGTCGCGGCCTGGGCGGTGCCGCCGCCCCACAGCACGCCCAGCACCGTCGCGACGGCGACGGACAGCACGGACGGGCGCACGGCCCGGGACCGCGTGCCGCGGTCCCGGAGCCGCCCGGCGCCGCCCCGCAAGGGGTTCGGTGCCATGCAGTCAACCTCTCTCAGACGGGGGCCGGTTCGCGGTGCGGATGCCGCCTGCTGATGTTCTTCTCCAGCAGCTCGGTGGCGCACCGCAGTTCGACGCTGCCGGTCTGGCCCGTCACGGGCAGCCGGCCGTCGGCGTTCTTCAGGTCGGCCAGCGCCCCGTCGATGGCGCCGTGCGCCGCGAACAGACAGGGGGTGCTGTAGATCGCCACGTCCACGCCGAGGTCGGTCAGTTCGCTCAGCGACAGGCGTGGCGACTTGCCGCCCGCGATCTGGTTGAACAGCAGCGGTTTACTGCCCACGACGGACCGGATGCGTTCGATCCACTGCACGCTGCGCACCCCGTCCACCAGGACGACGTCCGCGTCCGTCTCGGCGAGCGCCGCCGCCCGCCGGACGATCTCCGCCTCTTCCGTGGCGTCCGTGCGCGCCACCACGACCAGGTCCTTGCGGCTGCTGAGCACCAGGTTGAGCTTGTCCAGGTACTCCTCCAGCGGGAGGATCAGCTTGCCGTCCGCGTGACCGCACCGGCGGGGTCTCTTCTGGTCCTCCAGGATCACGCCCGAGGCCCCGGCGCGCTCCAGGCTCTGGACGACGTGGCAGGCGACCTCCGGGTCCACGTAGCCGTCGTCGATGTCCACCAGCAGGTGGTGGGACGGGAAGGCCAGCCGCAGCCGTTCGGTGAACTGCACCATGTCCGGCCAGGCGATGAACCCGATGTCGGGCAGGCCGTAATACGATGCGGCGAATCCGAATCCGGAGACGAACATGCCGTCGTAGTGCTGGGCCGCGATGGAAGCCGAATACATGTCGTAGATGCCGATGAGCGGTGTCGTGCGAGGCGACCGGACCGCCTCGCGCAGGGCGCTGCCGTACTGCATGTTTCTCCCGCCTCCCGGACCCGCCGGTCGCGGGTCCTTGGGGTGTTCTTGACCCGACGGTCCCAGGAAACAAAGAGCTAGTAAAAGGATTCCGGGAAGCAACACCCGTTTGAGGAAACGCCGCTGGTCGCGGCGGTAATTCGGGAATTATGACAAGGTGATGGACGTACCGCGGAAGTGACGTTTCGGCGGGGGGTCCGCGGGGGCGTAAAGGCGATGAGCTGAAATGCGCCGGAGGTCGCCGGGCCACTCGCGGAGGGCCTGCCGCGACCGCCGGACGGACGCCGGGGCGGAAAACACCGGATCCGCCAAGCCCGCTGCCACAATGGCGGTATGACGGGACGCTGGGAGTTCTGGATCGACCGGGGCGGCACGTTCACGGACGTGGTGGGGCGGCGGCCGGACGGGCGGCTGGTCACCGGCAAACTGCTCTCGCACCGCCCCGGAAGCACCGAGGACGCCGCCGTCGCCGGCATCCGGGCGATGCTGGGCCTGGCGCCCGGCGAACCGGTGCCCGCCGAGCGGATCGCCGTCGTCAAGATGGGGACGACCGTGGCGACCAACGCCCTGCTGGAGCGCACCGGCGAGCCGACCGTCCTGGTGACCACCGAGGGCTTCCGGGACGCGCTGCGCATCGCCTACCAGAACCGGCCGCGGATCTTCGACCGGCGGATCGTGCTGCCCGAGGCGCTGTACGAGCGGGTGATCGAGGTCCCGGAGCGGGTGGACGCGCGGGGCGCGGTCGTCCGGCCGCTGGAGACGGACGCGGTACGGGCCGGGCTGGCGCGGGCGTACGACGACGGGCTGCGCAGCGCGGCGGTGGTGCTGCTGCACGGCTACCGCTGCGCGGACCACGAGAAGGCGGTGGCCGCCCTGGCGAAGGAGGCGGGCTTCGCGCAGGTCAGCTGCTCGCACGAGGTCAGCCCGCTGATGAAGCTGGTGCCGCGCGGCGACACCACCGTCGTGGACGCCTACCTCTCGCCGGTCCTCGGCCGGTACGTCGACGAGGTGGCGGCCCGACTGCCGGGCGTACGGCTGATGTTCATGCAGTCCAACGGCGGGCTGCGGGAGGCCGCGCACTTCCGCGGCAAGGACGCGGTGCTCTCCGGGCCGGCGGGCGGCGTCGTGGGAATGGCCCGGGCCTCGGCCGAGGCGGGAGACGGGTACGACCGGGTGATCGGCTTCGACATGGGCGGCACCTCCACCGACGTGTCGCACTACGCGGGCTCCTTCGAGCGGATCTTCGGCAACGAGGTCGCGGGCGTACGGATGCGGGCGCCCATGATGAACATCCACACCGTCGCGGCGGGCGGCGGCTCGGTGCTGCACTTCGACGGGCGGCGCTACCGCGTCGGCCCCGACTCGGCCGGCGCCGTACCGGGACCCGCCTGCTACCGGCGCGGCGGCCCGCTGACCGTCACGGACGCCAACGTGATGCTGGGCCGCGTCCAGCCGGCGCACTTCCCTGCGATGTTCGGCCCGGACGGCGACCAGCCGCTGGACGCCGCGACGGTACGGGAGCGTTTCGTCCGGCTGGCCGAGGAGGCGGCCGAGGCCACCGGCGACCGGCGGGGCCCGGAGGAGGTGGCCGCCGGGTTCCTGGACATCGCCGTGCTGAACATGGCCAACGCGGTCAAGAAGATCTCCGTCCAGCGCGGTTACGACGTCACGCGCTACGCCCTCACCAGCTTCGGCGGCGCGGGCGGCCAGCACGCCTGCGCGGTCGCCGACGCGCTGGGCATCGGCACGGTCGTCGTACCGCCGCTGGCCGGTGTGCTGTCCGCGTACGGCATCGGGGTGGCCGACGCGACGGCCATGCGGGAACAGGCCGTCGAGGTGGAGATCGACCCGGAGTCGGACGAGAGCGCCGTCGCCGCGGTGCACGGCGCCTGTGACCGGCTGGCCGGACGGACCCGCCGCGAACTGCTCGACGACGGTGTCCCGGAGGAGAGCGTGACCACCAGGGCGCGGGTGATGCTCCGCTACGCCGGGACGGACGCCGCGATCGGTGTGGCGCTGGACACGCCGCGCGCGATGGCCGCGGAATTCGTCGAGGCACATCGCGCGCGCTACGCGTTCACGATGGACAAACCGCTGATCGCCGAGGCCGTCTCGGTCGAGGCGGTCGGCGCGGCGGGCGGCACGGCCGGGCACCGGGTGCCGACGGGGGAGCGGGCGGGGAGGCTGCGGCCGGTCGCGACGGTACGGATGTTCGCACAGCGGCGCTGGCAGGACACGGAACTGTTCGCCCGCGGCGACCTGCGCCCCGGAGACACCCTCACCGGCCCCGCGATCATCGCGGAGGACGACGCGACGACGGTCCTCGACCCAGGCTGGCAGGCCCGCGCGGGGGAGCGCGGCCATCTGCTGCTGACCCGGGCGCGGCCCCGCGCGGGCGGTCCCGCGGTCGGCACGGACGCCGACCCGGTCATGCTGGAGGTGTTCAACAGCCTCTTCATGGCCATCGCCGAGCAGATGGGCGTCCGCCTGGAGAACACCGCCCACTCGGTCAACATCAAGGAGCGCCTGGACTTCTCCTGTGCCCTCTTCGATCACGATGGCAACCTCATCGCCAACGCCCCGCACATTCCCGTGCACCTGGGGTCGATGGGGGAGTCCATCAAGGAAGTTCTGAAACGGCGGCGCGGCACGGGCGACATGCGTCCCGGCGACGTGTACGCGATCAACGACCCGTACCACGGCGGTACGCACCTGCCCGACGTCACCGTCGTCACCCCCGTCTTCGACGACGCCGGCGAGGAGCTGCTGTTCCTGGTCGCCTCGCGCGGCCACCACGCCGAGATCGGCGGCATCACCCCGGGCTCGATGCCCGCCTTCAGCCGCACCATCCAGGAGGAGGGCATCCTCTTCGACAACTGGCTGCTGGTGCGGGACGGGAAGCTGCGCGAGGAGGAGACACGCGCCCTGCTTGCCGCCGGGCCCTACCCCTCGCGGGCCCCGGACACCAACATCGCGGACCTGCGGGCGCAGATCGCCGCCAACGAGAAGGGCATCCGCGAACTGCGCAAGATGATCGAGCAGTTCGGCCTGGACGTGGTGCGCGCCTACATGGGACACGTCCAGGACAACGCCGAGGAATCGGTACGCCGGATCATCGCGCACATGGAGGACGGTTCGTACCGCTACGAGACCGACGGCGGCGCGGTGATCCAGGTCGCGCTGACCGTGGACCGGGCCGCGCGCAGCGCGGTGCTGGACTTCGCCGGGACCTCGCCGCAGCTGCCCGGCAACGCCAACGCCCCCAGTTCGGTGGTGATGGCCGCGGTGCTCTACGTCTTCCGCACGCTGGTCGCCGAGGACATCCCGCTCAACAGCGGCTGCCTGAAGCCGGTCGAGGTCCGCATCCCGCCCGGCTCGATGCTGGCGCCGGAGTTCCCCGCGGCCACGGTCGCGGGCAACGTGGAAACCTCGCAGGCGGTCACCGGCGCGCTCTACGCCGCGCTCGGCGTCCAGGCCGAGGGCTCCGGCACGATGAACAACCTGACCTTCGGCAACGACCGGGTGCAGTACTACGAGACCGTCGCCGGCGGCTCCGGCGCGGGCGACGGCTTCGACGGCGCGGACGCCGTGCAGACCCACATGACCAACTCCCGGCTGACCGACCCCGAGGTGCTGGAATGGCGCTACCCCGTACGGGTGGAGAGCTTCGCCGTACGGGAGGGCAGTGGCGGCGACGGCCGCTGGCGGGGCGGCCGGGGCGCCGAACGCCGCCTGCGCTTCCTGGAACCGGTGACGGTGGCCCTGCTCACCGGGCACCGCCGGGTGCCGCCGTACGGCATGGCAGGCGGTGAGCCGGGCGCGACCGGCGCCAACCTGATCCGGCGGGCGGACGGCAGGGAAGAGGCGCTGGAGGGGTGCGACGTGGCGGAGGTCGGCGCGGGGGACGTGCTGGTGATCCGTACGCCGGGGGGTGGCGGGTACGGATCACCCGGCTCGGCCGGCGGCGCGTGAGCGCCTGGGGACGAACCGGACCGGCGTCCCCGGGGCCGCCTGCGCCGCCGCGACGAGGAAGCGCTCCGGGACCACTCCGACGACCGGGTAGCCGCCCGTCGTCGGGTGGTCGTTGAGGAACAGGACGGGCAGGCCGTTCGGGGGGACCTGGAGGGCGCCCAGGGGCATGCCCTCGCTGGGGAGTTCGCCGTCCCGGTGGCGTTCCAGGGGCGGGCCCTCCGTGCGCAGGCCGATGCGGTTGCTCGCCGAGGAGACGCGGAAGCGGCCGGTGGCGAGGGTGCGCAGGCCCGCCTCGGTGAACCAGTCGTCGCGTGGTCCGAGCACGTACGGCAGCACCAGTTCCGTGAGCGGCAGCCCCGTGCGCGGGACGGCGTCCACGGAGGCGGGCGGGCCGTGCGGGGTGCCGATCGGCAGCACGCCGCCGTCGGACAGCGGCGCAGGCCCGAGGCCGGAGAGCAGGTCGGCGGCGCGGCTGCCGAGCACCGGCTCCGCGTCGACGCCGCCGGCGAAGGCGAGGTACGAGCGGAGGCCGGCGGTGGCCGGGCCGGCGTCCAGTACCGCGCCCGCCGCGACGCGGAGCGGCGCGCCCCAGGGGGCGGGGCGGCCGTCGACCGTGACCGGGCAGGGCGCGCCGGTCACCGCGGCCACGGTGTCCGTGCGGACCCGTACGGCACAGCCGGTGAGGGTGGTCTCCAGGGTGGCGCACGTTTCGGGGTTGCCCACGAGGCGGTTGGCGAGCCGGTGGGCGGGCTCGTCCAGGGCTCCGGCGCGCGGTACGCCGAGGTGGGCGTGGCCCGCGCGGCCGAGGTCCTGGACGGTGGTCAGGGCTCCGGCACGTACGACGCAGCAGGCGCGGTCGGTCATCGTGCCTCCTGGAAATCATTCGAAACCGGTATGAAGCGGACGCGTGTGCCGGGGGAGAACAGGGCCGCCGGGTCGCGGTCGGGATCCCACAGCTCGACGTCGCTGGTGCCGATGAGCTGCCAGCCGCCGGGCGACGAGCGAGGATAGACACCGGTGTACGGGCCCGCCAGGGCGACCGAGCCGACCGGGACCTTGGTGCGTGGCGTGGCGCGGCGCGGCACGTGGTGGCGCTCCGGCAGACCCGTCAGGTAGCCGAAGCCGGGGGCGAACCCGCAGAAGGCCACGTGGAATTCCGTACCGGAGTGGATGCGGACCACGTCCTCGGGCGTGGTGTCCCACAGGGCGGCCACGTCGGCGAG
Organism: Streptomyces sp. NPDC030165; assembly: GCF_055573595.1. Classification (NCBI taxonomy): domain Bacteria; kingdom Bacillati; phylum Actinomycetota; class Actinomycetes; order Kitasatosporales; family Streptomycetaceae; genus Streptomyces; species Streptomyces sp. NPDC030165. The sequence continues at coordinate 44,589 of NZ_JBVIBD010000001.1, read as the reverse complement.
GTCGGGGCCGTCGTAGCGCACCGGGATCTCGATGGCGGGCCGGTCGTCGGCGGTGGCCGGGGGGACGTCCCAGCCGGGCAGTTCGGCAGCCAGCCGGTCTGGTTCGGCCAGGCCGTCGAGCAGGACCGTGCGGGCGGCCGGGACGATCTCGCGGACCGCGGGCAGGGTGCCCGCGGCGGCCCGGCGCAGCAGCTCGGCGTGGAACGCCTCGACGGCCGCGGCGTCGTCCAGCTCGACGAGCAGCCCGTGGTCGCCGACCGGCAGGGGGCGCAGGGGCAGCCGTGACCGGCCGGCCGGGACGCGGCCGCCGGGCGTACCGGTGCTCACGCGAAGCTGCCGATCCGCACGCCGGCCGCGGTCAGCTCGTCGCGCACCCGCCGTGCGAGGTCCGCGGCGCCGGGGGTGTCGCCGTGCAGGCACAGCGAGCGCGCTCCCACACGTACCGTGCTGCCGTCGATGGCGGTGACGGTGCCCTCCGTCGCCATGCCCAGCGCGCGCTTGACGACCGCGTCCGGGTCGTGGATGACGGCGCCCGGCTCGCGGCGCGGCACCAGGGTGCCTTCGGGGGTGTAGGCGCGGTCGGCGAAGGCCTCGCCGACGACGGGCAGGCCGACGCGGCGGGCCGCCTCGTGGAGCTGGGAGCCGGGCAGGCCGAGGATGGGCAGCGGGGTGCCGGCGGTCCGTACGCCTTCCAGGACGGCGGCGGACTGCGCCTCGTCGTGGACGCAGCGGTTGTAGAGCGCGCCGTGCGGCTTCACGTAGCCGATCCGGGTGCCGGCGGCGCGGGCGAAGACCTCCAACGCGCCGATCTGGTACGCGATCTCGTCGGCCAGCTCGCGTGGCGGCACGTCCATGGCGCGGCGCCCGAAGCCCGCGAGGTCGCGGTAGGAGACCTGGGCGCCGATCACCACGCCGCGCTCGGCGGCCAGCTCGCAGACCCGGCGCATGGTGCTGGGGTCCCCGGCGTGGAATCCGCAGGCCACGTTGGCGCTGGTGACGATGGACAGCAGGGCCTCGTCGTCGGTGAGCTCCCAGCGCCCGAAGCCTTCCCCGAGGTCGGCGTTGAGGTCGACGAGGGGGGTGGTCACCGGGTCGCTCATAGAAGTCGCAAGTCCGTTCCGGAAGTGGCCCACGCGGGTGGGCCCACGGGCAGCAGATCACTGGTTCTGAACCGGCCGGCCCGTATCCGTAGTGGCTCTCCCCCTGAGGGCACTCGGGCCGGCCGGTGGTCAGCCCAACGTAAGCGATCGTTCAACGATCCGACAAGAGGTGTGTTGTCTCGTTCTGCCATCTGGGATTGACTTCCGCTCACAGCACATGGGGTGCGCGTACGAGGTGCAGGTACGGGGCGAAAGCGGGGACGACGATGGCGGGCGGCACGACACGGGGCGATCGGCACAGGCTCGCCGAGGTCTCGGAGCTGGCGGGCGACCGGGTGCTGCTGGGACGCTCCAGCACTGCGGAGCGGGTCGCCGACATTCTCCGGGACCGCATCACCGAGGGCTACTTCCCGCCCGGCGCGCGGCTGTCCGAGGAGAGCATCGGCGGAGCTCTGGGGGTCTCGCGCAACACCCTGCGGGAGGCGTTCCGCCTGCTCACGCACGAGCGCCTGCTGGTGCACCAGCTCAACCGCGGGGTCTTCGTGCGCATCGTGACGGTCGCGGACCTGGACGACATCTACCGGGTCCGTACGCTCGTGGAGTGCGCCGCGGTACGCAGCCTGGGCGAGCCGCCGCACCCGGTGGGGGCGATGGAGGCGGCCGTGGTGGCCGGCGAGACCGCCTACGAGGAGCGCGCCTGGCGCGACCTGGGCACCGCGAACCTCCGCTTCCACCAGGCGGTGGTGGGGCTGGCGGGCAGCCCGCGCACCGACGAGCTGATGCGCGGGGTCCTCGCGGAGCTGCGGCTGGTCTTCCACGTGATGGACGATCCGCGCCGCTTCCACGCGCCGTACCTGACCCGCAACCGGCAGATCCTGGAGGAGTTGCAGGCCGGGGACGGAGCCGCTGCCGAGCGGCTGCTGGAGTCGTATCTGGAGGACTCCAGGGCGCAGCTTTCCGGGGCGTACGCCCAGCGCATCGCGGCGCAATAGGGCGCGTTGGGGCCCTGGGGTTTCGCTTCCGCCAACCCCTTGTCGGATCGTTGAACAATCGCCTAACCTCCTCGCATCCTCCTCACGGTCCGCGTGGGGTCCCGTATGCGGAAGGCGGACCCATGATCGTGCTTCTCGGCGTGCTCGTGGTCGTGGTCGGCTTCGCCACCAAACGCAATGCCCTGCTGGTCGTGGGCGTGGCGGGCATCGTCACCGGCCTGCTCGGCGGCCTGTCGCCGCAGGAGGTCCTGGCGGCCTTCGGCACCGGCTTCGCGAGCAGCCGGGCGGTGACGATCTTCGCGATCACCCTCCCGGTGATCGGCCTGCTGGAGCGCTACGGCCTCCAGGAGCAGGCCCGGCGGCTGATCGCCCGCTTCGCCAAGCTGACCACCGGCCGCTTCCTCGCCCTCTACCTGGGCATGCGCCAGATCGGCGCGGCCGTCGGGCTGACGCACGTCTTCGGGCACGCGCAGACCGTGCGCCCGCTGGCCGTGCCGATGGCCGAGGGCGCCGCCGAGCGCAAGCACGGGCGGCTGACCGAGAAGGGCCGGGAGAAGGTCCGTTCGTTCTCCGCGAGCGCCGACAACGTGGGGCTGTTCTTCGGTGAGGACGTCTTCCTCGCCGTCGGCTCGATCCTGCTGATCACCAGCTTCGTCAACACCACGTACAACACCCACCTGGAGCCGCTGCACCTGGCGCTGTGGGCGATCCCCACCGCATTGTGCGCCCTGGCCGTGCACGGCTGGCGGCTGCTGCGCCTGGACCGGTACCTGGAACGCGAACTGGTCGCCGCCAACATCGAGCCCGTCGCCGAGGGAGCAGCCAAGTGATCAAGGCAGAGTGGTTCTACTGGCTCGTCGGCCTGAGCTTCCTGGTGATGGCCTCCCAGATGCTCACCGACCGCAGCAACCCCAAGCGCCTGGGCACCACCGCCTTCTGGGGCCTGCTCGGCGCCGGCTTCGTCTACAGCAGCTGGGTGGTCGAGAAGAAAGCACCGGCCGAACCGCTGGGCGCGGCTGTCCTGATCATGATCGTGCTGGCCGGTTCCGGGTTCACCGGACGCGGTACGCCGCGCACCACCACACCCGAACAGCGCGAGGCGAGCGCCCTGAAACTGGGCAACAAGCTGTTCGTGCCCGCCCTGGCCATCCCGGTCGTCGCGCTGCTGTGCGCGGTCGTCGTCAAGGAGCTCTCGATCGGCGGTGAACCGATCCTCCAGGAGGGCAGCGAGACCATCCTGGGACTCGGCATCGGCGCCGTCGTCGCCCTCGTCGTCGGCATGATCATGCTGCGCGAGAAGCGGATATCCGTACCCGTGCGGGCCGGGCGCTCCATGCTGGAGGCGATGGGCTGGGCGATGCTGCTGCCCCAGCTGCTCGCCACCCTCGGCACCATCTTCCAGCTCTCCGGCGTCGGCACCCAGGTCGGCAAGCTGGCCACCTCGGTCCTGCCGGAGGACTCCCTGTACGTCGCGGTGATCGTCTACTGCGTCGGCATGGCCCTGTTCACCGTGATCATGGGCAACGCCTTCGCCGCCTTCCCGGTGATGACCGCGGCGGTCGGCTGGCCGGTGCTCATCGAGCACTTCCACGGCGACGCGCCCGCCGTCCTGGCCATCGGCATGCTCGCCGGGTTCTGCGGGACGCTGGTCACCCCGATGGCGGCCAACTTCAACATCGTCCCGGCCGCGCTGCTGGAACTGAAGGACCAGTACGGCCCGATCAAGGCCCAACTGCCCACCGCCGGCGTGCTGCTCGGCTGCAACATCGTGGTCATGGCCCTGTTCGCCTTCTGACCACCCCCACCACCGCACGACACGAACCGCACACGGACCGGGGGCACCGCGCGGCTCACGAACCACAGGGAACGCCATGACGCGGACGACACGCATCCTGCTCACCGGATTCGAGCCCTTCGACGGCGAGAGCTCCAACCCCTCCTGGGAGGCGGTGAGGGAGGCCGCCGCCGCGCCGCCCGCCGGGCTGGAGATGACGGCCGTCGAACTGCCCTGCGTCTACGGGCGCTCGCGCACCGCGCTGCGCGACGCCGTCGCGGCCCACGACCCCGACCTCGTCCTGTGCGTCGGTCAGGCGGGCGGCCGCCCCGACCTGACCGTGGAACGGATCGCCGTCAACATCGACGACGCCCGCATCCCCGACGTCTCGGGCGCCCAGCCCATCGACGAGACCATCGTGCCCGGCGGCCCCGCGGCGTACTTCGCCGCGCTGCCGGTCAAGGCCTGTGTGGCCGCCGTGCGCGAGGCCGGGGTGCCGGCCTCCGTCTCCAACACCGCGGGCACCTTCGTCTGCAACCACGTCTTCTACGACCTGATGCACCTGATCGCGACCGAGCGGCCCGCGCTGCGCGGCGGCTTCGTGCACGTGCCGTACGCGCCCGGGCAGGTCGCCGGCCGGTCGCTGCCCTCACTCGCGGTGAGCGCCGTCGCCGAGGGGCTGCGTGTGATCGCCGCCACCGCGGCGCGTACAAATACGGACATCAAGGCCGTGGGAGGCGCCACACACTGACCTCGGGACCCGTGCCGTTTCGTCCGTTGTCAGTGCGAGCGCCTACGCTGTGCGACGTGACTTTTCCTGCCCCGGGGACCGCTGCGTCCCAGCTCAACGGCGTGGCCCGGCCCGAAGGGCCCTCCCGGCCCGCGCCGGGCCCGGCCGCCGACGAGGGCCTGGCCCGCCGACTGCGCGCCCTCGCGTGCACCGCGCCGCTGCACGACCTGGACGCACGCAAGGCCAACCTCGCCGGTGAGTACGGGGTGTATGCGATGGCGGAGGTGGCGCTCGCCGCCATCGACCTGGTCACCCTGCACATGGACTTCGACACCGGCGCCGACCACGAGCAGATAGTGGCCAGGCTGCTGCCGCGGATCGCCGCGCAGACCCCGCACCGCCCCGCCGCCGAGCACGAGCGCGTCGCCCGCTGGGTGCTGGAGAACCTCATCAACGTCGGCAGCGTCGACCGCGGCTTCCGCGCCGTGTACGGCACCTTCGGCCCCGAGGGCGAGTACGTCCGCCGGGACTACGACTTCAAGCTCATCGAGGAGGTCCCCGGCCCCGGCGGCGGTGTCTACCTCCGTACGACCGACGAGGCCGTCAACGTCCTGGTCGGCGCCCTCGACACGGACGTGACCAGCGCCCAGATCGCCGCCGAGGTCAAGCTGGAGGTGCTCATCAGCCGCGGCCGGCTGGCGGACGCCCAGCTCGCCGCCGAGCAGGCCCGCTACCGCACCGTGCAGTACGCCGAGACGCTGCGCCGCACCCTCGACGCCACCCGCCGCAACGTCCGCGCGGTGGACTGGCTGCGCGCCGTCCCCGACATGATCGCCGAAGCCCTCGACCACGTCGCCGAGCGCTACCGCCACGAGAACGCCATCCTCACCAACATCCGCAAGGCCCGCGACGAGGCCGAGGACCAGGAGCACAAGCGGCGCGCCGCCGAGCTGGTCGACATCGTCAAGGACTGCATCCGCCGGCACACCCAGCTCCAGTCCCGGCTGCTGGAGGCCGGCCCGCTCTTCCGCGCCGAGCAGGACCGCCAGGCGTTCGCGCCGCCCGCCGGACGCTCCGGCCTCGACCTGTACGGCCAGCTCGTCGCCCCGGTCCTGCCGCTCCCCGTCGAGCAGGCGACCCGGGTCACCGACGCCTTCTTCGCGCGCGGCACGGGCTTTCGTACGGGCACCTCCGTACGGCTCGGCGACCTCGTCGGCCTGCTGTTCACACCGCCCGTCGAGCGCGAGCACCTCGGCGCCGAGATGCCCGAGCCGGACCTGATCGCCACCCCGGACGACAGCCGCTTCTCCGAGGAGCAGCTGGAGGCCGCCCAAGCCCTGCTCGACCTGCCCGCCGACGCGCCCCGCCGGCTGTCCGGCCTGCTGGCCGAGGCCCGTGACAGCGGCGACCCGGATCTGGCGTACCTGGTCGCCCTGCTGGCGGTGCACGCGGCCAGCCCGCCGGTCGGCACGGCCTACCGCCAGGGCGAACAGCACCTGCTCTTCGCCGTCGACGACGGCACCGTGCTCGACGACCCGGAGTTCGGCGGCGCCGACCTCATCGTCGGCAAGGCCCTGCTGGACGCGGCGGGCATGGCGGCCGACCGCTCGGAGGTGGCGTGATGCCGGCGGCCGGGCAGGGCGCGCGCAGAACGCCGTCAGCGGGGCGGCAGAAGGAAGTTCGCATGGAGGTACGGGCGTGAGTGAGTACGGAACGGGCGTCGAGGACGGCGTCGAGGAACCGGCGCGGGGGGACCTGACCGCCGCGGCGGAGCAGCCGTCCTGGTCAGCGCCCGGCCCCGGCACGGCCGCACCTTCGGGGCCCGCGCCCGTGACGCCCGCCGACGCCGCGGACGCCGCGCGGCTGGTCTCCTTCGGGCTCCAGCCCAAGCTGCTGCCCGCCCGGGACGCCGAGTACGGCGAACTGCTCCGCCGCTACCGCGACGAGCCCGCGTTCGCACGCCTGGCCGACGCCGTCGCCACCGGGCTCGGCCTGGTCGTCCTGGAGGTCTCCCCGCGCGCCGGCATGGCCGTCACCGCCGACGAGGACTCCGTCTTCGCCGTACGGATGGGCGACTACGCCCGCCGCGCCGCCGCCGACTCCGCCGACCGCTTCCTGCACGGCCTCGCCCACCTCGCCGTCGCCGCGATGGCCTTCCCGCGCCCCGAGGACCTCGCCGACGACGGCTACATCGGCCGCATCACCGTCAACGGCGTGGACGCCTTCGTCCGGCAGGCGTGCCGCCGCCTGGAGGAGCGCGCCGAGGAGCAGGGCGAGAACACCGACCCGGCCACCGACACGCCCGGCCTCGAAGCCGCCTGGCGGACCTACGCGCGCCGCAGCGCCACCGGCGCCACCAAGGACGCGCGGCGGCTGGCCGGTTCGACCACCGGCATCATCGCCAAGGCCGTCGCCTTCCTCGTCGACTCCGGCTTCCTCCAGCGCACCGGCGACGACTCCGGCGGCGCCTACCGCACCACCGCCCGCTACCAGCTCCAGGTGCGCGACATGGCGGGCAGCGCCGCCATGGCCGAACTGCTGGAGCTGGGCGTCGTGCCCGTCGGCGACGGCAGTCCCAGCCTGCTGCCCGCCGAGGACACCGACGACCTCGACCTGGTCTCCGACGCGGGACTGCCCTTCCACTCCTCCTGACCGCCCGGGGCCGGGCACGCCCCGGCCCCGTTCCCACCGACCGCCGGTCCACCGACCACCGTCCGCCCACACAACGAGAGTCCGCCGCCATGTACGAGCTGTCCCGGGTCCGCCTCTACTCCATCGGGCCCGCCGGTGCGCGCTACGCCGACACCGTGCTGGACCTGCGCGGAGTCGGCGCGCCGGTGCCCGACCCGGCGCCGGCGCAGGCGGACTTCTTCGAGGACGAGCCGGTCGGCCCGCCGCGCCGCCCCGCCCCCGCGGGCGTCCTCTTCCTGGAGAACGGCGGCGGCAAGTCCGTCCTGCTCAAGCTGATCTTCTCGGTGATGCTGCCCGGCCACCGCAACACCCTGGGCGGCGCCAGCTCCGGCGTGCTGCGCAAGTTCCTGCTCGCCGACGACTGCGGCCACGTCGCCCTGGAGTGGCAGCACACCCTCACCGGCGAGTCCATCGTGGTCGGCAAGGTCAGCGAGTGGCGGGGCCGGCAGGTCTCCAACGACCCGCGCAAGTTCGCCGAGGCGTGGTACAGCTTCCGGCCCGGGCCCGGCATGAGCCTGGACTCGCTGCCGGTCGCCGAGGCCACCGTCGTCCGGCCGCGCGGCGAGCAGGCCGAGGGCTTCTCCGGGGCCAGGGGCCGCCGCCGTACGATGAAGGGCTTCCGCGACGCCCTGGTGGAGGCCGGCAAGAACTACCCCAACCTGGACGTCTCCTGGGTCGAGATCCACGAGCGGTGGAACGAGCACCTCGGCGAACTGGGCCTGGACCCCGAACTCTTCCGCTACCAGCGGGAGATGAACGCCGACGAGGGCGAGGCCGCCGGCCTCTTCGCGGTCAAGAACGACTCCGACTTCACCGACCTGCTGCTGCGCGCGGTCACCGACACCCGCGACACCGACGGGCTCGCCGACCTCGTGCACGGCTTCGCGCACAAGCTGGGCCGCCGCGCCGAACTGACCGCCGAACGCGACTTCACCGCCGGCTCGCTGGACCTGCTGTCGCGGATCGCGGACGCCGCCGAGCAGCGCGAGACCGCCCGTGACGTGCACGCCGGTGCCGAACGCCGCACCCGTACCCTCGCCCAGCGGCTGCACGCCCGCGGCACCGAGGAGCGCGGCCGCGCCGCCGAGTTCGCCGAGCAGGTCGCCACCGCCGCGCACGCGGTCACCGACGCCGAGCGGGTGCGCGAACGCCGCGCGCTGATCTCCGCCGAGCTCGCCTACCGGCACGCTTCCCTGGCGCTGGCCGCCGCCGAGAAGGGCGCCGCCGCCCAGCGCCGCGAGCTGAACGACGCCCGTACGCTGCACTCCGCCTGGCAGGCCGCCGAGACCGTGCTGCGTCACCGCGCCGCCGCCGACCGCGCCACCCGCGTCGCCGCCGCGATCCGCGAGGCCGAGCGGGACGCCGCGCCCGCGCTCGCCGCCCGTACGAAGGCCGCCACCGAGCTGGTGCGCGCCCTTGAGGCCGCCGCCGACATCAGCGAGGGCATCGCCAACGAGCAGGAGGAGCGCTCCGCCGCCCTCCAGGACACCAGCGACACCGCGCACCGCGACGCCACCGCCGCCGCCACCCACGCCCAGCGCGCCCGCAGCGAGGCCGAACACCTCAAGCAGCGGCTGGCCGAGGTCGAGCAGGAGACCGCCGAGGCCGTACGGGCCGGCTGGCTCGACGACTCCGCGCCGGACGCCGACCCGGCCCGCGCCGCGCTCGCCGCCTCCGACGCGGAGAAGTCCACGGTCGAGGGCTGGGACGCGGCACGCGAGGCCGCCACCCGCTCCGCCGACCGGGCCCGGGAGGCCGCCACCCGCCTCGCCGCCGCCGAACTGGCCGCGGCCCGCGCCGAGGACGCCGCCCAGGCCGCGGAGCGTGCGTACGAGGCGGAGCGGCAGGCCGCCGAGTCGATCGGCGCCGAACAGCGCCTCGCCGACCTGCTCGGACTGCCGCAGGCAGCGCCCAAGGCGGGTGTGCCCGGACCGCGTACGGGGCAGCCGGACGCCGACTCCCCGGAGGACGACGGCCCGCGCCGCGCCCGCCGCCCCGCCTCCGAAGGCCCCCTGAGCGCCGAGGAACTGGACCGCAACGCCGACGACCTGCAAGAACTCCTCGACGAGAGCGTCGCCTCCGCCGAGCGTCAGCTCTTCGACCTGCGCACCGCCGCCGCCGACGACGCCCGCATCCTCGGCGCGCTGGGCGACGGCGGCCTGCTGCCGCCCGGACCCGACGTGCTCGCCGCCGTCGAGTACCTGGGCGAGCACGGCGTCCCCGCGCTGCCCGGCTGGCGCTACCTCGCCCAGTCCGTCGACCCCGCCGACCACACCCGCGTCCTGGCCGCCCGCCCCGAGCTGGTCGACGGCGTCATCATCACCGACCCGGAGACCCACGCCCGCGCCCGCGACGTGCTCGCGCAGGCCGCGCTGCTGCCGCGCTCCACCGTCGCCGTCGGCACCGCCGCGGCCCTGCTCGCGCCCACCCCCGCGCCCGACGCCCAGGACAGCGGCGTCTTCCTCGTCCCGCCGAACCCGGCCATGCACGACGAGTCCGCCGCCGACGAGGAGCGCCAGGCGCTGCGGGCCCGCGCCATAGAGCGGGACGACGAGATCCGCGCGCTGGCCGCGCGGCTGGCCGGCGACCGCGCGCTGGCCGCCCGCCTCTCCTCCTGGCGTACGGGCTGCCCGCCCGGACGCCTCGCCGAGCTGGCCACCGCCGCCGGGGAAGCCCGTACGGCCGCCGACAGCGCCGCCGGTGAACTGGCCGAACTGCGCACGGCACGGGCCGAGGCCGACGAGGAGGCCGCCGAGACCGCGCGGGTGCGCGACGAACGGCAGGAGGCCGCGCAGCGCGCCCGCCGGGTCGCCGACGCCCTCGCCGGGCTCGCCCACCGGCTGCGCGAGCGCGCCTCCTGGCAGGCCCGGCTGCGTGAACTGGCCGACGAGAGCGCCGAGTTGGAGGCCCATGCCGAGGAGTGCGTGGACCGGGCGCGCGCCGCCGACGAGGACCGCCGCACCGCCCAGCGCGCCGCCGACGACGCCCGGCGCACCGCCCACGCGCTGCGCGCCGAGCGCGCCGAGATCGCCGGCGTGCCGGACGACGTGGGCGAGGACGGCACCGAGCCCGCGACCGGCTCGCTGCCGTCCCTGCGCGAGGCGTACCGTGCCGCCTCCCAGCTGTACGAGAAGGTGGGCGTCGGCGCCGACCTGCGCGCCGAACAGGCCCGCGCCGAAGGCGACGAGAGCGCCGCGCTCGCCGAGCTGAACCGCCTCACCAACAAGGTCCGCACCCGCGCCGAACAGCTCCTGGACAGCCCGGACGCCGCCGACGGCCCGTCCCGGCAGGCCGCGTCCGCCCGCGCCGAGGCCCTGGTGACCCGGCTGGAGGCCCGCGCCTCGGCCGCCAGTGAGCAGCTCGGCCGGCTGCGCGGCGAGGCCGAACGGCTCGCACCGGCCGACGGCGAGGCGCACACCGAGCTGCCCGAGGACCTGATCCCCGCCGACGCGGACCGCGCCAAGGAACTGCTGCGCACCGCGAACGCCGAACTGACCACCGCCGACGACGCGCTGGAGACCGCCCGCGCCACCCACACCGAGCTGCTGCGCGCCCACCGCGCCGCCGAGGACGCCGCCGGCGGCTTCGACGAGACCGCGGCCATGCTGCGTGACCTGCTGCGCGACACGCAGGAGGACGAGGGTGAGCGCCCCGAGCCGTACGCCGGGCGCCTGGAGGACGCGCGGCAGGCCGCCGCCGAGTCCCGCCGCTCGCTGCGCGGCTGCGCGAGCGACCTCTCCGCGGCCGAGGCGGCGGTCCGCGAGGCCGGCGACGTGCTCGTACGGCACGCCAACTCCAGCAAGTACGAGCAGGTCCGCACGCCCGCCCGGCAGCAGATCCGCGAACTGCCCGCGGCGGCGCTGCCCGACCACGCCGCCAAGTGGGCCGACGCCTTCGCGCCCCGGCTGCGGGTGCTCACCGACGAACTCGCCCAGCTGGAACGCAACCGCGACAGCATCGTGGACCGGCTGCGCGGTCTGGTCGAGTCGTCGCTGACCACCCTGCGCTCCGCCCAGCGGCTGTCCCGCCTCCCCGAGGGCCTGGGGGAGTGGTCCGGGCAGGAGTTCTTGCGCATCCGCTTCGACGACCCGGACCAGGCCACCCTCACCGAGCGGCTGGGCGAGGTGATCGACGAGGCGACGAGCTCGGCGGTCAAGAAGAACAGCGACCTGCGGCGGGACGGCATGTCCCTGCTGCTGCGCGGTGTCAGCGCGGCGCTCCAGCCGCGCGGCGTGGCCGTGGAGATCCTCAAGCCGGACGCGGTGCTGCGCGCCGAGCGTGTCCCGGTCGGGCAGATGGGCGACGTGTTCTCCGGCGGCCAGCTGCTGACCGCAGCCATCGCCCTGTACTGCACGATGGCCGCGCTGCGCAGCAACGACCGCGGCCGCGACAAGCAGCGGCACGCCGGCACGCTGTTCCTGGACAACCCCATCGGCCGCGCCAACGCGACGTATCTGCTGGAGCTCCAGCGCGCCGTCGCCGACGCGCTGGGCGTCCAGCTGCTCTACACCACCGGCCTCTTCGACACCACAGCGCTCGCCGAGTTCCCGCTGGTCATCCGCCTGCGCAACGACGCGGACCTGAGAGCCGGGCTGAAGTACATCAGCGTCGAGGAGCATCTGCGGCCCGGCCTGCCGCTGCAGGACCCCGAGTCGGAGCCGGTGCACGGGAAGATCACGGCGACGCGGATGTACCGCCGTCCCGAGGACGAGCAGCCGGAGCCGGCTCCGGAGGGCCGACCGGAACCTCGACAGGCTCAGGAGCACCAGGAGCCTGAGGAGCCTGAGGCAGCAGCCGAGTGACCCACCGGTGGAAGTCGCCGATGTGGTGCTCGCTCGGGACGAGCACTCCGCCGGCCCGGTAGGCCCGCGAGTCCATCGCGGGCTGGGTCCGCTCGCAGGCGGCGAAGTCCTGCGCGTTGACCCGGTGGAAGAGCTCCACCGACCGCGACAGGTCCGCCCCCGAGGCCACCACCTCGGGGGCGTACAGCCAGTCGCACTCCACGACGGTGCGGTCCGCGGCCAGCGGGAACATCCGGTGCACGATGACGTGGTCGGGCACGAGGTTGAGGAAGACCTGCGGGCGGACGGTGATGGCGTAGTAGCGGCGGTCCTGGCTCTCCTCGATGCCCGCGATCCGGGCGAAGCCGCCGCTGCCGTCGACGGTGAAGCCCTCGGCCTCCTCCGCGAACGCCGCGCCGTGCCCGACGTAGTACTGCGCGGCGTAACCCTCCGCGAACTCCGGCAGTACGTCGGTCAGTTCGGGGTGGATGGTGGCGCAGTGGTAGCACTCCATGAAGTTCTCGACGATCAGCTTCCAGTTGGCGCGTACGTCGTAGGTGATGCGCCGCCCGAGGTCCAGTCCCGCCATCCCGTACCGCTCGATGGCTTCGGCGCCGCCCAGCCGTTCGCTGACCGTGCCGGTCACCGTCTCCTCGAACGACGGCGGCTCGTCGGTCAGGCACACCCACACATAGCCCAGCCACTCCCGCAGCCGGACCGGCAGCAGCCCGCGCTCGGAGCGGTCCACGTCCGGCATCCGCCGGAGGTTGGGCGCGGCCACCAGCCGCCCGTCCAGGTCGTACGTCCAGGCGTGGTACGGGCACTGGAGGTTGCGCCGCACCTCGCCGGTCTCCTCGGTGCACAGCCGGGCGCCCCGGTGGCGGCACACGTTGAGGTAGGCGCCGAAGCCGCCGCGCCGGGTGCGGACGATCAGTACGCTCTCCCGGCCGACCTGCACCGTACGGAAGGCGCCCGGCCGCGGCAGGTCGGCGGCGCGCACCGCGCAGAACCACCGGGACTCGAAGATGTGCCGCTGTTCCTGGCGGAAGGTCTCGGGGTCGGTGTAACTGGAGCCGGGCAGGGTGGTGGTGAGGCTGGAGGCCGGGGTGGTCCCGGTGGTCTCGGTGGTCTCCGGGGTCTGGGGAGCGAGGGTCATCGGACGCCTCCTGAGGCGTACGGGGCAGGCGGGGTGATGGCGGCCGGGGCGGCCGCGGCCGGGCGCTCGGGCGTGAACAGTTCGACGGGATGCGCGGTCCGCCCGGTCAGCGCCAGGTCGGCGAGGATCTCGCCCACCACCGGGACGAATTTGAAGCCGTGACCGGAGAAGCCGCAGGCCACGGTCACGGCGTCGGGGTGCGCGGGGTGCCGAGCGATGACGAAGTGCTCGTCGGGGGTGTTGGTGTACATACAGGTGACGGACTTCAGGTGGCGGCCGGGCAGCGACGGCAGCAGCCGGCCCGTCTGCCCGGCCATGGCCCGTACCTCGTCCTCGTGCACGGTCCGGTCGATGGTCTCCGGTGTGCAGACGGCACCCCGGCGGAAGAACGCCACCTTCGCGCCGCGCCCCGGACCGTCGATGGCGGGAAAGCCGTAGACCTGTACGCCGCCGTTGTCCTCCCAGATGTAGATGGGATGCCGCTCCGGGAGGTACGGGCCGGTGCCGCCCGTGGGCTCGAACCAGTGCATGATCTGCCGTTCGACGGTGAACGCCACCCCGAGATCGGACAGCAGCTCCGGCGCCCAGGCGCCGGGACAGATCACCAACTGTCCCGCGGTGTAGGTGTCCTCGGGTGTGTGTACCCGCACGCCGCGGCCGCCGGGCAGTGCTTCCCACCGGGTGACCGGCTCCTGGAAGCGCAGTTCGGCGCCGCCCTGGGTGGCGAGCTGGAGCTGGGCGGCAACGGTGTTCTCCGGGCGCAGGAACCCGGCACGGGCCTCGTACAGGGCGACCTCGCCGACGGCGGGAGTGAGCGTGGGGAAGCGGCGCCGGACCTCCCGCGCGTCGAGCATCTCGTGGGGCAGGTCCCAGGTACGGGCCGAGCGCAGCGACCCGGCGACGGTACGGCTCTCCGGCCGGCCGAGCATCACCCCGCCGCACAGCGTGGCGATCCGCCGTCCGGTGGCACGTTCCAGTTCCTCGTACAGCTCGTAGGCGCGCAGCAGCAGCGGCACGTACGCCGGGTCCTCGAAGTACGACTGACGGGTGATGCGCGAACCGCCGTGGCTGGAGCCGCGGGCGTGCACCGGGCCGAACTTCTCCAGCCCCAGCACGCGGGCACCACGCGCGGCCAGTTGGTGGGCCGCGGCGCTGCCCATGCCGCCGAGGCCGAGCACGATCACGTCATAGGTGGGGAACAAGCGGACCTCCCGGGTCGGCGCGGACGCGTGGCGACAGGGCCTGACGCTATCTGCGGATACGTTCCATCGCGGGGTCGAACAGCGGCTCGGCGGCGACGGTGGCCGCTGCCTTCTCCCCGAAATACTCGATGTGCACGGCGGTCCCGGGCACCGCGGCCCGCGCCGGGAGCCACGCGTACGCGACCGTGCGCCCGATCGAGTAGCCGTACGCCGCGCTGGTCACGTGACCCGCGGGCGCGCCGTCCACGTACACCGGCTCCTTGCCCATGACGACCGCCGCCGGGTCGTCGAGCGTCAGGCACGCCAGCCTGCGCCGCACGTTGTCGGCCGACCGCCCTTCCAGGGCCGCGCGCCCCACGAAGCCGCCCTTGTCCATGCGGACGGCCCAGCCGAGCCCCGCTTCGTACGGGTCGTGCTCGGTGGTCATGTCCTGCCCCCAGGCGCGGTACCCCTTCTCCAGGCGGAGGCTGGTGAACGCGCTGCGTCCGGCCGCGACCACGCCGTACGGCTGCCCGGCCGCCCAGAGGGTGTCCCACAGGCGCAGCCCCAGGTCCGCGCTCGTGTACAGCTCCCAGCCCAGCTCACCGACGTACGAGAGCCGCATCGCGGTCACCGGCACCTCGCCGATGTACGCCTGCTTCGCCTTGAAGTAGCCGAACGCGCGGTGCCCGAAGTCGGTGCGGGTCAGCGGCTGTACGAGGTCGCGGGCGCGCGGGCCCCAGACGCCGATGCAGCAGGTGCCGGGGGTGATATCGCGGACCTGTACGCCGTCGGGGGCGTGCCGGGTCAGGTGGTCGAGGTCCATGCCGCTGTTGACGCCGACCTGGAAGCGGTCGGCCGCCAGGCGGGCCACGGTCAGGTCGCTGCGGATACCGCCCGCGTCGTCCAGCAGCAGCGTGTACGTGACCGAGCCGGGCTTCTTCGCGAGCTGGTTGGTGGTCAGGTACTGGAGGAAGTCCAGCGCGCCCGGCCCGCTGACCTCAAGGCGCTTGAGCGGCGTCATGTCGTACAGCGCGACCCGTTCTCGGGTGGCGCGCGCCTCGGCCGCGGCGGCCGGCGACCAGTGGCGGGCCGACCAGGCGTCCCGCTCCGGCAGCGCGATGCCGTCCGCCAGCGGGGCGTTGGCCTCGTACCAGTGCGGGCGCTCCCAGCCGGTGCCTTCGAGGAAGTACGCGCCGAGCTCCCGCTGCCGCTCGTACCAGGGGCTGACGCGCAGCGGACGCGGGTGGCGCAGTGGCTGGAGCGGGTGGATGACGTCGTACACCTCGGCGAATTGCTGCTGTCCGCGCTCGGCGGTGTAGGCGGGGGAGAGCTGGGCCTCCTCGAAGCGGGAGATTTCGCACTCGTGCACGTCGGTGGCGGGGCGGCCTTCGGTGAGCCACTCGGCCACGGCCTTGGCGACGCCCGCGGAGTGGGTCACCCACACCGCTTCGGCCAGCCAGAAGCCGCGCAGTCCGGGCGCCTCGCCGAGCAGCGGCATCCCGTCGGGGGTGAAGGAGAAGACGCCGTTGAAGCCCTCCTCGACCCGCGTCCCGTCCAGGGTGGGCAGCAGCCGGCGGCTGTCGTCCCAGCTCGGGGCGAAGTCCTCGGCCGTGAAGGGGAGCGAGGAGGGCATCACGGGCGTGTCGTCGAAGGCGGGTACGGCGAAGGGGTCGACGGGCATCGGGCGGTGCGCGTACGAGCCGATGCCGAGCCGGCCCGTACCGGGCTCTTCGGCACCCTCTTCGACGTGCTCGCGGAAGTACAGGTCGCGTTCCTGGAAGCGCAGGATCGGCCGCCGGCCGTCCGGACCGGCGAACGCGGACGTCTTCGCGTACTGGTGCGCCAGCGGCAGCAGCGGTACGGACACGCCCGCCATGGCCCCGATCACCGGGCCCCAGAAGCCCGCCGCCGAGACCACCACGTCCGCGGGGAAGGTGCCCCGGTCGGTGACGACGGCGGTGACCCGGCCCGCTTCCCGCTCGATGCCCGTGACGGTGTGCCGGTCCAGGAAGCGGGCGCCGCGGGCCCGGGCGCGTACGGTCTGGGCGCGGGCGGCGGGCAGGGCCCTGGCCATTCCGTCGCCGGGTGTGTAAAAGCCGCCCAGCACCTTCGCCGCGTCCAGCATCGGCCACAGTCCGGCGCACCGCCGGGCGTCGACCAGCTCGCCCCCGATGCCCCAGGAGGCGGCGAGCCCGGCTTTGCGGTGCAGTTCGGCCCACTGCTCCTCGGTGGTGGCGATCTCCAGCCCCCCGACGGCGTCGAAGCACGGCCGTCCGTCCTCGGTGAGGGCGGCGAACTTCTCGACCGTGTACATGGCAAAGTCGCTCAGCGTTTTGGAGGCGTTGGTACGGAAGACGAGTCCGGGCGCGTGCGAGGTGGAGCCGCCGGGCGCGTGCAGCGGGCCCTGCTCCAGTACGGTCACGTCGCGTGCGCCGCGTGCGGTCAGCTCGTCGGCGAGGGAGCAGCCGACGATGCCCGCGCCGATGATCACGATGCGCGGCGGCGCCGTACCGCCCGTACCGGCCGGGGAGTTCACAGGACCACCACCGAACGCAGCACCTCACCGCGCCGCATCCGCGCGAACGCCGCCTCCACGTCCGCCAGGCCCACCGTCTCCGAGACGAACGCCTCCAGGTCCAGCTTGCCGCTCAGATACAGGTCGATCAGGACCGGGAAGTCCCGGCTGGGCAGGCAGTCGCCGTACCAGGAGGACTTCAGGGACCCGCCGTGCGCGAACACGTCGAGCAGCGGCAGCTCGATGCGCATGTCCGGCTCCGGGACGCCGACCTGCACCAGCGTGCCCGCGAGATCCCGCATGTAGAAGCCCTGCCGGAACGTCTCGGGGCGGCCCACCGCGTCGATCACGACATCGGCTCCGTGCCCGCCGGTCAGCGCCCGAACCGCCTCGACGGGGTCGGTGCCACGGGAGTTGACGGTGTCGGTGGCGCCGAACCGCTCGGCGGCGTCCAGCTTGCCGTCGTCGATGTCCACCGCGATGACCCGGCGCGCACCGGCACGGGAGGCCCCGGCGATGGCGGCGTTGCCGACACCGCCGCAGCCGATCACCGCCACCGTGTCGCCGCTGCCCACGCCTCCGGTGTGCACCGCGGCGCCGTAACCCGCCATCACCCCGCAGCCGATCAGCCCCGCCGCCTCGGGGCGGGCCGCCGGGTCGGTGCGCACCGCCTGCCCGGCGGCGACCAGCGTCTTCTCGGCGAAGGCGCCGATGCCCAGGGCCGGGGTCAGCGGGGTGCCGTCCAGCAGGGTCATCGGCTGGGCGGCATTTCGGGAGTCGAAGCAGTACCAGGGGCGGCCGCGGCGGCAGGACCGGCACCGGCCGCAGGGCGCACGCCAGGCGAGCACCACATAGTCGCCCGGCGTGAGTCCGGTGACGCCCACGCCGGTGGCCTCGACGACGCCGGCGGCCTCGTGGCCGAGCAGGTAGGGGAATTCGTCACCGACCGCGCCCTCGCGGTAGTGCAGGTCGGTGTGGCACACCCCGCACGCCTGCACGGTGACGAGGACTTCGCCCGGCCCGGGGTCGGGGACGAGGATCGGCAGCACCTCGACGGGGGCGCCCTTCTTGGCGGCGACGGCGGCGCGGGCTTCGTGCGGCATGACTCACTCCTAAACAGCGCCTGCGGGGCAGGGGCGGGTGCGTGGAGCTGGCACGGATGCCGTTATGGGGGATCGCAAAGGCGCGCGGGGGCCACGGGACGTGGGTAACCGCACGGGACTCGGGGGAACCGGAAGCGGCGCAGGAAACCGTGCAGCCGGACGAACGCCCGGTGGAATCCCTTGTGTTGCTCATGACGCGCTATGTTGCGCCATGAGGAACATGCTGGAAGTCCGTGAGCGATCCGTCAAGGGGTGACCGGGTGGCCGCCCCTCAGCCCGCGAAACCCATCCGGCGGGACAGGTCGGCGGCCGCCTTCACCGCCTGCCCGGCCAGCTCCGGGAGGAGCGGTTCCGCCATCCGGTACGCCGGTCCCGAGACGCCGATCGCGCCGATCACGGCCCCGTCGTGGGCCCGTACCGGCGCCGCCACCGCGTTCAGCCCGATCTCCAGCTCCTCGCAGGAGCAGGCGTACCCCTCGTCGGCCGCGGCGGTCAGCTGCCGGCGCAGCTCGCCGGGCGCGGTGAGGGTGTTGGCGGTGAACCGGGCCAGTTTGCGTTCCGCCAGGCGCTCGCGCCGCTCCCTGGGCAGGTGCGCGAGCAGCACCTTGCCGCTCGCGGTGGCGTGCAGGGGCGTACGCCGGCCCAGCCAGTTGTACGCGGTGACCGCCGCCGCGCCGCGCGCCTGCATGATGTTGACCGCCGCGTCCCCGTCCAGGACCGCGATGTTGGCGGTCTCCCCGGTCGCGTCGGCGAGCGCCCGGCACACCGGCTGGCCCTCCTGCGAGATGTCCAGCCGGATGGCAGCGGCACCGGCCAGCCGCAACACCCCCGCGCCCAGGTAGTACTTGCCGCGCTCGTGCTCCTGCTCCACGAGTCCGCGGCGCTCCAGGACGCCCAGGATGCGGAAGGCGGTGGACTTGTGCACCCCCAGCTCCTCGGCGATCTCGGTGACCCCGGCCTCGCCGAGGCGGGCCAGGATCTCCAGCACACTCACCGCGCGGTCCACGGACTGGACGGATCCGGCCGCTCCCCGCTTCTCCTCGGACCGGTCGTCGGCCGCCTCGCTCGTCTTCGCCATGGGTTCTGACGTCACCACCCGTCGGCCCCGGCGGGGCACGTCGAAGGGGCCCGGCCAAGAAGCGTCGGCGGCCCCTTGACGGCTCACTCCCCGGACTGGATTCTGTTGCGCAATGCGCTACGCGATGCGTTATTCAGAACGACATGATACCGATCAGCGCTGAGGGGGCCAGATGATTCCCGTCTGCCGCACCGAGGACCTGCCCGAAGGCGGGGCCGTACGGATCGAGATCGACGCCACCACACCCGCCATCGCCGTCTTCCGCAGCGAAGGCGGGCTCTACGCCCTCGACGACACCTGCAGCCACCAGGACGCCTCGCTCTCCGAAGGCTGGGTGGAGGGCTGCCAGGTCGAATGCCCGCTGCACGCCGCCCTGTTCGACCTGCGCACCGGCATGCCCAGCTGCCTCCCGGCCCGCCGTCCCGTCCGTACCCACGAGGTCACCGAGGCGGACGGCATGATCCACGTCCGGCCCGCCGCACGGGAGTCCACCGTACGGGAAGACGCCTACGCATGAGGACCGTCACCGTCGTCGGTGCCTCGCTGGCCGGACTCCACGCGGCCCGGGCGCTGCGCTCCGAAGGGTTCGACGGCCGGCTGGTGATCGTCGGCGCCGAGCGCCACCGCCCGTACGACCGGCCACCGCTGTCCAAGACCTTCCTCGCCCAACGCCCGTCGGAGGCAACGGAGCTGGACGGGCTCCGGCTGTGCGACCGGGACGAGGAGGATGAGCTGGCCGCCGAATGGCACCTCGGCACCCGGGCCACCGCACTGGACACCGCAGGACGCGCGGTGACCCTCGACGACGGCCGCACATCCCGCACCCTGCGCACCGACGGCGTCGTCATCGCCACCGGAGCCACCCCGTGCACCCTGCCGGGCCCGCCGCTCGCCGGCGTGCACGTACTGCGCACCTACGACGACGCCCACGCGCTGCGCGCCGCCCTCCACGACGGGACGCCCCGCGTGATCGTCATCGGCGGCGGCTTCATCGGCGCCGAGGCCGCTTCCTCCTGCGTCGCGCTCGGACTGCCGGTGACGGTGGTCGAAGCCGCGCCACTGCCGCTGGTGCCCCAGCTCGGCCCGGACCTGGCGCGGATCTGCGCGGAGCTGCCCGCCGGCCACGGGGTGCGGCTGCTGTGCGGTACGGGCGTCAAAGGGCTGCGCGACGACGGTACGGGCCGGGTGCGGGCCGTCGAACTCGCCGACGGGCGGCTCCTGGACGCCGACGTCGTGATCATCGGGATCGGGGTGCGCCCCGCCACCGGCTGGCTGAGCGGGTCCGGGCTGCGCCTGGACGACGGGGTGGTGTGCGACGCGGGCGGCGTGACGCCGGTGCCGCAGGTCGTCGCCGCGGGCGACGTGGCCCGCTGCGCCGGGGTCCGCGAGGAACACTGGACCAGCGCCACCGAACAGCCCGGCACGGCCGTACGCAACCTGCTCGCCGGCACCACCGTCACCCGGCACACCGCCCTGCCCTACTTCTGGTCGGACCAGTACGGCACACGCATCCAGCTGGCCGGCCGGCGCGGACCACGGGATGCCGTACGCATCGTCGAGGGCGACCCCGCGGACCGCAGCTTCCTGGCCGTCTACGAACGCGACGGGCACCCCACCGCGGCGCTCGCCGTCAACCGCCCCCGGCCCTTCATGCGGCTGCGCCGCCGACTCGCGGCGGACGCCGCCGCGCCTTGCGGGCCTCCCGCCGCGCCTGCCGGCGCTCCCGGCGCAGCGCCCTAGCCGTACTGCTCGGCTGCGAGCGCACCCCGTTGCGCTGCACCCACACCTGGCGCGTCACCCAGACGTCCAGCACCGCCCAGGTCGCGACCACCGTGCTCGCGACCGTACTGAGCACGGCCGGGAAGGCGAACCAGGCGCCCGCCATCGTGCAGAAGAACGCCACCATGGCCTGAACGAGCGTCACCGCCGCGATGATGACGGCCCGCACCGCGGCCGTACGCACCGGGTCGGCCATCCGGGGCCGGGCCGCCGGCTCCTCCTGCCACAACGCGCGCCTGTCGCCGCTCAGGTGCGCGCCACCGTCTTCGAGAACCATCTTCGGCGTCACTCTCCCCGTACCCGCACGTACCCGCCTGCCCCGCCTTCCGGGTGCCTGCCCGGCTTTCACCCGTTGCATGTCCGTACCGGCACACACCACCGCCCACCATGGTCACGAACGGGAACGGCGCCGGGTTCCCGGCCGATGTGATTTTCGGCCAACCGCTCCGGCGTACGGGCGGGTGTCGGAGAGGTATTCGAGGCCACATGTGTGGGCGGGTTGTCCGGTAATCAGCCGACAACTGCGGACGATCCTCCCCTGACCTGCGGATCCGGCGCCTGGGCGGGGCTTCGGTCAGGTCCCTCGTCAGTAGTAGGCTCGCGCCGTTTGTTGACGGAACACCATCCCCGTGCGCCGGGGTTGACGTAGGGGAGGCCATGCGCTTTCGAGGGAAGACGATCACTCGGAAGATCGCAGCGCTGCTGCTGGTGCCGCTGGTGTCCCTCACGGCCATGTGGGCGTTCGCCACGTACATCACCGGACGCGAGGCCGACCAGCTGCTCGGCGTCGGCAACGTCGTCGCCAAACTCGGCTACCCCGCCGAGGACGCCGTCCAGGCGCTCCAGCAGGAACGGCGGCAGAGCCTGCTCTACCTGGCCGACCGGCGCGGCGCCGACTCCCTGGCCGAGCTGCGCGACCGCACCCGCGAGACCGACAAGATCGTCGACAAGCTGCGCGGCAACGCCGCCGACCCCGCCGTACGCGACGACCTCAACGGCGTCGCCGGCGAGCGCATGGACGACATCCTCAAGGGCCTCGGCCGCCTGTCCACGCTGCGCACCCAGGTCGAGGACAACACCATCTCCCGCGACGCGGCCTTCGAGGCGTACAACGACCTCGTCGACCCCAACTACGAGTTCCTCGCGGCGCTGCACGCGCTGGAGAACGTCGAGATGGACAAGCAGGGCCGCGCCCTGGTCAACGTGACCCGCGCCCGCGAGGCCGTCTCCCGCGAGGACGCGCTGATGTCCGCGGCGATCGTCTCCGGCACCATGACCCAGCGCGACCTGCGCGCCTTCGCCGACCGCGTCGCCGAACGCCGCGTGCTGTACGCGACCAGCCTGCCCGTACTGCCCGGCGACGACCGCGCCGTCTTCACCGACTACTGGCAGTCCGCACCCACCCGCGAACTGACCTCCTACGAGGACCGCATCATCTACGGCGGCCCGTCCGCCGCCCCCCGCGCCGTCAACGCCGAACGATGGAACACCGCCGCGGGCAAGGTCCTCGGCGACCTCCAGCGGATGGGCCGGGAGGCCGGCGACCGCTACAAGGAGCGCGTCGAGCCGGTCGCCATGGCCGTCCTGCTCAAGGCCGGTGTCGCGGGCGTCCTCGGCTTCGTCGCCCTGCTGGTCTCCGTCATCGTCTCCGTGCGCATCGGCAGCAAGCACGTCAAGGACCTGATCCGGCTGCGCAAGGCCGCCCACGAGGTCTCCGGCGTCCGGCTGCCCAGCGTCATGCGGCGGCTGGCCGCCGGCGAACAGGTCGACGTGGAGACCGAGGCACCCCGCCTGGAGTTCGGCCAGAGCGAGACCGAACAGGTCGGGCAGGCGCTGAACACCCTCCAGCGGGCCGCCGTCGAGGCCGCCGTCAAACAGGCCGACATGCGCCGCGGCGTCTCCGAGGTCTTCGTCAACCTCGCCCGCCGCAGCCAGGTCCTGCTGCACCGCCAGCTGACCCTCCTGGACGCGATGGAACGGCGTACCGAGAACGCCGACGAACTCGCCGACCTCTTCCGCCTGGACCACCTCACCACCCGTATGCGCCGGCACGCCGAGGGCCTGGTCATCCTCTCCGGCGCGGCGCCCTCAAGGCAGTGGCGCAAACCCATCCAGCTGATGGACGTGGTGCGCGCCGCCGTCGCCGAGGTCGAGGACTACGAGCGCATCGAGGTGCGCCGGCTGCCGCGGCTGGCCGTCCAGGGCCCCGCGGTCTCCGACCTCACCCACCTGATCGCCGAACTCCTGGAGAACGCCACCGTCTTCTCGCCCCCGCACACCGCGGTGCAGGTGGTCGGCGAGCGGGTCTCCAACGGCTTCACCCTGGAGATCCACGACCGCGGACTGGGCATGGCCCCCGACGTCCTCCTCGACGCCAACCTGCGGCTCGCCGAGACCCCCGAGTTCGAACTCTCCGACACCGACCGGCTCGGCCTGTTCGTGGTCAGCCGCCTCGCCCAGCGCCAGGGCGTCCGCGTCTCGCTCCAGCCCTCCCCGTACGGCGGCACCACCGCCGTCGTCTTCCTGCCCGCCACGCTCCTCACCGAGGATACCGGCCGCGACGACGACACCGGCGGCCGGCGGATCGACGGCGGCCGGACCGGGGAGCTGGAGGCCCCCGGCGGCAAGCTGGCCGCGCTGGCCCAGGTGCCCGTACCGCTGCCCGACCCGCCGGACCGCACCCCGGACGTCATCGACGGGCCGGTCGAACTGGAACCCCCGCTCACCCGCGCGGAACTCGCGCAACGGGCGGCGGCGGACGACGAGGACAGCCTCTTCCGCGGCCGGACCGCGCACCGCGGCCCGCGCGACCCCGCTCGCGGCGCCGGCCGGGAGCCGGGCACCCTGCACCGCGCACGGACCCACCGCGACGGCAGCACCCCGCCCGTCGCCCCCGTCCGGCCCGCCGGCACCTCCGAGCAGCACCAGCAGACCCGTGACCAGGCACCGGCCGGCGACGGACCCGCGCCGCTGCCGCGCCGGCACCGCGCGCCCGTGCTGGTCTCCGACCACGGCCGGCCGGTCGACGCGGCGGCCCGCGCCGACGTACGCTCCGACGCGGAAACCGACGGCGACACGGATGCGGACATGGACACCGGTACGACAACGGAAACGGGCCCTGCCCCGTCCGGCCGGCCCGCCACGACGGCAGGAGGCCTGCCCCGCCGCGTACGGCAGGCCAGCCTCGCCCCCCAGCTCAAGGCCGAGCCCGCCGCACCGGACGAGCCGGGCACCGAACCCGCCGGCGCGGCGGACGACCGCGACGCCGAGGAGGTCCGCGCCCGCATGGCCTCGCTCCAGCGCGGCTGGCAGCGCGGCCGCCGGGACAACGGCGAGGACGGCGGGCGGGACGGCGACCCAAGCACAGCACCAGGAATGACATCGGGAGGGGACGGTCGATGACCGCACCGAAGGCAGCAGCGGCCAGTGCCGAATCGAAGGGCCCGCAGGGGTCGGGTGAGCTGAGCTGGCTCCTCGACGAGCTGGTGGACCGGGTGGGCAGCATCCGCAAGGCGCTCATCCTCTCCAGCGACGGTCTGGCCACCGGGGCGTCCGCCGACCTCACCCGGGAGGACAGCGAACACCTCGCGGCGGTCGCCTCCGGCTTCCACAGCCTCGCCAAGGGCGTCGGCCGGCACTTCGAGGCGGGCCGGGTGCGGCAGACCCTGGTCGAGCTGGAGGAAGCGTTTCTCTTCGTCAGCGCCGCGGGCGACGGCAGCTGCCTGGCCGTCCTCGCCGACGCGGACTCCGACGTGGGACTGGTCGCGTACGAGATGACGCTGCTCGTCAAGCGGGTGGGCGCCCACCTGGGCACCGCGCCCAGGGCCGGGCAGCCCGCCGGCGGCTGACCGGAGGATGACGGCACGGTGACGCCATGACCACAGACGGCCCGGCCAGGACCGGGCAGGGGGACGCCAGTTGGTACGACGACGAGGCGGGCCCCGTGGTGCGCCCCTACGCGATGACCCGCGGCCGGACCAGCACCGAGGCCGAACCGCATCTCGACCTGATCGCCCTGGTGATCGCCGAGGACCGCCACGGCGACCCGCTCGACGACCAGACCCTGTCGCCGGAGCACGTGGACATCGTCGGCCTGTGCCGCGACGCGCCGCTGTCCGTCGCGGAACTGGCCGCCGAGCTGGACCTGCCGCTCGGCGTCGTACGGGTCCTGATCGGTGACCTGCTGGACGCGGAGCTGGTCCATGTGAGCCGGCCCGTGCCCCCGGCGGAGCTGCCCGACGAGCAGATCCTCCGCGAGGTGATCGACGGGCTCCGGGCGCTGTGACCCCGCGCGGGCGCACCGCCGAGCAGCGGTACACCCGTGGTCGGCACCCCCCATGAACTGCGAGGACCGAGGAATGCGAGAGAACAGCACCAGCGGCGGACCGGGAGAAGACGGCCATGGTCTTCGGGCGCTCTGAACGCCGCCGCAAGCAGGACGCCCCCGACCCCGTCACCCTCAAGATCCTGGTGGCGGGCGGCTTCGGGGTGGGCAAGACGACCCTGGTGGGCGCGGTCAGCGAGATCAAACCGCTGCGTACCGAGGAACGGCTGACCGAGGCGGGCCGGCCGGTCGACGACCTCGCCGGTGTGGAGGGCAAGCGGACCACCACCGTCGCCATGGATTTCGGGAGGATCACGCTCCGCGAGGACCTGGTCCTCTACCTCTTCGGCACGCCGGGGCAGGACCGCTTCTGGTTCCTGTGGGACGAGCTGGCCCGCGGCGCGCTCGGCTCGGTCGTGCTGGCCGACACCCGGCGCCTGGAGGACTCCTTCGCCGCCGTCGACTACTTCGAGCGCCGCGGCATCCCGTTCATGGTGGCCGTCAACTGCTTCGACGGCGCGGACCGCTACCCTGCGGAAACGGTTCGCGACGCGCTGGACCTGGACCCCGAGGTACCGGTGATGCTCTGCGACGCACGCGAGAAGGACTCCGCCAGGGACGTACTGATCGCGGTCGTCGAACACGCGATGCACGTCAGCGCCCGGCGACGGGAGCCCGCGCTCCCCTGAGGCGCGCGGACGGAAGTACGGCCCGCACCCCGCCGTCCGGGGTGCGGGCCGTACGCCTGCCGGGGCGGTCAGGCCGTCTTCTCCGGAACGCCGGGCCCGTACGCCTGCCGTCCGCCGGGTGCGCCTACGCGCCGCCGCCGTCCCCTGCCTCGTGCCACCCGAAGCTCCGCTCCACCGCCCGGCGCCAGTTGCCGTACTCGCGCTCCCGCGTCGCCCCGTCCATCCGCGGCGTCCACTCGGTGTCCCGCTTCCAGTGCGCCGTCAGCTCGTCCAGGTCCTGCCACACGCCCGTCGCCAGCCCGGCCGCGTACGCCGCGCCCAGGCACGTCGTCTCCGCGACCACCGGCCGGATCACCGGAACGCCCAGCACGTCCGCCTGGTGCTGCATCAGCAGATTGTTGGCGGTCATGCCGCCGTCCACCTTCAGCGCGGTGATCTGCACACCGGAGTCCTGGTACATCGCGTCCACCACCTCGCGCGTCTGCCAGCTGGTGGCCTCCAGCACCGCACGCGCCAGGTGCGCCTTGGTGACGTAACCCGTCAGGCCCGTGATCACGCCGCGCGCGTCCGAGCGCCAGTACGGCGCGAACAGCCCGGAGAACGCCGGGACGATGTACGCGCCGCCGTTGTCCGGGACCCGCGCCGCCAGCTCCTCTATCTCGTCGGCCGAGTCGATGATGCCCAGCTGATCCCGGAACCACTGCACCAGCGCGCCGGTGATGGCGATCGAGCCCTCCAGGCAGTAGACCGGCGCCTCCCCGCCGAGCTGGTAGCCCAGCGTCGTCAGCAGCCCGCTCTTGGAGGGCACCGGCCGCTGCCCGGTGTTGAGCAGCAGGAACGAGCCGGTGCCGTACGTGTTCTTGGCCTCGCCGACCCGGTAGCAGGTCTGCCCGAACACCGCCGCCTGCTGGTCACCCAGCGCCGCGGCCACCGGCACCCCGCGCAACTGGCCCACCGCCGTCCCGTACACCTCCGCCGAGGACCGGATCTCCGGCAGCATCGCCTCCGGCACCCGCATCGCCGACAGGATCGCGGTGTCCCACTGGAGCGTGTGCAGATTCATCAGCATCGTGCGCCCGGCATTGGTGACGTCCGTGACGTGCACCCCGCCGTCCGTACCGCCCGTCAGCTTCCAGATCAGCCACGAGTCGACCGTCCCGAAGGCGATCTCCCCGCCCTCGGCCCGCGCCCGCAGCCCCGGCACGTTGTCCAGCAGCCAGGCCACCTTCGGCCCCGAGAAGTAGCTGGCCAGCGGCAGCCCGGTGGCCTCCCGGAAGCGGTCCTGGCCGTCCGCGCCGCCCAGCTCGTGGCAGAGTTGCGCGGTACGGGTGTCCTGCCAGACGACCGCGTTGTGCACCGGCTTGCCGGTGGAGCGGTCCCACAGCACCGTGGTCTCGCGCTGGTTGGTGATGCCCAGCGCGGCGAGCTGGTCGGCGCGCAGCCCCGCCTTGGCGAGCGCGCCCGCCACCACCGCCTGCACCTTGGCCCAGATCTCCTCGGCGTCGTGCTCCACCCAGCCCGGCTTCGGGAAGATCTGCCGGTGCTCGCGCTGGTCCACGGCGACGGTCGCGCCGTCCTGGTTGAAGATGATGCAGCGGCTGGAGGTGGTGCCCTGGTCGATCGCGGCGACATACCTGTCCGTGGTGCCGTCCGTCATGACGTCTCCTGACTCCTCGTAACTGGTCGGGTCCGGCTGCCGTACCGTCGCCGCCGGTCAGAAGACCGCGGTGAACACCAGGCCGGAGAGGACCGCGCCGATCAGCGGGCCGGCCACCGGAATCCAGGCGTAGGACCAGTCGGAGGTGCCCTTGTTGGGGATGGGAAGCAGTGCGTGGGCGATGCGCGGCCCCAGGTCGCGGGCCGGGTTGATGGCGTAACCGGTGGGCCCGCCGAGGGAGAGACCGATGCCGACGACCAGCAGCGCGACGAGCAGGACGTTGATCCCGGACCCGTAGACACCGGCGTCGGCGCCCGGCACCTGCCCGATCCCGATGCCCTCGTTCTTGCCGAAGAACAGCAGCGGCAGCACCAGCGCCACGGTGGCGATGATCTCGGTGACGAGGTTCGCCGCCGGGCTGCGGACCTCGGGAGCGGTCGAGAAGATCGTCAGCGTCGGCTGCGCCTTGTCGGCCTCCTTGTTGGCCGCGAACTGCGCGTGGTACAGCGCCCACGCCAGTACGGCGCCGAGCAGCGCCCCCACCATCTGCGCGGCGAAGTACAGCGGCACCTTCGGCCACGGCGTGCCGTCCGCGACCGCCGACCCCAGCGTCACCGCCGGGTTCAGGTGCCCGCCGGACAGCGGCGCGGCGGTGTAGGCCCCGGCGAGCACGCCCAGACCCCAGCCGAACGCGACGACGACCCAGCCCGCTGCCTTCGCCTTGGAGTGGTGCAGGGTGACGGCGGCGCACACGCCGGCACCGAAGAGGATCAGCAGGGCGGTGCCGATGACCTCACCGACGAAAATGTCCCCGTTGGAATACATGGCGGCTCCTTGTCCCTGGCCCGGGGGAGTGGCCCCGGTCCTCCGTGCAGGGTGCGTGCTTCCCGTGCCACAAGGAGGGCGGCGGGAGCTCGGCCGCCGCGCCCCGCGCGGCGTCCGCGTCGAGCGTGCCGGTGCGCCGGAACCGCCCCTGGGGAGTCGGGCAGCGTCTACCGCTGCCACGCGGCCGGGTCGCCCGGCTGTGGCGGTGCCGACGGACACCCGGAAGTGTTCACCGCAGGTGACGGGGCGTCAAGGTGCCAGGAGGGTACGGCGCTCAGTCCCCGCGCCGCCGCCCCCGGCGCACCTCGTGCCCCGGGCTGCCGGGCACCCCCAGCACCCAACTGCTGGCGCCGGTAAGCGACTTTGCCGCCTTCTTCAACGGTGCCAGCGCCGCCGCGGCCTGCGCGTGACCGGTCACGCTGCCCGGCGCGCACACCACCGTCGCCAGCGACAGCGTCACCGGCAGCCCGCCCGCCGACCACGGCGTGTCCAGCAAGGCCGCGGCGAACGGCTCCAGATCGTCCGGCGCGGCCAGCACCAGGAAGTCGTCCCCGCCGATGTGCCCCACCCGCGCCGCGGGCAGCCCCGCCGCCGTACGGGCCAGCGCCTGCCCCACGGCACGGATCAGCACATCCCCCGCCGCGAAACCCGCCCCGTCGTTGACCTGCTTGAACCCGTCCACGTCCAGCCAGCACAGCGCGAACGCCCGGCCGTCCGCGATCCACCGGTCCACCTCGGCGTTGACCGCGTCCGAACCCGGCAGCCGGGTCAGCGGATTGAGCCGCGCCGCCTCCTCCACCCGGCTCTCGGCCAGCGCCCGCAGGATGTCGGCCAGGTGGACGACACCCATGCAGCGGCCCTGCTCGTCCACCACCGCCACATCGTCGCCGGTCCGGTCCCGGTCGCCGCCGGTGACCACGTCCAGCACCTCCCAGGCGGTGGCGTCGGCGCTCACCGTCAGCGGCCGGTCGGCCAGCCGCAGCGCCGGGCGGTCGGCGTACAGCGCGTGCCCGTACCGGCCGGACAGCGACAGCAGGAAGCGATCCCGGTCGATGGCCCGTACGGGAACGCCGTCCGGATCCACCAGCAGCACCCCCGAGACCCCCGGGAACCCCGTCAGATGACTGCGTACGGAGCCCGCCGAAGCGGACATCGGCAGCAGCGCGGCGGGCTGCAGGAACCGCGTCACGGGCGGCCCGGCCGGCGGCAGCCCCGTACCGGACGGGACGCCCCCGGCGTAACCGCTCGCCACCGGCCCGTATCCGTCGCGCGGCTCCGGCAGATACACGTCGGCCGCCGGACGCCGCGCGGGCGGCGCGAACAGGAACCCCTGCGCCAGCTGCGCCCCCGCCGCCCGCACCGCCGCGTACTGCCGCTCCGTCTCCACGCCCTCCACCGCCAGCACGCTGCCCAGCACCTCGCACAGCTGCCGCATCGCGGCCACGGCGGCCCGCCCGCCCCGGTCGTCGTCCAGCCCCGCGCACAGCGAGGCGTCCAGCTTCACCAGGTCGGGGGCGAGGTCACCGAGCAGCCGCAACGGCAGGTCCCCGTCGCCGACCCCGTCGGCGCCGACGCGGTACCCGTCCTGCCGCAGCCCCGCCACCGCCTCCAGCAGCGCCCGCCGCGGTACGTGCGTGAAGGGTCCGCCGACATCGATGGTGATCTCCCACGGCCGGCGGCCCACGTCGTGCACGGCCTTGCGCAGCGCGGTCAGGCCCGGCAGCTCGGCGAGTGTCGCCGCGAACACGTTCACGTGCAGCGGCAGCAGCGTCTCCCGTCGCGCGGCGGACCGCACGGCGAGCCCGGCCAGCTCGGCGTCCAGGTCGGCGGAGCGCCGCGCCGCCGTCAGCACGTCGCCGCGTTCGGGGCGGGCGAGTATCTCCAGGGCGGCGACCGAACCGGTCGCCAGGTTCACGACGGGCTGGAAGGCGAATCGGAGCTGGTCCGTCCAGGCAGGCACGGCAGCAGAATGCCCACTCGGAGCACGGACGGTGCGTGATTCACGCACTGTTCACGCACCCTTCCGGCGCACTCGAACGGGTGCCCGCGCAAGCGTTCCGGGCGAGCCTCACCGCACCGCGACCACCGCCGAGCCGTGTCCGAACAGCCCCTGGTTCGCGGCGATCCCCGCGCGGGCGCCCGGCACCTGTCGCGCCCCGGCCCGCCCGCGCAACTGCCAGGTCAGTTCGCAGACCTGCGCGATCGCCTGCGCGGGCACCGCCTCCCCGAACGACGCCAGCCCGCCGCTCGCGTTCACCGGCAGCCGCCCGCCGAGCGCTGTCGTCCCGTCGCGCAGCAGCTTCGCGCCCCCGCCCGCTGCGCACAGGCCGAGATCCTCGTACCACTGGAGCTCCAGCGCGGTGGACAGGTCGTACACCTCCGCCAGCGACAGCTCCTCCGGCCCCAGCCCCGCCTCCTCGTAGGCGGCCGCGGCGAGGGAAGGCCGGAAGGCGACCGGTGGTTCCGGTGCGGCTGACGGTTCCGGTGCGGCCGGCGGTTCGGTCATGCCCGCCGCGGAGTCGGTCGCGATGTCCGGCAGGTCCAGTTCCGTACGGGGATACCGGGGCGTCGCGGTGGAGACCGCCCGGATACGGACGGGGTCCGGTACGCCACGCCGGCGCGCGTACTCCAGGCCGCACAGGACCAGCGCCGCCGCGCCGTCGGACGTCGCGCAGATGTCCAGCAGCCGCAGCGGATCGGCGACCACGGGCGACGCGGCGACCTCCGCCGCCGTCACCGGCTTGCGGTAGCGCGCGTACGGATTGAGCGCGCCCGCCGCCGCGTTCTTCACCTTGACCTGCGCGAAGTCGTCGGCGGTGTCCCCGTACAAGGCCATCCGGCGCCGCGCGTACAGCCCGAAGTAGGCGGGATTGGTCGCACCCAGCAGCCGGAACCGCAGCCAGTCCGGATCGTCGGGCCGGTCACCGCCCGCCGGGGCGAAGAACCCTTTCGGCGCCGCGTCCGCACCCACCACCAGCACCACCTCCGCCAGCCCCGCGAGGATCTGCGCACGCGCCGTCGCGATGGCCTGCGCCCCGGAGGCACAGGCCGCGTAGACGCTCGTCACCTGCGCGCCCTGCCACCCCAGCGCCCGCGCGAACGTCGCGCCCGTCACGTACCCCGGGTACCCGCCGCGCACGGTGTCCGCACCGACCACCGACCGGACGTCGGCCCACTTGAGCCCCGCGTCGGCCAGCGCCGCCCGCGCCGCGACCGTCCCGTACTCGACGAAGCCGCGCCCCCACTTCCCCCAGGCGTGCATCCCGGCCCCCAGCACGGCGATGTCACCGGCCATGTCCGCCTCCCGCCCCGTTCGTCCCGGCCGGTTCCACGGGCCGCCACCACCACGTCGTCCACACGGTCTCCGCGTCCTCACCCAGCACCCCGGGCACCAGCTCGACGGCCATACCGACCCGCAGACCGGCAACGGTCACCCCCGGCGCGGCCTGCCCCAGCACCACCATCCGCTCCGTCGCCAGCTCCACCGCGACCAGGGTGCGCGGCTGCCACGGCACCCCGGGGTCCGAGACGTAGGGCGGCGGCGGCCGGTAGCGCCCGTCCGTGTACGACCACACCGTGCCGCGCGACGACAGCGGCACCTCCGCCAGCTCGGTCCCGTCACAACCGGGATCGCGGCAGAAGAAGTCCTCACGCGGAAAGAAGACGGCCCCGCAGGCACCGCACCGGGTCCCCAGGAGCCGGAAGTCCGCACCGGTGTCCGGATCGGTGAACCACCCCGGCACCACCGGCTTACGCGTACGCGCCACGCCCCCTCCCGAAACCCGCAACAGACGAGCCCGGGCCGCCACCTGACGACCCGTCAGGAGTCTGGCACGCGACAAGCACCCGGCGGAACCCCGCACGGCGCGACCGCTCCCGCCGAACGGAAAGGATCACGCGGTTCTCCGCGAAACCGGCTGAACCGGATACGGCCGCACGGCGTCCACCAAGGCAGGACCGGGGCGCGGGATCCACGGGGGTGGTTCCGCGCTCCGGTCCGCGGCCGTGCGGCGGCGGGTGCTCAGCCGCGGCCGCTCAGCGTCCGCCGCTCAGCGTCCGCCGCTCAGCGTCCGCCGCGACACCGGAAAGTCGAAGTACGTGTCCGGGAACGTCTCCGGCGTGAAGGTGTAGTGCCACCACTCCTTGTCGTAGTTGCGGAACCCGGCCCGCTCCAGCCCCTCCTTCAGCCGCAACCGGTTCGCCCGCTGCTGTCCCTGCACCCGCGGATCGAGAGTGTGCGCGAGGGTGTCGAAGCAGTCGAACCCCGTCCCCATGTCGAGCGAGTTGTCCGGGAAGCGCTCCGCCTTCGGCGCGTAGCACTTCGTCAGGGGCTCCCCGGGGATGTACGGCCGGGTGGGCAGACCCGGCAGCCGTACGAGCGTCAGGTCGACGGTGCTGCCCCGGCTGTGGCCCGACTTCTCGGCGATGTAGCCGTCACGGAAGAGTGTCGACTTGTCGATCCGTGGATAGAACTCGCCCTTCATCCGCTGGTCGCCCAGGTCCTCGGCCCAGTCCACGAAGTGGTTCACGGCGCGCTGCGGCCGGTAGCAGTCATAAACCTTGAGCGTGTAGCCGCGCCGCAGGAAGGAGAGCTGGGCCCGGTGCAGCGCCCGCGCCGCGTCCCGGGTCAGGATGCACACCGGCTGCCGGTAGCCGGTGACCGGTACGCCCATGAAGTTGTGCGGCGTGAAGTAGCGCATCTCCTGGCGGATCGTCGGGTCGACGTCGCGCAACGCGACGAATTCCCTGGGCGCCGTCGCCGTTCCTGCTGCCGTCGTACCGGTCGTGGCAGTGGTGCCGCCGGAGGGCCGCGGCTCGGCGGCTCCTCCGGGCGGGGCGGCGGCAGTGGTCAGGGCGAGGGCAGCGGCGGCCACGGCGAGGCCGCGCAGTGCGGCAGCGAGTCTCGGCATGGCACTCGTCTATCACCGCCGCCGCGTCACGCGTAAGGGCTCCGGTGCCGAATGCCGGACAGGAAGCTCAGCAGGAACTGCAAGCGCAGAAGCCGTCGCAGGGATAGCGCCAGAGGTAACCGCACGACCGCTGGAAGACCCGGCAACTGCACCGGCCCTTCATGCACTGGTTGTCGTGGCAGGCGCTGCTGGAACAGTAGTTGGATTCGACGCTGCAATTGCAGTTCAGGGCCTTGGCTCCGCGCCGGCCGGCAGGCTCGGCAGGCCCGAGGGTCGCGAACAGTGAATTCGCCTCCTCGTGCCCGAAATGCCGTACGGCGGACTCGCGGAGGGGCCGTTCGCCCGGCCCCGGGTCCTCGACCCGGCCGAAAGCGAAACTGGCTTCCTGTTCGGCGATGCGGTGCACCTTTTCGAGTACGTCGCTCTGCTCGGGGGAGAGGCCGGGGTGGGCCCGGCGGTAGCGCGCGAGTTGTTCCACCCAGAGCCGGCTGCGGGCCGCGGGCGGCAGAGCGGCCCAGATGGCCTGACGGTAGTGCATGGGACGGGCGATCAGCGCGTCGTAGTCCTGCGGGAGGCTGCCGCGATGCGCCTCGACCCACAACTGGGCCTCGTCGCTCCCGGCGGTGGACGCCGCGCTCGCCGTCGCCCTCCCCGCCCCGATGAGCAGACCTGCCGTGACCGCGGCGCCGCCGGCGAGCCGGAGGAACTGCTTGCGCCCCGGATCGCCGTCCGTCCGGGGCGCCCGGCGCAGGCCGTCGAGGGCGCCGACCGTACGGAGCGTCGCACGCAGCCCCAGCCTGCGGACGAGGGCCACGGCCATCCCCGGGCCGACCCAGGCACGTACCCGGCCCTACCCGCAAAAGCGTCGGCGCCCAAGGGGCTTGTTCACCGAGGCTTTCCGTGCGCCATCGATGCACATCCCGGTTCATGAGCGACAACAGTTCGACTTTTCCCCCGCAAGCGTGCTCGACCGCTTCGGAGACTTTCCTGCACCGCTCGCACGAGGCGTCGAAGGCCAACACCCACCGCGTCGCCGGATCGCTCATTTCGCCCCTCATCCGCTTTTTTACGGAAGGAATCTCCGGCAAAAGTAGCGCACCGGGAAAATGGGCGGCAATAGAACACGAAGAGAAGAGCGACCCGGCTTTCCGCCGCCCGGCGTCGAACGGTGACCCGAACGAACCGGGTTGCCGGCCGCGCGCGTTCACCCTCGGGCAGCCACCATCTCCACCACCGCCAGGTCCCGCGCCCGGTGCACCCTCGCCACCCGCAGCCCGGCCCCGTCCGCCAGTGCCGTCAACTCGGCCACGCCGCGCTCACGCGCCCCGAAGTACACCAGCACCCGCAGGTCCATGCCCGTGTGCACCGACTCGCCGTCCGTGCCGACCCGCTCGATGACCAGCACCCGGCCCCGGGCGCCCGCCGCCTCGGCGCACCGGCGCAGGATCGCCCGTGCCGCGTCGTCGTCCCAGTCGTGCAGGACCGCGCAGAGGACATAGCCGTCCGCCCCGGCGGGCAGCGCCTCGAAGAAGTCGCCCGCCACCGCGTCCGCACGGTCGGCCAGCCCGGCCGCCGCCAGCGTGGCACGTGCCGCCCGTACGGTCCCCGGCTGGTCGAACACGGTGCCCCGCAGCCCGGGATGCGCGGCGAGCAACGCCGCGAGGAACGTGCCGTTGCCCCCGCCGACGTCCACGATCCGCCCCAGCGAGCCCCAGTCGAAGGCGGGTACGACGGCCTCGGCCCACCGTGTGACGTCGACGCCCATCTGCGCGTCGTAATCGGCGGTCCGTTCCGGCGACGCCTTCAAGTCCTCCCAGAAGGGCTGCCCGAACTGCCGCGGAAAGGCCGCCTCGCCCGTCCGTACGGAGTGGGGGAGCGCCACGAACGCCAGGTCGGCCCGGCCGATGGCGCTCTCCACGTCCAGCATCCGCCGCGCGCCGGACGGATGGCCGTCGCGCAGTTCCTCGCCGCGCGGCAGCAGCCCGTAGCGGCCCTCCTCGTCACGGCTGAAGACCTCCACCGTCACCAGGTGCCGCAGCACCCGCTCCAGCACTCCGGCGTCGGCCCCCGTGGCCGCGGCCAGTTCCCGCGCGGTCCGCACGCCGTCCGCGAGATGATCGGCCACCCGCAGCGTCGCCACGACCCGCACCGCCATCGGCGTCACCAGATCCGCGATCGCCCAGATCCCCGTACCGTCCCCGTCTGCCATCGCGTCCGTCCTCTCTGCGCGTCGTATCCCGCTGCCGCTGCACGAACGGGCCAATCTACGCAATCCGCTGCCACCCGCCTATATGTCGCCGCCCGGCAGTCCACGCACCCGCACCCGGTACCCGACGTCCCCGCCCCCTTGCCGCTCCACGACCACCCGCCCGTCCTCCAGCCGCGTCTCGAAGCGCTCGACCGCCGGGCGCTGCCAGCCGTCGCCTGCGTCCGGTACGACCAGGCCGCCACCGCTGCGGCCGTCCTTCGGTGCCCAGACCTCCAACTCCGTCGTGCCGTCCGCGCCCGCCACCGGCAGTACCGCACCGGCCCGCGCCAGTACCGGGATCCGCGACAGCGGCGCGTCGATCAGCACCTGCCCCGGACCGTCGTACGCCCGCCCGTCCGCCGTGTCGTACCAGCGCCCGCGCGGCAGCCGTACCGCCCGCCGCGTCACTCCGGGGCCCAGTACGGGCGCCACCAGCAGCGCGTCGCCCAGGAGGAAGGCGTCCTCGCAGTCGCGCAGCTTCCGGTCGCAGGGGGTGTTCCACCAGACGGGGCGCACGTACGGCGCCCCGGAGAGGCACGCCAACTGGGCGAGCGTCACGAAGTAGGGCAGCAGGCGTGCCCGTTCCAGCAGCGCCGCCCGCGCGTGCTCCAGCACGTCGGGCCCGTACTCCCACGGCTCCCGCCGTCCCGCGGTCATCGCCGAGTGCGTACGGAACAGCGGCAGATAAGCGGCCGTCTGGAACCAGCGCAGATACAGCTCCGGCGACGGCACCCCGGAGAACCCGCCGACGTCCGGCCCGCTGTACGGGACGCCGCACAGCCCCATGCCCACCACCAGCGACAACGAGGCCCGCAGGCCCGGCCACCCGGTCGCCACGTCCCCCGACCACGTCCCCCCGTACCGCTGCATCCCCGCCCACCCCGAGCGCGAGAACAGGAAAGGACGCTCCTCGGGGCGGAGTTCCAGCAGCCCGTCGTATCCGGCGCGCGCCATCGCCAGCCCGTACACGTTGTGCGCCTCCCGGTGGTCGCCGCCCCGGCCCTCCAGCGCGTGCCGCGCCGAACGCGGCAGCGACGGGTCGCCGAACGCCGCGAAGGACACCGGCTCGTTCATGTCGTGCCACACCCCGGAGAAGCCCTGCGCCAGCCGCTCCGCGTACAGGCCGCCCCACCACTTGCGCACCCGCGCGTCCGTGAAGTCCGGGAACACCGCCTCGCCCGGCCACACCACCCCGCGCACCTCCCGGCCCCGCACATCCCGTACGTACGCGTCCGCCGCGGCCCCGCCCTCGTACACCGCGTTGCCCGGCTCGGCCTTCACCCCCGGATCGACGATCGACACCAGCCGCACCCCCTCCTCGCGCAGCTCCCGGGCCAGGCCGGGCAGGTCGGGAAAGGCCGTACGGTCGACGGTGAAGACGCGGTGGCCGTCGTAATGGTCGATGTCCAGATGCACGGCGGACAACGGCAGCCCGCGCTCCTGATAGCCGGAGACGACCCGCCGCACCTCCGCCTGGCTGCCGAAACCCCACCGGGCGTGCTGCGGGCCCAGCGCCCAGCGGGGCGGCAGCGCGGGGGCCCCGGTCAGCGCCGTCCAGCCGAGCAGGACGCGGGCGGGCGTGCCGACCAGAACCCAGTACCGCAACGGGCCGCCGTCCACGCGCAGTTCGGAGCAGCCCGGCCGGTCGTGCCCGGAACCCGCGCCCTCCGCACCTTCGCGCAAGGTCACCGCGCCGTCCCACGAGTTGTCGTGGAAGACCAGGTGCGTACCGGCGTCCGCCACCACGAACTGCACCGGCATCGTGACCGACAGCGGGTCGTCGCCCGGCACGAACGCGCCGCCCGGATCGGTGTTCCACAGCCGGTACGTGCCCGCGCGCAGCCGCGGCCCGGCCGACCGGCCGCCCAGCCCGAAGAACCGCGCGTCGGCCGCCACCTCGGAACGCTGCACCCAGCGCGAGTCCCCGGCCCGCTCCCCGGGCCCACCGCCTTCACCACCAGGCGCCCCGCCCCCGGACGCCCCGCTCCCGTCCCCGGGCGCCCGGTCCCACCACCGCGGTGGCAGCTCCCGCCGCAGCATCACGCCGCCCGGTGTGCGTACCTCCACCGCACCGTGCCGGGACACCGTCACCGTCACCCGCTCCGAGACCACCCGCCAGCCGCCCTCCGTGGCGGGCTCCAGCACCGCACGCGCGTCCGGCTCCGGGCACGCCCCGGCCAGCGCGTACGACGGCTCCGGCGCCGCACCGTCCCAGCCGCAGAACACCGCGCCGCCCGACGCCACCCGCACCCGCAGCGACGAGCGCGCGAAATGCACCACCCCGCCGCCCGGCTGCGGCTCCGCGCGCACCGCCGCCCCCGGTGTCCGCGCCCGCTCCCGACCGCCCCGCGGCAGCCCCAGCGCGTCCGCGCGGCGCCGCCGCCACGCCCACCGCCACGTCCGCAGCCCCCGTACCGATCCGAGTGCTCTGACGGCCCGGACCGCACCGGCCGCCCCGTCCCACCGCGGCCACCGCGCCGACCGCTCTTGATCACGCCCGTCCATGCTGCTCAGCCTGCCATCGACGGCCCGCGGCGGGGGCGCCGTTCAGCCGCCGTTCACTTGGGGAGAACCAGGACCTCACACGCGGCACACCGGTGGCGGCCGCGCCACCGCTCCGGAGACCGCGTCCGCTGTGGACACGAGGCCCGCCCCGGCGCCCCCACCCGTCCCGAATGTGGGGCCGACCCTGGCGCACAAGTCGATCACGTGGCATCGTCCTGCCCAGCCGTGTCACACGCACGCGCCCCCGCGCTGCGCCGGGGCGACCCCCAGCCGTACGGGGACCACGCACACCGCGTACCGCACGCCCACACCGCGTCCACGCAACGCCGCGTCCAGCCGGGAGCCGATCATGACCACCGCACCGCAGTCCGTCCCGCACCCGGAACCCCTGTGGCAGCCCGGCCCGGACCGCATCGCCGGCGCCCAGCTCACCCGGTTCCACGACTGGGCGGCCGCCCACCACGGCGCCCCCGCCCGCACCGCAGGCGACCCGGTGGCGGACTACGCCGCGCTGCACCACTGGTCCGTGACCGACCTGCCCCGCTTCTGGCAGGCCGTCGCCGCCTGGTTCGACGTCCGCTTCAGCACGCCGTACGAGACCGTCCTCGCCGACCCCGCGATGCCCGGCGCCCGCTGGTTCCCCGGCGCCACCCTCAACTACGCGGAACACGCGCTGCGCGCCGCCGAGGACCCGGCCCGCGCCGACGCGCCCGCCCTGCTGTACGTCGACGAGACCCACGACCCCACCCCCGTCACCTGGGCCGCGCTGCGCGCCCAGGTCGGCTCGCTGGCCGCCGAACTGCGCCACCTCGGCGTACGCCCCGGCGACCGCGTCAGCGGCTACGTCCCCAACGTCCCGCAGGCCGTCGTCGCCCTCCTGGCCACCGCCGCCGTCGGCGCCGTCTGGACGTCCTGCGCCCCCGACTTCGGCGCCCGCAGCGTCCTGGACCGCTTCCAGCAGGTCGAACCGGTCGTGCTGTTCACGGTCGACGGATACCGCTACGGCGGCAAGGAACACGACCGGCGCGACACCGTCGCCGAACTCCGCCGCGAACTGCCCACCCTCCGGGCCGTCGTCCACATCCCCCTCCTGGGCACCCCCGCCCCCGAAGGCGCCCTGGAATGGTCCGACCTGATCTCCGCCGCAACCGAACCGGTCTTCGAACAGGTCCCGTTCGACCACCCCCTGTGGGTCCTGTACTCCTCCGGTACGACCGGCCTGCCCAAGGCCATCGTCCAGTCCCAGGGCGGCATCCTCCTCGAACACCTCAAGCAGACCGGCCTGCACTGCGACCTCGGCCCCGACGACCGCTTCTTCTGGTACACCTCCACCGGCTGGATGATGTGGAACTTCCTCGTCGCCGGCCTCCTCGCGGGCTCCACGATCGTGCTCTACGACGGCAGCCCGGGACACCCGGACACCGCCGCCCAGTGGCGGATCGCCGAACGCACCGGCACCACCCTCTTCGGCACCTCCGCCGCGTACGTGATGGCCTGCCGCAAGGCCGGCGTGCACCCCGGACGCGACCTCGACCTGTCCACCGTCACATGCGTCGCGACCACCGGCTCCCCGCTGCCGCCCGACGGCTTCCGCTGGCTGCACGACGAGGTCGCCGCCGACCTGTGGATCGCCTCCGTCAGCGGCGGCACGGACGTCTGCAGCTGCTTCGCCGGCGCCGCGCCGACCCTGCCCGTCCACATCGGCGAACTCCAGGCCCCCTGCCTCGGCACCGACCTCCAGGCATGGGACCCGCAGGGCAAGCCGCTGACCGACGAGGTCGGCGAACTCGTCGTCACCAACCCCATGCCGTCCATGCCCATCCGCTTCTGGAACGACCCCGACGGCAGCCGCTACCACGACAGCTACTTCGACACCTACCCCGGCGTCTGGCGGCACGGCGACTGGATCACCCGTACCGCGCGCGGCACCGTCGTCATCCACGGCCGCTCCGACTCCACCCTCAACCGCCAGGGCGTACGGATGGGCTCCGCGGACATCTACGAGGCCGTCGAACGCCTCCCGGAGATCCGGGAATCCCTCGTCATCGGCCTCGAACTGCCCGACGGCGGCTACTGGATGCCGCTCTTCGTCCATCTCGCCCCCGGCGCGACCCTCGACGACGCGCTGCGCGACCGCATCAAGCGGACCATCCGGACACAGTGCTCCCCGCGCCACGTCCCCGACGAGATCATCGAAGCCCCCGGCGTACCGCACACCCTCACGGGCAAGCGGATCGAGGTCCCGGTCAAGCGCCTCCTCCAGGGCACGCCGCTGGAGAAGGCCGTCAACCCGGGCTCGGTCGACGACCTCGGACTCCTGCGGTTCTATGAGCGGATCGCGGCCGAGCGCGCCGCGGCCGAGCGCGCGCGGTAGCGGCGGGAGGGGGAGGCGACGGAGCGAGGTGGCGGTGGGAGGCGCAGCTGACGGGCGGGGCAGCGGTGTGAGGTAGCGGGGCGGTCCGTCGCGGACGGCCGTTGTCAGACCCTCCGATTACTCTCAGTCACAAGTGCAGCTCGTGCAGCGAGCAGCACACCGACCGAGGGGGAATCATGACCACACCGTCCCGACGCACCGCGCACACCGCCCCGAGCGGGCCCGCCGCCGCACGCCGCATGCTGCGCCGCGAGATCCCGAGCACCGCCGCCGTCCTGGCGGACGCCCAGGACTTCGCGGCCATGCGCCGCTACCGCACCTTCCCGTTCGACGACCACACCGCCTACCTCCAGCAGATGGAGACCCTGCTGCGCTCACTGACCGCCCAGGGCATCCACACCACCGTCGCCCTCTTCGACCCCGTCGCGTACGAGACGTTCTGCACGGACACCGACCTGGACCCCGACCGCCCCGACAGCCGCTCCCGCTACACGGCCGAGCTGGCCTGCACCGGCGCCACCCTGCCGTACACGGGCGAATCCCTGTCCCGGCTGCTGCCCGTGCTCATCGACGAGGCGGAACGCCAGGCGA
This sequence comes from Streptomyces sp. NPDC030165, assembly GCF_055573595.1. Taxonomy (NCBI): domain Bacteria; kingdom Bacillati; phylum Actinomycetota; class Actinomycetes; order Kitasatosporales; family Streptomycetaceae; genus Streptomyces; species Streptomyces sp. NPDC030165. Next base: position 3,583 of record NZ_JBVIBD010000001.1, on the reverse strand, counting down.
CCTGGGACCGCGCCACGGCACTCCTCGCCCGTACGGGAGCCTGCGCGGACTGCGGCGAGGACCTCGCGCGGGCCGCCTTCGCCCGCGCCTCCCGCGCGGTCACCAGCCTGCTGGACACCCTCGGCGACGGCACCCACCACCTGGTGTGCAGCGTCCCGGCGAGCGGCACCCCGCTCCTCGCCGTGCTGCACGCCGACTCCCGTGACGACGGGCGGCTGGAGCTGTCCGAGGCCGCCACCCTCGTCTTCTGCACGGTCCTCGCCGCCGGCGTCGCCCTGCGCAGCCCCGGCGGCATCGTCTCGCGTACGGCCGAGACCGCCGGGCGTGACACGGTCCGCGGCTGGGTCCTGCGGGACGCCTGGCTGCACCCGCTCAGCGCCGCGGAAGTCTTCACGGCCTACTGCACGGACGCCGACACCGGCGAGCCCGTCCCACCCGAGCCCGGCGTCGACTACCACTCGGGCCTCGCCCTGCCCGACCCGCCACCGACGGACGGGCACGACCACAGCCACCACTGACACGGCGGCCGCCCCGCGGCAAAGGCAGGACGGCCGCTCGGCCGCGGACGCCGAAGCGACCGCTCCGCCGCAAACGCCGGACGGCCGTCCCGCCACAAGGGCGGGACGGCCGTCCGTACCAGCGTCGTCCTGTCCGCTCGGCGAGGTCCGGCCGGTCACTCCCGGGCCGGACCCCACCGGGGATCACTCCCCGGAGAGCACCGCCTGCGCGGCGGCGCGCGCGTCCTCGGCGGTGTCCGCGGCCCGCGCCGCGGCGGCGGCACGCTCACACTGAGCGAGCGTGTGCTTCGCCAGCGTCGCGCGCACGTACGGAATCGACGCCGCGCCCATGGACAGGCTCGTCACACCCAGACCCGTCAGCACACAGGCCAGCAGCGGATCGGAGGCCGCCTCACCACAGACACCACAGCTCTTGCCCTCGGCCTTCGCCGACTCGGCCGACAGCGCCACCAGGTCGAGCAGCGCCGGCTGCCACGGGTCCTGCAGGCGCGAGACCGCACCGACCTGCCGGTCGGCGGCGAAGGTGTACTGCGCCAGGTCGTTGGTCCCCAGCGACAGGAACTCGACCTCCTGCAGGATCGACCGGGCGCGCAGCGCGGCGGACGGAATCTCCACCATCGCGCCGAACTTGGCCTGCAGCCCCGCCTCGCGGCACGCGTCCGCGAACGCCTTGGCGTCCGTTCGGTCGGCCACCATCGGCGCCATGACCTCAAGGTAGACCGGCAGCCCTTCGGCGGCCTGGGCCAGCGCGGCCAGCTGCGTACGGAGCACCTCGGGGTGGTCCAGCAGCGTCCGCAGACCCCGCACGCCCAGCGCCGGGTTCGGCTCGTCGCCCGGCGTCAGGAAGTCCAGCGGCTTGTCCGCGCCCGCGTCCAGGACCCGCACGACGACCCGGCCCTCGGGGAAGGCCTCCAGCACCTTGCGGTACGCCTCGGCCTGCTTCTCCTGCGACGGCGCCTTCTTGCTGTCGTCCAGGAAGAGGAACTCGGTGCGGAACAGCCCGACGCCCTCGGCGCCCGCCTCCACGGCCGCCGGCACGTCCGAAGGACCGCCGACGTTCGCGAGCAGCGGCACCTTGTGCCCGTCCGACGTGGCACCCGGACCGGTCGAGGCCGCCAGCGCGGCCTTACGGGCCTCGGCGGCCTGCTCCAGCTCGGCGCGCTTCTCGGCGCTCGGGTTCACGAAGATCTCGCCGGTGCTGCCGTCGACGGCGACGACCGTGCCCTCGACCAGCTCGCCCGCGCCCGGCAGCGCGACCACAGCCGGTACGCCCAGCGCCCGCGCGAGGATCGCGCTGTGGCTGGTCGGCCCGCCCTCCTCGGTCACGAAGCCGAGCACCAGCGTCGGGTCCAGCAGCGCCGTGTCGGCCGGCGCCAGGTCCCGCGCGATCAGCACGTACGGCTCGTCGCTGTCCGGCACACCCGGCATCGGTACGCCCAGCAGCCGCGCGACGATACGGTTCCGCACGTCGTCGAGGTCCGCGACCCGCCCGGCCAGGTACTCGCCGGCCCCCGCGAGCAGCGCCCGGTAGGCGGCGAACGCGTCGTACACCCCGCGCTCGGCGGTGCTGCCCACGGCGATGCGCCGTTCGACGTCGGCCATCAGCTCGGGGTCCTGGGCCATCATGGCCTGGGCCTCCAGCACGGCCTGCGCCTCGCCGCCCGCCAGGTTGCCCCGCGCGATCAGGTCGGCGGCCACAGCTTCCACGGCCTTGCGGGCACGCCCCTGTTCGCGCTCCGCTTCCTCGGCCGGAATCTGCTTGGCCGGCGGTTCCAGGACCGCCGTACCCATGTGCCGCACCTCGCCGATCGCCACACCGTGGCTCACGCCGACGCCTCGCAGCGTTGTCTCCATCTCACCCGTCTCCGATTGGTGCGGCGGTCACTGCCGCCGCGGTGGTTGTCGTACGTGCCGTCAGGACGGCGGCGCGGCTACTGCCAGCTGAAGAGCTGCCCGCCGGCCTTGACCTCGCCGTCCTCGACGACCTCGCCGAGGGAGTCGGCGGTCGCCTCCAGCGCGACGACGGGGCAGACCGGCGACTTGCCGGCCTCCTCGACGGCGGCCGGGTTCCAGCGCACGACGGCCTGGCCGCGGGTGACGGTGTCGCCCTTGTTGACGAGCAGCTCGAAGCCCTCGCCGTTGAGCTGCACGGTGTCGATACCGAGGTGCGTCAGCACGCCGTGGCCCTCGCCGTCGACGACGACGAACGCGTGCGGGTGCAGCGAGACGATGACACCGTCAACGGGCGAAACGGCCTCGGAGGGCTCGCGGATCGGGTCGATGGCGGTACCGGGACCCACCATCGCGCCGGAGAACACCGGGTCGGGCACGGCCGCGAGTCCGATGGCGCGTCCAGCAAGCGGGGACGTCACGGTGGTCATGGGAGTCCTCCCAGGGGTGGAGATCTTTCAGGCCGCCGTCACTACCTGTCCTGGACGGCGTGCCGATCAGAGCGTAAGTCATAAGAAGTGAGGGTTCCGCACGCGCAACACCACCCCCGGAGCAGCCGCCCCGGGGGAATCGATTTGCCCCGCCCGGGCGGGCCCTGTACTGTCTGACACCTGCCCCGGTTCAACAGAACGCGATCACATCGCGGTGCGGACGGCGGGTGGCACTCCTTCAGAACTGATCGAGATTTTCGACCTCGTTTCTGCATGTCTGCGGAAAACACGGTGGTCCGGAAGCCCGAAAAGGCCTGATAGAGTGGTGGAACACCGAAGGGAAGCGCCCGGAGAGCCTGGTGAAACAGGCACAAAGGAAGCGTCCGTTCCTTGAGAACTCAACAGCGTGCCAAAAGTCAACGCCAGATATGTTGATACCCCGTCCACCGGCACCACGCCGGAGGATGAGGTTCCTTTGAAAAGCCCACCAGCACCACGGTGCGGGTGGCACACACAGCGAGGACGCTGTGAACGGGAAGCCTATTCCGCTTCCTGTTCCGCTCTCGTGTGTGTTGACCCGATCACGGGTAAACATTCACGGAGAGTTTGATCCTGGCTCAGGACGAACGCTGGCGGCGTGCTTAACACATGCAAGTCGAACGATGAACCTCCTTCGGGAGGGGA